>NZ_JBALBW010000125.1:0-102788 GCF_036919895.1 Nostoc sp.
ATAATTTCGATTTCAGACACGATAATAGATGCTTGAAGTATAACTGGCGCTGCATCTTACCATATCGCGTCTACATTTAGAATGAAATAGCCCTGAAGCAATGCTGTGGTAAAACAGTCACCCAAGTTGGTAAAAGAAATAACTGATTTCCGAAAAGAATTCGATGAAAAAGGTTTACAGAAAGACGTAAAAATCTCTTGGAAACTTAGACATGAATTCGTTCAAATTATCAAAGTAAATTATGCAGATGATCCAAGCTTACAAGATGCAGTAGAAGAAGCAGGTCTAAATCAAATAGAAGCCGAAAACTTATTTAGGGAACCTGTACTTAAGGCTCAAGAATGTCTTGATTGGTTTTATAACTTCAATTCTGTAAATGATAACGCCTTATGGAAAAAACATAAAATACCAATTGGCGTTAGTGTTGGATTTGTCTGGGCTGCACCGGGTGTTCCCCAGCGAGATATACTACAAAATTGCCGAGAAACCGAGAAAAATGCCAAAAATCAAGGACGCGATCGCTTGGCTATTCGCATATTGTTTAATGGTGGTAATTATTTAGACTGGGTGTGTCCTTGGTGGTGTTTGCAGGAAGTGTTGGAAGGATATTGCGATCGCAACGAACAAACAGGCGAAAAAGCCAACTGGGGACATATCCATGCAGATGTAGCGTTACTAGAATCTCGTCACGCTTTTAAAGGTGAACAAACTGATATAGCTTTAGCCTTATTTGGGATTTATTTCACTGCTAAAAAGGAATGCCTCAATCTTAAAAATGAAAAAATACTTTGGAATCAACATGAGCAAGATGATCCAAATAAAAAAATCATCTCGTATGGCATATTAGGTAATAAAAAAGACTGTAAAGATGTCAATAAAGCCTTGAATAACTGGATTATTAATCTTGCAAAAATAGGATTTCAATTATGTCAGCAGTAGAAATAGCGGATGGAAGTTCTAGCAGTAATTCAACAACAGAATCACTTCTTAAATATTTAGTTATAATTGAACCATTAGGTTTTTTATATGGCAGTGCTGGTAGATTTTTATCACCAGACAACTTAGTAGGACGCTCCGGGACAAGTTTTCCTCCTAGTACAGCCAGCTTATCTGGTTTATTTGCTGCCACATATACCCAAGAAGAACCAGACACAGAAAAACTCAAAGCTAGAATAAAACTTTTACACTTTGCTGGCCCTTTTTGGGCAAAAAGTGATTCTCCGCAAAACTTTTATGTTCCCACACCTTTTAATTGTTTAGTTGATAAAGGAGCCGAAAACATTACATATCAGTTAAGTTGGAATGGCGAGAAATGGCAGAATAAAACAGGGCAATCACCATCAGGTAAATTTGAAAGTGGTAGTTGGATAGCTATTAAAGACTGGGATGAAAAAACATGGATAGGTAAAAAAGTATGGCTTGAGAAAAAAAACGATCGCCTCGTACCTTGGAAATCAATTCCCCATTTGCACCCCCAACTGAGAGAAGACGAACGGCGCGTCAAGATAGAAAAACTAGAAGACGGAAGCGAAAGAGGCAGTTTATTTTTAGAAAACGGCGTACAACTAGACCCCGACTACTGCTTAGTTTATCTCTGCAATGACAAAGTTAACGATGGTTGGTATCGCTTTGGAGGTGAAGGACACATGGTAGATGTGCGATGTCTGCCATTAGATGAATATCTCCAACAACTTCTGACACAGGCTGTAGGCAAGAGTTTTGCCTTAATTACCCCAGCAATTTGGGGGTCAAATCGCCTATCAACTCGTTATCCTGCGGTGTGGGATTGCGATCGCTATTTAGAAACTCTCCTTACTGAACGCCCTCATCCTTTCCGCTATCGACTGGGCGGTGAGGGAAAAACCAAAAGACTGTCACGGGGACGATATGCGACTCCGGCGGGAACTGTTTATGTGATGAAAACCCCTCTCAACGCTTGGCAAGAATGGCCTGATGAATGGTTTCCCAAAGAAGGCCCATTTTTGAAACGCTGGGGATGTGGTTTAGCCTTACCTTTACCAAGTGCAATGGTACGCCCCAAATGAGGCGATCGCTTAACAGTTATCAGTTTACTGGTTGAAATCTGCGTGAAATTTATCAATACATGGAGCAATAATGTATAAAAAAGCCTACGGCATTATCGAAACCTTAGCCCCCCTGCACGTCGGTGCGAGTGCAGGAGAAGAAACCGGGAATTTGAATTTAATCTTCCGTGACCAATTTACTCAAACTGGGATTATCCCCGGTAGTTCAATTCGGGGTAGGTTTCGGGCAGATATGCGAGAGTATAACCCTCAAAAAGTTGATTTTTGGTATGGACGTGAAGCAGGCGATCGCGATGAAAAAAAACAGCCAATTTCGACGACAGAAGCACTCGTTAAATTTGAATATGCTTCAGTTGTCTGGCTGCCTGTCTATTGCCCAAATCAACCTGTGGTTATGGTTTCTTGTCCACTGCTCCTCAAAAGATATCATCGTATTACCGGGGGAAAAGATGGCTTCAATATTCAGCCATATATGCACAGTGGAGTTAACGCCCAAAAATTATTTTTTAATTTGGGTTTTATTAACTTAGGAGAAAAAGCCGATAGCCAATTAACCTACTATAAAAAATGTGCCGGAACATTCGCTCAAAAATATGGATTTGTTGTGGTCAATGATGCCGATATGTCTCTGATTCATGATATGTCATTATACCGTCAGAGTCGAGTGAAACTAAAGGAAGATGAGAAAATAGTGGATGATAAAGCTTTTTTCAACGTCGAGGCATTACCAGAAAAGACTATTTTAGTGTTTCCTCTTGCTCTACGCCGTCATTACGAAGAGCAAGATCCAAATGATGAGAAGAAAAAAATCAAAAAAGATGTCAAATGGGATGATTATACTCAAGACTCTGGCTGGCCAATTGCTAAAACTAATCCCACTTCACACAATCACGATATTAACGCAAAAGAGTTTTATTTTGGTGGATTAGAATCGATAGGATTTGGACGAACAGAAGTGAATTTACACAATTCAACAGAGGCATAATTATGACTGAAAATACACCAAAACGACCTAATGTTCCCAGCAATGTTCCAACTCAACAAACAGAAATCTTTGCTCCAGAACCGCTAGGAATCGGATTTCATGCTTACTCACTCGATCGTCATGCCTACGATTTAGTATTGAGATATTGTCAAGATTCGCAAGTAATAAATGAATCTCATAAAATGCGAATTGCCGTAGCTTATGGACTAGAAAGATTTTGGGGAGAACATTTACGGGATGATAGAAACAGTGCCATAGATCGAAACAAAAGAATTTATTGGTGTGATGTCTGGAAAGAATTAGCAAAGATTATGTTGAATGCGGGAATTGAGTTACCCGATCGCGATTGTACTATTTCAGGTAATAACGTTGCGGGAGTTAGAGAAGTGACAACTAAATTATGTCAAATGTCCTTAGCTGATACTCGCGCCACTTTAGCAGTATTAACTCAATTGTGCGATTCTTTAGTGTGGTGGACTCAACGACTCAAGCAACGCGATCGCTCCAGAAATGAAAAATAATCAGTGGGTAATAAATTATGAGTTTAAAAGATGCTTTTGCTAAGGCATATCAACAAAAAGGAATAACTGTGAAAATATCTGAAGCTGAGGATCGATCAAGAGAGTTTCAGCCACGAAGTGACGTTACTCCAGAAGAAATTCGGATGATGTATCGGGCGCAAATTAAAGAACGTTGTAGTCTACAAAACGCAGGAAAAAATCCACATCTCATCAGATGGGTAGATGAGTGGGTACAGCCTAGCTCCGATCTCAGTCCTACTTATCAAAAGTTACAACCATCTCTTGGCTTAGATGGTAATATGTACCGCTTTTTATTAAAACTACCGGGACGATTGAGTAGTAATAGTGGTCAAGATAGTATTATTCGTCCAGTCATCGATAGTGAAGGTATTCCTATGATTCCTGGTAGTGGAATTAAGGGTTTATTTCAACACTGGCTACGACGAAATAAATTAACACCAACAGAACTCGAAATAGCAAAAAAACTAAGATTTCATCGGGCATATCCACTTGATGATTGGACAGCAGGAGGACGGATAGTAGATGTTATTCATCCCCAACAAGACCGCCAAGTAGGAATTAAAATAACTTCTCCCCATGCTTATGCAGCAATTACTCTTTATCAACCCAAACTAGTATTTGAGTTAAGTTGCCGTCAACAGCTAATACTCGAACAATGGCAACGGGTAGAGGAATGGATGAAGTCAGCATTGGTAGCAGGAATTGGGGGGAAAACAAGTACGGGATACGGTTTAATTGGGCAGCCGCCACGCCCACAGCAAGAATACAACCTGATTATTCCACTATTGGGTACGGGAGTTAGTTCTTTATTGAGAACTGATGTTCCAGAATTTAGACCCAATCAGTTTAAAGCATCTATACGGGGTCATGTCACCCGATTGCTAAGTGGAGTGTGCAGCGATCGCAGTTTTATTGACAAGCAACTAAACTATTTGTTTGGTCACGATCGTGCTACGGGGAAGTCAGATATGTACTGGCAAACCCAGGCATTTCTCGGTAAGAATCAAACACAAGGACATGAAAAAACACCTATTTTTAAGATGCAAGGCAAGTTATTAGTTTCTCTACCTCAACGTGAGGCTAATTGGTTGCGCTCGGTATTCCGATTTGCTTATATTATGGGCGGGTTTGGCAAATCTTGGCGGCGAGTTTGGCACAAGTGCGATCTTCGTGATTGGCATCCTGGGTTTATGCCTAGTTATCAAACTAGAGCGATCGGTTGTCATTGGGAATGTAGCGATCTAAATTTTGTGGGAATTAAAAGTAAGCAAGATTTAGAAGCTTTTTTATCAAAGTTGTATCGAGACACTCAGCAATTTCCATTTCAATTAAATTCTAAGCAACCAAATAACCGTCAAGAGTCGCCAGATTATATGAATACTTGGCGGGAAACATGGCATCCTAACAATGTTACTGTTTATGCTTTAGAAACAGATACATCACAGGCGATAAATCTTTTTCATGGAAAAGAAATTTTTAAATATACCCCTGCTATTGGTGGGCGCGGGATCAAGATTGAAGACGGTAAAGAAAAAAGAGATAATCGTCCTACATCTGTGAGTTCTGTATGGCATCGCATGTTACCTATTGAGGGAAATAAATATTTAGAAATTGTCACGGTGTTTCATGGCGATCGCACACCCAACTCACCTTGGCGACATAAAACTGAAGGAGACCAACTTAAACCTTTCATTGAAAGATTAGAGAAAGCACAATTAGCTTTAACTTGGGGGACAAGACCTACATTTAATCGTTAAGAATACTTTCTACTTTGGAATCCTCGCTTTCCACTGCTATGTCATACTCCAATTGCAATCAGAAAAGGCAACTACATAGCAATTCGGAGTATAGACAATGAAGAACGTTTACAAAGGAAGGATGATTTCGCCAGCAGCAGAGTCAGGAATTTTAAACTTTCATCCTTCTCTATTCAAAATTGTTGTTGAAAGGTTTCTCTGGAATCTGCTGTTAATTATTTTTGGTTGGACAATTTTACCTTTGCCATATTTATATTGGAAATTCCTCCAAATTCGCTCCACCAACTATACTTTAACTACTCAAAGGCTGATTACTAAAACTGGTATTTTTTGGAAGGAAGTAAATTTCATTGAACTGTATAGAATAGTAGATATTAAGGTAGAAAGAGGTTTTTTATACCAACTTTTAGATTTTGGTAGAACCTGCTTAGGTAAGAAACCGCTTTTGTTAGGAGATATTCGGATATTTTCGAGCGATTATTCTCATCCAAAGCTTTTTCTATTGACTATTCCTAACGCTCTCGGAGTTGCTGAAAAGATTAGAAAAGCCTTTAATGATGATAAAGATATGAAACGAGTGATGCGTCGAGATTAATCTATCAAAGTATTTGGTTGTTGTTTGGAAGGAAGAAAATTATGGCAAGTGATACATCTTTCGGGTTTAATTTTAATTCAAGTAATGAATCTACCACTGAAGAAAGCTTACAGAGGATTGAGGAGCAATGCGATCGCCAAACCGAAAATTACCTTTGGGGTGCATATAAAGTTGAAGAAGTGGACTGTCCAGAACCAGATATAAGTGATGAAGAATTAGATACGGATGATGATTTTGATGATGAGGATGATTTCGATGACGATTGATTGCTGATAATTCTGGCAAAGGTATCGCCTCAACCCAGGTGATATCTTTGATGAGCGTGGCGCAACTAAAGATAATATATTTATTATCTTCACCCCGCTTTCTAAATTATCATGCGTAAAGTTATTATTTCTACCATTGGTACTAGCTTACTCACCAATCAAATCAACCGAGCTAATCTTGACGAAAAAGATTGGTATTCGCGCTTGCGGGATACTGCAAATCTGAATGAAGATAAAACACCAGAGGATGTTAAGCAGATTATTACAATCCTCAAACAAAGATCCGACGAACAACTTTTAGGTGCTAAAACTTCCCAGATTCGTCGTGCTAGTGCAGAGTTGAATGGAATTTATGGCATTTATCAAGATAATTTAAGTCAGGGAAAAGAAGATATTCATTTTCTCGTTGCTACCGATACATCTCAAGGTAAAACTACTGCTAAAATTGTTGAAGATTTTCTCAGAAAACAAGGATTAAATAATACTAGTACTTTTGCTCCTAGTGGGCTTTCTACTGCTAGCACTGAAGCTTTTTCTCTGGGAATTGATGCGTTAATTGTTTGGTTAGAAGATACGATACCACAATTGAAACGGGAACAATACAAAATTTATTTTAATTTGGTGGGTAGTTTCAAGAGTTTACAAGGTTATCTCAATACTATTGGGATGTTTTATGCTGATGAAATAATTTATATCTTTGAAGGTGAAAAGTCTGATTTAATTACGATTCCACGCTTACCTATAGCTGTAGATGTTTCTTTAATTAAACCTTATACACATCAACTAGCGTTATTGGATGCTGATGCTGGACTTTCTGCAAGTGAAACAGTCGGAATTCCCGAAGCTATGCTTGCAGAAGTTGACGAGCAAATGATACTTTCGACTTGGGGACAGTTAATCTGGAATCAGTGTAAAGATGATTTGCTTTCAGAAGATTTACTTTCTTTCTTCAATTTAGAATATCAAGATTCCTTTGAAGCTGACTACAAAAAGGTAAAGGAGAAGCAACCAAGGGTAAAGTTACAAGAGACTTTAGCTAAAGTCTCTTGTCTCTTAAAAGATTCTGGTGGTGATACTGCTATTCTCAAAAAACATGGAGGATTGCAGTATGACAAGTATACTAATATGGGAAATGTTGACCACTTTCGCGTGACTCAAGGAGTGCGGGTTAGCTGTCGTTCTTCTCAAGGAAAATTAATTCTCTATCGCTATGGTAAAGAGGAAGAAGTTAATAAAAATCCTGTGAGTAAGTAAAAAAAAATACTCAGCACTTATGTACTTGGAACAAGCCCCGCCCCTTGTGGGTGTAATCTTCTTACTGAGAAAACGTTGATACCCCACTCTTTGTGAGTGGTCTTTTAACTCAGTACTACTTTTAATTCAGTACTATAAGCGGAGTAAGTCAGCACTCTTTATACATGATTTGCCGGAATTGTTTGACCTAAAACTTTTAAGATTTTGACAATGGTTGCTTGACATAGTATGAATATTGATACTATTATTAGTTTAAAGTTAATACTAAGTCGTAGTCATTTTGTAGAAACATTCTACTTGTTGATTAAAACTTAGTATAAAAACTTATGGCACAAATCGAAAAAATCCTTGCTCAGATAAAGAACAATCCTAAGAATGTTAACTTTACCGATTTAATGAAGGTCTGCAATCATTACTTTGGAGAACCTAGACAGCAAGGAACAAGCCATTGTATCTATAAAACGCCTTGGGCTGAAAATCCACGCGTCAACATTCAAGAAAAGAATGGAAAAGCAAAGGTTTATCAAGTCAGGCAGGTTTTAGACGCTATTGAAAAAATGGAGGATATACAAGATGGTTAACCACGAACACTATACTTATAAAGTTACTTGGTCAGAAGAAGATCAAGAATTTGTAGGGCTATGTGCTGAGTTCTCTAGCCTGTCTTTTCTTCATGAAAATCGTCCTGCTGCACTTGAAGGGATTACAAACCTAGTACAAGATGTGGTGATTGATATGGAAGCGAATAATGAAAGGATTCCAGAACCAATTGCCGAAAAAAACTACAGTGGTAAATTTCAAGTTCGCATTCCTCCAGAGCATCACCGTAGATTAGCTATAGAAGCAGCAGAGCAAAATGTTAGCTTAAATCGCTATGTAAGCCTTAAACTTGCTTGTTAAACACAATACACTCTGTCTGTTTCAACCCAATGCTTCACAAAATCCTTGTCCTAGAAGCCATTTAAAGGCACTTAGGCAGGGATTTAAAGTATTGATAAGTTTTCTAGCTTTTATAGACAAGTATTTCTAAGTATAGACTCCAACTAATCCGATTTAACCCAATCGGTAGGGAAATAATTTCAGAGAAAGATTCCGACGTTACGAAGGCGTTTCCAACTAATCCGATTTAACCCAATCGGTAGGGTTTTGTTCGCTTATCTTTAACCGGACAAAGCGAATGTTTCCAACTAATCCGATTTAACCCAATCGGTAGGGTTTTAGTTTTCCTTTTCGTTCAACCTAGATTATAACGTTTCCAACTAATCCGATTTAACCCAATCGGTAGGGTCCACCCAAGCCACCACGAAGGGTAGTTCGACTCAACAAGCGTTTCCAACTAATCCGATTTAACCCAATCGGTAGGGGGTAGGAGGCTATGAAGAAGTCAGCAATCATGAATGGTTTCCAACTAATCCGATTTAACCCAATCGGTAGGGACAGAGGAGAGAAATTCTTTCCCATGAGACTCTGTCGTTTCCAACTAATCCGATTTAACCCAATCGGTAGGGTGCGAAACTGAGCTTGGCTATGGGGGAATTGTTAAGTTTCCAACTAATCCGATTTAACCCAATCGGTAGGGTCCAATCAGGAGTTAATATGAATCGTTCTCAAGTTTCCAACTAATCCGATTTAACCCAATCGGTAGGGCTGACGGAGGGGATATGCCAATGCCGACTTCTTGTTTCCAACTAATCCGATTTAACCCAATCGGTAGGGTTGTCTGAATCTGGTTTTGAAACTGTTAAAAGTTTCCAACTAATCCGATTTAACCCAATCGGTAGGGAATTCTATTGCAAAAGCTCTTCTTGGTGCTGCTTTTGTTTCCAACTAATCCGATTTAACCCAATCGGTAGGGCTAAAAACCATAGGATCACAGCGGCTTCAAAAAGTTTCCAACTAATCCGATTTAACCCAATCGGTAGGGCAAGCTCTGTCTCAAGTAGCCTCAATGCTACCTCTCGATTGTTTCCAACTAATCCGATTTAACCCAATCGGTAGGGAGTTCGTCTAGGAGCCTTTACCCAGTAAAGGTTTCAGCCGCCAAATCGACGCATCTCTAAAAAGATTGTACATCCTTAGTAAAAATTGAGCAAACCACATACCTCAAACCCTCTCCCTGTAAGCAATCGACGCATCTCAACGAAAAATATAGGGTTTGGGCGATTTGCCGAGATGCGTCGATGAAGCTGATACAAAACTCTTACAAATTGTCTCAAACCTAGATATAACAATACTTTTACTGAAATTAAGTAAAATATTTAGCAATAACGCTCGCCTGAGAACTTAAACCAAAAGTATAAACATTGACATGGATAAAAAGTTTACTTAGTTTGTCCCTCTACGAAACTGCTGCTTGAGAGTAATTTCAATGGGGTTGAGAGAATAACCACTAGGTTGTCCATCAAAAGATTCTGCTGGCGTATATTGTAAGGGACTTTGTACAGACAACGAAGCAAGTACCATTCCTACACTACCTTGGGCAGTCATGCCAGTAAAATCAGCGATCGCATCTTCTATTATCCATCCTGGAGGGAGGTAGTTATAGATTTTTTTCACTTCTTGATAGAATTCTAGAGGATCGTAGATATCGTTGACAATAATTGGTTCGGCGATTTTTAACTTAGGAAAATCCTGCTTTAACTTTTTAGCTAAATTAAGAGACTGAGAAGAACAAATTAACCAACAATATTCTAGTTCTGGCAGATGATATTCTATTGCTTTCTTACAAGGTTCATCCCGACTGACTAACAATATTAGTCCTTTGTGTTGCTTGGGCGGCAATTTACCTAAATCGATTTCAGGCGATCGCATTTTGCTTAACGACTTAGCCAAAAACCAGACTGAAAACATAAAAATCAATACAGAACCGAAAGCAATTCCCACAGCAGCAGTTGTGGTAGTGCCAAAAACATTAAACAATATTTGGGTGAGAGCATTCCCCAAGACAGATAAAAAAATCGTGCCGATAAGAAAAGGAACAAGGGTTTCCGGGTTAAAAAATATCTTAGCAGCTTGAAAAAAGTAGTTTTTCATAGGTATTGGGTATTGGATGTTGGCGATTGGCGATTGGGCAGGAGGCATTGGGAAGAATTGAAAAGTTACTCTTACCTCTTTCCCCTCTCCTCCTCGGCTCCCCTCCCCCTCTGCCCCTCCGCTCCCCAGCCGCGCTCTTCTTGCCAGATGCGAAAGGCAGCTTGATAGTTAGCACGAGCTTGACTAATCCGTTCTTCGCATTGCTGTTTGAGGCTATTATATCTGCCTGTAATTAATTGAACTTCATTATGGCAGATTGCTTCTCGTTTTCTGGTTTCTTGATCTCGATATTTTTGAATTTTATCCTGTACCACATAATCTGGCCCGATTAAGCTGATAGCCAATTCAGGCGGTTTGTCCGTTTTAATTTCTTGTACCTCTTCTTGCAACTGAAGCATTCGCTGATGAATATGCCTTTCTTTTTCTTGTTCTAATTCTTGTTGGCGGGACACAAAAAAATCTATCTCAATTTGAGAATCAACCATGCTAAAGTTCTTCAGAGGATTATAAGGGTCATTTTCGGAAATCCACTTGAGACGAGCATCAATAATCTGTTCTTTGTAGTCTCGTTCATTAGGAATTATTTCCAGAGTGAGTACAGATTCTAGGCTAATTTTTTCAGGATGATTCTTGAATTGTTTCATAATATTTTTCTACTAGTTCATCGTAAGCTTCTGGTAGTTCTACCTTTTCGGCATGGTGGTTAGCGATCGCCCAAAGCAAAGCCACAGGAAACAAGCTCACCATTGAAGCAATAAAAACACCAGCCGAGGCAATCATATAAAAGGCAACACCTGCTTCAATAATACTAAGGGATATACTAATAACCAGTGCCTCTTTCTCCGGTTTACTATCATGGATTCCCTCGATTTCATTAAGCCTTTCGCTTTGACTTTAGAGTATATACGTCTTCAGGGGTTTCCTCAAACTGATTAAAATTCTCTTCCAGCATAAAATCTCTTTACTTTTTGTTATCTAAAATGGCTTTTCGAGTATTTTGTGTACTGTTTTTCAGCTTAATTCCTGTTAGCACCTTAGTTGCATTGCTATGGGCATAAAAGCTGGCTAATCCGCCGCCTAACAAACCCGCCGATATTGCCCAAGCTCCTCGTCCTGACTGTTTAGCAAGTAATTGAGGGGCTACAGAAAAAGTCAAAGACCCTGCTAAAATAACAATAAATTGGGTAATCTGTCGGTGATTACGTGATAAACGGCGAGAGCGCACAGCATCATATTTAGCAATTTGCGAATTCGCTAAATTATATTCGGCATATTCTTTAATTGCTGCTATAATATTTGCTCTATCAAAGTCTGGCATTCTGAACAAAATTCTTGGCGAAATTTTCAGCCATCGTTCAAGTCTATCTTTGCGGTTTGGTGGAATTTCTGGTATCATTTCTCTGTTCCTGCAACTACTACAATTATCTTAATACCTACTAGGAAAGGTCTATTTCCGGGCGATTTGGAAGAGCCAATCGAGACAAGCCTGACCGTCAGAGTAGGTACAAATTTGAGTATTTTTAACCGAACTAAGCTGACGGCTTAATTGGTTCTGCAAATCGATATCCGGGCCAATAATCGCTACTGCACCACCTTTGTGGATAATAGCCTCAATCTTTGATTTAATCACACTAAAATCTTGTTGTTGGTGATTGACAAGTTCCGCAGCTTGGATAACGACTACCGCCGCCACAGGCTGAGTATTCCCTTGGCTTTGTTGATGCCCAATCTCTGTTTCTAAACGAGAAAGCGCCTCAACTAACGATGTTCCTGGAACTCGACCAATTCCCGATGGTTGCGTGGTAATATGTTTGCATTGGTTTTGTATGGAAAGGCGATCGCGCTCTTGAAACTCCTGATTGTTCAATATTATCGCCCGATCTGCAAACTTCCCTAAAATTCGGACATCACCCTCCACCAAATGCTCAACATACTGGCGACAAAGCGCCTCTAGGGAAGTTTGGTAAGGTTGGTTTGACAGAGATACATCTACCAAAAATGCACTATTCACCCGATGGGTAAACCTGTCCATAACCACAGGAAGTCCAATCAGCAACGCACCACCAACAGCGCAAAGCCAAGTTAAGGGAGATTTCCACAAAGGTGGTTCTTGCTGCACCTGCTCAAAGGATATAGTAGATCCTTCTTTTGATTCTTTACGCAAAGAATATTTCATAACCATCGTCTCCTAAATTTGGAATCTGTTACCCCAGTAGGCTTTATTTGTATAACCGTAAATCCTATACGCCAAGGCTTAGATTAACTAACAAACTTGAGTATGCCATCCTCTTGGAAAGTAAGATTTCCAATTAAATTTTGAATTGCTTATTACTCCCCAATACGGTTCAGTTAAGCATTTTTTCTCTTCTTTCTGTTTCCTCTGCGGTTCGTTAAAAAAGTTGACTTTGACAAAGATTTTAGCCTTAACTGAACCGTATTGTATTACTCCCTACTCTCCATTGAGCAAAAATAACAATCAGGAGTTTCTAAAGGCTCTATATTTGTTTTGTGCCAAACAGAACCAGGAAACTCATAAATCCAGTCAATCCCTGCATCTAAATTTAGAAACCCACTCACCATCCCGTGAATTATTCCAACACCTGTACTACCACAAATGCTATTTAACCAAAAAACTGCGGGGTCATCAATCCCTTCTAAATAACCTGCACTAGCAGTAATTTGGTTAATTTCAATCGGTGCAGATTCTAAAGCTGCTCTTTGCAAATTAATAATGTTCCCACACATCAAACACCAGCCGCCACCCAAAGGTGGAACAGTAACACGACAGTACATCCGTGGTGTATTATCGGATTTATTGATATCGATATGAGTACCAAGACAGACTAAAGGACGCATATATTCTAATGCTAATTCTTGGGCGACTTGGCGAGAAAGGTGATTATCTGTAGCCACAATAATTAAATCAGAAGCAGCAATTTCTTGTTTAGCTAATTCATGTTCAATTGATGTTGAGATGGCTTTTACACAAGAACCTGCTTGATATATTTTCTTAATTAAGTATTTCACATAATCCACTTTATACCATCGTTGGTCAGCCATTTCTTGTGTAGCTCCAGGCATTCGATTGAGGTTAACTGTTTCTAAACGGTCTGGGTCGATTAATACCCAATTTTTCACACCCAAACGACCTAATAATTCAGCAAAAATTGAACCAATACCACCGCAGCCTATGAGAGTAACTTTGAGTTCATTAAGCTGTTTTTGACAACTATTACCAAATATTTTTTGTCGCACAAACATTGACTCTACATTGTTTTGCAAGTTTGGATTATTCAATAATTCTCTATTTCCCGAAAGCTCTAACCATGATTGATAGCATTTAATGCTCTGATAGCTTTGTCCTTTCCTATCCCAAATCCGAAATTGAGATTGTTGTAACGACTCGTCAAATACTCCAGAAATCAAACGTGGTTTTTTGGGGAAACTTGACGCAATAAATCGAGAGTATTCCGATTCATAACGGTCATCAACACAGGAAAAATCAGGACTCATATCACCAGCATGAGTATGTATATGTACCACATGTAATCCCTTATTTAGGTAATTTTTGAGCAGATACCAGTGAAATTTTTGTGTTAACACTAATCCACTTGCAGATTGACCTTCGTAACAATCAGGTAAAGGAACAACCCAGGCTTTGGGAATATAGCGAATTTTATTTTTTGATATTTGCTGACGTTTGCAGAAAAAGAAACCAATAACTTCTTCATTCATAGTCCGAGACTTGATGATTGATTGGCGAAACTGCTGCCACATTTGTGGGGGTATATGTAGAGAAATTTCTGCTGCTTGTTTCTGAGTTTTCATGCTATTTGTACCCTCAATTAGTGATTGATAGTGATTGATGATTGCTAAATATAGCGGTTCTCAGTTGAGTAGGTACTGAACCCCACCCCCAACCCCCTCCCCGCAAGCGAGGAGGGAACTATGATGTACCTCATGTGATTAGTAAACGCTATAAGTGAGTAAAATTAAATATCAAACCTCACTCTGCGTCTAGCTTCTCTCTCCTGACTAAGGACGCAGGGGAGAGGGATTGAGTTTGAGGTTTTTATCTGATATTTAATTCCACTTAACTACTTAGTTATTAGTTAATAAAGAATAACCAATAACAAATGACAAATGACCAATAACAAATTATTCATCGCTGTTAATTGCGTGACGTGCAGTGATAAATAATGTAGCTAGATTATGTCCTTTATCAACCGGATTAGTGGGTTTCCAAGAATTGAGCCAAACCTCTCGATTAAATCCTCCACCTAGACCAACGCAATACCAATACCATCCTTCATCGCTTAAAAATGGCGCTCCATAGTAACTTTGTCTGGTAAAGTGATGGTCTCCTTCTCCTGTCGTATTCCAAGGGTAGTTAAGATAGCAACCAATGGGCGGAAGTCTGGGATAATCTAGCGGTAACAAAAACAAAAGATCACTATTAGAAACAGTGAATTTTTTGGACGATAACGGCATTCCTTTAACTAAAATAGCTGTATATTTCATATTGCCAATAGTCTTGCTACCAACAATAATATTCTTGGCAACTTTTTCTAAAATGTTGAGTTCTTCTAGCAATCTTGCAGTTGCTTTAAACCCGGATTTTTCTTGATTAATTGTCACTGTCATATTTCACCACCATTAATCCTAATTGGAAACACATCAAAAATCTAAAATTCCAAATCCCAAATTCTAGAGCCTTTAACAATTTTGGGAACAGTCCATACTTTTGAACCTTCTTTGAGTGCTTCTGTATTTTTTAGAGGTCGAGTTCCACCAAAACCTTCTTCCATCACGTCATCATTACCAATTTCTGGTAATCTCTTTCTCAAATCTTCGACTGTGACACCTTCTGGTAAATCAGTCAGTTTTCCATTGATAATCGCTCTCATGACATCTCCTCGGTTTATTTACAATCAATTAGTGGCAATTAGTGGGTGAATTTATCAGTCAATTTGAGTGATGGTGTAGTTGGATAGACTCTGTATATTTCTTAGGTTTAGTTTCGTGATGTGCAGGTTGATTATTCATCCCAAACCAGAACCATAAGCCGACTAATCCAATAGCAACGCTAATCTTGAGATACAAGAAGTTTTTAGCTTGATTCGCTACATTCTGCTCCAACAGATTCAATTTTTTATCTAACTTTTGCAGGTAGACTTTTACAGTATTTACTTCCTGCAAATATTTCGTATCTTTTTGTTGATTAATAGCTGTGAACTGCGATTCTAAATTTTGGCAACGTTTAATGATCCCTTCCATTTCCTGCTGGATTGCGTCTATTTGACCTTGTTCTTTCGTGATTAACTTTCCATTAACTGTCTGCATGATTTTCTGATTGATTGAATTTGGATAAATGATTAATAACTACTTAATAAAAAACATTCGAGTTCCCAATTCTGTGAAGATTTTGATTTCCATTTTGAGCGTTAAATTTATCAAATACTTCAATCAAATCAACAACACTATTTGCAGAATTTTTTAACTCACTACCTAAAGATTGTTCTACAGAAGCAACTTCAACTCGTATCCCCCGTCTTCTGAGTTTTTCTGCTAAATAAGCAAAATCTGAATCTCCTGTTACTAAAACAACAATGTCTGGTTTAACTTCTAAAGCTAATTGGATTGCATCCATAGCCATGACAACATCTATATTGGTTTCGTAATCGTCTCCTTTCGCTTTACCTTCTTTTGAAACAACTAAAAACCCGTTACTTCTTGCCCAATAAACAAACTTTTCTTTAGTTTTTCGCTGTTCTTCAAATCGTTCTCTAGCTGGAGGTAAACCGACATAAATCACCATCTCAATTAATTCTCTTCCCTCTTTTGGGTCGGCTAGATAGTCACGGATTTTCGGCCAGTCTATTTTTCTGTTAAAGCTTTGTGCTGCTAAGAAGGTATTGTCACCATCTGCAAGAATCATGACGCGGCGAGTTGTTACCATATATTTCCCTGATTGCTTTTGGGTTTGTGCTTGTATGTCAATTATTAAAACCTATGCTTGGAAAGGGTACTTTCCTCATCTGTTTTGAGATTCTGAATTCAATCAATACTGTTCGGCTAATACCAATTTAATGTGAAGTTGCACATATCTTGATCCCCCTAAATCCCCCTTAAAAAGGGGGACTTTGATAGATGTTTTTCCATTCCCCCCTTATTAAGGGGGGCTAGGGGGGATCGAATTCTATGCAGCTTTATAAAAATTGGTATAAGGCAAGAGACGCGATAAATCGCCGTCTCTACAAAGTTATGACGTGATTGGAATAGTCGATTTCCATGTATTTGATATCTTGATTTTGTGCAAATTTAATACCACAAAATAAATATATGAAGCTAACTCAAGCAATTTCTCTGACAGCAGGTTTCTCTATTGGGTGCATTCTTACTGGTTCGATTATCAAGCAACCTATCCTTAGAAGCCTGGGTGAACTGACTGGATTTAGTGCTATTTCTCTAGGAGTCATAGTCAAACTAAATTCAGTCAATGCTGATAAAGAAAAACAGTTGACTGCTTTTAAGCAAGAGAGTATTTCTCTAAAAACTAAATTTGAAAAGACACAAAATGAGCTAAATAAACTGGGGAAGAGATTTCAGACTCAGGATACTCGTCAACGTCTTCATCTTGCTAACATTCAAAAGTTACAGCATCAACAAAAGGTTGTTTTAGCAACTGTTACTACTTTGGAGCAAAAGTTAGATTTTTATGAAAAGGCTGCTTCTCGAAAACCAGAAAATCTCAAGGTCAACTTGAACAAAAGTTCGGTTCTACCTCTGACACAATCTCAAGAGTCTATGACTCGTGTATATATAGATGGTAATAATTTAAGTTTTGCTGTTGATGGATTGCAAATTGAACTAGATTATGATGCTTTACGGATAGAACTTTCTCAAGATGCTAGCCGGACTAATTTTAAATATTATACTGGTATTCATTCACCTATGAATGATGGACAAAGGCGGTTTATTGATTATTTAAAATATCAGCGTTATGAAGTTATTGGGCTTCCTATCTTAGCGCGACCTGATAGTAAAAGTTTTAAAACTGTCGGTGACGATGTGAAAATAGCTGTTGATATTATTAGCGAAGTTAAAAAAGGAGATGATGTGATTCTTGTCAGTGGAGATGGAGATTTTATTCCAGTTGTTGAAGAGGTTAAGCGTCGCGGTGTGAAGGTTACTGTTGTTGCTAAGAAGAGTATGTTGAGTGAGCAACTTTCTCAAGTAGCTGATGAAGTTATTTATTTGGATGATATTCAATACAAGCTCGCTAGGTATAGGAAATTTGATGCAGCTTAGATAAGCTGTAGCGATGTTATTAAGCAGATAAAAGCCCTCCATTTAGAGGGCTTTTTTTCAGGGGTTTAACTCCAACTAATCCGATTTAACCCAATCGGTAGGGTCGATGAAGACTTAAGTGCAGTGGAAGAAATTTCGTTGCGGGTTTCCAACTAATCCGATTTAACCCAATCGGTAGGGTAAGTTTGGTTACACGCCTTTATATGCAATCTTAGTAGTTTCCAACTAATCCGATTTAACCCAATCGGTAGGGAGTTCGTCTAGGAGCCTTTACCCAGTAAGGGTTTCAGCCACCAAATCGACGCATCTCTAAAAAGATTGTACATCCTAAATAAAAATTGAGCAAACCACATACCTCAAACCCTCTCCCTGTAAGCAATCGACGCATCTCAACGAAAAATATAGGGTTTGGGCGATTCGCCGAGATGCGTCGATGAACTGATACAAAACTCCTACAATTTGCCCCAAACCTAGATTACATAATACTTTGGCGGTGCTTGGGGAGATTCGCCACCAATCGTTAACACTCTATTAACAGCCTCCTGAGAAATCCAGTAGAACCGCACATTATCCTCAGATGCTTTAACCCGCTTCTTAACATCATCATAAAGTTGCTGCATTTCTGACAAACTCAAAAAACATTCAAAAACTGAAAGCTGGATTCTGCGCCCGTAGCCTTCCAAAAAATTGGATAGTTTTGAACGTCTTTTGTCGTCAGGAATATCATACACAACAACAACTAACATTTAAGCAGCTCTTAAAAAAGGTTCATAAGTCACCGAAGATAATAAGCTACGCTTATATCGTCTTACCTGCAACTGAATCGCATGACGATAAGTTACTTGAGATTGCAAATCTGGATGAGATACTTCTTCACTCATTCGAGTTTCAAACTGCTTGAGAAAAACTTTTCGTGCAGATTGACTTAAATACATTCCTCCCGTACTAGGAACTAGATCAAAATCTTGTGGTTTAAATAAATATTTATTCATCACCTTTAAAACCAAACCATCAACAACAGGGGAGCGAAATTCCTCCATCAAATCAAACGCTAAATATGGTTTTTGCCTCTCGCCATAGTGAAAATTAGCCAAATAAGGAGAAAGCCCTTCGGCAATGATAAAACTTAAAACATTGTTAAATAAAAGAGTGTAACCAAAACTTAATAAAGAGTTGACAGCATCGGTTGGTGGTTGACGGAATCTTTGAGAAAAACTAAAAGCAGAATTGGTAATCAACTTGCCAAAAGCCGGAAAATATCTAGCTGCGGCGATTCCTTCATAACCACGCAATGAATCTAAGTTATCGACAAAATCTAGCGAATCAATATCTTGATTGATTCCGAAGATAGCTTTTTCAACTTCTACAAGTTTGCGCTTGCGGTTAAATCGCATTAATAATTGCTTAGAGTTCATCAGCTTCCCTAAAACGATCGCTTTAGATATGCTAAATTGAAAATAATCATCACTCCGCCTTTGCATTTGGATTAATTGATGATCTAAATTGCTAGATTCTTCACTCCATAAATGACCGTGATATTGACCAGATTGACTGAGAAATAGCACAGCAATTTTTTCTTGAAGACAAGCATTAATCACATGGGTTGATAATTGAATATTGCCAAAAACGATAATTTGCTCAACCTCTCGAACGGGAACTTCTATTTTAGGTTTTTCGGAGACATGAATAATAAAGCGCTGATAGTCTTTATATATTGATGTTCCTTGCTCAATTAAATATATCGCTGCCATTTCTCGATTCCAGATGTTTTTTTGAAAAGGTGTAATCTCGTTGTTGTCGTTGTCTGGAGATAATTCTTCAAGTTCTGTTTCTGCAATAAAGGGTTGATGTAGAGACGCGATATTAGATTGCATCTCTGGCATATATACCGTCTCTACTTCTAAGGTTACAGAATTCTTTGCTTGTGCTTCTTGCCTAATGTTGGGACTTTTTTTTTACTTTTACTTTTCTCTATCCCAGATTTCAGCTTATCTGAATTAACATCTATTGGAAAAATAGCATTTTCTAAAAAACCATGACCTAAAAACCGAAAACCCCGGTTAAAATTAGTGATTTGGGTTTTCTCGGCATTCATCATCAATCCCATAGAATCCAAAAGATTGATGATTTCTAATTTTGCTTGTAAAATTCGCTCTTGAGTGGGTGATAAAATGAGAAAATCATCCGCATAACGCACGAGTTTTAAATCTGTTGCGGTAATAAATTCATCAAATTCATGCAGATAAATATTGGTCAGCATCGGCGAAATTACTGCACCTTGCGGGATGCCTTTTTGGGGTAATATCACTCCCTCTTCAGTTAATACCCCAACTGATACCCAAGATTTAATCAAACATAAAATCCCCGAATTATCTATATGTATTCTGACTTGTGTTAATAACCTTTGATGGTCGATATTATCAAAAAATTTCACAATATCTGCATCTAAAACCCAAGAATAACCATCATCTCGCCAGTCAGCTACTTTTTCTACTGCATTCAGGTAAGATAAATTAGGACGATAACCAAAACTTGCAGCCGAAAATTTAGTCTCCATGATTGGATAAAGCACATTTAATAGAGCTTGCTGAACAATTCTGTCCCGCACTGTAGGTATTTTTAACTCTCGCCGACTGCCATTTTTTTTGGGAATAATCACCTGCTTGCAAGGCTGAGGTTGGTATGTACTATTGCTAACAGCATTTCGTAATTGATAAATATTAATGGTTTGATTGCTAGCAAATTTATCAATAGTTTCTCCATCTACACCCGCACAACCTCGATTTTCTGCTACCTTTTCCCAAGCGCGTTGAAAATTACTCAATTCCAGAAATTCATGGGCAATTATATCCATAGAAATTCGTAATTTAATTTCTTTTGAAATATAGTGCCTACATGGAAATAGAGGTTTCCAAGGATAGGGGAGCAGGGGAGCAGAGGTGAGAGAGATATTGTACAATTTCAATTTCTTTCCCCTCTGCTCCTCCGCTCCTGTGCCCCTCTGCCACTTCTTCGCTTAAAGCTTGTGAGAAATGCGGGGTATGAGTCCTCCGGGCGAGCGATCGCTCTACAATGGAAGCGCGAATATCGCAAACCCTACCAATGCAGACACACTTTTATTACTCTTTGCCTGGAAGCTGATATTGATGCAAAGGATGTAGGAAGGTGAGTTGGTAACTCTCCAGCGTTTGTAATTATGGGTTAAGTTGCCATAATTCCGAACGTATACCGATTTACTCATTTTTGGAAATATATCTTTCGGTATACTTATTTTCCTAACTCCTAAAAAAATGAGCGAATCGGAAGTAATTATTTATTAACTGTCTTAACTGTCTTAACTGTCTTAACTGTCCATTAAAGTGACTTAAACTGCTATTGCATTTTATTGATAAACCTGAGATTATCTGTTTATTAAAATAAAATTGTGAAAAACAATAAAATAAAAATACTTCTACTTTTCGTTAGGCTAAATAACTTTTATTGCTATTTATACTTTTTAAAGTAGCAATAAAACTTGGTCAGATTCTTTTGATTACCTATTTTAAGACTGATTGAGATGCTTTTACTATCGCATAATTTACTTTGATCTAGAAATAATTACTGAAAATCAGTTTTATGAATACACAAGATTTATTAAAACACATCTCTAAGCAGAAAATTGTTATTACAGCTACGTTTACAAGTGAACCAATTGAGGATTCCCTATCGTATTGGCTCGAAGAAATAGGAATTCTTTATTCAATAGAGTTTGCTCCTTACAATCAGGTATTTCAAGAACTTCTCAATCCAGTCAGCCTTTTGAGTAACAATCAAAATGGAGTCAATGTAGCTTTAGTTAGGTTTGAGGATTGGGAAGAAAGTAAGAATCGTCTGCAATTAACAGTTGACGATTATCTAAAAGAAGAAATTTTTGGCGATCGCTTACGCCACACCTTACCAAATCACTTAGAAATAGCTCACCTTAACCAGTACGAAACCGAGTATCTATATCAAGAGATTTTTGGCGATCGCGTCTATTTAAAACATGGAATTGTCTTCAATGAAGACGACTGTATAATTGATGTGGGAGCGAATATTGGCCTATTTACCTTATTTGCTCAACAAAAATCCCCAAAAGGGACTATTTATGCTTTTGAACCTGCACCTCACGCCTTTGACAAATTACAAACTAACGCCAAGCTTTACTGTCAAAACACCCATCTTTTTAACTGCGGTTTAGGTGGTGAACGCAAAGAAGAAACCTTCACTTTTTATCCTCGTTCCTCAGTTTTCTCAAGTTTTGCAGCTGATACAGAGCAAGATGAAAAAGCTATTCGCTCAGTGATTATTAATATGCTGCAACGCGATAATTCTCTGGATGAAGAGTCGTTAGAACGTTTAGCTGATGAATTTCTCAAGGATAGGCTTGAACAAGAAACTTATCAAGCTCAGTTGCGAACTCTTTCAGAAATTATCGAAGAATATAAGATTGAAAAAATTGATTTACTGAAACTAGATGCTGAAAAAAGCGAGTTAGCAATTCTCCAAGGAATTAAAGACCATCACTGGTCACTGATTAAACAAATAGCTATGGAGGTGCATGACCAAGAAGGCAGTACGCTTAAACAGGTCACGCGCTTGCTTGAAGACAAAGGCTTTAAATTTGTTGTCGATGAAGAGTCTCTGCTACACGGTTCAGGACTCTTTAATATTTACGCTACTCGCCTCAAGCAGAACCACAACCCAGTATCACAGCAATTTGGAAAAGACTTAGCGCAACTAGAGCAAACCGTTAAGGATTTTGGCAGTGCTTTGAAAACAGCAACAACGCGATCTGCTGAAAGCAGCAGCGCTTCGCGATCGCTAAATCCTTACTTAGTTTGTATCTGTCCTCCTTCTCCAACTACTGATGCAGCAAATGACACTTTACATGAGAGAATGCAAGAATTGTTAGCAGCTGATCTCAAAGATGTGAGTGGTGTGTATCTGATAAAAAGTCAAGAATTAATCAATACTTACCCAGTAGAGGAATACTACGATCGCTACGGTGATGAGTTAGGGTACATTCCCTACACGCCAGCCTTTTTCTGTGCATTAGGGACGACGCTGGCGCGGAAAATCTTTGCCTTGCAGAGCTATCCCTACAAGGTAATTGCCCTTGACTGTGACTATACCTTGTGGAGTGGTATTTGTGGCGAGGATGGAGTTGGGGGAGTGAAAATCGATCCACCATTTCGAGCGCTACAAGAATTTATCGTCAGACAGCAAGTCGCAGGAAAATTGATTTGTCTGTGTAGTAAGAATCAAGAAGAGGATGTATTGGCAGTCTTTGACCAACATCCAGATATGGTACTTCAGCGCCATCATCTCGTCAATTGGCGGATTAACTGGCAATCGAAATCGCAGAATCTGAAGTCTTTAGCAACCGAACTACAACTGAGTTTAGATAGCTTCATTTTCATTGACGACAATCCGGTTGAGTGTGCTGAAGTTAGAGCCAACTGTCCAGAAGTTTTGACTTTACAACTTCCCCAAGAGTGCGATCGCATCCCGCAGTTTTTACAGCATATTTGGGCTTTCGACCAACTCCAAGCCACCCAAGAAGACCAACAAAGAACCAATCTCTATCAACAGAATGTCCAGCGCCAGCGTTTGCAACAGGATTCTCTATCCTTTACTGATTTCCTCGCCCAACTGGACTTAGAAATTGAGATTTCCCCAATGCAAAGCAAGCAACTTTCGCGGGTTGCTCAACTCACCCAACGCACCAATCAGTTTAACCTCACAACAATCCGCCGATCTGAGGCTGAGATTCAACAACTGTGTAATTCAGAAAGATTAGAGTGTCGAGTGGTCAAAGTTAAAGACCGCTTTGGAGATTATGGTTTAGTCGGTCTGCTGTTGTTTGAAGTTCAAGAAAATGCGCTAGTTGTAGACACCTTTTTACTCAGTTGTCGGGTACTTGGTCGGGGTGTGGAGCATAAGATGCTTGCCTATTTGGGAACTCTTGCTCAAAAAAGAGGATTGGGACGAGTCAAGCTTTTCTATACACCTACGAAGAAGAATCAACCAGCTTGGGATTTTCTGGTTAGTATTGGTAGACAATTTAAGCAGGAGAAAGATGGTAGTTGCTTATTCGAGTTTCCATCTCAAACCGCATCTGAAAGTAATTTAATACTTATATCCGATAGGGCTATCGTACATAATAAGCCCGATCAAGAAGCAAAATCTATATCTAATAACTCATTAAAAATAGCCTCCGCCGCAGACTTCTTTGAACGCATCGCTCAAACTCTATATAGTCCCGAACTCATCCTCAAAGAGATTACATCCCGACAACAGCGCCAACGTCCTCAGTTAGATATAGAATTTGTTGCTCCTCGGACTCCTATAGAGAAAGCGATCGCACATTTATTCACAGAAGCCCTCAAACTAGACAGAGTGGGTATTGATGATAACTTCTTTGAACTCGGTGGCGATTCGATTCGGGGAGCGATTCTGATTAATAAATTGCAAGCGCAATTAAACGAAATTATTCATTTTGTTGTTTTATTTGATACTAAAACAGTTGCTCAACTAGCAGCTTACATAGAAGACAACTACCCACAAGCAGTAGCACAACTGGGTGGTAAAGAAATAACTGCAATTATTGACCTACCACAAGAGCGAATCGGTGAAGCTAAAGTTTTGCAAATGCGTTCATTGATTTCTCCTCTTACTCCCCCAATAGATGACGACGCAATCAAAAACCCGCCAGCTATATTTATCCTCTCGCCTCATCGTAGTGGCTCTACCTTACTGCGCGTCATTCTGGGAGGAAATCCGCAGTTGTTCGCGCCTCCAGAATTGGAACTACTGACATTTAATACACTTGGGGAACGAAAAGCAGCATTTTCTGGACGTTACAGCTTTTGGGCGGAAGGGACGATTCGCACAATCATGCAAATTCGGGGGTGTAGTCCAGAAGAAGCGATCGCACTGATGGAAGAATTAGAAGCGAAAAATCTCACCACCAAGCAGTTTTACCAACTTATACAGCAATGGCTGGGCGATAAAATCTTGGTAGATAAGACCCCCTCCTACTCCATAGATTTAGAAACTCTTAAACGGGCGGAAATCAACTTCCAAAACCCACTCTACATCCATCTTGTGCGTCATCCTTATGCAACGATGCGCTCTTATGAAGAAGCCAGAGTAGAACAAACTTTTCCCTATCAACATCCCTTCAATAGGCGAGAACTCGCTGAACTCGTTTGGCTAATTAGCCATCAGAATATTCTCGAATTTTTGCAACAAGTTCCTCAAGAACGCCAATATCAAGTCAACTTTGAAGACATAGTTAGCCAACCACAGACTAGTGTTGAGGGCTTGTGCCAATTTTTAGGGCTAGAATTCCATCCTGATATGCTGCAACCTTACAAAGAGAAAAAGCAGCGGATGACCGATGGGATCTATGCCCAATCTAGAATGGTGGGGGATGTGAAATTTCACGAACATCAGAGCATTAATCCCAGCACCGCAGATAGTTGGAAGCAATACTATACCAGCGACTTTTTAGGTGATGTGACTTGGCGGTTAGCAGAGTCTTTGGGATATCAAAGAAATAACCGTGCTATTACTCAAGTTCGTCGGGGAAATCAAACAGAATCTCAGACATTCCCGCTTTCTTTCGCCCAACAACGCCTATGGGTTTTGGCGCAATTGGAGCCGGACAGCCCTTTCTACAATATGTTTAAAGCTGTCCGTCTGAAGGGGTGTTTGGATATAGAAATTTTAGAACGCAGTCTCAACGAGATTATCCGCCGTCACGAAATTCTACGAACTACTTTTAGTGCAGTTGAGGGAACGCCTGTACAAATAATTGCTCCCCACGCAACTATGAAACTCTCGGTTGTAGACTTGCAACGATTGTCAGGAAAAGAACAGTCAGAACAATTGCAACTCTTAGCAACTCAAGATCAATTACAACCCTTTGACCTTACCAAAGGACTGTTGCTGCGAGTGACTTTGGTAAGGTTAAATAACGAACCGCAGAGGCACGGAGAACACAGAGAAAGAGAGAAAGATTCTCAAATTTGCTTGACTCAGCAAAGTGTGCAACTCAATTCGGAGTCTTATGCTTTGTTATTGACCATGCACCACATAATCGGTGATGGCTGGTCAATGGGAGTATTCATCAAAGAATTGTCGAGTTTGTATCGAGGCTTCTTAGTTGGCGAACCTTCTCCCCTCCCACAACTACCAATTCAATATGCAGATTTTACGATTTGGCAACGCCAATGGTTGCAAGGAAAAGTACTACAAACCTCAATTAATTACTGGACGCAACAATTAGCAGACGCACCACCTCTGTTGGAACTACCTACAGATAGACCTCGTTCCTCTGTACAAACTTTCCGAGGTTGGTGTTTTTCCTTCCAGTTAGATGCAAAACTGACGGCATCGCTGAAAGAACTTAGCCACAAGTCAGGAACTACCTTATTTATGACCTTGATGGCGGCTTATGCGACTCTACTATTCCGTTACAGTGGTCAAGAAGATATTCTGTTAGGAACACCGATCGCTAGCCGTAACCAGCAAGATATAGAAGGGTTAATTGGCTTTTTTGTCAACACATTGGTGATGCGAACTCGACTAGAAGGTAATCCCAGTTTCTCAAAACTACTAACGCAAGTCCGTTCTACTTGCATGGATGCCTACGCGAACCAAGACGTACCCTTTGAGCAGATTGTCGAAGCTTTGCAAATAGAGCGCAGTCTCAGCCACAGTCCCCTATTTCAGGTGATGTTTGCATTACAGAATGCCTCAATGGAGGAATTAGAAACGCCTGATTTAGCTATTTATCCTCTACATCTAGATAACGTTAACGCTAAGTTTGACCTCACATTACAAATGTGGGAAACAAACACAGACCAAGGAAACTCCCTGCAAGGGTTTTGGCAATATAACACCGATTTATTCGATGAAGATAGAATCGCTCGGATGACCGGTCATTTCCAGACATTATTGGCGGGAATTGTGGCGAATCCGCAAGAATCGGTAGGTACATTACCATTGCTAACTGAGCGTGAACGTCATCAATTGCTAGTGGAATGGAATGATACTCATATACCATATCCCGATACGAAATGTATCCATCAAGTGTTTGAGGAACAGGTAGAGCAAAACAGTAATGCGATCGCTGTAGTGTATGAAAATGAGTCTCTAACATATCGAGAGTTAAACGATCGCGCCAATCAATTAGCGCACTATCTACAAAGCTTGGGAGTCAAAAAAGAAGTACTGGTGGGGATTTGCGTCGAGCGATCGCTTGAGATGATTATCGGTATACTCGCCATCCTCAAAGCCGGGGGTGCATACATTCCCTTTGATCCAGCTTATCCCCAAGAGCGCTTGGCTTATATGTTCCAAGACACAGGGGTATCGCTGTTGCTCATTCAACAGCAGTTGATGGGATTACTACCCCAAAACACAGCTAAGGTGATTTGTCTAGATACAGACGAAGAAATTTTCAGTCAATATAGCCAAGAGAACCTCAAGGCAGATGTGACACCAGACAACCTAACTCACATCATGTACACCTCTGGTTCGACAGGCATACCCAAGGGTGTGTGCATTATCCACAGAAATGTTGTCCGGTTGGCTAAGGGAACAAACTTTGCATCATTAACACCACAAGAAGTATTTTTACAACTCGGCCCTCTTTCCTTCGATGCCTCAACACTAGAAATTTGGCCTTGTCTTTTGAATGGTGCGAAGCTCGTGTTAATGCCCAGCCAGAAGCCATCCTTAGAAGAGTTGGGTGAAATTATCCAGCGCCATCAGGTCAATATCCTCTGGCTTACAGCCAGCTTGTTCCACCTGATGGTGGATGAAAAATTGCAGGATTTACAATCTGTGCGTCAACTGATGAGTGGAGGTGATGTATTATCTGTAGCTCACGTCCAAAAAGTTGTGCGGGAACTCCCCAATTGTCAATTTATTAACGGCTACGGCCCTACAGAAAACACTGTATTTACTACCTGCTTCCCTGTAACGCCTGAAAGTCAAATCGAGAAATCAATTCCTATCGGTCGTGTCATTGGTAATACACAGGTTTATATATTAGACTCCAATCTCCAACTCGTACCCATCGGGGTTTGGGGCGAAATGCACGTTGGTGGTAATGGTTTAGCCAGGGGTTACTGGAATCGTCCTGAATTGAATCAGCAAAGATTTATTCCTAACCCTTTTGGGCATCAAGATAGCGATCGCCTGTATAAAACAGGAGATTTGGTTCGTTACTTACCTGACGGTAATATCGAATTTTTTAGTCGCATTGACAACCAAGTTAAAATCCGTGGATTCCGAATTGAACTTTCCGAAATTGAGGTGATTTTAACTCAACACCCCCAAGTACGGGATGCCGTTGTCATTGCCAGAGAAGACAAGCCCGGTACGAAGAATTTGGCAGCTTATGTAATCCCCGAAGGAAAACAGCCCACCAGTAACGAATTGCGCCTGTTCCTCAAGCAAAAGCTTCCCGATTATATGGTGCCTTCATCCTTTACAGTTCTAGAGGCTTTTCCCATTACGCCCAATAGCAAAGTAGACCGCCGTGCCTTACCAGTGCCAGAGTTCGAGTTTAATGACTCAATCGGCTTTGTCTCCCCCCGCACTCATACTGAAAAAATCTTGCTAAAAATTTGGCAGGATGTTTTATTATTAAAACAAGTTTGTATTCATGACAACTTTTTTGAATTGGGCGGGGATTCCATTATTGGAATCCAAATTGTCGCCAGAGCTAATCAAGCTGGATTAAAACTAACTCCAAAACAGCTATTTCAGCATCAAACCATTGCTGAGTTAGCTGCTGTAGCCGTGACAACTACCTCCAATGAGGCAGAACAGGGCTTAGTTAAGGGCATTGTTCCCCTAACACCGATTCAGCATTGGTTCTTTGAGCGTAATTTACTCGAACCCGATCACTTTAACCAATCTTTCCTGCTAGAAGTTCCGCCAAATATCCAACCGGAATTACTAGAGCAGGCATTACAAAAGCTGGTGTACCATCATGACGCTTTACGGCTGCGGTTTGTGCAGCAAGCAGCGCAATGGCAACAGTACAACAGTGATGTGTGCGATGCAGTATCGTTGGTGATAGCTGATTTATCCAACCTGACTCAAGCAGAACAATCAAAAGCAATTGAGTTAAAGGCAGATGAAATACAGCGATCGCTAAATATAGCAGATGGGCTGTTGCTACGGGTTGTACTATTTAACTTAGGCAAATCTTCCCCTGGACGCTTGCTCATCGTCATCCATCACTTAGCTGTCGATGGCATTTCCTGGCGGATTTTGCTAGAAGATTTATCTGGGGCATACAAACAATTAGATAGTGGGAACAACATTCAACTTCCTGCAAAAACAACTTCCTTCAAGGATTGGGCAATCAAATTGCAGGATTATGCAGGCACTCAAGAACTGCACTCAGAGCTAGATTACTGGCTGCACTCAAGGTCGTTCGCAGTTGCTCCTTTACCGTTGGATTCTCATGCTATTGCGTCAGAAAACACTGTCGGTTCAAGTCGCATTGTCTCTATATCCCTGAGTGCAGAACAGACTCGCACCCTGTTGCAGGATGTCCCAGTCGCCTACAACACCCAAATTAACGATGTACTTTTGACCGCATTAGTGCAAAGTTTTGCTGGATGGACAGGCTATGACTCTCTACTAATTGAATTAGAAGGTCACGGGCGGGAGGACTTGTTTGAGGATGTAGACTTGTCCCGCACAGTAGGCTGGTTTACCAGTATATTCCCCATTTGCTTAAAACTTGGAGGTCTTCACCATCCTGGCGAGGCTCTCAAGTCGGTCAAGGAGCAACTGCGACGCATCCCCAACCGAGGTATTGGCTATAGCATTCTGCGGTATCTGAACATGGATGCAACCATACACAAGCAACTTGAGCTACTCCCTCAAGCTCAGGTGAGTTTTAATTACTTGGGTCAATTCGACCAAACGCACCTAGCACCCCTTGGTTGGAAATATGCTCAAGAGTCTAGCGGTTCTATTCACAGCCCCAAAGGACAGCGCCGCCATTTGTTGAATGTGAATGGATTAGTCATTGAAGGCAGATTGCAACTGGAGTGGAAATATAGCGCCGCTTTCCATCACCAAGCTACTGTAGAAAACTTGGCTAAAAACTATCTGAAAGTCTTAGAAGCTATTATCGACCACTGTATATCAAAAGAAGCAGGAGGCTATACTCCTTCAGATTTTCCTGAAGTTGATTTAAGCCAAGAATCGTTGGACGAACTACTAGCAGAAATTGAATAAAGTCGTTCACAAGTCATCTCTATCAAGATAAAACTTGCCCTCATTTTGTCCATTGTTTTAAGTTTTCCACACCAAACTTATTTATTGTTTATGACAATCTCGAAAGCGACACTCACAACCACGCGTAATCCAGGGATTTTGGTTAATAAATTTGCTTCCAAAATCTCTTGCATTTCTTATCAGAGTATGCGTAGGTCTAGCAGAGTATTGAGAGAGTTTATGCTTTATTATTTTCCAATTTATAATCTCTCAATGAATGACTTTTTTCGGTTTTATCCCATCTTAGGTTTTATTGAAGCTCTGGTTTATCAAACCGATGATGAAGTTGAGAAAATTCAAGGTGAAGGCTATGCGACACTTCAACATTCTCCTTGGCAATCCAAACAAGAAATTATCTTGGCTGTTTTAGAAGAGTACGATCTCAAGCATTCTAAAGTTGAATTTTATATGGAGAAACTGGGAGAGTATTTTGAATTAGAAACCCAGATTTTAGCCAGTTCTCATGTTACTCACGAGATGATTAAAAAAGCGGCTGAGTTACGATCTTCTGACTATCGAGTATTGCATTGTACTTTGCTCAAAATGTTAGGTCTAAATTATGAAGAAGAAGAGTTAAATGAAGAATTGAAATTGATGTGGCCTCTAGAAGTTGTCAATGACATTGAAGACGATTTGATGTTTTACTCAGATGATGTAGCCGCTAAACATTATAATACATACAGAATGTTTGTAAAAATTTACGGAGAGAAAGCTCCTTATTATATAAAAAAAGAGTTAGACTTTTATGAAAGTCTGTTTTATAAACAGTTAAGAAGATTTTCAGAAATTAAACGAGAATCTTTCAGCAAACCTTGGAATGCTTATCGTCTAGACCATCCAGTACCAGTCATTCCCGAACCGATTTTAGAAGATTAATATTTTAAGTATTGCTAATAACCAATTGTTATTTATTAATTGACATCTGCTATTGGTTATTAGCAGCTTATTAACCAAGGGACTGTTGGGATAGATTTTATTGGCGTTAGTAAAGATGGTTGCCAAATAGATTAGCTTTTTGCTGATGTATACTCTATACTCTTTTGAAAAAGGGAAGATTAAAACTCGCAAAACTCACTTTTTTAGACAAGCAGTTTAGTAAAAGGGTAAGGTTAGGATGCTGGAAGAACAGCGTGGTGTAACAATATGGCTAACTGGTTTGAGCGGTGCTGGCAAAACCACCATCTGCCAATTTTTGGAAGCAGAATTGCGATCGCAAGGTTATAAAATTGAGGTATTAGACGGCGATGTAGTACGCCAAAACTTAAGTAAAGGGTTAACTTTCAGCAAGGAGGATCGAGACGAAAATATTCGACGAATTGGTTTTGTAGCTAACCTACTAACTAGAAATAATGTGATAGTACTGGTTTCTGTTATCTCACCATATCGAGCAGTTCGAGAAGAAGTGAAAAAACAAATTGGGGATTTTATTGAAGTATATGTCAATGCTCCATTAGAAGTTTGCGAACAGCGAGATGTCAAAGGTTTATATAAAAAAGCTAGAGATGGTGAAATCAAAAATTTCACTGGAATTGATGATTTATATGAAGTACCTCTAAAACCTGATGTGGAATGCAAAACTAATGAAGAAACTATTGCTCAAAGTACAAATAAAGTTTTAACTAAATTAGAAGAATTAGGGTATACCAGTTCCCTATTGTTGCCACAAGTTCAAAACAATTGCTCACGGATATGATGAAAAGTAGGGAAAGGTGAAATGACTTTAGTAAAAGAAAAGGAACTTTGCAAACTTTTTGTGGAAGTTGGAAGACAGCAATATTCTCTTGCTGCTACAGGTAATAATTTTGCTAAGGATAATGAAGTAGCATGGAATAGTTTTGTCACAACTTTATTATCAGCAAAGGGCGATCCTGCTGTTGAAAAAAATTATAAATATTTAGTTAATGCAGTTGTTGAATATAATAAACAAAATAATTCAGAAATTAATATTAAAACTGTTTATGATTACTTTGCCGCTAAAATTATTCGTTCAATCTCTATTGAACCATCAGAACTAGAGAAAAACTGGTATTTTATTTGTTCCTTGGCAGAAATTCCCAAGGCTGGAGATTTTATTGCTGTTCAGATTTTCCAAGAACCGTTAGTGGCTGTACACCAAGCAGACGCAACAGTTCGCGTTTTTCTCAATGTCTGCGCTCATCGCCAAGCACCAGTTTTTGAAGGTCACGGTTGTGTGGGTATAGATAAATCGGCTCTTTGTCCTTATCATGGATGGGGTTATGGTATAGATGGACATTGCAAGAATGCACCAGGGGCAAATAGAGGCGAGTTTGGTGCTGACTTTGATCTCAAAAATTATAGTTTGCAGGAGTTTGAGGTCAAAATTGATGAAAATCAGGCGGTTTTTGCCAAGCTTTCAGAAAATAACCACCTCACGCCAAAATCACAATCTGAAAACCATCAAAATATCGGGGCAAAAATTACAAATCTGCTTAATTCTGTGAGTCCAGGCTATGCAGAGGGAGAAACCGCCACACTTCCAGAACAAATCCGCCTTTGGTTGAGAATTGGTTATTTAGAAGAGAATATAAAACAGCTAATTGCAGAAATTACCCCAGAAGGGACAGGCGATAGCCGCCAATTAATATTGGATTCATTGACTGGGGAACTCAAACACGCTATCCTTACCATCGATAGTGATGGGTCAACCCCAGAGCTGGATGAGGTGCTGCAACGAGTTTACAGCAGTGATGAACAAGGGCAGTTGATTGAAAAGTCTATTGAGTATCCTAAAATTGATACTGATGGCATAGAATATTCCGAATCATCTGAAAGAAGACAAGCATTGCCAATCTGGATTTATGGCGATCCAGCATTGTTTGCTCTCGAAGTTGAGCATTTAATTAAACCAACCTGGCAATTTGTTTGCCATATCAATGAAGTTCCACAACCGGGTAACTTCACTTGGCTGGATATTGTCGGTGAACGAGCCTACGTTATTCGTACTGCTAGCGGTGAATTGTTCGCTGGCAAACTTCAGGATGTTACACAACGAGGGCATTATCCGAAATTTGGTTTACCAAACTTCGATTTAGAACCTATTGATATTGACATTTTTTATGGGTTTATTTTCATTCGCTTTACTTGGGAAGGCTCAAGATTAGCTGATAGTTGGTATCTACCTGGCTTATTAGAACCATACCACCTTGAAGATATGCAACCCATTGGTGGAGTTGGTCGGTATGACATTAGTGTAGAGGTAGATTACAAACTGCTGTGGGAAAACTTCTTAGAAGATTACCACTTTCCCATGATGCACAAAGGTTTAACCCGTCGGTTTGGAGTTTCGAGTGATTGTGAAGGCATTAACGGCATGATTATTCCCATGCGCGATCCGGCTTCACCCAACTTAACCGCAATCGAGCGACAATATTATGATTGCGCCAAAGCGATCGCTCGACATTCTTGGGAGCGCGAACAAGAATTACAAGATTTTGCTGCTGAAAACGATTCTTTGCCCGAAACGCTGTGTTACTCAGCCTTCTGCTCGATGTCAGCGCAAGAAGAAATACCGATGCCTTTTTCTTTGAGCGTATTTCCCGAACACGTCCAAACTTTTTCACTAGTTCCTGCTGGGCCAAGAGAGTGCCGTTTTCACGTTCGCAGTTACGGACATACCCTCAACTCAGATGACACCAACAGTAAAACCATTGAAGAAGCGCGAAGAACGAATATCCAACTGCTTTTGGAATCGTTACACGAAGATATTCGTGTTAACTACATCTGTCAAGATAGCGTTTCATCGCGGCTGTTCGACAAAATCGGAGTATTTAGTATTGCCGAGTTTGATGTTGCTAAGTTTCAGGAGGCTATTTACACAAAACTACCAATAACCCGTCATCAACGAAAACCATTATGACCAAAAACTAAAAGGATACAAGCCCCATTATTTATGGGAATCATTAATTTTGAATTCGGAGCAAAGCGACGTGACTACCACTCTCCCATCAGTCAATACTGTAACTGAAATTGAGACTCGTAAAGCTGACCATCTACGTGTTTGTTTAGAAGAAGATGTCCAGTTTCAGGATGTAACTACTGGATTTGAGCGCTATCGCTTTACTCATGATTGTCTTCCTGAAATCAACCGCAGTGACATCAATTTGCAAACAACCTTCCTGGGAAAAAATCTCGGCGCTCCTCTGCTGATTTCTTCTATGACAGGGGGAACCGAATTAGCGCAGCTAGTCAATACTCGTTTAGCAACTGTTGCTCAACGCTACCGATTAGCAATGGGAGTAGGTTCGCAACGCATTATCATTGAACAACCTCATTTAGCTCCTACCTTTGCTGTGCGCTCTTTTGCTCCTGACATTCTGTTGTTAGCGAACTTGGGGGCTGTGCAACTAAATTATGGATGTGGGCTTGATGATTGCTTGCGCCTTGTAGATTCCCTGGAAGCGGATGCATTAATTTTGCATCTTAACCCCCTGCAAGAATGCGTGCAATCAAAAGGAGATACAAATTTTCGGGGGCTGTTGAGTAAAATTGCCCAACTTTGTCAGCAACTACCCGTTCCGGTTGTTGTCAAAGAAGTGGGAAATGGAATTTCTGGAGCGATCGCAAAAAAGTTAATTGATGCGGGAGTTGCAGCCATTGATGTCGCTGGAGCAGGTGGAACTTCCTGGGCAAAAGTAGAAAGCCAACGTGCTAAAGACAATAAGCAGCGCCGTTTGGGACAAACTTTTGCTGATTGGGGTTTACCAACCGCAGAGTGTCTTAACTCCATTCGAGCGATCGCGCCGACAATTCCCTTGATTGCTTCTGGCGGGTTACTTAACGGATTGGATGTCGCCAAAGCGATCGCTTTAGGAGCCGATATAGGAGGTTTAGCCCGACCTTTTTTAGAAGCAGCCGTCAAATCAGAAGCTGCCGTTGATGAGTTAGTCGAAGTTCTGATTGCTGAACTCGAAACAGCTTTATTTTGTACTGGAAATGCCACCTTAGCAGAACTAAGAAGTTCTGGGGCATTGCAACGGATCTAAATGAGTAGCAAACATAACATGAAACTAGATGACTGCAATCAACCCACGCCAAACGCCCTCCACATTCGGGGCATAATTGCGATCGCGATCGTCAGTCTAATATGGGCGACAACCTTCCCACTGACCAAAGATGCAGTCACTAGCTTTTCGCCAGCTGTACTTACCGCCAGCCGTTTCACCATTGCAGCCGCGATATTTACCCCATATTTGCGCTCATTAAACGCTCAGATATTACGCGATGGCACAGTTTTAGGACTTCTCCTCTTTGCTTGTTTTGCCTTCCAAGCGATCGGGCTAGAAACTGCCAATGCTAACCGGGGAGGCTTTATTTTCAGCCTTAATGTAATCATTGTACCCCTCTTGGCAGCGTTATTCGGTCAGCCCTTCTTTCTTAAAACTATACTCGCTGCTGGAGTTGCTCTTACAGGCATCGGTATTATGTGCTGGGAAAATGGCTCTTTAGGCATAGGTGATTTGTTGTTGTTTGCTGAAACCTTCATTTACGGAGTTTATATGTTGGTACTTCAGGAAACTGCACAACGCCACTCAACCCTATCCCTGACTGCTATCCAACTGTGGATTGTAGCAGTGTTAAGTGCAGTTTGGGCAGCGCCAGAGATGGTTGGGCAATTTGAGACTTTAAGGAATAACTATGGTATTATTCTGTACCTCGGTCTGGTAGGTACTGCTGGTACCATCTGGTTAGAAACAATAGGCCAGCAATGGATTTCAGCAACTGAAGCTGCGCTATTGTGTACCCTCGATCCGGTACTCACATCCGTTTTTTCTTTTTGGCTACTCGGTGAAAAGTTTGGAGTCCGCGGTTTTATTGGTACGGCTCTGGTACTAATTGCATTGATTTTGAGTCAAATTAAGTCTGAGTATATAGATAAAAAATTAATATTTGGCACAGAAGATGTTTAAAAATTAGTAATTTTAACTTTCTTTTTTATCCTATCCGACTTTGTTAAAACTATGCTAAAGTTTTCGATTGAATTTAGACCTCCTATTCCTGCTGCAAAAAGTTTGATTATCGGTACATTGGGGCCTAGTGGTACTAGTAGTGACTATGCTTCTAGCTATATAGTCAAACAATTAGAGTCAGAAGAATTAACTGGAGAAATTCAGTTATTTGATGGCTTTCCAGATGTCAAAGAAGCTTTGCTGCAAGACAAGATTGATCTAGCTCTAGTTCCTCATGCTTACCAAATGATTAATGAGTTTTATATGGAGCCAAGTTTCGATTTAGGCTTCATTTTTATCTATCCTACTCCAGTTTATGGATTGGCTAAGAAGAAAAACACAGAGGTAGTTTTTAAAGGAGCTAGACTTGTTACCCATCCTGCGCCTTTACCTTTATTGTCGAGACTCTTACCAGACTCCCAAGACCTATCAGAAATTCAGGTTGATTTGTCTCCTTCTACTAGCGATGCGGCAATTCAAGTACAAAAAGGTTTAGCTACTCTAGCTATTACTAATAAAAATGCTGTTGACGCTTATGATTTGGAGTTTATTTCTACTTATGGGAAAATCCCTATGAGTTGGTCAATTTTTTATAAAAAATTAGCAGAAAGTCATGTCTAAATTTTTCCCAACTCCTAAAACTACAAAAATTGGTTCAGATGTAGAATTAATAGCTTATGAATGTCAAGACACACTTGTTCAACTAGTGTATCTTGCTCCTGGAGCTACTTTTGCACTACACGAACATCTAGAAAGTCAGATGGGGATGATAATTTCCGGGCGTTTAGAAATGAACGTCAACGGAACCAAAGAAATTGTTGAGCCAATGCAACAAGCTTACATTGCCAATGCTTATGTTCCTCACGGTTCTGTAAATATTTTTCCAGAAACAGCAATAGTATTCGATGTAAAACGGATTGTAACTTCCTTACCATCAGAAAAAACTGACGAAGTGTTTCTCAGGGTATCGCCTAAAAAAGATGAAATTACTGGTTTCTCATGCCAATCTATTGTTGCTTCTTGGTTTGAGATTGTGATTACCGAAATTCCGCCAAGAGGAATTATCCCAATGGAACAATCTACTAGCGAACAAATGGGAATAATCCTGAATGGTCAGTTGATGATGTCTGTGGAAGATGAACACCAGGAACTAGAGTATGGTAGTATTTATTATGCTCCATCTGATGTCTTTTATGGAGGATATAATTCCTCTGATGAAGCAGTTTCTTTGGTTGAAATTTTGATTCGACCTCGCTCTCATTTATCTTACCAAAAAGCTTCTTTTAATAAAATAACTGCGCGATCGCTCACTGCTTCCTAAAGGAATATTCATCATGGATTTAGGATTAACACAGAAAGTAGCTTTAGTGACAGGAGCAAGTGCTGGTATTGGTTATAGCGTTGCCCAAAAGCTGGCAGCAGAAGGTTGTCAGTTAATAATTTGTGGGAGAAATTCTGAGCGTTTAGAACAAGCTTATCAAGGTTTGGTTAGTTCCCAAGCAAAAGTTATCCCCATTCTTGCTGATGTTCAAAACCCAAGTGATTCTCAAAAATTAGTACAAGAAGCTATCACCGAATTTGGCAAAATTGATATCTTGGTCAATAATTCTCAGGGGGCTACATTTTCTAATGAAGCAGTAGAAAATCTATCTGATGAAGATTGGTTAACTGTTTTTGAAGGCAAGTTAATGGGCTATATTCGCATGACGAATCTGGTGCTACCGACAATGAAAAATCAGCAATGGGGGCGCATTATCAATATTGTTGGCACATCAGGAAAAGAACCTTCTAGTCGTCTTGTTAAATCGGGAGTGAGCAATGCTGCATTAATCAACTTTACTAAAACTGTTGCCACAGAAGTTGCTAAGTGGAATGTTTTAGTTAACTGCGTCAATCCTGGTCTGATTGATACTCCAAGGCATAGAGAATATTTAGAAGTATTCGCCCAAAAGGAAAACCGAAATATTCAGGCGATTATAGAAAGAATAGATAATACGATTCCTATAGGTCGTCGTGGTCTTTCTGGTGAAGTTGCCAATTTAGTTGCTTTTTTAAGTTCAGAATGCGCTAGTTATATCACAGGTGTAACTATTTCAGTTGATGGCGGATTATCTACGGCAGCTTTTTAAGTAATTTAATTGCATTTCTCTCTCTGCGTTCTCTGCGCCTCTGCGGTTAATTAAAAATTATATATTTTATAAAAAGTATAACAATGGTAGCCATACAAAATCAAAATAAAACTAAAGATATCGAAGCCATCTATCCCCTTTCGCCAATGCAGCAGGGGATGCTATTTCATACGCTCTATCAGCCAGAATCAAGAATATATTTTGAGCAGTTCCGCTTTACTATTCATGGAGATTTAAACAAGAGTGCGTTTGAGCAAGCTTGGCAACAAGTAGTACAGAGACACGGGGCTTTACGGACACTTTTTGTTTGGAAGAACCGCAAACAGCCAGTCCAAGTAGTGCGTAAACAGGTTAATTTACCTTGGATTAACAGAGACTTGCGTTTGCTCTCAACTGAGGAACAGCAAACACAAATTATTTCTTTCTTAAACACAGATAAAGAGCAAAGTTTTGAACTTGACAAAGCTCCGTTGATGCGGTTTGTTTTATTTCAGTTAGCAGACGAAACTTATCATTTTATTTGGAGCTTTCATCATATATTGCTTGATGGTTGGAGTTGGCCGATTATCTTCAAAGAAATCTTTGCTTTTTACGATTCTATAAATAACAATCAACCATTATATTTAGCTCCAACTCGCTCTTACCGAGACTACATTAATTGGTTGCAGCAGCTAGACTTATCTAGTGCTGAGGAATTTTGGCGGCGAACTCTTGAGGGTTTTACTGCTGTTACCCCTTTGGTTGTAGAACAAGCAGTAGGGCAGATTGCTCACCAGCAAACCAGTTATATTCGACACCAACATCTATCAGCCGAGGCAACTGCTACTTTAAAATCTTTTGCCCAACAACATCATCTCACCCTTTCTACCTTGGTACAGGCAGCTTGGGCATTGTTGCTGAGTCGCTACAGTGGTGAGTCTGATGTAGTATTTGGGGCTACAGTGTCCGGTCGTCCTCATAACTTATCTGGTGTAGAGTCGATAGTGGGATTGTTTATTAATACCCTACCTGTACGGATAAAAATCCCTGAAACAGCTGATTTATTGCCTTGGCTAGTGCAATTGCAACAAGAGCATATAGAACGAGAGCAGTATTCGTACACCTCACTGGTAGATATTCAAGGTGTGAGTGAGATTCCGAGGAATCAACCTTTGTTTGAAAGCATTGTGGTGTTTGAAAACTACCCTGTCAACGCAACACTGCAAGCGCTTCCAGGAAATTTGAGAATAGGCGATCGCCAAGCCCTCGGAGAAACGAATTATCCTTTAACGGTGGTGGCTATTCCCGGTGATGAACTGGTAATCAAAATCAACTACGATCGCGATCGCTTTGACGCAGATACCATTGACCGCATGATTGGTCATTTACTCGTGCTGTTGCAGGGAATTACTACTAATTCTCATCGTAGTGCTGGCGAACTTCCGCTACTTACACAAACAGAACAAGATTTACTGTTAGTCGAATGGAATGCTACTCAAGCCGCTAATCCCATCCATGATTGCATCCATCAATTATTTGAGCAGCACGTTGAAAAAACACCCGAATCTGTGGCGGTGGTGTATGACAATCAACATTTGACCTACCAACAGTTAAATCAACGCGCTAATCAACTAGCTCATCATCTGCAACGGTTGGGTGTCAAGCCAGATGCACCTGTGGGGATTTGTCTGGAACGTTCTTTAGAAGCAGCAGTTGCTATATTAGCAACCCTGAAAGCTGGCGGTGCTTGCGTTCCCCTTGACCCTACCTATCCTCAAGAACGGTTAGCATTTATGCTAGCGGATACTGGTGCAAGCGTTGTTTTAACTCAAGCTAGTTTAAAAGGGATTGGGGAATGGGGATTAGGGACTAGGAATCAGGAAAATTTGGTGAGGGATTCTGATCCGTTACCCAGTACCCAGTCCCCAGTCCTCAGTCCCCAAGTGATTTTGGTGGATGAAGGATGGGATGCGATCGCCAAAGAATCTGATATAAATCTTCAGACAGATGCAGAAGCACATAATTTAGCGTATGTAATTTATACTTCTGGGTCTACAGGAATTCCTAAAGGTACTCTTGTCCCCCATAGATCGCTAACCAATTTAATAGAACACCATCAAGCGAAGATGGCTACAGGTGTGGGTGTGCTTCAGTTTGCTTCCCTCAGCTTTGATGTCAGCTATCACGAAATGTTTGCGGCATGGGGTTTGGGTGGCACACTATATATGATTGGCGAAGGCGATCGCAAAGATTTAGATAAATTAATTCAGTTACTTGCTCAAGAACCAATTGCCAAGGTTTTCCTTCCTGTTACCCTCTGGCAACAATTAGCAGAAATATACGGAGACGAAGAACATCTATTTCAGAACATTAGAGAAGCGATCGCTTGTGGCGAACAACTCCAAATTACTCAACCAATGATTAAGCTGTTTGGGCGTTTGGAGAATTGCAGACTCTACAATTTATACGGGCCAACAGAAGCAGATTTAGTTACATCATATACATTTGGCGACCAACCAGAAGAATGGCCAATTTATCCCCCAATTGGTAAACCTGCCGTCAACGTGCAAGTTTATCTATTAGATCGCAATCTCCAACCCGTGCCGATTGGCGTTCCTGGGGAACTCTACGTTAGTGGTGATGGTTTGGCTCGTGGCTACCTCAACCGCCCAGATTTGACAGAGCAAAAATTTGTCCCAAATCCGTTTAAAAACCTCACCCCGTCCTATCGGACACCCCTCTCCTTGCTAAGGAGAGGGGCAGGGGGTGAGGTTTTTGAAGCAGGAGAGAATCGACTGTATAAGACTGGAGATTTGGCACGTTACCTCAGCGATGGCAACATTAAATTTTTGGGACGCATAGACGATTTAGTAAAAGTTCGGGGTTTTCGGGTTGAACTTGGCGAAGTTGAAGCGGTTTTGAGCAAACATACCCAAATTAACCAAGCAGTGGCTAAGGTGTTTGGGCAAAGTGCTAGGGAAAAATATTTAGTCGCTTACTTTGTACCAATTCAAGGACAGACTCTCACCATCGAACAGTTGCGTACTTTTCTTCAAGACCAGTTGCCAGACTACATGATTCCATCGGCTTTTGTACAGATGGAATCGTTTCCCCTGACTTCCAACGGTAAAGTTAACCGTCGCACTTTACCAGAACCAACAACCAGGCGACCAGAATTAGCTCAAACTTTTGTTGCACCGCGCACACCAACCGAAGAAATTTTGGCGGGTATTTGGAGGGATGTTTTGGGGTTAGAACAAGTTGGAATTTATGACAACTTCTTTAATTTAGGAGGACATTCATTACTTGCTACTCAGGTTATCTCTCTGACACGCAAAGCATTTAAGGTAGAATTACCTCTGCGAAGTTTATTTGAATCTCCAGCGATCGCAACTTTAGCTAGAACAGTCGAGACAGCAACTAAGCAAGAACTTTCGCCGGATATCATACCATTTAAAGCCGTGCGAACCTGTGACGGAGTACTAGCAATCTCCTTAACTCAGCTAGAGTTTTGGTTTTTCGAGCAATTCTATCCCGGCAATCCTGTTTACAACCTGCCGCTAGTTTATCGCGTGACGGGTTCGCTAGATGTAAAGGCGTTAGAGCAGAGTTTAAGAGAAATTGTCCGCCGACATGAAACCTTCCGAAGTACCTTTAAGGTGGAAAACGGACAAGTAGTTTATGCAATTTCCTCTGAACCTGTATTTGATTTTGTTGTCATAGACGTACAAGATATATCGGAAGCGAAACGACAAGCCGAGAAAGAGATTAAGCAGCCTTTCGATTTGGCGCAGGGGCCGTTATTACGGAGTAAACTTTGGCGTTTGAGTGAAACCGAGCATTTACTTGTTGTCACTACCCACCATATTGTTGCTGATGGTTGGTCTTTTAGTGTGTTAACCCAAGAAATGGCAACCCTTTACGAAGCTTTTTCTCAGAGTAAGCAATTCCCCCTGAAAGAGTTACCCATTCAATATGCAGACTTTGCACATTGGCAAAGACAATTATTGCAGGGACAAACCTTAGAATCACAGATGCAATTCTGGAAACAACATCTAGGTGTTAATCCTCCAATTTTAAAACTACCAACCGATTATCCACGCCCAGCCGTGCGAACCTTCACAGGTGCGCGTCATCCATTGGTGATTTCTTCAGACTTAACCAAAGCACTCAAAACCTTGAGTCAACAGGAAGGCGTAACCTTATTTATGACCTTGTTAGCAGCACTCAAAACATTACTTTTCTGCTACACAGGACAACCAGACATCATTGTGAGTACAACAGTTGCCAATCGTACCTGTCCCGAGACAGAAGGACTGATTGGTTTCTTTGTCCATTTACTGCCATTCTGCACCAACTTAGAAGACAATCCCACCTTCCGCGAACTATTGCGGCGGGTGCGAGAAGTGGCTTTAGGAGTGTATGCACATCAGGAAATGCCTTTCATCAAACTAGTAGAACAAGTGCAACCAGTCAGAGACTCTAGTTATACACTACTAGCGCAGGTGATGTTTGTTTTCCAAAACACTCCAGAAGATGATTTAAAACTAGCAAATTTGACTTTAAAGGAGGAATTTATTGCCACAGATACCAAAGACACAGCCGAGTTTGATTTGAATTTGACGCTCCAAGAAACAACAGAGGGAATTGAAGGCGCTTTAGTCTACAGAACCGATTTGTTTACACCTGCTAGCATCGCCAGAATGGTAACAGTCTTTCAAAATTTACTTGAATATCTAGTTACTAATCCTGAGCAACGCCTTAGTGAACTTCCCTTTTTAAATGAAGGGGAAAATTTACCAATTCAAAATAACAAATTACCAATAGCGAATAACTTTCAGAATAAATTTACTGAACCCAGTAACTCTATTGAAGAAACCATATTAGCTATTTGGCAAGAAGTTTTAGGGTTAGAACATATCAGTACACAAGATAACTTCTTTGACCTTGGAGGACATTCTGCACTAGTTCTACAACTTACATACAAATTAGAGAAAGCTTGGCAAATAGAGCTACCCTTAGTTTCCCTATTTGAAAAATCTACCATTGTCCAGCAGGCACAAACTATCCAAAATTTAATAAAACGAACCGCAGAGACACAGAGAACGCAGAGAAAAGGAGTAACTACATAACCCAACAGAATATCGATAATTAATCCTCTCTCAATCTCTTTCCTCAGTGTCGCGCCTCTGTGGTTCGTATCATTCCATTTTAACACTCAACAAAAAACCGTGAAACCCTCCCTTTTTGACCTAACAGGAAAAGTCGCCATTATCACCGGATCTGCAAGAGGTATCGGCAAATCCATAGCTCAAGGATTAGCATCTGTAGGCACAAAGGTTGTAATTGCTGATATCAAAGCAACCGAAGCAGAAAAAACCGCACAAATAATTCAGGAGGCTGGAGGCGAAGCGATCGCAATTCCTACCGATGTCAGAAATCGCCAAGATTGTTTACGCCTGATTGAGCAAACCGTGGCGCACTATCACAGGCTTGACATTATGGTGTGTAATGCCGGCATTGACATCATCAAATCGGCGGCTGACTTAGAAGAATTAGAGTGGGATAACATCATTAACATCAATCTCAAAGGATACTTCCACTGCGCTCAACTGGCGGCTCGACACATGATCGAACAAGGGACAGGCGGCTCAATTATTATGAACTCTTCAATCGGCGGTGTAGTGGGAATCAGTGGTTCGGCGGCTTATACAGCATCAAAAGGAGGGGTAAATTTACTAGTGCGATCGCTAGCACTGGAATGGGCAAATCATCAGATTCGAGTTAATGCTTTTGCTCCTGGCTATATAGACAACATTATGGAAGGTACTGAAACATTTCGGCGATCGCCACAAGATGATCGGCAACATCTAAGTGCTGTGATTCCCATGCAGCGACGCGGAAAACCAGAGGAACTCATCGGCCCAGTGATATTTCTCGCGTCTGAAGCAGCTTCTTATGTCACGGGGGCAATTTTGATGGTAGATGGGGGATACAGCGCCATGTAGGGTAAGTAAATGAAGTTTCTGGGGACACAACTATGGAAAGATTGATGAAATTTACTGCTATCCGCCGACGGCAATTGCCAATTTTACTAGGATTTATCCTGGGAATGCTCGCAATTGTTGTAGTTAGTTGTTTCCAAACTCATCTGCTTGCCAAACCAGTAAACAACTCTCAAATTATTCTTAGTAGTTCTGTCGAACCCAACACCTTTAACCCTCAGTTGATGGAGCAGGGAGTCGGAATTTTGACTTTCCTCTATGAAGGACTAATTCGTGAAAATGGTCGAGGAGAAATTAAACCAGCATTAGCGCGATCGTGGGAGATTTCTGAAGACCAAAAGCGAATTATTTTTAAATTAAGGAAAGGACTGAAATGGTCAGATGGTAAACCGCTAACTGCTGATGATGTGGTGTTTACTTATAAAGATATTTATACGAATCCTGCCATTCCTTCCTATGCCAAAGATTTTTTACAAATAGGTAAAACACGCAGTTTTCCTAAAGTGGAAAAATTGGATAATTTGAGTGTTGAATTTACTCTTCCAGAACCTTTTGCGCCCTTTGTTCGCACAACAAAACTAGAAATTTTACCTGCTCACATTCTGCGCTCCAGCATCACCACAAAAGACTCAGCAGGTAGACTGCTATTTCTCTCAACCTGGGGAACAAATACTCCACCCAACCAAATTGTTAGCAACGGTGCTTATAAATTGGAATCATATATTACAGGTGAGCGGATAACCTTTCGCAAAAATCCCTATTACTGGCGTAAAGATCCTCAAAGTCATACTCAACCCTATATCGATCGTATTGTTATAAATACGGTTAGCAATAATGATACGGCATTAATTCAATTTCGTTCTGGAGGACTTGATTTTATTGACGTAAATCCTAACTATTTTTCATTATTGAAGCGAGAAGAAAAAAGGGGGAAATTCACAATTTATAACGGTGGTTCTCAAACAGGAACCACAGCGATGATGTTTAATTTGAATACAGGACTAAGAAATGGTCAGCCTTTAGTTAATCCGATTAAATCTCGCTGGTTCAATACAGTAGCATTCCGCCAAGCCGTTGCTTATAGCATCAATCGGCCGCGGATGGTCAACAACCTATTTGCAGGGGTAGGAGCGCTACAAAATTCACCCATAGCCGTGCAGAGTCCTTACTATCTTTCTCAGCAAGCAGGTTTACCAGTCTACAACTATAACCAAGAGAAGGCAAAAACATTACTTCTCAAAGCAGGTTTTCGATACAACAATCAAGGTGAGTTATTTGATAGTAATGGGAATCGAGTCCGGTTTACGCTCACCGCTAATGTTGGTAATAAGGTGTTGCAAAACATGGCTCCTTTAATTCAAGACGATTTGAGCCAGATAGGAATTCAGGTAGATTTGAATTTGATTGGAGTGGGATTGGTTGTAGACAAATTAGCAAATCGTCTGGATTGGGATTGTCAGATTATTGATGGTTTCCCAATGACGGTAGAACCCAACGAAGCAGTAAATATTTGGTCTACTAAAGGGAACTGGCATTTTTTCAACCGCCAACCCCAAGCCGGACAAATACCGATTAGTGGACAGCAGGTAGCAGATTGGGAACAAAAGATTGATGATCTCTACATTCAAGGTACAGCAGCAAATGAAGCACAACGTAAACAAATTTATGCAGAAACTCAAAGGCTGAGTCAGGAATATTTACCGTTTATTTATCTAGTAAATTCATTATCAATGGTGTCTATGCGAAATCGTATTCAGGGGGTAAAACACTCTGCTTTACAAGGAACATTTTGGAATGTTTATGACTTGAAAACCAATCCTATTAATAATTAATACCAGTTTTATTATGAAAATTAGCGAACCGCCAAGCCGCCAAGAGCGCCAAGTTTCCACACCGATTCCGGTCATTGATTTCCATCCATTTATAGTCGGTGATATTGTTGCCAAACAAGCAGTTGCCGATCGCATTTCGGGCGCTATTCAAGAAATTGGCTGTTTTTACCTGGAAAATTGTGTACCTCAGACCTTAGTCGATCAAGTATTTGCTCAAGCAGAGAGTTTTTTCGCATCACCACAAGAGGAGAAAAATCAAGTAAAACTTGCTCCAGGAACTAGTCGAGGCTATGTCGCTCGTGGTAAAGAGCGAGTATTACTGGAAGCATTCAATTTTGGTTTAGACGTTGCAATCCATGAAGCGGGTGTAACTCCCCAAGGGTTTGGTGAACCGAATCGATGGCCTGAAAACCAAAAAGAGTTTCGCCAACTGCTGCTAGAATTTTTTACAAATTGTCGTGATGCGTCTTTTAGTATTTTACAAGCAATGGCGATCGCCTTAAAACTACCAGAGTCTTACTTCACCGATTTCCATCTAGAACGCAACTTCAACACCTCCATAAATCACTATCCATCTCTACAACAACCCCCCTCTCCCGGAGAGATGCGGTTTGCTGAACATACAGATTACGGCAGTATCACCTTAATATTTCAAGATGAGACAGCAGGGCTAGAAGTTTGCAACGATGCTGGAGAGTGGATTGCAGCCCCCTTCGTCCCTGGCAAAGTGTTAGTCATTCTTGCAGATTTAATGCAGCGATGGACAAACGATAAGTTTCCCGCTACCAAACATCGAGTTCCCCTACCTTCCAAATTTCCTAGTAATCCCAGGTACTCAATTATCTATTTTGAGTCTCCTGATTACGATGCCAAAATTACTTGCTTAGAAAATTGCGTCAAGGCAAACGCAATACCCAACTATCCACCAATTTGCACCCATGAATATATGAATCAAGTCCCAACAGGAAGCTATACATCCGAAAAATAATCATCTCCAAAAAAAAATGTAGAGACTTAGCAGTGCTAGGTTTATAAATCCTGATTCATACCTCATTTTTAGAACTTTTTAATGATGATCTCAATCAACGAACTTCCAAAAGAATCTATCGTTTCAACACAAATTCCGCTCATTGACTTTCATTCATTTATTACTAGTGATACCCATGTCAAGGAAGCCGTTGCTGCTCAAATCGCCAGTGCTTTAGAGGAGGTGGGATGTTTCTACTTGAAAAATCATCAGATAAGCGCAACTCTGATTGCTCAAGCATTTGCTCAAGCCAAGCATTTTTTTGCACTGCCGTTAGAAGACAAAAAACAGATAGATTTAACAGAAAAGTGTCACCGAGGATATATCCAGATGGGGATGTCAAGCATACTCAGCGAACAATTTTACTTTGGGAGAGAAATGAACCCAGAGGAATTGAATAAACTAGATCATCCTTTTCACCAAGCGAATCAATGGCTACAAAATCAGCCAGAGTTTCGGGAAACGATGTTGCAATTTTTCGCAGCTTGCCACACAAGTACCCTGAAAGTTCTTGAAGCCTTAGCTATTGCTTTGAAACTGCCAGAATCCTATTTTGTCGAGTTACATTCTGAACAAAATCATGCTATGGGATTACATCACTATCCTGGTGCATCTGAACCTCAAAAAAACCAAAATATTCGCCTGGGAGAACATACAGATGGAAATACTATCACTTATGTCTTTCAGCATGAGATAGAAGGGTTAGAAATTTTTACCAAAACTGGAGAGCGAGTTCCAGTTCCTCTAATTCCTGATACAGTTGTCGTGATGGCAGGAGAAATTTTGCAACGATGGACTAACGATAAAGTTTATGCCACAAAACACCAAGTTGCAATACCATCTTCATCCCAAGATATCCAACCAAGATACTCCTTCGCTTTTTTTGCCTCTCCTAATAATGATGCCGAAATTGCCTGTCCTGAAAGTTCTTTACAGGCAAATGAAACTGCAAAATATCCACCCATTTTGACGAGTGAGTTTTACACTCAAAGAAATAACAATAATACATCAATTCTAATTTCCTCAAAAAATCAAACTTAATTTTCTCTGCGCTCTGCCTGAGTAAAAAATAAAGACTTTACCTCAAAATAACTGATAATGAATGTAAATACTTGGGAAAAAACCATACTAAAACCAATAATTATGTTTTTTTATAGCATAATTTTTATCCTTGCCTTGATTTCCAGTGCTGGTTTACTAAATAGGGTTTCACCTGCTTCTAATATTCCTGAAAATCTTGGTGACATCACTACTAAATTTGAATATTTTGCTAAACACAAAGATGACTATGATGCTATTTTTTTAGGGCCAAGTACCACATACCAAGGAGTTATCCCTAAGATATTTGATGAAAAAATGGCAGAAAACGGTAACAGTATCAAGTCTTTCAACTTTGGAATCATGGCGGCCAATGTCGCTGAAATTGATTTCTATTTACAAAAGATTTTAGCTTTAAAACCAGCCAACTTAAAATGGATATTTTTAGACTGCTTAGTAGACTTTTTCATGGAGGAAGCACCGACTTCGACTAAAAATGTTTACTGGCATACTCCTCTAAAAACAATAGAGAATTTTCAATTAATCATTGAATCAACATCTACTTTGAAAGATAAATTCAGTGGTTTTTATGCAAACTCAGTAAGTTTTTTGTATCGATGGCTAGGAATTGGTTATTTTTCTAATTTTTGGCAGCAAAAATCTGAAAAATCTGAAGTATTACCAAAAGGAATCTCTCCTGAAAAATTAATACAGGAAGCTGGATATTATTCAATGGATTGGTTGGAGAATAATGAAAAATGGAGAGAACTTTTTATGTCAAATTTAGATAATTATCAACAGCAACTAAAGGAATCAAAATCAGGATATCTTCTTCGAGGTAAATATACATATCCTCTTAATTCCCATGCAATTAGAATGCTTACAAATATAGACTATAGAATTAAGAATCAACAAGAAATAATTAAAACTAAAATTGAACCAATTTTCTTTATTCCTCCAGTATTAAATACTGATTTTGATAATTCTGCTATCACAAAAGCTTACAAAAAAGGGTATATTTCTAATTTATTTGCTTTTAACAATCCTAATGCTTTCACTAATTTATATGAAGTCAATCGCCGATCTGATAGTAGGCATTTAAATCACCAAGGCGCTCAAGAATTTACCCGCGCTTTAGCGGTAGAATTTTCTGAACATCTTAAGTTATCTCAAAAGGAAATATATCATCAATCGCCTATATCCATAAGTCAAAAGTGATTTGTATAAGTTAATTTATCCATTAGAATAAACATGGTTTTTACAGAATTTCGTTTCCTCTTTTTCTTTATTATTATTTTCTGCGTCTACTGGGCTTTACAGAAACACAATAATCGTAAAACCTGGTTGCTAGTCTGTAGCTATATCTTCTATGGTGCTTGGGATTGGCGTTTTCTTTCTTTGCTTTTGCTTTCAACAGTCGTTGATTACTTTGTCGGTTTGATGCTATCTAGACCACAGGTTGATTATTCAACAGTAGGACAAGAGATTCAAACAAGCGAAGCAGTAGAGAAAGAAGAAACTAAGAACGGATGGATAAACTTATTTTCTTGGGATGCGCTGTTAAGTAAACCACTCAATCAGCAGCAGCGCCAAGCATGGTTGGTACTCAGTTTAGTTGTAAATCTAGGATTATTAGGATTTTTTAAGTACTATAACTTCTTCGCTGATTCTGCCTCAAACTTATTAACTTTTATAGGTCTACCTGTTAGTATTACAACTTTAGAAATTATTCTGCCAGCAGGCATTAGTTTTTATACGTTTCAAACTATGAGCTATTCAATTGATGCGTATCTGGGTAAACTCAAACCTATTAGAAATTTTTGGGATTTTTCTCTATTTGTAGCTTTTTTCCCTCAACTGGTTGCAGGCCCCATTGTCCGCGCATCTACTTTTTTGCCTCAACTGCTAACCCCGAAAAATTTAAACGAAGTTGATTTTCGGGGATGTTTAACGCTTTTTTTGGTGGGATATTTTAAGAAAGCTTGTATTTCGGATAATCTTTCTCCTTTAGTAGACCAGTATTTTACTAATCCAGAGATTTATACCGCCTTAAGTTGTTGGATTGCTGTGATTTCTTTCGTTATCCAAATATACTGCGACTTTTCTGGCTATTCAGATATGGCGATCGCCTGTGCAGGTTTACTTGGATATAAGCTACCTCTCAACTTTAATTTCCCCTACCTTTCCAGTAATATTACTGAGTTGTGGCAACGTTGGCACATTACCCTCTTCACGTGGCTACGAGACTATATTTATAGCCCTTTGATGAAAATGCGACCAAGAGAACAACGCACAGAAATCTTTAGGTCTAGAAATCTTATCATTTTGATGCTTACGTCTGGATTCTGGCATGGTGCTGCTTGGCATTTTGTAGTTTGGGGGGGATTGAATGGAATCGCTTTAATTGTTCACAAGCAATGGTCATCGTGGCTTGCTCCCTATAAGCGATTCTTGCCACTAAGAAATATCGTTGGTCTTCCTATGACATTTTATTGGTTTTGTGCCTCTGCAATCTTCTTTCGGAGCAATGATATCGCCAGTGCTATGCAAGTAGAGAAAAGCTTTTTATTCTTTAATTCTCTTGGTTCTCAAAACATAAACGTCGAAATTGGATGGATTTTCATACCTTTAATTATTATGCACTGGGCAGCCTATAAGGGTTGGTTTGCAGACTGGTGGCAAAAAATTCCTAAATGGAGTTTTGCTGTTTTCTATGGGATGTTAGTTTCAACAATACTTCGGTTTGCAGCAATCAATCCTCAAGCCTTTGTCTACTTTCAATTTTAGTATCTCTTAGCAAAAAACCTTTTTTGAAATTAAAAACTATGAGCAAGAATACCATTTTATATCCCATCAAATCTTTCTTTAACTATTTGTCATTTAATTTTCAATATGAATTGATGCTTTTATCGTTTCGGGGTAAAAACAGAAAAGAAGTTTTTAATGATATATATTATCGAAATAGGTGGGGCGATCGCGACTCTATTTCTGGCAGAGGATCTAATCTTCGACAAACTTCGGTCATCATTAAAGAAATACCAGTCTTGTTGGAAAAGCTTAATGTCAAGAGAATGCTCGATGCTCCTTGTGGAGATTTTTATTGGCTAAAAGAAGCAGAATTAAATCTAGATAGATACATCGGATGTGATATTGTTGCCGAATTAGTTACCAAAAATCAACGTCTTTATGGCAATGAGTCCAGAGAATTTATCAATCTTGACTTAGCAGCAGATGCACTCCCTCAAGTCGATATGATTTTTTGTAGAGATTGTCTAGTACATCTTTCATTTAAAGATGCTCTTGCTGTAATTAAAAACTTTAAAAAAAGCAATTCTAAATATCTTTTAACTACAACCTATCCGGGAATACTTGAAAATAAAGACATTGTTACAGGTGATTGGCGAGCAATCGATTTAAAATTACCTCCGTACAACTTTCCCGATATGCTCGAAATTATTGATGAAAAAACGACTGAAAGAAAAGACTATCCACAAAAAAGTTTGGGTCTATGGAAATTGAATGATATAGGGAATGGGGAATAGGGAATAGGGAACAAATAAAAATGGGGGTTTTATATAAAAAATGCGTATTTTAGGAATTTCAGCTTATTACCACGATAGTGCCGCCGCCTTAGTTGTGGATGGTGACATTGTTGCCGCCGCTCAAGAAGAGCGTTTTTCTCGCAAAAAACATGATGCGAGATTTCCTAAAGGTGCGATCGCCTATTGTCTTAAACAAGCAGGTATTGGATTATCAGAAGTAGACCAAATCGTTTTCTACGATAAGCCATTGGTCAAATTTGAGCGACTACTGGAAACCTATCTCGCCTACGCGCCCAAGGGATTAGGTTCCTTTATTGCAGCAATGCCAGTTTGGTTAAAAGAAAAACTTTACCTTAAAACGCTGTTAAAAAAGGAACTGGCGACCCTCGGAGATTGCAAAAAAACGCAATTGCCCCAACTTTTATTTACTGAACATCACCAAGCGCACGCCGCTTCTGCTTTTTTCCCCAGTCCCTTTGATCGGGCGGCGGTGCTGTGTCTAGATGGAGTCGGAGAATGGGCAACCACCTCGGTTTGGTTAGGAGAAGACCACCAACTCACTCCTCAATGGGAAATTGATTTTCCCCATTCTTTAGGGCTACTTTATTCTGCCTTCACCTACTACACGGGTTTTAAGGTCAACTCTGGCGAATACAAACTCATGGGTTTAGCGCCCTACGGTGAACCCAAATATGTAGACCATATCCTCAACCATCTTTTGGATCTCAAAGAAGATGGGACATTTCGGTTGAATATGGACTACTTCAACTACACCACGGGGTTGACCATGACTACCCCAAAATTTCATCAATTGTTTGGTGGTTCACCACGCCAAAGCGAGGGAAAACTCACCCAGCGAGAAATGGATATAGCTTGTTCTATCCAATACGTTACCGAGGAAGTCGTTTTGCGTTTGGCAAGAACAGTTAAAAAGGAACTGGACACAGACTATCTTTGTTTAGCCGGTGGAGTTGCCCTGAATTGCGTTGCCAATGGACGCATTTTGCGAGAAACAGATTTTCGGGATATTTGGATTCAACCCGCCGCCGGAGACGCAGGGGGAGCAGTTGGGGCAGCATTAGCTATTTGGCATCAGTATCATGAAAAGCCGCGCATTCCTCACGATGGGGATGCCATGCGGGGCGGCTATCTAGGCCCTTGCTTTGGGAAAACAGAGATTCAAGACTATCTCCAGTCTGTGAATGCGCCCTACCAACATCTCGAAGATGATAAACTCATGCCTCATCTTGCTGAAATTCTAGAGCAAGGGAATGTTGTGGGTTGGTTCTCTGGCAGGATGGAGTTTGGCCCACGGGCGTTAGGTGGTCGCTCGATTATCGGTGATCCTCGCAGTTCTAAGATGCAGTCGGTGATGAACCTGAAAATAAAATACCGCGAATCCTTCCGTCCCTTTGCCCCTTCTGTCTTAGCAGAACAGGTTTCCAATTACTTTGAGATTGACCGTCCCAGCCCTTATATGCTTTTGGTTGCACCAATCAAAGCCGAGTTGCGGATTCCCATGACAACAGAACAGGAGGAGTTGTTTGGCATAGATAAGTTAAACGTGAAGCGATCGCAAATTCCCGCCATCACTCATGTAGATTATTCGGCGCGGATTCAAACTGTTCATCAACAAACCAATCCTCGGTACTATGAACTGCTGCGACATTTTCAGGCTAAAACCGGCTGTGCAGTTTTGGTCAACACATCATTTAATGTCCGAGGTGAACCGATTGTGTGTACCCCAGAAGATGCCTATCGCTGTTTTATGAGAACAGAGATGGATTACTTGGTATTGGAGAACTTTCTCCTTACCAAATCGAACCAACCCCAGGTACAGAAAGATGAATCTTGGAAAACAGAATTTGAATTAGATTAACGCCGATGAACGAAATACAACAACTCGATCGGAAAGGACTACGGGATTTTGGACTGCTTGGCGGTGCGATCGCGGCTGGCTTATTCGGTAGTCTACTGCCCCTCATACACCATGAGTCTTTACCCATTTTACCTTGGGTAATTGCTAGCATTCTTTGGGTGTGGGCGATCGTTGCCCCCTCTACCCTCAATGGTGTTTACCAAATTTGGATGAGAATTGGCCTAGTTTTAGGCTGGATTAATACGCGGATCATTTTGAGCATTGTTTTCTATGCTTTATTAATGCCAATGGGTTTAGTGATGCGGGGTGTATTTCACCAAGACACTATGAAAAAAAAGTTAGATGCTGATTTAGAAACCTATCGGATTATCAGTCAAGTAAAACCTAGAGAAAGAATGGAGAAACCTTTCTAATGTTTGAAACAACACAAGATTTCCTCAAAGATTTATGGGGCTTTCTCAAAGAGCGCCAAAAATTCTTTTTGCTTCCACTTATCGGCACACTATTGCTTTTAGGACTTCTGATTGTCTTCGCACAGTCATCCGTACTTGCACCCTTTATTTACACACTATTTTGAGGAATGCGAGGTGGTAACATCGTCATTAAAGCGGTGGGTAGCGGTGACACTGACCTTAGCCTTATTGCTAGGCGGAATTGTTTTAGGGCTGGCTGTCGTGGAAATTGGCTTACGCATTGCTGGCATTGAATACAAGACATTCTATACCTTTGATCAACATAGAGGTTGGGCAGGACGACCTTATGCGGCTGGGTGGGTGCATGACGAAGGGGAAGCCTATATCCAATACAACAGTGAGGGCTTTCACGACCGAGAACATTCCCCAGTTAAGCCAGAGAATACCATCCGTATAGCCTTGCTCGGAGATTCTTTTACAGAAGCACGCCAAGTACCACAAGCACAAGGAATCGCCGCCGTTATCGAACGTGAACTGAAAAATTGTCCCACCCTAGCAGGTCGTGACGTAGAAGTGATGAACTTCGGAGTGAATGGTTATGGAACCGATCAAGAACTGATCGCCTTGCGAGAAAAGGTCTGGAAATATTCACCAGACCTCGTACTTCTGAATTTTTATCCAGGTAACGATGTCATCAACAACTCCCGCAGTCTCACCGAAAAAATGGTGAGTCAGACTGCTATGGATAATAGCGCCCTTATGAAACCCTATTTTGTCGATCGAGATGGTGATTGGGTGCTTGATGACTCGTTTGTGAATATGGATATTTATCGCTCACAAAAGTCATCGTGGCATCAGGCTTATCTGCAAGTTCAAGATCGTTTACGGATTTTACAGCTTTTAAAACAAGCCAAATATGCTTTACCACTTCCTCATCAAGATAATAAAAAACAAGACCTCCAGTCGGGAACCAAACCTGCAAAACTGTCTCCGTTAACTGACCCAGAATGGCAAAATGTCTGGAAGCAAACAGAATGGCTTGCATATAATACTGCAACTGATCCTGAATGGCAACAAGCATGGCAACAAACAGAAGAACTAATTCGCTTAATGCATAATGAAGCGATTGCCAAAAAAGCGAATTTTGCTGTAGTGATGCTAACAACTGCGCTGCAAGTTAATCCTGATTCTACCGTGCGCGATCATCAGGAAATATCAGGAGTTACAGATTGGTTTTATCCAGAAAAACGGATAACAGGATTAGGAGAACGGGAAGGTTTTACTACTATCAATTTAGGACAATCTTTTCAGGCTTATGCCGAGCAGAATAATGTTTGCTTACATGGATTTGATAATGCTTTTCGCTGCGATGGACATTGGAATACTTTGGGACATCAGCTAGCAGGGGAAATTGTTGCTAAAACACTGTGTAAACAATTCGTAATTCGTAATTCGTAATTCGTAATTATAAGAGTAGGAATTGATGGGAGAAATAAAGCCTTGGCTACAAAATTTATTGCTCATGCTGGCTGGAGTTATGGTTGGGCTGTTAATCGTCGAAAGTTTTGCCATTACTACCGGAGTTGCTGCCCCGCAAAAGTCCAAGGCGCAAATTTTTTATCAGTTTATTCAACCTGATGCTCAATTAGGCTACAAGCCAAAATCAAACCTGAAGGATTTTAAAACTGTTTGGCAAGAAGCGAAAGTTACAGAAGTTGCTAATACTGATAGTTATGGATTTCGTAATCTAGGAAGAGATTACACAAAATCTAACTTGTATTTTGTTGGAGATTCCTTTACATGGGGTCAATGGGTCAGTGAGGAAAAAACATTTCCCAGACTTGTGGAATCAGAATTGCAGCAGCCAGTAATTAATTTAGGTGTTCCGGGCTATTCTTTTGCCCAATACGAAACATTATTTAATGAATGGATCGCCAAATATAAACCTCACAATGTAATCTTATCTATAGTTGCTAATGATTTAACTAATTATTCTTCAGATATTGGTCAAAAGATATATAATACACTGAAAGAAAGAAGTTTTTCGCCTTGGTATGAAAAAACATTTTTGTACCAGCTTGTTTGGAAAAATAACAAAAAAAACTTGCCAGTCATAACTGGAACTTCTATCTCTAAAGAAGCCAAAAATGGTTTAACTTTATTTAATTTATCGCTGGCAACACCTGAATCAGGAGTAGGTGTAGATAGCGATTATTTGACATCTAATGGTGTTGTCAAAGTAGAAGCGGCATTATCACGAATCATTCGTTTGACCAAAGAAAATCAAGTTAAGCTGTTTGTTTTTCTTGTACCTTCAAAAGAATCAACTTATATCAAAGATTACGTCCAATTATTTCCTGAGAATGTAGATTTGCTCAAAAATGAAGAGATTGGCTATCAGCGTTTATGTGACGTTGCAAAATCACAAGATGTAACTTGTGTCAATCTAACTGATGATTTTAGAAAAAATAGCACGCCAGAAAAGCTTTACTTTGATATCGATGGTCATTGGAATCCTGCGGGACATCAATTAGCTGCCAAGGTAATTTTAGATACTCTAGATAATTCGTAATTCGTAATTCGTAATTCGTAATTAATTTAGCTTCCAAGTTATTAACTTAGTTTTGAAAAAATTAAAAGCAAATGACAATGAGCCAAACAACCGCCGAGGAAATATCTAACCAGATGCCACCGTTGGAAATGGAACTTCAAGACGCTTCGGTACGTATGCCCTATCCTCCACCAACCCCATACCCGATGATGGGGGCTGCTTCGTTAGGAGATATGCCATCTTTTGCGATGGATGGCGAAAATCTTGGCGGGTATTCTCAGTACGGTGTTGCTGCCACTTCGGGGGCAGAAAATCGGCTAGATGTCTTTAGCATTGGCAAAGATAGCGCTGTTTATCAAAAAAAGTGGAATGGCTCAGTCTGGAGTGATTGGGAAAGGCTGGGAGGCTACTGTGTTTCTGCACCAGCTGCGATCGCCAGAGGAGAGAATCGGATTGATACCTTTGTGATTGGAGGCGATCGCTCTGTATATCATAAAGGGTGGGATGGTTCAACCTGGAGCGATTGGCTAAATCTTGGGGGATATTCTCAGTACGGTGTCGCGGCTGCTTCTTGGGGAGATCGGCTGGATCTGTTTATCGTCAACTGGGATGGAGCCATATACCAAAAGTCTTGGGATGGCTCAATCTGGGGTGATTGGGAAAGGCTGGGGGGCTACTGTATTTCAACACCAGCTGCGGTTTCTTGGGGATTAAACCGGATTGACACCTTTGCCTTGGGTAGCGATCGCGCCATCTATCAAAAGTATTGGGATGGTTCAAGCTGGAGTGGTTGGGAAAAACTCGGTGGCTATTCCCAGTATGGTGTTGCGGCTGCTTCTGGAATTGAAAATCGCCTAGATATTTACATCATTGCTCGTAACGGTGCAGTGTACCAGAAGTACTGGGATGGCTCAAACTGGGTTGGGTGGAATAATCTCGGCGGCTATTCTATTGCTGCGCCGGCTGCGGTTGCTTCGGCTTTGAACCGTGTTGATACTTTTGTGTTGGGTAGCGATCGGGCTGTCTACCACAAGTGGTATAGCGTAGGTGGAAAAGTCTAATCTAGATACGATTCAGTTAAGGTTTAACCTTTGCCAAAGTCTATTTTTTTAACGAACCGCAAAGGACGCAAAGGACGCGAAGGAAGAGAAGGAAGAGAAGAGGCAAATGACAAGAAGCTATTTAACTACAGCAGCAATTTCTCAGGATCGGGGTATGCCATTTCCGGCGATGAGTCCCGCCTCTAAAGAAGATATGCCAATATTTTCCACTGATGGGGAATATTTAGACGGATACTGCCAGTATGGTGTTACAGCCACTTCTTGGTCAGAAAATCGGCTGGATGTTTTACTGACGGCGAGTATTGGCCCTCTATGGCATAAGTGGTGGGATGGCTCAACTTGGAGCGATTGGCAAAGACTCGGTGGTTATTGTATTTCCTCGCCAGCTGCGGTTTCTTGGGGACTGAATCGCATTGATACCTTTGTTTTGGGTAGCGATCGCGCTACATATCGCACATGGTGGGATGGTTCAAAGTGGAGTACTTGGGAAAAGCTTGGCGGGTATTCCCACTATGGTGTCGCCGCCGCTTCTGGTAGTGAGAATCGGCTGGATATTTTTGCCGTCGGGATTGATGGCGCGATGTACCACAAGCGTTGGAATGGTTCAGCCTGGGATGAGTGGAACAATCTCGGAGGTTACTGTCTTGCTGCACCGGCTGCGGTTTCTCGCGGCACAGACTACATTGATACCTTTGTTTTAGGGGGGGATGGCGCGATTTATCATAAGGGGTGGGATGGCTCAACTTGGAGTGGTTGGGAAAACCTGGGAGGGTATTGCCAGTATGGTGTCGCCGCCACTTCTGTTGCTGAAAATCGGCTAGATATTTTTACTGTTGGCTGTGATGGTGCAATGTACCGCAAGAGTTGGGATGGTTCAGTCTGGAGCGATTGGCAGCATCTCGGTGGTTACTCTACTTCCGCACCGGCTGCGGTTTCTCGTGGGATAGACTGCATTGACACCTTTGTTGCAGGTGGCGATCGCGCTGTATACCACAAGTGTTACTAAACTCATGCACTCCACCCACAAATGAATGATTGTATTGAGTAGTTGTTAATATTTTACGGGTTCAAAAGTATGTATATCTATCAAGTTGAAATTTCCAATTTTTGTAATCTAACTTGCTCTTACTGTCCTCATCCATCTCAAAGTAGAGCAAAAGGAAATATGTCTTCTTCTACATTTGTAGATGTTGTTGAATTAGCAATACAATGTGGACAAAAAGATTTATTTCTTAATAATTTTGGGGAACCCTTACTTCATCCAGAATTATTCGATTTTATCTCTTATGCGAAAACGAAGGGAATTGAATGTAATTTTATAACCAACGGTATACTCCTTGATGAGGAAAAGGCATGGCGCTTGTCTGAATTAGGTGTGCGTGAAATTTATCTGTCAGAACATCTTGCTGGGCAGAAAGAGCGTATTCAAGAAATGTTTAAGGAAAATTCTATTCCTTTGTCTATCGTCTATACCTATAATCCTCATCAGCAGGAAAAGCATGATTGGGCTGGACAAGTTAATTCTAAAACCACATCAAGTCGAAGTTTAACTAGTACGATAGAAAAGTATAAAACTTGCATTTTTGAAACTAAAAAGCGAGTTGTAGTTTTGTGGGATGGAAGCATCAATACCTGTTGTATAGATGTAAACGGAACAGGTATTGTTGGTTCTGTTAAAGATTATCTTGGCAGAACAGATGAATATGAATTTAATGCAATTCCACTATGCAGCACTTGTGATTTAATGCGTGAAGAATAATTGATTTTTTTAGAAAACAGAAACGTTATCAATAAACCCAATAAAAAATCATCAATTTTCTAGGAATTGTATAATTATGACCTCAATCAATGAACTGGCAAAGCAAACAACTGCTACATCACAGATTCCCATTATTGATTTCTATCCATTTGTTACAGTTGACACCAAGGCTAAAGCAGCAGTTGCAAACCAAATTGCTCGCGCTATTGAAGAAATGGGCTGCTTCTATTTAAAAAATGGAGTTTCCCAAACTTTAATTGACCAAGCCTTTACCCAAGCCGAGGGATTTTTTACACTCCCATTAGCAGAAAAAGAGAAAGTAGCCTCAGCAGTAACTGGGCGAAGTCGGGGTTACATACCCTTTGAGAAAATGTTCATTGGCGATCAACCAGGACAATTACATGAGTCCTTTAGTTTTGCTAATGAATTTGACCCAAACAAATCCGGGGCTGACGATTATACAGAGTCCTTGGATGTCCCTAATCAATGGCCAGAAAATCCGCCGGAATTTCGTCAAGTTTTGCAGCAATTCTTTCAAGCTAGCCAAGAATGTGCTTTGAATATCCTAGAAGCATTTGCGATTAGCCTACAACTACCAAATTCCTACTTTACCGATTTACATTCTCAGCAAAACCACGCCGGAGTTTTCAATTACTATCCCAATATCTCCCAAGCGCCAAAAACAGGACAAACTCGCTTTTTTGAACACACTGATTTAGGCAGCATCACCTTACTATTTCAGGATCAAGGCGGAGGGCTAGAAGTATACACACCTCAAGGAGAGTGGATCACCACCTCTTCAGTTCCTAATACAGTTTTGGTAATGGCGGCAGATATGATGTCACGATGGACAAACGATAAATTTTGCGCCACACCTCACCGAGTTTCCGTACCGACTAATTTCCAGAAAGTAAAAGAAAGATACTCATTTAGCTTTTTTGTGATTCCTAATTACGAAGTAGAAGTCACTTGTTTAGAAAGTTGCTTAAAGGCAGATGAATCTCCCAAATATCCCTCAACTTTTGTAGGCGATCATCTCTTGAATAGAACCAAAGATCGAGCCACAAAATACGGACGTAGTTGAGTCTAACTCTGCATACCTCTGGCTTCCCTCTGCGCCCCTTTGCGTTTATAATCCACCGACTTTTGACTTATGAACTTAATTCAAGAACTCGAACAAAAAACTACCACTGCTACGCAGATTCCCATCCTTGATTTCCATCAGTTTACTGCCGAGCAAGTCTTACAGTCCATTCAACAAGTTGGCTGTTTTTACCTGAAAAACTGTGTACCTCAAAATGCAATTGACCAAGCCTTTAGTAATGCTAATGGCTTCTTTGCGCTACCAGAGGCAGAAAAAAGACAACTAGCTTGGAAGGATGGCGCGGCTCTCGGATATTTTTACACTAAGTATAATGGTGACTTTCGGGAAGCATTCGTCTTCGGCGAAGCTGTTTTAACAGAACAGATCGATACAGATTCCCCAGTGGCGCAACAGGTTCATCAACACCTGGGACAGCATCCCGCCTTTAGCCATGCTGTGCAGCAATTATTTACAGCTTGTCATGATGCCGGTAATAGCATCCTCAAAGCGATCGCCATTGCCCTAAACTTACCAGAATCTTACTTTAGCGATCGCCATCCTCAACAAGCCGACTATGGGCTTTTACATCGCTACTATGAAGTATCAGAACCACCATCACCCGGAGAAGCCCGCTTCGAGGAACATACAGATTGGGGAAGTCTTTCCTTACTATTTCAGGATGAAAATGGCGGACTAGAGGTATGTACTAATGCCGGAGAATGGATTGCTGCGCCCCCACTCCCTAATACACCGATAGTTTTTATCGCAGATGTCATGCAGCGATGGACAAACGATAAATTCCCTGCTACCAAACATCGGGTACTAATGCCACCCGATGCCCGTAGTCTTCCAGAAAGATACTCCTTAGCTTTCTTTCTCTCTCCTGGCGATGATACAGAAATCGCCTGCATTGAAAATTGCTTAGAACCAGGCAAATCTCCTAAATACCCGCCAATCCTTACAAAGGAATATTACAAACACAAAACTGAAGATTTAGCAAAAAGATTTAATAATCCTCAATGAAAAAGTAAATCACCTGTTCTCCCCAGAAACTTCTTAAATTACGAATTACGAATTACGAATTACGAATTATTCCGTTACCAATTATCAAGCAGTGCAATAGGTGCAGATGGTGGGGGAAAAGCAACGTCTAAAGCACTCAATTCTTCTTTTGTTAACTGCAAATCGAGGGCAGCGCGATTCTGTTCAACGTGGGAGATACTGCTGGCTTTGGGAAAAACTATCACCTCTTGATGCAACAACCAAGCGATCGCCACTTGTGCAACTGTTACCCCGCGCTGTTGGGCAATTGATTGCAATTTGGGATGTTTGAGTAGTTCACCTTGTAACAAAGGCGAATGCGCCATTACCGGGATTCCTCTGTGCCGACACCAGGATAATAGCTTCCATTCACCATTGCGATGCTGCAAATTGTAGGGGATTTGATTTGTCGCAATGGCTTCACCTCCAGGTAAAGCGCTGGCTTCTTCCATGTCCTCAACATCAAAATTACCAACGCCATAATCTCGAATCTTGCCAGATTGTTTCAACGTCTCAAATGCTGCCAACGTTTCTGATAACGTTACAGGCCCCCGCCAATGCAGCAAATAAAGGTCGATAAAATCTGTCTGCAAGCGCCGTAAACTATTCTCGCAAGCTGCGATCGCCCCTTGCCCAATCGCATTACGAGGCGCAACCTTACTCAAGAGAAAGACTGATGAACGACAATTAGCGATCGCTTCGCCAATTAACGTTTCTGCCCTCCCCTCACCGTAAATTTCTGCCGTATCGATCAACGTCATCCCTAAATCGATTCCACGACGCAAAGCAGCAATCTCATTGTCACGCTGGGCGATCGCTTCACCCAATCCCGCAGTCCCCATTCCCAATACTGGCATCAATCGACCGGATGGTAAACAAATAGTTTTCATCAGCAATTTCTTAACTTAAAACTTCCAAACTAGATCCACTTATTTTCAAATATTTTTGCACAATAAAACACAATTATTTAACTTGTATATTAACTAGACAAAAAAACTATTGCTCTCTTCTTTGCGCCTTTGGGTGAGAAAAATCCTAATTTCAAACACCCGATTAACAACTCATTCTATTTAAATCCAGTTCAGTCAGTGACTTCCAAATACAAAAATATCCCAAAAATTCTCTCTATTTCTTCTCTCTGTGTTCTCTGCGCGGCAGTCGCTCATGGGGGAAACCCCCAAGACCGCGCTGCCTTGTCTCTGTGGTTCGTTTATTTGGATAATTTATTTCTTGTGAGTCCCTTAAGGTTTAACTATTTGTCAAAGTGAATTTTTTAAACGAACCGCAAAGGACGCAAAGGACACAAAGAAAAAGAAAGAAAGAAAGAAAAGAAGGAAGAAATGCTTAACTTAACTAAATTGTATTATATCTAGCTTTTACCTAAAACAAACATCTAATTAATTATGAAAATTGCCTTCTTCGATTATCCTGTCACCCTAGCCGAACCCCCTAAAACTGGAGGAATCCGCTTAGTATCTTATGCGTTGGCGCGACGTTTAGCTCGTGCTGGTCATGAAGTTTTATTCTATGGCTCAAAAGGTCACTATCAAGAATTGGAATATCACGAAGATGGCATTACCTATCGCCGCATTCCCGAATCATGGTTTGATAAAATATTAGAACCATTAAACTTTCTTGATATCTGGAACATATCTCATCCTCAACGACCTTTTTATGCCTCAAAATTATTTTATTGTGAATTTTACCGACAAGTTGCTAAGGATATTAAAGCACAGCAATGTGATGTAATTCACATGAACATTGTTTTTCAATTCGTTCCCCTCATGCGTGCCTATAACCCACAAGCAAAAATTGTCTTACATATACATAGTGATTTTCTCCCATTGTTCGATCCAATAATGGTTAAAAAGCACCTTAAGTCAGTCGATTTAGTAATTGGATGCAGCGATTATCTAAAAAATCAGGTTCATAAATACTTGCCTCACGTTAACAGCCAAACTTTATACAACGGTGCAGATACTCGTCACTTCGCCGTCCCTAATCATCACAATAAAGAAGCCAAGAAAAAAGATATTAAACAAATTCTTTTTGTGGGCAGAATTTCACCAGAGAAGGGTATACACGTTTTAATTGATGCCTTTAATAAAGTAGTGTCTCATTATCCCCAAGTACAGCTAAAACTTGTCGGTTCAGAAACCGCATTAGTACCGTGGTACACACTTGATAGAGAAGATCCGCAAATTCAGAATATTCTTCCTTATTACCAAGGTAGCTATCGGGAGCAATTGCAAAAGCGAATTGCTTCTAACGCAGTCAGTTCGGTTTGTTTTCTGGGCAAAGTTCCCCATTTCGAGCTATTTGAGTATTATCAGCAAGCAGATATATTTATTTTTCCATCTGTTTGGAATGAGGCATTTGGAATGCCGATTATCGAAGCAATGTCAATGGGATTGCCTGTTATTGCTACCCGTGGGGGTGCTTTCCCCGAACTGATAGAGGATGGGAAAACAGGGTTATTGGTCGAACGCGGGAATGTGGATGCTTTAGCTGACGCAATGCTGCGGCTGCTTTTAGATGACAATCTCAGAATTGCAATGGGAGAACTTGGAAACCGCCAAGTAGTTGAAAAGTTTGATTGGGATCATCAGGCGCAAAAGCTATTGCACCAATATCAAGCAATATGAAAAGTTTGAATATGCATACACTTAGGAGTTTATCGTGTTAGCAAGTATAGAAAAAAACCCACTGACTATTTTCCGTGAGATGAAACTGTTTATCATTGTTTGGGTGGGACAGCTGATTGCATGTATTGGTAGCAGCATCACCGCATTTGCTTTGGATGTTTGGGTTTATGAACAGACCGGTTCTGTCACCCAATTTGCTCTTATTACCCTTTCCAATACTTTACCTCTGATCTTACTTGCACCTGTAGCTGGGTTATTAGTGGATCGGTGGGATCGGAGATGGACAATGATTCTCAGCGATTTATTTGCAACTTTAGCAATAGTGGCGATCGGTGCTTTATTTATCATCGGTAGATTGGAAGTGTGGCATATTTACTTAGCTAATACCTTCGGTGCTATCTTCATGGCTTTTCAGATACCCGCTTTCATCGCTTCCATAACCCTATTAGTACCAAAACAGCACCTTGGTCGTGCTAATGGAATGCTGAGTTTCATGAACGGTACAGCGCGGCTTGTCGCACCACCTTTAGGAGGTATCTTGTTAGGGATGATTTCTCTGCAAGGGATTATTGTGCTGCATTTAACTACCGTATTTTTGAGTATTATTCTTTTGTTGCTGCTTCAGTTTCCTAAATCCAGCACTCCTGCTGTTGCAATTGAGGAAAGTTCTTTTCTCAAAGAAACAACTTATGGATTAACCTATTTATTGGCTCGACCAGGACTACTAGGAGTGTTAATCATTTCAGCTTATAGCCTTTTTCTTGTAGGATGTGTTCAGGTTATCACTATACCTCTGGTGTTATCTTTTGCTCCCGTAACAGTTTTAGGGACTATTCTTTCGCTCTTTGGCGTTGCTATTTTAGCAGGGGGTTTACTGATTGGTATCTGGGGAGGTCTAGAGCGTAATATGAATACGATATATAGCTGTATGTTGCTCACAGGTGTGTTTCTTATTGTTGCCGGCTTGCAAGCTTCTATTTTTGTCTTCATTGTCGGCATCTTCTTATTCTTTTTGATCCGACCAATAATTGCTAGTTCAACACAAGCTATTTTTCAGTCGAAAGTAGAACCATTAGTGCAGGGTAGAGTTTTTTCTATTAAAGGAGCGATCGAAGCTGTAGGTTTACCTCTAGGCTATATTACGATAGGGCCTTTGGCAGAAAAGGTGTTTGAACCCTTAATGGCTACTGATGGTTTATTAGCGGGTAGTATCGGACAAATTATTCGTGTCGGTACAGGTCGTGGTATGGGGCTTCTGTGCATCATCATAGGAATTTTGACTATTTCAGCAACTTGTATTAGCTACTTCTACCCTCGCCTACGACTTGTGGAAGATGAACTACCTGATGTGATTGATGAAGTTGCGTTGGCTAGTCCCACCGCAGGTATCGCAGCTATATCGACCTCAGCTTTGCCGAAGGTCTGAGAGGATGTCTTACTCAAAGCAAACTAGGCTTGGATGATTTCTAAAAAAGCAATAGCTAAAAAGCTTATCCAACAATATTTTCCGGCTATATTTACCTTGACTTCAGTGATACAGTAATAGAAAATTTTCGACGTAATTATTATAAAATATGCAAGCCCAAGTTCTTCGCAATCAAACCTTAAAAGATACTACTTCTCCATTGTTGGCTTTTAATAAATTTTGGGAGAATGTTAGAGCGATCGCCGGGCCTTATTGGTATCCAACAGAGCCAGGAGACAGAGCATTTTCAGACGTGATTCGCGCATGGGGAATGCTCATTCTCTTGATCTTATTAATAATCGCACTCGTGGGCGTAGCTGCCTTCAATACCTTCATTAGTAACTATTTAGTCAATGTCATCATTGAAGAGAAAGATATTACTAAGTTTACTAAAATATTGTCAATTTACGGCGTTAGCCTGATCTGCGTAACCTTCTTGGTAGGATTTTCTAAGTTTGTCAGAAAAAAAGTTGCTCTTGATTGGTACAAATGGCTAAATAATCGCACACTATCAAAATATTTGAGTAATCGTGCTTATTATAGAATCAACTTTAAATCTGATATTGATAACCCAGATCAACGGATATCTCAAGAAATTGAACCCATTACCAGTAATGCTCTAACTTTTTCAGCTACTTTCTTAGAAAAAGTTCTGGAAATGACGGCTTTTTTAGTAATTGTTTGGTCAATTTCCCAACAGATCGCTATTGTTATGCTTGTTTATACAGTCATAGGAAATTTGATTGCTATTTACTTAACTCAGGAATTGAATAAGATTAATCAAGAGGAACTTGAACTTAAAGCTGAATATAATTATTCCCTAACTCATGTTCGTAATCACGCTGAATCGATAGCTTTTTTTCAAGGAGAAAACCAAGAATCAAATATAATTCAGCGCCGATTCAGTAATCTCCTAAAAAATATTGAACGCAAGATTAATTGGGAGAGAGGTAAGGAAATTTTTAACAGGGGATATCAGGCTATTATCCAAATATTTCCGTTTCTAGTACTTGGGCCATTATATATTAATGGTGAAATTGATTTCGGACAAGTTGGCCAAGCCAGTTTAGCTACTGGTTTGTTTGCTAACGCTATGGCAGAATTAATCAATGAATTTGGAACTTCTGGGCGATTTTCGAGTTACGTTGAGCGTTTATCTGACTTTTCAGATGCTTTAGAAGAAGTAACTAAGCAACCCGAAAATATCAGTACTATTAAAACAATAGAAGAAAACCATCTTGCTTTTGAAAATGTCACCTTACAAACGCCCAACTATGAACAGGTGATTGTTGAAGATTTATCGTTGTCTGTTCAACCAGGAGAAGGTTTATTGATTGTCGGCCCTAGTGGTCGAGGTAAAAGTTCTCTATTGAGAGCGATCGCTGGTTTGTGGAATGCGGGAACTGGTCGTTTAGTGCGACCTCCTTTAGAAGAAGTCTTATTTTTGCCTCAACGCCCATATATAATTTTGGGAACTTTGCGCGAACAGTTACTCTACCCTAATACAAATCGTCAAATGACCGACGCAGAACTCAAAGAAGTTTTGCAACAAGTCAACCTGCAAAACTTACTTAGTCGAGTCGATGGCTTTGATACAGAAGTTCCCTGGGAGAATATATTATCGATAGGAGAACAACAACGCCTAGCTTTTGCACGCCTGTTAGTTACTCATCCTAGCTTTACTATATTAGATGAAGCAACGAGTGCTTTAGATTTGGAAAATGAAGGAAGGTTATATCAACAGTTACAAGAGACAAAAACAACATTTATCAGTGTTGGGCATCGAGAAAGCCTGTTTAATTATCATCAATGGGTTTTGGAACTGTCACAAGATTCTAGTTGGCGACTTGTGACCGTGCAGGATTATCGGACTCAAAAAGCAATTGTTACTATTCCTTACACAAATCCTCAAATAAAAATAGATGATTCGTCTCAAGATAAATCTCTAATTCAATCAGAAACAAGCATAGTCGAAGGGTTGTCTCATAAAGAAATGAACGAATTAACCGACTATTCCGTTACTACTATTAGAAGTAAGGCAAGCAAAGGGGAAACTATCACTAATAGAGACGGCATTACCTATCGCTATGATAAAAATACTAAGGTATTGAAATGGGTAAGAGTTTAGAACTGATTTGTAAAGAAAATCTAAAAAGAACTAAATCTGCCTTGACTAAAGTTATAGGCTAAATCGAGTGTAGTGATTTTGTTGTCGATGAGCCATCTACCTACGATTGAAAAACCGCATCGGAAACCTTAATATCGTTTTGCTTGCTATATTGCCATAGCTGAATTTCAGGCATTTTTGAGCAATTGGTGTATTTCCCTTACTCTGCATAGGTTTGAGGATTGTTTCTACCTCAAAAATGTTCTATATAATGTAACGAGATTGTAATGGTGGCTTTAGCTAGCATTTTTTATTGACGTTGCAAAAGTTTACATTTAAAATGGAAACGGAAAAAATCGATAAGTATTTATTCTTATTTATTCTGAAAATATGACATTTCATGAGTATATGTTCTTATCGATATTAAAAATTTAATCTTTTAAAGATAAGCAATATTTACAAAAGTAAAAATTACTTAATATAATGTAACTAAAAGCGAAAAGGCAGATTGATTGTCAGAAGTGATGAATGCTATTGAATTTCCCTGGCTAACAGCCATAATCCTCTTACCCTTGGTGGCTGCCTTAGCCATCCCCCTGATCCCAGACAAAGAAGGTAGAACTGTGCGGTGGTATGGTCTGGGAGTTGCGATCGCCGACTTTGCACTGATGATTTGTGCTTTTTGGTATAAGTACGACTTTCAGAGTTCAACACTCCAACTTGTAGAAAACTATCCTTGGATACCGCAGTTAGGTTTGCATTGGGCTGTGGGGGTTGATGGTTTATCGATGCCCTTACTGCTTCTAACAGGCTTAATAAATACCCTCGCAATCTTCGCGGCTTGGAAAGTTACTACCAAGCCGCGATTATTTTATGGTTTGATGCTAGCGATGTACAGCGCCCAACTTGGCGTATTCGTCGCCCAGGATTTGTTATTGTTCTTCTTAATGTGGGAAATCGAGTTAGTGCCGGTTTACCTGCTGATTTGCATCTGGGGAGGACAAAATCGCCGTTATGCAGCTACTAAATTCATTCTTTACACCGCCGCCGCATCAATATTTATCTTGATTGCCGGTTTTGCAATGGCATTCTCTGGAGATACCGTCACCTTCGACATGGCGACTCTCGGAATGAAAGAATACCCCAAAACCTTGGAATTGTTGGTTTATGCAGGTTTCTTGATTGCCTTTGGTGTGAAGTTACCGATTTTCCCCTTACATACTTGGCTACCTGATGCCCACGGTGAAGCATCAGCACCCGGTTCGATGATTTTGGCTGGTGTGTTATTAAAAATGGGTGGTTATGCACTCATCCGCTTCAATGTGGAAATGTTGCCCAATGCCCATGTAACTTTTGCCCCAGTGCTGGCAATTCTAGGTGTGGTTAACATTGTCTACGGTGCTTGCTGTGCCTTCGCTCAAACCAATCTGAAACGGCGCTTGGCTTACTCTTCAATTGCCCACATGGGGTTTGTGCTGATTGGGATTGCCTCTTACACAGAACTAGGTATCAGTGGTGCAGTGCTACAGATGGTTTCCCACGGCTTGATTGCTGCTAGCTTATTCTTCCTGTCTGGCGTAACATACGATCGCACCCACACCTTGATGATGGATAAAATGGGTGGCATGGCCAAGGTAATGCCTAAAACCTTTGCTCTGTTTACCATTGGTTCAATGGCTTCTCTCGCCTTACCCGGAATGAGTGGTTTTGTGGGTGAGTTGATGGTATTTCTCGGTATCGCCACCAGTGATGTTTACAGTTCCAGCTTCAAAATTGTAGTTGTGCTGCTGTCAGCAGTGGGCGTGATTTTGACACCGATTTATTTACTATCGATGCTGCGTCAAGTATTCTACGGTGAGCAAAATCAAGAGTTACACTTGGATGCTGTAATATCTGATGTTAAACCCCGCGAAATATTTATTACCGCTTGTTTGTTGCTGCCAATCATCGGAATTGGTTTCTATCCCAAATTAGCAACGCAGACTTATGATGTGAAGGCAGTGGAATTAGCCGCCCATGCTCGTCAAGTTTTACCAGTTGTTGCTCATCAGCAACCATCAAGTTTGTACTCGCGGATTTTTACAGCACCAACATTAGCTACTTCTGAAGTTGAAAGTTCAATTAACATTCTGAGTAAATTAACTTCCTTGTAGTTCAAGATAAAACCAACCATCACCGACAGCATTGGCTCCCAGAATGGCTGCTGTGATATTCACAGTCAGATTGTAGTCAGACACCAGGCGAGAAATCACAGGTTCCTGGTGATAGTCTTTAGGAATTCTGAGTCGAATCCGTTTATTGGTAAGTGTATTGTCGCTAGACATGATTTTCACTATCAAGAGGATTGGACATTGGGGACAAAGGAGCAAGGGGAAATAACCAATGTCCCATATCTAATTATTCAACATCTTTAATGCTGGTTTTGCGTTCTAAAATCTCTTTCAGCACTAAGGTTACTACTGCTAGCAACGCTAACAGTACAGCCGCAGAGAAAGCAGCTTCGGTTTCATACTGTTTGTAAGCATCTTCTACAAACAGTGGTAAGCTCTGGGTTTGGTCACCAATGTTGCCGGATACCACCGAAACCGCCCCGAATTCACCCATTGCTCTGGCGTTGGTCAAAATTAAACCGTAGAGTAAGCCCCAACGGATGCTAGGTAAGGTGACGCGCCAAAATATCTGCCAATCTTTTGCACCTAGAGTTCTTGCAGCTTCTTCTTGATCTTTACCAAATTCCTCTAAAACGGGAATCACTTCCCGCGCTACAAAGGGCATACTCACGAAGGCTGTAGCCAGCACCATACCTGGAAAGGCAAAGACGATCTTGATATCATGGGCTTGCAGCCAAGGGCCAAACCATCCATTGCGTCCGTAAAGTAGCACAATCATCAATCCTGCAACTACGGGTGAGATGGAAAAAGGCAGGTCAATAATGCTTAAAACTAGGGCGCGTCCGGGAAATTTATGACGAGCTATCGCCCAAGCTGCACATAGCCCAAATACTGTATTTAAAGGTAGAGAAATCACAGCTAATAATAGCGTTAACCAAGCTGCATGGAGAAAAGCTGGCCGCGTCAGGTTGGATAGAAACGGCCCAGTTCCCTTGCTGAAAGCTTGGACAAAAACGTTGATTGCCGGGATGTATTGAACCAGGGCTAAATAAGCGATCGCTATCCCAATTAAAACTATTGGCACCCAACTCTTCTGCTCTTTCGGCTTGGCTGTATGTGTATCAGATGCAGATGAATGAAAACTTGGCTTATCTAGTGTCATATCGCCTTGCCCATGCTTGTAAGAAATTAATTGCCAATAGCAATACCAACGAAATTGATAATAAAACTATGCCAATTACTGTTGCACCAGAATAGTCATATTGCTCTAATCGCTGGAAAATCAGCACAGGTGCGATTAAATCTTTATAGGGTGTATTAGAAGAGATAATTACAGTTGACCCATATTCCCCAACAGCACGGGAGAAACCCAAGGCAACACCAGTTAAAATCGTCGGAAATAAAGGTGGCAAAATTACTTTCCAGAAGGTCTGCCATTGAGAAGCACCCAGACACCAAGCAGCTTCTTCAATTTCATGTTCCATTTCCTGAAGTACGGGTTGCACAGTTCTCACAATAAAAGGTAGTGAGATAAATATCATTGCTACCGCTACTCCCGTGCGGGTAAAAGATACCTTAATTCCCAGTGGTGCTAGTAACGAACCTATCCAGCCATTATCGCTGTAAACTGTTGCCAATGTTAAACCTGCTACCGAAGTTGGTAGTGCAAAGGGTAAATCTACTGTGGCATCAATCAAGCGTTTTAAGGGAAAGTCGTAACGAACTAGAACCCAAGCAATTAGAGTTCCAAATACGCCATTGAGCAAGGCAGCAAAGATTGCTGTAAAAAAAGTTACATTGTATGTTGCTAAAGCGATATCACTGGTTGCGATCGCCCAAAATCTCGCTGGAGGTTCCGTACTTGCTTTCAAGAACATGGCAGCTATGGGGATAAACAACATCACCGTCAGGTATCCAATGGTGATTCGCCAAGTCCAAGGAACCCGCCCCAATTTCTTCCAGAATGGCGTTTTGCGTTCAACTTCTAGAGAAGGAGATACACTCATCATAATTAAACACTTAAAATTGAAATTTCACAAAAAGTTTTGGTATTGCCGATTGCGGAATGAAAAATAGTTTTGCGTAATTTAAAAATCCTTGTAGAAACGCAAAATGTTGCGTCTCTATATCTAGATTCATACCTCGATTCAGCAATACCGAAGTTTTTTGTCAGTAGTCGGTCTTTTGTTCCCCGACCATTAACAAATGACAAATTACTTTTTCTTGGCTTGAATCCGATCAAAAATAGCTCCGTCTGCGAAGAACTTCTTATTGATTCCATCCCAACCCCCGAAGTCTGCAACTGTACCCAGAGTTTTCACCTTGGGAAATTTGTCTCCAACTTCCTTACTTAGGGTCAAAGTATCATCTACTGGTCGGAATCCCAATTTTGCAAACTCCTGTTGAGCCTCTGGAGTATACAAATATTTGACAAAACCTTCGGCAACTTCCCGCGTACCGTGCTTATCTACATTTTTGTCTACCACTGCGATCGGATTATCAATGGAGATATTCACATCAGGGATGATCGCAGTCAACTTTTCACCTTTTTGTTCTGCCAAGATAATCTCATTTTCATAGTTAATCAGGGCATCACCTTGACCCTGCTTGAAAAATGCCTCAGTAGCTTCACGAGCATCTCTGGTTAACAAAGGCACATTTCCGTAGACTTTGGTAACAAACTCAGTCGCTTTAGCATCATCTCCACCAGTTTTAATCACTGAATTCCAAAGGGCTAAGAAATTCCAGCGAGCAACTCCTGATGTTTTCGGATCGGCAGTAATTAGTTTTATACCATCTTTGGATAAATCTTCCCAGGTCTTGATGTTTTTAGGATTGCCTGGACGTGTAACTAATGCTGCCACTGATTTTGAAACAATACCATTGTTGGGAACTTCCTTTTCCCATCCTGGCTGAATCAATCCAGCCTTCTCAATATTTGAGGTGTCTCCAGCTAGCGCCAAGTGGACGACATCTGCTTCCAAACCATCGATAACGGCGCGAGTTTGGGAACCAGAGCCGCCATAGCTTTGCTTGAAGACGACAGTTTGGTTATGGTCTTTCTTCCACTGTTCTACAAATTTAGGAATAATTGCTTCGTGAGCCGCTTTCGTAACCGCAAAGGAAACCAGAGTTAGTTCAACATTATCTTTGCTTGCAGCCACAGGAGTAGCATTAGGGGTTTCAGAGGAAGAATTACTCCCAGTTCCTCCACCAGAACAGGCGGTAAGCGCCACACTCAATACAGTCCCTACCAAAAAGATTGATCCAAAGCCTTTGAGCGAATTTAGTCTGAACCGATATGTTATGTGTTCAGCGTAGATGCGTAGCAGCTTGTCGTAAGACATCGCTTGTAATCTTTTCAGTGGGCGTTGCCACAAACTCATTCTATTTCCTCCCCTAAATCTACACTTACTAGATCGCAATACAGTATATTACTGTATTATGGTACTAGATTTTTGCAAGTATCTGGTTACAAATACACACAAACCTCATATTCTCTATCGAGAATATGGTGATTTTATCAGTTCTATGGATAATTACAATACCTGAGTTTAAAATATTAAATTGTGATTAGAATGAGCTAGCTAAATATCAAGCAACTTGCTATTAAATAACTAAAATAATCTGCATTATGTCACTTAGTCGTAGCGACCTCGAAGCCGGAAACGAACAGACAAGACTATTAGAAGCATCACACTCTGGAATCAAGCTAACTACACTCAGTGAAGATGAGTTACAGCGATCGCTTCAGGAAACCCTACAACAGCAACCAGCAAATTCTGATATCTGGATATTTGCCTACGGTTCGCTAATTTGGAATCCCTTAATCGCATACATTGAGCGCCGTCCTGGGATTATTTATGGTTGGCATCGGCGCTTCTGTACATGGATGATCCTTGGTCGGGGGACTCCAGAGAATCCCGGATTACTCTTAGGACTCGATCGCGGCGGTAGTTGTCGTGGCGTTATTTATCGAATTGCTGCTGCCGATGTGCCAAAAGAATTACTGCTAATTTGGCAACGGGAGATGATAGCTGGTGTTTACCTTGCTCGTTGGGTAAGGGTTTTTGATGGGACAGAGGAATTCAAAGCGATCGCCTTTGTTGCCAATCGTCAACATCCCAGGTACGCCGATCGCATACCATTAACAACCACTGTAAATAGTATTGCCACTGCATCGGGAAAATTGGGTTCCTGTGCTGATTATCTAATGAGAACTGTCGATGGATTGATGGCAGAAGGCATTAAAGATAAAAAATTGCTCTTATTACGCAAACAAGTGCTAGCAAAGCAACAAGCGCTTTTAGTTAGTAGCGGTTCTTAACTAAGGGGATATTTCAGAGGTAATCCGTCCTGAAAAACTAGTAATTCTCCCGGTTGGATTTGTGTCCAAAATTCATTGTCAGTCAGGGGTGTGGTGGCAATGACAGCGACGCGATCGTGCTCAGTAGTCACCTCCCGAAAATCTACAGTCATGTCTTGATCGATCAAGTGAGCAGCTGCAAAGGGCGCTTGGCGGACAATGTAGCTTAGTTTGGTTGAGCAATAAGCAAAAAAGTGTTCTCCATCTGATAGTAAGTAATTAAATATACCAAATTTTGCAATTACAGCAGTAATTTCTTGCAGCACTGAGTAGAGTTCCTTGATATCAGGCTCACCTTTAGGAAAGCGCGATCGCAATGTTTCTAGGATCGTGCAGAATGCTTTTTCGCTATCGGTGTCACCTACGGCTTGATAAAAGCCTAAATTTTCGGGATGAAAATTGGGCAAATTACCGTTGTGGGCAAATACCCAATACTTACCCCACAATTCTCTGCGGAAAGGATGGCAGTTTTCTAGGGTAACTTCACCCTGAGTAGCTTTACGGATATGGGCGATGACATGGGTTGAGTGGATAGGATAACTCCGCACTAGCTCCGCGACCGGAGAAGCAACAGAAGGTTGGGCATCTAAAAACATCCGACATCCCTTTCCTTCAAAGAAAGCAATGCCCCAACCATCGCTATGATGATCTGTTCTTCCTCCCCGTGCAGAAAACCCTTCAAAAGAAAAGCAAATATCTGTTGGAACATTGCAATTCATTCCGAGCAATTGACACATGGATGTTGTAGCTCTCAATTTTTGACTAAGTTCTCAGAATCAAGATACTTCACAATGCTGTATTGATTCTGGAGCGATCGCTTCAATCTTAAAATTTAATTGGGAATTGGGCGTGGGGGAAAAACTTGCTGCTTCTCTGCTCCACCGTTCTGCTGTTAAGATTTATTAAAACATTTGCTGTAAATATTGCTCATAGCCTAGTTGTTCTAGTTTGGCTTGTTTTGCAATTACTGATTCACATAGGGTTTGGCGATATTGTTGCACTCTTTCTAGCAATTCTGGTTGCTGAGTTGCGAGGATTTGTACTGCTAAAAGTCCAGCATTTTTGGCATTACCGATCGCCACTGTTGCCACAGGAATACCCCCAGGCATTTGTAAAATAGAATACAAAGAATCCACACCTTGTAAATTCCGGGTGGGTATAGGAACACCGATGACAGGAAGTGGAGTTAAAGACGCTACCATTCCCGGCAGATGGGCAGCACCACCGGCACCGGCAATAATTACCTTAATGCCTCGTTGGTGGGCAAGTTGGGCATATTGCACCATTCGTTCTGGGGTACGATGAGCAGAAACGATCGCTACTTCGTTTTCAACGCCAAATTCGTCACAAACTGCGATCGCGTCTTTCATGGTGGGCAAATCAGAATCGCTGCCCATGATAATACCAACTAGGGGAGTCATAATAATTAAAAATTTAAAATTTAAAATTCAAAATTACTTGAGCTAGCTTATGGAAGCTAGGTTATGCCGATTTATCATCTCATTGATTGATGTTGATTGCATCTAAAATCAGATTTATCTTTCTTCTCGTCAGTGTGATGACCCAAGCAATACAAAATCCTGTAGATATTATCAATGCTAGAGTGCCTGGTTACAAAGATTTGCAGATGCTCTTGGTTAACCAAGAGGGCATAATTGAGCAAATCTTGCCGATGGGTACAGTAGAAGCCCGCAGCCGCGCATCTATAATAAATGTTGCTGGCGACTGGATTTCATTGGGTGGCGTTGATTTGCAAATTAACGGTGCTTTGGGTTTGGCATTTCCTGATTTGACGGCTGAAAATTCTCACAAGCTTCAGAAAATCTCACAATTTTTGTGGGATGTCGGGGTAGATGGATTTTTACCAACACTTGTGACAACTTCAGTCGAAAATATTCAGCGATCGCTTGCGATTATTGCTGAAGTTATCCCCAATCAACCAGCAGGTGCCAAGATTCTGGGAGTACACCTAGAAGGGCCATTTTTGAATTTCCAAAAGCGCGGCGCACACCCAGCAGAGTATCTCTTACCCTTGACGATGGATCGGGTAAAGCGGGTTTTGGGTGATTATGCCCATGTCGTGAAAGTCATCACCTTAGCACCAGAGTTAGATTTCACTGGCGAAGTAATTCCATATTTGCGTTCTCTGGGGATTATTGTCAGTTTAGGGCATTCTCAGGCAACATCTGACCAAGCCCAACGTGCCTTCGAGGAGGGTGCAACGATGGTAACTCATGCTTTCAATGCCATGCCAGCATTACATCACCGCGAACCAGGATTATTAGGGGCAGCAATTATCGATCCTGATGTGATGTGTGGTTTTATTGCTGATGGCGAACACGTTTCGCCCACGATGCTGCAAATTTTACTTCGCGCTAGCTATCAGGAAAAAGGGCTGTTCCTCGTCAGCGATGCCCTTTCTCCTCTGGGGCTACCCGATGGCGTGTATCCTTGGGATAGTCGGGAAATTGAAGTTAAAAACGGTACGGCACGACTAGCCGATGGCACTTTGTCGGGGACGACTTTACCCTTGTTGGTGGGAGTGCAAAATTTGGTGAAGTGGGGAATTTGTGATGTAGAAAGTGCGATCGCTTTAGCTACTAATGCACCGAGAAAAGCGATTGGTTTACCAGGAATTATTAAGAGTCAATCCGCTAACTTGTTACGCTGGCATTGGCATGAGACTACAAAAGAATTAACTTGGCAACGTGCGATCGCAGCAGTTGCGATCGTGAAGCCAGAACCAGAAAATTTATCTGTTCCTCTAAACTCCATATAGGATTACTATTTGATTTTTGAACGAAATTAGGTATTGTAGAGTGTGTTAGAACGGAGTTCATAACGCACTGTTATCAAGGGTTTGATGCCGTACTCTCCGTGATAACACATCCTACGGATATTTTCAGAAATCAAACCGGATTCCTATATACTTCCAAAGTACGGAAAAAGGAAAGGGTTTTATTATCCCTTTCCTCTTAACCTGAGTGGAGTCGAAACTAGAATTACAAATTATTGATCTATGCAGGGTTCGGTTGAGTTCGGCTTTGAAGTAGTTGGATAATTGCAGTTTTTTCTAAGATTCCAACTAGAACGCCATTCTTACGAATCACGGGAAGCACAGATAGCTTTTCTTGTTCGAGTAACTGCATAACTTCCAGCAGGGGTTGATCTGATTGGACTGTGGTAGATTCGGTAATTGGTCGCATGACTTCTTTTATTTGAGTTTCTGACCACATTGCTGTTGGAACAGTTCGTAAATTATCAACTGCGATCGCACCTACTAATTGTCCGTCATCATCAGTCACTAAGAACCGATGCCAGTTTTGCCCACTTATGACTCGCTCATCGGCAAACTCTCTTAGGCTAATATTTGCAGATACAATCGGGCTATCAATAGTTACAGCATCTTCAGCAGTCAAACCTGTAAGTTTTTCTTGCACTCTGGCAAATTGAGCCGCATTCCCAGCATTTTGTAATAAAAAGAAGCCAATTAACAAGTTCCAGAAGTTACCGAAGCTGCCAAAGAATAGTAGGGGAACTATACCGGAAAGAATTGCTACCCAACCAAAGATTTGCCCAACTCGACTCGCAAAGGTTACACCTTTATAAGGATTTCCTGTAATTTTCCAAACAATAGCTTTCAGTATATTTCCGCCATCTAAGGGTAAGCCAGGAATCAGGTTAAATAGGGCTAATGCTAAGTTAACAGAAGCGAGAACACCAAGAATTGCTGCTAACGGGCCTGATGCAGTAGTAGTAACGCCAATAGCTGTAACGATACCACATAGTAGTAAGCTAACTATTGGGCCAGCGATCGCTACCCAGAAAGCCTCACCAGGGGTTTTTGACTCTTTTTCTAAGCTAGCCAAACCACCAAATATAAACAGTGTGATGGATTTGACATCAATACCCTGACGAATCGCAACGAAACTGTGGCCTAATTCATGGGCGACGACAGAGGCAAATAACATCAGCGCTGTCATCAATCCTAGTACCAAAGCTAACCCCGCAGACAATTGAGGAAATTGCGCCCCCAGTCCACTGCTATAGCTCCAAGTTACTAAACCCAGAACTAAAAACCATGACGGATGGATATAGAAGGGAATTCCGAAGAGATTACCAACGCGAATTGTGCCATTCATGTCGTTCACCTTTGATTTCAGCTTCGAGAGGTTTGTTTTTGTCCTGCTCGATGTTTTTATTGTAACGAAAGGTTAAGAGATTTTCATCTTGGTGATGGTAGTAGTGTCCGTCTATAAAGGTGTGGTTATTTGTAATATTTGCGAATAATACCTTGCCACTACTTCTTATTAGTTTTTCCTTTGTTTTGGTGTGGGAGCTAGCCTGACACCAAATAAAATAGAACTATTTGACCGATTCCTGGCGGCATTACTCCAAAAAAACTATCACACATCTATGCTTCCAGTTCGTCATCGAGAATGGGAAGGCGATCGCTTCCCTCGTTGTAGGTATCGTAAAAGCACTACAGTCGTAGTTACTCCTGAAGTCTTGTCATGTGCGTAATTTCATCAAGATAAAAAACTTTTTACTTAAAGTTTTGATAAAGTCAGTGTTTAATTACGTAGTTGAATTGATTTTTTCCAACCAAGTTGGTATTATGTCTTTATTCAAAAATATAAGTACGTATAAAAAGATATGTCATAAATACTGATGAGTAATTTATAAAGTTTAAACGCTCAGATCGAGGACTGTTTAAGCATTAGTTAAGCTGCTCCACATTAATTGACAAATATATATAGCGTTTCCTAATCACATGAGGTACATCATAGTCCCCTCATCGCTTGCGGGGAGGGGGTTGGGGGTGGGGTTCTTGTACCTCACTCAACTGAGAACCGCTATATAGTTCTGTTGGCTGTTGAGTGTTAACACTCAACAAACATCATAAGTAACTATGCAATAAATATCTGTTTTAGCTTGCCAAAAACGAGTTTGAAACAAGCTGTTAGTAAATCTAAGGAGAAAACAAACTATGAATAAACAAACTATATTTCCTTTCTTTCCTCAAGTAATGGCCAAAATTGGTACAACCTTGATAGCAGGACTTACATTTAGTTTATTGCTTTCTAACCCTATCTATGCTGCCACCTTTGGTACTAATTTGATAGTAAATGGTGATGCAGAACTTGGGCAAGGAGATCCAATTGGTAACGCTGTTGGGGCTGATATACCTACTATCCCTGGCTGGACTCCAACAGGTAGTTTCAGTGTATTAAAGTACGGAGCAACAGGTTTTAGTTTTACCAACCCATTAGGTAATGTAGTGAATGTTACCGTTCCTGGTACTGATGTTCCAGGGCCAAGCGATCGCGGTCAAAATCTGTTTTTTGGCGGCGCAGATCGAGCCTCTTCCAGTGCTTCGCAATTAATCGATATATCTAATCTGGCTTCAACTATTGATGCAGGTGAAGGTACGTTTAACTTAAACGGCTGGTTGGGTGGATATAGCACTGATGAAGATAGTGCAGCACTAAACATTACTTTCCTCGATCAAGCTAACCAGTCTCTAGGCATAGCAAGTATTACTTCACCAACTGCCGCGCAAAGAAACAACACCACAGGCTTATTTTTACAGTCAGCTGATGGCTCTGTACCTGTGGGTACACGTCAAATTAATGTACTACTGAACGCCAATTATGCCAGAGGACGAGTAAACGACGCTTACGCAGATAATCTTTCGCTGGTAATTACTAAAGTCCCAGAACCATCAATCTCTGGTTTCTTGTTAATTGGCTTATCTTCTCTCACAGCATGGAAATTGCGTAGATATCGTCAAGGATTGCAGTAGATAGCATCAGATTCTGCAACGGTTGAACTTCTCTAATTGTTGCAGTCTAGTCTGAACCTTAATAAAGAGTTTTCCCACTAAGTAAGTCGGTGGAAATAAACCAAACTATCTTTCGGTGCTAGTCAAAATTGTAGCAACTGCATCTGAAAAACCCCATTCTCCCATCGTCTATCCGATCGCAGTTATCAAAAGCAGTAAAAATGTTGATGCTGCTAAGGATTTTGTGCAATTTTTATCGGAAAATCAAGCCAAAACTGTGTTTAAAAAACAAGGATTTACGGTAGCTGATAGTTAATACAAGAGAAATTTTTACAGGGCTATTTTGAGCGTTAAACATACTACTCAAACAGTCCCTATCAAACACCGTTGCCATCCTAGCAAATAAGTCTAATTTGAGACTCAGCAATTTCCGAGTAAGAGTCTTATTTACGTGCTTGACTAACCTGCATAATCTCATGTTTCTTCAATCTCTATTTCCCAAGGTTCTCTTTTATTATCCGGTGGAAAAAGGTGAATTTTGGATTTGTTAGAAAACTGCTTCAACTGTTTGATAAAATTGGGAACAGCATCGACGATATGCAGATAACTTTCTATGTTATAGCAAATAATGATTAACATCAAAGGACTAGTATTTATCTTGAAATACCAGTGACAATTTGATAGTAAAACTCGCATGAGTGGGCCGCAGGATTGATAAAATCGCCTACAAGTAGCTTCTTCTAACTGCCTATAGAATAACTCGTTAAGTATAGTTGCTCCAGTTGGAGGTAAATCATCTGCGGGGAGAGGGGATTTATTCATAATAAGTAATTAGGAAGGGGGAATTTTAATTGTGAGTTAGCTTTTCTACTAATCACTGATAATTCGCCATTTACAAGCCTTGACGCGAAGATTTTTGTGTTGCCTTGTAGTGCAAAAAGGTCGGCGAAGTAATTTTTTACTAATGCTGGTTCCGTTTTCCTCAAACACTATCAAGTGCAATACTTGTTCTAGGAAACGCCGTTTGTCAAAAATTCCTTGAATCAGCACCTCTATCTCTGTTGCACCTTTGGGAGGAAAATCCTCACCATCGATTGTGTACCAGGGTAAAAACTCCTGCCAGTCTGAGGTTAAGGTACCAACTCGTGCCCACATCACTATAACTACTCCGCCCTATCTGATGCTTACCTAAAGCAATGTCAGATTCTAGCAAAACTGTGTAGCCAATAACCTCGAACCAGGTGAGCAAAGATGGTGTAATGACAGATTGTGTAACGTCAAAACGGCGGCGAAGTTTTCTTGTCACACAACTCGCTTTGGCAGTTGTTTTTTTTAGCTGTGCTGGATTCATGGACAGTAAAAGACTTAATTTGAGTCAATGCAGAAGCTAGTGCCTAGTTACTGGCATTGGTTGGTATACTCTTGATGGAGTACAGAGCTTGATAGTAACTATCAAAGCTAAAGTTGATCGGCAAGATTGTATCTTGTGCTACATATTACCAATATTATTGGTAATATTGTGATGAATAGTTATGAATTAGCTCTGTTTAATGCCTAACCTTTATTTCCTGCTCTAAAAACAGGTTGCCAATATCAAATAAAAGCTGCATAGTACCTCGGTAGCCAACCTTGGTAAACTGACTTTGATCTAAGCGGTCAAAAATGGGAATCCCTTGACGATAGAGAGGAATTTGTAAGCGTTGAGCGATCGCAACTCCATGAGAGTTGGTAATTAGCAAATCAGATCCAACCGCTAGTTGCTCAAAGTCTTCTAAATCGCCGATAGTGATGCTTTTAATCGGAAGTTTCTCTAGCACAGGAAAGCGCGTTGTTGTCACTGCTGAGTGAATCTCAACTCCTAGCGATCGCAGAAAAGAAACTGTTGACCAAAGTAAATCTGGTTCCAGCGCTAAAGACACTCGCTTACAACCAAAGTAAAAGTGATTTTCCAACATTACATGTTGCAACTGACGGCGTTGACGGCGGTATTTATCCGGTACGCTGACACCACTGATATCCGCCAATGCTTGCAGGAATTTATCTACTGCTAGTAGTCCCGTTAGTTCACCAAATACCTCATAGGGTATATTGAATCTCTTTTCTAAAATTTGCGCTGCGCCCCGCATACTTTCACCTAATGCCAAAGTGAATGCAGAACTACCAATTGAGCGTAGTTGTGCCAAAGTGGTGCCATTAGCTGCGATCGCACTAGAGGAATCTTCTATATGACTATCTAGTACGCCAGAAAGGTCAGGTACAACAATAGGTACAAGTCCAAAAGAGGTGACAATCTCTTTAATTTCCTGTACATCCCCTGGTGTGAAGGCAGAACTCGCCAAAATAGTGATTTGTCTGGGGCAAGCGTCTTGCTTGGAGCTTTTTTGAGGAATTTCCCTAACCATACTCTCAACTGCACCAGCAAAGCCATCCTGTAATGTACCTTTGAAATCCGGTGTAGAGACAAGCACAATTGGTAAATAATCTAATTCTGGGTGACGGTGGCGAATTTCTTTAACAAAACGCCCCATATCATCGCCTCTAGTTTCCACAAGTCCAGTGCTACAAAGACCGATAATTTCTGGTTTGGATCTCTGCACCAAAGTCAAGATTGCTTGTTCAACTCTTTCCTCGCCACCCAAAATAGTTGCAACTTCTGTCATCGCTGTACTAGAAAGGGGAATCGCCTGACGAAAATGTTGTACTAAGACTGCCTTAGTCAAAGCAGTACAGCCTTGAGAACCGTGTAATAAAGGCATGATTCCCTTCAACCCCAAAAAGGCTAAAACTGCACCCACAGTCTGGCTTTGCTTGAGGGGATTAACTGCAACTGATGTACTCGTAATGCTAATAATCGCCATTAGATGTCCTCCTCAGAAGAATTTCCTGCTGACCACGGGGCTGGCTGGCATACTTGCTCCCACACAGGGTTGTAAAAAGCGGCATACAGTTCTTGTGCCACCTCTAAAATTCCTATATAGCCTGCATAAGCATGGTTGCGTTCTTGATTAATATCTAGAAATGGAATTCTGGCTATAAGAGATGTGTCTTGATAGCGTTTATCAGCAATTAACATATCAGCTTGATTTTCGTTAATTATCTGCAAAATTTCTTGAGGACTATTTTGGTCTATAATTATGCCATCTTGACCAAGCAAACTTTTTACTCTAGTTCTATCCTCTTCAGTATTACTATTAGTCTTAATAGCAATAACTTCCATCCTCAATTTCTTAGCAGCAAAGATAATCAGCCAACTCTTAAAACTTCCAATAACAAGGATAACGCGCTTACCTTGAATTTTGGTAATATAAGGCGCAAGCTTTTCATCTATTGCAGCAGTTTCTTCTACAATTAGCTTTTTTGTACGTTCTTGCAAATCAGAATTACCCAACTTTGAGGCAATATTCCTGAGAAACTGATTGATTTCCTCTATGCCATAAATAGACTCTTCAATGTAAGGAATGCCATATTGTTTCTCCATGCTTTTAGCCATATTAATTAGTGCCTTAGAGGAGAGGATTACATTAAGTTTTGCCCGATGAGCATAGCAAATTTCTTTGTACACAGCATCGCCTGTAATTTTTGCCAAAACTCTGATACCTAATTTCTCCAACAACGGTAGAACATTCCATATTGCACCTGCGATGTTATGTTCACCAATTAGGTTGATATCATAAGGTGTAATAGTATCTGGTTCAGCAGTTCCAATAACGTGTGAAAGCATTGCTTCACCAGCAACGCGGTTGCCCAAATTTTGGTTTCCAATGAATCCAGGGCAATGTACAGGGATAGTGGGTATTCCTGTTTTCTCGGTAGCATCTTTGCAAACTCCCTCAATGTCATCTCCAATCAAAGCGGTGATGCAAGTGGAGTAAACAAATACCGCCGTAGGTTTGTAGCGTCTTTGTAATTCTAAAATGCCTTTGTACAGCTTTTTGGCTCCACCGAAGATGATATCGTTCTCATCGATATCGCTGCTAAAACGTATCTTGTAAAGCATCGAACCAGAGGAGAGACTGCTGTAACTTCCCCAAATACTGGCAGCACAGCCACTTGGCCCGTGAACTACATGAGCAGCATCGGTAATTGGTACTAGAGTCATCATTGCACTATCAAAAGCGCAACTTCCTTGAGTAGTTCCAGGTTGGGGTAATTGTGTAGAAGACTTTTTTTTATGCAGTATCTTCTGCTGACGAGCATCTTCGGGATTTGAGTCACTGAGTGAATCGTTGGTTTTTCCTGGGGTGGGATTCATTTGTTTGGTGACAATAGGTAGAACTTGTTAGGTATTCACTGAATTCCCAAAGGCTGAGGAGGATTTTAATTTATTCACCGTGTATCTAAAGATGGAATAAAAGGGAATGAGAAAGAGAATTTCCCATCCCCTACAACATAAACATCATCTAGGTTAGAGAAGGAGAAAACAAAAACATGAACTAGACTATTAAAGTATTAATGTTGCCATGTAGATGTTAGTGGATTAGTGTTAACACGGTGAAGATAAAACGCACAAAATTAAGATTAGCTATTCGACTACCTCCATTTTAAATGATTGGTGAGAAGGTGGGCGAAAATAGCCCACCTAATATTTACTCTGTATTTAGCACCGGAGTCTGAACAAAAACCTTACTTGTTCTAGCTACCAGAAACTATTTCTACGTTTCCTTTTTTCAGTGCTTCTAGTGCTTCACCTTGAGAGTCTTCTAGCTTTTTAGCCGCGTCTGCTTGGCTAATCATTTTTGCAGCATTTTCTTCACTTTCAAGGATGCCGAATTCAATCAACAAATCTTCTAGCTCATCCATTTCGATGGGTGTGGGAACTGTAAGGTTTGTATTGCCGATAATCTTGTCCGCTAATGTGCGGTATTCATTAGCTTGTTTACTGTCAGGCGCATACTCATTCACTGTCATCCGGCGTAATTCGGCGTGTTGCACGATATTGTCACGGGGGACGAAGTGAATCATGTGGGTATTCAATCTAGCTGCCAGGGTGCTAATTAGTTCATCTTCCCGGTCAGTTTGACGGCTGTTACAAATCAGCCCACCCAAACGTACACCACCAGTATGAGCATATTTGAGAACGCCACGAGCAATGTTGTTAGCTGCAAACATCGCCATCATTTCACCGGAGGTAACGATGTAGATTTCTTGGGCTTTACCTTCACGAATTGGCATCGCAAAACCACCGCACACAACGTCGCCCAATACGTCGTAGGATACGAAATCTACATCTGAGTAAGCACCGTTTTCTTCGAGGAAGTTAATAGCAGTGATGATACCGCGACCAGCGCAACCTACACCAGGTTCTGGCCCGCCTGATTCTACGCATCTGATATCCCGGAAGCCAGTGATTACTACTTCTTCGAGTTCGATATCTTCCACAGCCCCTCGTTCAGCAGCTAAGTGCAACACGGTGGTTTGGGCTTTACAGTGCAGAATCAATCGGGTAGAGTCAGCTTTGGGATCGCAACCTACAATCAAGATGCGTTGACCCTTTTCTGCCATAGATGCGAGGGTATTTTGGGAGGTAGTAGATTTACCAATACCGCCTTTACCGTAGAAAGCAATTTGTCTAATTTTGCCGTCTGACATGATGATTTATCCTGTGATTGTTTGTTTGCTGAGTCTGTCGGTTTGTGAGGCGTTAGCACTTTATGCCTACCGGAGGCGTTGGTACTTTGTACCTACCGGAGGTACTCGCACTGTAAAATTACAGCACTGACCTGATGTAGAACGTCATTGGTGGCGATCGTTCTACAGCAAAAAGAGTCCGAATCCAGAACATATTTAAGTTTTGGTCAGTTTTCGTTGGCTATTAGTCATTGTTTTTTCTGACTAATAGCTAGTGGGATTTAGACATCATTCAAGGAATATTGCAAGTATTACCAGACCCTCACTCAAATGATTTCTCTGACGATGGTAATACCAATTGGAATCTCAAATTCAATCCGAATTACGAATTCAGCATTACCAGTTGTTGTAATCCCCTGAAGGTTGCTCATACCTAAAGAGTGGTTGCAGCAGGAATTTTAATTTACGCCAAGTATTCCTTCAAGCACACAACCAACCATTGCAATCCACTCTAAACAGTCGCTACAACTTCCCCAATTTTGCTGATATCGTAACCGCCGAGAATTTCAAATTGTGAGTGAACCATTCGATGTCCCAAAGTACTGAGTAACTGCTGTACAGGTGCTTCTTCCAGATATTCTTTGAGAATCACCAAATCATATCGTGACTGATGTAGAGGGATAAATCCCAGCCCAAAAGCGGTAGCTACAGATGCCGTACTCATACCAGCATCAGCAATTCCTAATCCTACAGCTTGGGCAACATCTTGGTGACTTTTGAGTATATTGTCAAAGCCCTGAACAGCATCGAACGGTATCTGCTCTTTTTGGAGTGTTTGTTCCAAAAGCATCCGACTACCAGAACCTATTTCGCGGTTGACAATAGTCGCTCCCCCAGCTACTAAGTCAGTAACTGTTCTAATTCCCCTCGGGTTGCTAGGTTTCAACACAAGTCCCTCCTCCCAAACACCAAGGGTAATTAAAACTGCTTCCCTCCCAGCCAGAACATCTCGAACAAAGGGAGTATTATACTCACCAGTTTCAGGATCGTACAGATGCATCCCAGCAATGTGCGCCTCACCTCTGCATAGACTGTGCAATGCAGCCATGCTATTGGCAAAGTTATATTGGACTCGCAATTGAGGATGCCAGCGTTCGGTGGCTCTTGCCCATAGTGAAATCACAGGGGCACAACCAGCAATCACAACTGTGTTGTGAAGTGTGTCGAGATTATCATCTAGTAGCCTGACTCGAACTTTATTTGTACCTGTTTGGCTAGTGCTTTCACCATCAGCCGGAATCATATCTTGGCGAAAAGCATCCTTACCAATCAAGGGATAAGCTATCCATTGTCCGCCCACACGAGCCATGCTAACTCGTAGTTGTTGACCCTTAGGGACAGGTTTGGCAAGAACTGCTTCAATTTCAGGTAAATCTCGCTCTAACCAGAATAGATCCTCAACTTGACAGCCAAGCGCTTTGGACAAGCGAAGTGTTATGGCAACTGAGGGGGCATATAGTCCCGACTCTACACCACTAATAGTCTGACGAGTCACACTAGCGATGTTAGCCAAATCTTGTTGGCTCATACCTAAACGGGTTCTGATTGACTTCAAGTTATTACGGAGATCACTATCCTGCTTCATTGGCTTTGTCTCTTAGTTTCAAAAAGCCGTAGCGGATTTAAACATTGCATCTGCCAAGGCGAAAGTGTGTCTTTGAGTTTATATCATTTCTCTTTGACTACTTTTTGTGCTTTCGCTGTCTTGATTCCCTATATAAAAAGACTATCACAGAAATTGCCAATTTACTTGCCAAACGCAAAAATATTTTACGGATTGTTAATTTTTCGTTGCGATTATCGCTCAAAAGCCCCAATTTACAATAGATAGAGCATTTGTCTAGCAAAAAAAGTATACCAATTTTATTGGTAGAAAGTAGTATTTAATCCAGTTTTAGAAATTAGTTTTAGATTTGATGCTTGATAGAAGATTGATATACTCCCCCGAACTCTATTCGGGGGTGCGATTCGTAAAGAAATTAACCATTAAAAACGCGACTGCGCCACTTATTCAATCGGGCTTCCCCAATTGTGGCAGAACGTCGGGCATCAGCAACTTGCTCTTGCAAACCTGCAATCTGTTTTGCTTGCGCGTCAGCTTGTTGTTGTAAAGATGTATATTCACCTGTGCTGGTTACGTAACTGGAAGACTGCCAACTACTACTGAATTTTGTTGTACCGATGTTGGCAAAGGGTCTTAAGTCTGCTAGTTGTTGTTGCAAAGTTGCAATCTGGCTTTCTTGCTCTTGAATCTTTTGCCGCAAGCCTTGTTCAGCTTCTGTACGAGTTGCAATAAACGGATTAACTGGAGCAGCAGTTTCTGGTTTTGGCTTGAATACTTCAGCAAGTATTGCACTCACATCCGTGGGTTTCTGTTTACCGTAAGGAGTGTTGTTAATTAGCGATCGCACCAGTTGAGGTTTATTATTGGTTACTAGGTTCTTATCGCTACTAGAATTGCTCCGCAGCAGTTGCAGCATATTACTAAATTCCAATATCTTTTTGCCCGTCTGGGTTTTGTAGCCCCGGTAATATGGCACTATGTTCTCCCCAAAGGCATCTAAATACTCGTCGCTATCTAAATAAGAATCAATATCCGCCTCAAAACCCTGATCATCAAGAATATTGCTGTGATATATCGTCTCAGAATAATCATCGGGAGCGCGTCCTAGTAAGTGTTTGAAGTTTAGTTCAATAGCACGGTAGCGGTAAATGTTATCAAAAAATCTGGAGCGATACAACTCTGATTTGGCAACCTGACGCACAAATTCACGGACATCGATTATACCTTGCTTGAGTTGGGATTCGGGAACGATCGGCCGTTCACTTTCCATAATGTAAGCATTACCCAACACTTGCCGATAAGCTGCCCTAATTACAATTTCAATGTCATCAGGTGAAGCAGTACTCCACAGCTCGATGGGTTCTGCTTGGCGAAAGGCTTGATATTGGCTTCGTCTGGTTTGATCGTTTACGAAAGTCTGCATGGGGTTAATGTAGGTAGGAGGAACTAATGGCTGAGTTGAGGATGTTCGCAAGAAATCTAAATTGTTAAAGGTAATGGGAGCTAAGTCTCTGTTAATGCTTACATGGTAAAGCTAATACCAATTTTAATTCCCTTTACAGTAACGATTAATCTATCAAGTTTCGGGGGCTTTTTTAGTTACATTTTCTAACAAACTTAGACGGCTAACTGTTAATAAGTAACAGCTAATCATAGTAAACAATTAGCAATTAAACATTAACAATTAGCCGTCAACCCCCTTGGGGAGTATTTAAAATTCAAAATGTCAGAAGAATTTCCGTAGGGAAATAATTCTCAAGCTCGCTCATCAAATCTAGTGTAGAAACCACCGTATTTTATCCAGTATTGTTTCAAAGTATGATGAGGGGTATGTAAACTTGCTTTTGCCTGATATAAAATTACTTGGCGATGATCGCCCATCCAAATTTTATTAACGGGATCAACGGATATTACTGTTCCTCCTAAAGAAGCAACACATTCAGAAAATCTTTCAATCGTTGTGTATTCTAATGTCTCGAATATAAAAAAGTTACCCGAACAAATTAAGTGGCGGCTGCGAATCCAGCAGCGCATCTTTTTTTCAGCTAGTGGAGGTAACATTTTATATTTAACAGATTCAAGCTGAATCAACATAATGCTCTCACTGCAACTAATTCATCAGCAAAACTTTCCCTTTTTTCAAACTGCAAAGGGCCAGCAGTCGATCCCCATATTTGTTGGTGGGTTTCAATATCCATACCTTTATCTAGACTTATCCAAGTATGCTCGGTTAGTTCTACTTCGCTGACAAGATATGTTTGGCATCCATTGCGGTTAATCAGACATTGATTGCCCTCGACGCTACCCCGAAACATTTCACCCTCTCGTTGGAAAACCATTGAACAGTTATAACGCCGTTCGATGCTCTCTGGGGTGATGGTTTTGAGGATATCTAATTCACGAGCAGCACCTGCATAAAGCATCTGGTCTTTCAAGCTGTAATTTTCGATATAAATGCGATCGCCACAATCAACGAATTTATGCACTCCCTGGCGATAAGGTGTCCATAAATCGTGGTCATAGACTTGTTCTGAATAAAAACCGATGGCAGAAAAAAAATCAACCGGTAAAGGACGAAAAAAAATGTGGATGTGGGCGTAAAGTTGCGGATTTGCAAAAGATTGCTTGTAGTTGCTAAAATCTCCTGCCATCCAACAGGCTAAGGTAAGCAAATCGCTAGCGTTGGCGCTAGATTCACTGGGCGCTATCGTCACGTTACTTCGCTCCGAATTCAAAATTCAAAATGACGCTCTCTACGAGACGCTAAAAGCGAACGTAGACTCGCTAACAAAATTAATAATCCCCATAAATAAATTTAGGAGCTTGTATCCTTGTTATGTTTTAACCTAATATTTGTTAACCGGTTGAACTTGACAAAGAGCGAATCTCTGAAGAAAAGGAAGCTGTTGTTACGCCTTTCCCATCACTGGTTTTAATTGTCGCTACCCGAAACCTCAGATTTGGGGTAGCAAACCAAATTCGTTCTTCAGCAGCAGCGAGTTCATAAGCTGTCAGCAGGGTAAAAATACCATCGTCACTCAAGTGATATTCACCCACTGCTGGAATTGTTTCGGCGTATCCTTTGTCACGTAGGAGTTTCCCTCTAGAAGGATTTTCGCTATCTGGAATTGGCACCAGCACGGTACTACCAGAGATTGGTTTATCGTCCCAGTCTGACTCGCCCTCCCAAGTCATCCGAAAAGGGTGAGTGATACTGGCGGGGTCAGTGTCATACAATTGACAGATTGCTAGGACTGCCGGATCGCTGCTGGATAGAGACTCAATATTAATGTCAGACAGTACTTGTTCAAAGTGGGCGAATGCTAAATGATGACCGCTACGCTGCGATCGCCATCGTCCAATTGAAAGTTCAAAGAATTCAGTAATTTCCATTAGAAAAGTGATTTTAAAAAGTAGCCTAGAATTTAAGGGATATCTTGGCTTAATATTTATTCTCCCAATTTATATACTAGCCTTATTGACCACAACTGCATTTGGGAGTTTTGAGTTATTATTCTCCTCCTTCCAATCCGCTTGGTTAAAGGCTTGCTCCTGCCTAACTTTCCTTAAAAAGCAGAGAATTAAGCCCCCCTTAAAAAGAGGGGTTGGGGTATCTTCCGGGGCAAAAGATCACTAAACCAAGTGTATTTATTCAGCCCCGTAGTTAGGAAAATCTAAGCAACTTCAGTGATGCTGATGATTTTGCCACCCGTTCTGTGAATGTTTTGCATTTGTCCAGACAGTTGGTTGTAGTTAACTATATATTCGAGGTTGCCCAAACGAGTGCGGAGATTAGCTGAACCTTTGACTGCCTTAATCAAGAAGCGCTTGCTAGTGCTGTTTACACTAGAACCAGCAGCAGGAGCCTTGATCGATGTCGGTAAGTTTGAACCTAGATCGCCGATCAGTTTGGCTTTGCGATCGCTATCGCTGGTAGCTACTCCTCTGAGTAAGGTAAAGGTGCGGTTAAAGGTAACATTCTTAATCCCTACTTGGGAGCTAGTGCTGCGAGGATAAGGGACAATGTTCTCGCCAAAACTCTGCTGATACTCTTCGCTATCGATATAGGATTCGATTTCAGCATCGTAGCCCTGTTCGTTATAGATGCGAACGTGTTCGGAAATTTCTGCTTGATCGGCAGGAGGACGACCTAGCAGGTGTTTAAAGTTCAGTTCGATAAATCGATACTGAGAAGAAGAACTGAAAAACAAGGATTGATAGAGTTCTGATTTTGCAATGATGTTGACGAATTCGCGGACGCTGATTTTGCGATCGCGCAATTGCGATTCAGCAGAGGCTAGGCACTCGCTTTCTAGCAAGTGAGCATTTCCCAAAACCTGTTTGTAAACCGCTCTAATCAGTGTTTGTAGTTCGCTTTCGCTGGTGTTAGGACGCAGTTCAACATTCGGTGAATCAATGGCCCAAAGTGACATGAAAGGATCTCCTTAAAACGTGAATTAAATGAAATTTTCGAGCATTCCACCCCTGATGGAGGTAGATTTTCGCCTCAGCTGTCAGGTATTTTTGCTACTGACTAGCATTTGTAAAACTTTAGTTTTTTAAAGTGCGTTAAATATCTTCGTATATGACAACTGACGGCAGAATTGAGTAAACCCTAGATGAGCGATCGCGATAAACCATCAACACCGGGTATTAGCGATTGGAGACTGAGTACTGCGGAAATTCTTCCCCAATCCTTATTAGCCTTGATGATTTCAGTTTTACATCGTTAATGCCTTTATCCATTCTGATACGATGCTGAAACCATATCTATTAAAATTTGTTAACTTAGATAATACTTTAGAGAAATTTCAACCTGTTTTTAGTATTTGATTTGCGATTGGGATACAGGTAATGATGTTGTTATCCTCCCTTGAGCAAGAGGATTAATTGGGTTGAGTAATGAAGGCTCATCTTGGTAAGTGGGTAAGAATAAATCAAACTATATTACGTAATGTAAATTTAATTAAATTAGCCACTTATTACAAACCTTATCGAATTTGGAAAGTAGCTAGTTGGCCGATCAAATGGTCAAAATAGGGAGCAAGAGTTTCCTGCTGATGGGCTGGAAGGCTTTTCAAACTAGCAGCCTTGATGCTTTTTAAGCCTAAGAGCATGGCATCTAATGGAACTTGTAATTCCTGATAGAGCAAGTTCATATAGTGCAGTCCTGTGGGATTCGTATACTCAGTGTGTCCACCTGCGATGCTGTATGTAATACAACGGAGAAAATGCCAAAAATCTCGCCAGCAAGCTTGGGCGCGTTCAGGCGGATAAAGGCCACCTCCAGGCTGGATAATTTCAGGATAGGTTGCTAAAACCTGCTCTCTAGCTTCATCAACAATTTCGGTGGCGCGATCGCGTAACAATTGAGCAACAGGAATCAACTCAGAATTATCGGGTGATAAGGTTGTAATCTGTGACAAGTCTTCATCGCTCAGATAACGGAAAGCATCATCCGCAGCTTGGAATATGGCGATCGCTGCTTTTGAATGGGACTGTTCCCACTTAGCAAAGCTGATAATTCTTGCTTTGACTATTAATTCTTTGACGGTTTCGCTTAATTGAGTCATTGGTTTAGGGCATTAGGCATTGAGTTAAATCTTCCCAAATGCGATCGCCATTTTTTGACATCTGTAAAATAAAGTAAAGATAGCTCTACCAAATGCACTTATGGAAATCCATCAAATCCAAACTGAACTCAAGAACCCAGATTTTCACTATCGTTTGAAGGCAATCGCAGCCCTTAATGATTATGAATCAGAAGTTGCAGTTCCTCTGCTAACGACTAAACTTCATGACTCAGAATTTTTAGTGCGTTCTTTTGTCGCTAGAGGTTTGGGTAATCAACAATCAGCAGAATCCTTTGCTGCTTTGATGCAAATTATGAAATTTGATGATACTCCCAATGTGCGGGCTGAAGCGGCAAATTCTTTATCGCTATTTGGTAGAGTCGCAGTTTCTCATCTAGTTATGGCATTTTATCAGGATGACCACTGGCTAGTTAAGCGAAGCATTTTAGCTGCGATCGCGGAAATGGATTGTCCCGAAGAACTATTTGATATCTGCGTCCAGGGTTTAAAAGATGAAGATTTCACAGTTCAGGAATCCTCTGTTGATGGACTCGGTTTACTAGCTAATTCTAGCCAACATACTGCGGCACTATCCCAAATACTAACGTTAGTGAATGATGAATCTTGGCGGATGCGCGTGCGAGTTAGTTATGCCCTCAAACGATTTGACGAGCCAGAAGCCAAAGCAGCCCTAAACCAACTCAGAAAGGATGAAGATCACCGAGTTGTCGGCGCTGCTTTAGAAGATTTGTTGCCCTAATAGCGATGTGGGTTTGTGCGGAATATTGCCATCGAACTCATTTGAACAAACAGCCATTATATTATTTTACTTTAAATTTGACCAAAATATCCGGGTAATCTGCCAAAATCTGGAATAAAAGATCAACTTTTTCGAGATGAGGAGGCATTTGTGACTGATATACAAACTGGTCAAATGACTTGGCGACTACCAGGTTCCTCAGAATGTGCTTTACATTTGCGGCATAATGCTTCGGAACCCTGGCGATCGTATAAAGAATTTCCACAATATGTTCTACCCGACCCGCCAGGTTTTTCTGAAGGATACGCTACATTTTTAGCACTCCTAAAAAAGAACTGGCAGCCTTTATGACTCATCACTCCGAACTCACAACTCAGCCCTGTATTGGTAAAGCATTCAAACTCTCACGAGTTGTTGTGCGAGTGTAGGCGTTCCAAGTGTCGAGTTCGGAATATGGACGGCTTTTAAGCATGGCTTGAGTTGCTTCTGTGAGTCCTTGGGCTAAAGTAAAATCTGCCCCAGCAATACTTTGAAGATGCTCCATTTCTGCGTCACAGAGGTCAGTTGCTCGGAGGTCTGCATCCCGCAAATCGGCTCCTGTCAATCGAGCATTCCGCAAGCACGCCCCAGTTAAATAAGCTTTTGTCAGGTCAGCGCCACTTAAAGCTGCACCTTGCAAATTTGCTCCCGTCAAGTCAGCACCACTCAAGTAAGCTCCACGCAGATTAGCACCCTGTAAATCTGCGTTTCGTAAAGAAGCTGTATTGAGAAAAGCACCATTAAGATTAGCACCCGGCCCCACCGCCCCCGAAGTTTTGTAGTTATATTCTTGGGGCCATTTCGTTTGTGTATCATAACGCGCTACTTGCAGTTTGGCTCCCTCCAAATTTGCGCCACTGAGATTTGCTTGTTGGAGGTTAGCACGATTTAAATAAGCACCTTGCAAATTAGCCCCACTCAAATCCGCTCCTTGCAGATTAGCACCTCGCAAATCTGCCCCACTCAAATCGACATTACTCAAAACTACCTCCCGGAGATCGGCTCTTAGTAGCTTGGCTTTGCTCAAGTTAGCTTGTTGGAAATCGACTTCCCTGAGATTGAATTGGTACAAATCGACCCAATCCACAGGGATTCCACCTTTGAGGGCTTTTAAGATTTCTGGAGGTGGACTTGGGCGTTCGGCAAAGCCGTTGCCGTAGGCATCGCTAGTAATAAGTTGAATTTCACTATTTGTCATCAGTTGATAAAAATATAACTTTTGGAGTTATTCTACACTTTAGCGAAATCGGGACTTCATCTTATTATTCAGTATTCAAGAACGCCAAAATTTGATAAAACGAGGTTTTAAAATAGATGCATCTAATACCGCCCTTGTCAATGCTCGACTTTTTCCGTAAAAGCGAGGGTACATGGTTTACGGAACGCTCCGTTCATCATTTTGACTCAGCAGCCGATGAGTCGGGGGAGTCGAATTTGATTATTCAAGTTATTGAAAAGAACGATCCGAAAGTCCAAGAAGTCTGTAAAGCCCAAGGGATAGACCCTACGAAAGCAACAAGCGGTGCTAGTTTTGCATGGCAAGCTAACCTAGATACCAGGCTACCGAATACAGATAATGCTGCCATTTTAGTTGATGTTCCCGACGAAACGAGGCGTTCTGGAAAACTGATCCGCAATCAAGGCTATGTTGAGAGCATTCCCGTTGTAAGCCGATATCAGTTTGCCGATGATGGAGTACTGACAATTGATACTGACTATGACAATAACCAAGGTCAAGAACGTTGTTGGTTTGTTACGGATGATTTTCGTGTCAGAGTCAGTACCGTCCGAATGATGAACGGTGTCAACTTAATGACTTATTGTTCTGAGCGTCGTTGTGTTTCCCAAGAACTGCTAGAGCAAATGATCGGTCGGAATCATGCGAGGTAGGGAGTGGGGAGCAGGGAGGCAGGGGGGCAGGGGAGCAGGGGGGCAGGGGAGCAGGGGAGCAGGGGAGCAGGGGAGCAGGGGGGAGAATAGACAATTACCTCTTTCTTCTCTGTCTCTTCCCAATTCCCCATTAAGGAATGTTGCTTTGTTTCTCAGAAATGAGACGTGCATGATTGACATCATTTATTTTCATGCAAGGGTTAATAAGTAATGCTCTATGTATAAGCCTTTCCTGGAATTTTTAGAAAAAGAGCTATTTCAGCGCTTTGATTTACAAAGTAGGGTCATTCCCCCTGGTTTGGAATTCAAAGTTAGCGATCGCGGCAGAAACCCAGCGACTATAAGCAGTTGGTGTTACCAATGTCAAGAGTTGCGGAAAATTCGCTATACCTATATTGATGCCGGAGAAAGCGCCCAAATTTTTAACAGCGTGATTTATCCTAGCCATAACTACGATCTACCTCTATTAGGGATTGATTTTTTATCTTTTGGTAAAGTCAAAAATCTTATTGTGCTTGACTTTCAGCCTTTATTCCAGGATGAGGATTATCAAAACAAATATATAGTTCCGCTACAATCTCTCCATAATAAATACCCAGATTTGGCACAAAACTTAGAAATGAAGTTTTACGATGCCAATCAGTATTTCTCTAAATACCTATTGTTTGCCAAAACCGACCCTGAAACAGTGTCAACGCGAGTGTTTGAAGCTTTTCAGGATTATTTAAACTTGTATTGGCAAATGCTAGCAGATGCAAAATCACTCCAAGATCCAGAAGATATCCAACGGATTGTTAAAGCTCAAAAAGACTATGACCAATATAGTGCAGACCGAGATCCAGCATCTGGTTTGTTTAGCAGTTACTTTGGTCATGAATGGTCTGAGCGCTTTCTCCATGAATTCTTATTTGAAGATGCTGTTCCCTTAGCAGTTAGCGCAAGCAAAAGATAGCTGATTGGGGATTATTAATTTTGAATTTGGAGCGAAGCGACGTGACACTTTACCAGCCATTTCTCGATTATGCGATCGCCTACATGCGATCGCGCTTAGACTTACAACCCTACCCGATTCCCACTGGGTTTGAGTCCAAAAGTGCTGTTGTGGGTAAGGGCAAAAATCAGGAAGAGGTTGTCACCACAAGTTACGCCTTTCAAACCTCAAAATTGCGGCAAATTCGTGCCGCTCATGTCCAGGGTGGCAATTCGCTGCAAGTGCTGAATTTTGTGATTTTCCCTCGCCTCAACTACGATTTACCCTTTTTTGGGGCGGATTTGGTGACATTGCCAGGAGGACACCTAATTGCTTTGGATATGCAGCCTTTATTTCGGGACGATTTAGCATATCAGGCAAAATATACAGAACCAATTCTGCCCATTTTCCACACTCATCAACAGCATCTATCTTGGGGAGGAGATTTCCCTGAAGAAGCACAGCCTTTTTTCTCTCCCGCTTTTCTGTGGACTCGTCCCCAAGAAACGGCTGTAGTAGAAACTCAAGTATTTGCCGCTTTCCAAGACTATTTAAAAGCTTATCTGGATTTCGTAGAACAAGCAGAAGCTGTAACAGATTCCCAAAATTTAGCAGCCATTGAGCAAGCCCAACTGCGATACCTGCGATATCGGGCTGAAAAAGACCCAGCACGAGGAATGTTTAAACGCTTCTATGGTGCCGAATGGACTGAAGAGTATATCCACGGCTTCTTATTTGACCTAGAGAGAAAATTAACAGCCATCAACTAAGCTCGTGTTTGGTTAAAGACTTATTATTAAGGCCGCAGGGGGGCATGGGGAAAAAAGGGTTAATTTAGTTATGATTCCCGCATCTATGCAAAAATCGGAAAACCCTCTTTCCCCCAATTTATTTACTTACATAACCTGTTTCATGAGTCATATATTTAAGTCTTCTGCGGTAGGCTGCTAACTCATGCCTCAGCCCTCTATTTGTATTAATTGCTTCATAAATATTTCTGTAGATGTGACAGGATAGCATACTTCTCTATATAAGTCTTATATCTAAAGATAGAAGAGAAAGGTGAAAACTTGGGAAACCTAAGAGGGGTTCATACCCAAGAGATGTCCTGCCTACTTATCGCAGAATGCAACTGAGGTCAGATGACGCAACCTTTAAATCAAGTAAAAGAGTGGGAACAACGTCGTGATGAAGCAAACCGTTACTACCAACGTGGTAAATTTCAAGAATCTCTCGATCTTGCAACCAAGAATTTACACTTGGCTAGAGCCATTCGAGATCGGGCTAGAGAAGGTCATACATTAAACGATCTCGGTTTAGCTCACCTCAGTTGCTGGCAACCTCAAAGAGCATTAGAACGCTTTCATCAGGCGCTTTCGGTTGCTATTGAAATTGGCAACGCGCCAGCAGAAGCAACTGCACTTAGCAATCTGGGTTCTACTTACAGCCGTCTTGGCCGCTTTTCGCAAGCGTTGGAATATTTTGACAAAGCACTGCCAATTTTTAGGCGATCGCAAGATACTCAAAGTGAAGTTTCTACTCTTAATGATATCGCGCTAATTTATACCCGCTTAGAAGAACCAAAACGGGCACTGTTGCTACAACACCAAATTTTGAGGATGCGGCGATTGTTAGGCGATTTTTCTGGTGAAGCAACAACACTCAATGGCATTGGGTTTGCTTACAATGTCTTGGGCAAGTTTGAGCAAGCACTAGAATTTTTTCAAGCAGCACTTCCAATTCAACGAGCCGTCAAGAATTTGCTTGGTGAAGCAACTACCTTGAATAATATTGCCTCAATCTATAGCGAGCTAGGAAAACCTAAACAAGCCTTATTGCTCTACCATCAAGTTCTTTTAACACGTCGAGCAATCGGCGATCGCTCTGGGGAAGCTACAACCCTTCACAACATTGGTTTTACCTACAGCAGCCTGACAGAGCATCGCCAAGCAATGAAGTTCTACAAGCAAGCCATTGCGATCTATCAACCATTGGGCGATAGTCTCGGAGAAATTTCAACTTTACTGAATATGGGAACCCTTTACGCCACAACGAGACGCAAAAAAATGGCGCGATCGTGCTACCAAAATGCTCAAGAGTTAGCAGAGCAAATCGAACATCAGCCACTCCTAGAAAAAGTACAGCAGTTTATAGATTCACTCTAGTTAGATGCAACAGCCTCAGATTCCCGACTTTTTAAAGAAGTGGGGAATTTTTTTGTTGGAGTTTAAGCTCAAAAAGTTCGCAACTTCGTTACCACCGACCATATACTAATCAACAGGTTACGATCGATTAAGAAGTAATAATTTTTTATGGCACCGCCAGGAGTTTTTTTATGTTCATTAATGAATTGTCACCTCTATTTAGAGAATTTATCCAGCATCCAGCCTCTTTTGTCGGTGGGTTATTCTCTGGTGTCCTTCGGCTCAATCTTGCGGACGATCCTGTAAAAAGCTGGCTGGATCAACAGACCCGCTCAAATAGTTATACCAGCAGCACAACAGATAGACATAATGGCAAAGCAAGTGGGCCTCAACAGATTTCGATTGACTAAATTTTTGAGTAATCGCAAATCCGGTTAATTATTTTGGTGATAGACTCCCACATTGATGCAAGCACCATTGTGGGAGTCGATCGCAGAGTAACTTTCCATCTCTTCCACATTAAGGGATACTAAGGCAGTACATAGGCAAGGAAAAATGGAATCCCTAACCTCTCGTATGCAGGGTGTACAGTCGCCAATTATTCCTGTGGTTGGGGAACTGATTAAAAATTCTCCTGGAACAATCTCTCTAGGACAGGGTGTTGTTTCTTACAACCCACCACCGGAAGCTATCGAATTTTTACCCAAATTTTTAGCTGAACCCACTAATAATTTATACAAATCAGTTGAGGGGATTCCGCCGTTGCTGACAGCACTTGCAGGAAAATTGCAAGGCTTCAACGGGATTGAAATCAACGAGGAAAACTGCATCGTCGTGACAGCAGGGAGCAATATGGGATTTATGAATGCCATTCTTGCGATTACTAACCCAGGCGATGAAATTATTCTGAACACGCCTTACTATTTCAATCACGAAATGGCGATCGCAATGGCTGGTTGTCGTGTAGTGTTAGTGGCGACGGATAAAAATTACCAACTGCGAAAAGAAGCGATCGCTCAAGCAATTACTCCTAAAACACGGGCTGTAGTGACAATTTCACCAAATAATCCCACTGGAGTTGTCTATTCAGAAGCAGCATTGCGCCAAGTAAATCAAATTTGTGAAACTCGCGGCATTTACCACATCAGCGATGAAGCTTATGAATACTTTACTTATAATGGCGTAAAACACGTTTCTCCTGCTGCATTTGGGAGTAGCAAGTCTACTATTTCTCTATTTAGCCTTTCCAAAGCATACGGTTTTGCTAGCTGGCGCATTGGCTACATGGTGATTCCCAAACACTTATTTGTCGCCATCAAAAAAGTCCAGGATACGATTTTGATTTGTCCGCCAGTAATTTCCCAATATGCAGCTTTAGGGGCATTGCAAGCAAAAGCGGAGTATTTGCAGAGTAATATAGGTGCAATCGCTCAAGTCCAGCAATTAGTACTCGACTCCCTTAACCGCCTAAAAGGTTTATGTAGCATTACACCCGCTAACGGGGCTTTCTATTTTTTCCTCAAAGTTAATACCCAGATGGATGCTTTTGAGTTAGTTAAAAGACTAATCCAAGAATATAGAGTAGCAGTTATTCCAGGTACAACCTTTGGTATGGATGACGGATGCTACCTGCGTGTTGCTTATGGGGCGCTGCAAAAAGAGACAGCCCAAGAAGGTATAGAAAGATTAGTGCAAGGTTTGGAAACTATAGTCAGGAGTTAAAAGTCATTTCCTCCTGCATCCTATTGCAATCCTAGAATATAAAATTGAACAGATGCCGATTATTAATAAGCTAATTGAAATTGAAACTCAGCCAAAAATTAATATTCATAATATCACACCACCAATTCAAGATTTGCTTGCTTCAACATCAATTAAAAATGGACAAGTTTTAGTATTTTCTCGACACACAACAACAGCTTTAGCTATCAACGAAAATGAAGTCAGATTGTTAGAAGATATAAAAGTATTCTTGGAAAAATTAGCACCTGAATCAGACAGTTATTTGCATAATGACTTGCATTTAAGAGATGTCCCAGAAGATGAGCCGATTAATGCTCACTCTCACTTAATGGCAATGATGCTGACCACTAGTGAGATAATTCCCATTGTGGATGGTAAATTAGCTTTGGGAACTTGGCAATCTGTGTTGTTTTTTGAGTTGGATGGGCCGCGCAAAAGAACGGTATTTGTGCAAATATCTGGCGAATAATGCAACTTCACACCTGCAATTATCCCAGATAACCCAAAAGAAAATTACGAAAACGATCGACAAGTGCATCAGTTGAATTTACTTACAGCAATTAAAAACCTGAAAGAATGTTTCTAAACATAACCTTCCTTTCCACAAACCAGGACTTTCGTTGTGTCAAAGGCAGAGGCAATTAGTGATGAAAAATAACGATAACTTTGTATTACGTAATACTTGGTACTATGCTCTGCCTAGTAATCAAATCAAGCCAGGTATGATGGTTAGCCGCATCTTTTTGGGTGAACCGGTGCTGTTAGTTCGAGGACAAAATGGCAAAGTCTCGGCGATGAGAGATATTTGCCCTCATCGTGCCGTACCTTTGAGTTGTGGTAGATTCGATGGTCAGGAAGTGGAATGTTGCTATCATGGTTGGCGCTTTAACCCGGCTGGACACTGCACTGCAATTCCATCTCTTGTTGAGGAGCAGCAGATGGATTTGAGTCGTTTTGACGTACAATCATACGAAATCCGGGAAGCCCAAGGGAATATCTGGATATATATGGCCGATCCCGATAAACCTAAACCGGCTTCTGAGATGGAGATTCCGGTAATTCCAGGGTTTGGCGATCGCTCTCACCAGTTCGTAGAGATTGTAAAATTCCCCTGTTTTATAGATCATGCAGTAGTCGGTCTGATGGATCCTGCTCATTCACCCTATGTTCATCGTGCTTGGTGGTGGCGAAACGAACAACTGCACGAGGAAGTCAAGCAATTCGATGCTTCGCCCTACGGCTTCACGATGCGACGACACCGATTGCCAGCGAATGGGGGTAGATTATACTTGCTGATTGGCGGTGGTGTACCGGAAACGGAGATTTCTTTTCGTTTACCTGGAGTCAGAATAGAAGAAACCACAATTGGCAATCAGAGAGTCGTTAATTTAACGGCAGTGACACCCATTTCAGACACAGAAACGGAGGTAACTTTTGCTCTTTACTGGACTGTTCCTTGGGCTGGATTTTTCAAGCCACTGCTGCATGTGCTGGCGCGGACTTTTATTGGTCAAGATCGAACGGTTGTGGAAAAGCAGCAGATCGGCCTCAAATATAATCCTGTGCTGCGACTGATTAAGGATTCAGATATGCAGGCACAGTGGTATTACCAGTTAAAGCGGGAGTATGCCCGATCTGTTGCTGAAGGACGAGAATTTGTGAACCCTGTCAAGGATCAAATACTTCGCTGGCGTGCTTAAATTACTCTAAGCTAAATTCTGTAAATTCTCTTTGCCCGAATAGCATATTTCGGTCTACTGCTGACAAAATTTTGTTATTGGTGCGTTGGCGCAGCCCGCCGTAGGCATCGCTATTTAAACAGCGACCAACTAACTGGGCAACATCTGCACGATTTATGCTACCAATAATCTGCGGATCTTCCGTTAAAACGCCATTACCCGTTGCTGGTTCTGACTTTAGTCCACCTGGACGGATGATTGTATAGGTAAGTCCACTGGCAATTAAGTGTTGTTCAGCTTTCTCTTTTTCAATTAAAACTGTTCCCAGTGCCGCTAAAACTTGGGGTGATAAAGCAACAACACTATTGCCAGCACCAATGGAAGACACAAGAATAAACTTTTGTACTCCAGCTTTAACTGCTGCATCGATCAGATTTTTATTACCGGGGTAATCTGCTCTTTCTCCCTCTGATGGTAAACCGCCAATTGTACTAATAACGGTGTGAATAGGTTCATCTGTCAGCATTGCGCGTTCTACATCGCCAACATTCAAGGCATCTCCCAGAACTACCTCGATACCGATTTTTTCTAATTCAGCAGCAACTGCTGGTGTTCTCAGCAGTGCTTTAACCTTTAGTTGTTGCGCTGTCAGGTATTGGGCAATTTCTCGACCTACACCGCGACTTGCTCCAGCCAGAAAAACAGAAGATGCACTTGTCATAATAAACTTAACTAATTTACGCTCAAAGGATTTTATCAGAGGCTTGGAAAAAAGCACGAACTGTCATCTTTCGTCAGCAATTCTCATTATGAGGATAATTATCGTTATCATTAAAAACTATGCAAAATTTCCAGTTTTAGATATGGTTTTTGTATCTCTTTAATTCGT
>NZ_JBALBW010000126.1:0-1037 GCF_036919895.1 Nostoc sp.
AAGCTAATAGAAAGCATATCTGTATGAATAATACCTGGATTGAGGGGTATAGCTGCCATCCCACTCGGCAATTCTTGTGCCAAAGAACGAGTTAATCCTTCTATTGCCCACTTGGAAGCACAGTATGGTGCAACTTGGGCTGAAGTCGAACGTCCCCAGCCAGAACTAAAGTTCACAATAATACCTCGTTTCTTTTTCACCATTGCTGGTACGAAATGGCGAATTATATTCGCTACTCCTTTTATATTGATATCTATAATATCCGAAAATTCTTCGGATGGTATTTCCCACAAAGGTGCTAGGTAATTAGTAATTGCCGCATTATTAATCACTATATCTGGCGGCGCATATTTTTGAAGTACGTATTCTGACCATTTTTTTACAAGCTGTTCATTTGCCACGTCTAAAGATGTGAAATCGTTGGGCGCACTATACGAATGGCTTATTTTTTCAATAGCATCTGATGAACGGGCGCAACCAATAACAGTATGTCCCTGTTGAATAAAACCCTCGGTCATCGCATAACCTAGACCTTTACTTATGCCTGTAATTAAGATGAGCTTAGTCATATTTTTCTGGTATTCTAGGTAATGGATGGGATACCATGTCTCTTTATAATCAAAACTATTCGGATCGCTGCCGCCCCCAGGCTGTTTTGAGTGAAAACTATCTCTGACATTAACTTCTTTCTCAAACATTTTTGATGTTTCTTAATTTTTATTGCCTACTCTCAGATTTATTTTAGCTAGTATGAACATTGCCTGTATGGCGATCGCAATTACATTATTTATTTGATGAATAGCCACTAAGACGGCAGATAATATGCTATTGGTAAACACTGACAAGTTTCTCAATCCTCCCCTACGCCGAGAACTCTTACCCCATTACCCTGCTTGAATAGTGGCTAAAACAAAAACTGCCTTCAAATACTTGGAACTTGGACACACCTGGGTAATGTTGAACTATAGGATTTTTGCTTTTAACTTGCTATAAATCAAAGGTTATTTTACTTGACAGGAAATGCCGACTTCAATAAT
>NZ_JBALBW010000127.1:0-4366 GCF_036919895.1 Nostoc sp.
TATTAACCCAGATTTTTGCCAAGCTTACTGCTTTAGGTCGTATTCATCCCGTTTCTACAGGCGTTGAACCCTCATAAATTGGCAATGGTATTGATGATAACAAACCAATTGCTTGTCGAGAAACTCCCTGCTGACGCATGAATACGGGTAGGGCTTGAAACAGAAACATCGTGGGGATGAACTGTGACATATACAAACTGCCCAATAACCCTAGTTTCTCCAAACTTTTGGTACTAATCATCAAGATCAAGTTTCCTACGTTAATCAGAACTCGAAAGACACTGAACCCCGGACATTAAAAGGTGGCGCTGGAGACAAGGCACCAACCTGGGTATAATAATACTGAGTATTAAATACATTATTAAAGTTCAGACCAATGCGTAATTTATTGCGGCGATAAAAGAAAGCAGCATCCGCTCTGAGGTATGAAGGCACGGTGAAAGTATTCGGCAATGCTACTTCATAGTCTCCTGAATACACTAGTCCCAAACCAAACCCCAATCCCTTCAAATTGCTACTTTGCAACTCATAAGTTGTCCACAAACTAGCACTGTTATACGGCACACCAATTAATCGATTACCTACAGGAATACGGTTGTCTTGGCTGACAAAGGCATCTGTGTAAGTGTAAGTACCTATGACCTTCCATCCCGGCAATATTTGTCCGGTGACATCTAGTTCAATCCCCCGGCTTTTTTGTTCTCCCGTTTGAATGCTATAAAATGGATTTGTTGGGTCTGCTGTGAGTAGATTTTGCCGAGTAATTTCGTAGAATGCTAATGTAGCTGAAAGACGATTTTCCAGAAATTCCTGTTTAATTCCCACCTCAAATTGTTCAGAAGTTTGCGGTTTAAATAATTCTCCTGTCTTGCTCGTACTAGAGTACACAGGATTAAAATAGTTAGACCAATTAAAATAAAGAGACGTTGACTTACTCGGCTGATAGACAATCCCTGCTCGTGGCGAAAATTTATTATCTACTTGCTCGTTAATTAAATTGCCACCAGGACTATCGTTGGCAAAGGATCTACTAGAATCAAAGCGCACACCTGCCAAAAGTTTGAGATTAGGCAGAATCTCGACCAAATCTTGTACATAAATTCCCAGATCGTCTGCACCATATTGGCTAGCAAGTCCAAGTTGAGAACTGAAGGAGCCTGGTTGCGCTCCATATACTGGATTAAAAATATTAATCGGCGCGAGGAATGCGCCGGCAAAATTAGTGCTTAATTCCCTTCGATATAGCTCTACTCCAACTAAAATATTGTGGTTGATTGAACCAGTGCTAAACTTACCAAATAATTCATTTGTAAACGTATAGTTTTCACTTTGTTCAGTCCCTTTTAATATCAGCCGATTCACCGTGCCATCGGCATTTAAGTTTGGTGAGTAGTAATATGTGTAAGAGCCTAAATCCAGGTTAGCTAGGAGTGCGTTAAATCCTTGCTTAAAGCTCCAATTGTCACTAAACTTACGTTCCAGGGTATAAGTAACCGAAGTTGAATCTAGGTGGCTAGTATTTGCACCTGGCTCTGCCAGAGACCTGCTGATGGGAATTTGTAATGATTGTGGTACAAGGGGGAGTCCACTATCAAAAACAAAATCAGATTTTTGATATTCAACTTGGGTAGAAAGAGTAGTCTTTTTGTCAATTTGCCAGGTTAAAGCAGGCGCTAATAAAAGGTTCTGATTATTAATAAAATCACGATAGCTACCTGCATTTTCATAGGAAGCATTCAGCCGATAAAGAAGCGCGTTATTTGTGGTCAGTGGCCCTGTAAAATCCAAGGATGAACGGTAATAATCATAACTACCGACAATGAAGCTAGTATTATATAAAGGTGTATCCAGGGGTTTTTTTGTCAATACATTCAGTAACCCTCCTGGGGTATAACCACTACCATAAAGTACTGCGGCTGGCCCCTTTAACACCTCGATGGACTCGATATTGGCGGTATCACCAGGAGTCAGACCTACCGGACCGCGAAACCCATTGCGGAAATAGCCAAAATCGGCAAAACCTCGAATTGTATAGGCTGATGAAGTTCCATAACCTATAACTTTTTGGACTCCGCTCACATTATCGGTGATGTCGTCTTGACGCACAATCTGCCGATCTTCGATTACCTGACGGGGAATCACCTGAACTGACAGAGGAATGTCGCGCAGTGGCACCGAGAACTTGGTTATTGAATTACTCTTTTCTCATTCTTGATCTGAGGTTGCTGGCGATCGCTGACTCGTTAGTGCAGTAGTTCGCCAAACAAACTTTGTGGAGTTCGTAGTGTTTGCGTAGCATCTCGTAATGTTGGGTTGCGCTCCGTTTAACCCAACCAACAATTTTTATTAAATGAACTGTATTAAGTCATAGTAATGAATGACCTGTCTTCCAAAAATAAAGATAACAAAGGAAGAAAATAATGAAAATTGATAGACCATCTTCAGAACGTATTGGAGCCGAAATTTCAGATATAAATGTTGCTTTGGTTAATGCAGTAGAAGTCAATATAATTAAACAACTTGTATACGAGCATAAATTAGTAGTCTTCAGAGAGCAAAATATTACCGATGACCAATATTTAGAATTGGCTCAAAAAATTGGGACACCACAAATTTATCCTCAAGACAACTATCATCACCCAGATTATCCCGAAATATTTGTATCTTCTAATGTTCCCAAAGATGGGATAAAATTTGGTGTCGCCGGAACTGGTAGATATTGGCATACTGATTGTGCATTTCTTGATGAACCCTTGCCATTTACGATGTTATACCCACAAGTGCTGCCAAATTCTCTTAGAGAAACCTATTATATCGATATGCAGCAAGTTTATAAAAAGTTGCCTCCAAACTTAAGAAGCTATATCGATGGAGAATATCTGATCCACGAGGCAAAATGGCGTTATAAAGTGCAAGATTCGGATATCGATAAGGCAATTATAGATATTTTGGATGATTTTGAAAAGAAATTTCCACCTGTTAAACATCCTGCTGTGATTACGCACCCTGTTACTCACGAAAAAATCTTGTACATGAATCAAGGTTTTACTACTGGTATCAAAGGACTTGACTATGAAAAAAATCAAGTCCTTTTGCGGGAGTTATTTTCATTTATTGAGCGTGATGAGCATATTCACACTCATATCTGGAAAGATGGTGACATTTTATTGTGGGATAACAGAACCCTTAATCACATGGCATCCACAGTCCCGAAAGGGGAAAAAAGTGTAAGCTACCGCATTGGTATTTACGATGGCTTACCATTTTATATTCCCTAATTTATTCAGGAGAACAGTTATGGATATCAACGAGCAATCTACCAAGACAGAGGAAGTAAGTCAAGATTTATTGAATATTTTTCTTGAACCCTACAAAGGTGATTGTAAGTATTTGAGAAAGGCTCATTTTCAATATTTAGATTCTAAAGAATCGCCGGAAAAATTGACAACTGGAAATAAAAAAAAATTCTCAATCAAAGGAGAGTTTTCGATTCCAGAGTCTTGTTATATTACAGATACAGGACACTTTAATTCTGTGGAGTTCAACATTTGTTACAACCAGTTATTTTATATCATGATTGCTTATGTTCTGAACAATAAATTGCTGTCAGTAATGGCAGACTGGGATCTAGAAATTTATAAACGTCGCCAACTTAGTAATTTTCTGATTGTTAAGTTTTCCAGTACCTTTAGAAAACAAATAAATTCTAGTCACTTTCAAGGAACTCTATCAATCAATAAATCCTCGGAACGGGGAAATTTAATCATATTGAAAACCTCATGCGCCTTTTACGATCGCAATGATGGTTGGGCTGAAGGTGATGTTACCATTGCTATCTTAAAGAGTGAACCGGACATCAGCCTTGATGATACTCGTCGCACATCTGTAAGTGTATAGTAAGCACCCTAACCAAACAGAAAAACTGGTTCTACCGATCCCTTGATGCAAAATCTGGTTAAAAATCCTTAAAAGCTTTACCCTGTAAGGATTTTAACCAAAATCATAGCTTGAACTTGATAAGTCTTGCCTGATAAGGCTTTCACCATGATTGAGGTTTAATTACCATCAGGGGATCGGTAGAGCCAAAAAACTTTGTGCCTTTCATGCACTTCAACATTATGGACGAAACAGAAGTAGAGCAAATCTTGGGACAACGACACCATCTTTTACAAAGATTGACACAGGGGACTGCAAGTGAAAATCAAGCATTCCTGACAACTTATATGCAGGAGTTAGTTGCTCAAGCTATAGGGATTAGTGCATCCCAACTAGATACAGCACTTTGCGTGACTAACTAGTACAGTAGCAGCAGTGAGAAAAATAGTTTTGGAGTTGCTTGCTTGAGCATAAGAGGACTCCTAGTGAC
>NZ_JBALBW010000128.1:0-11227 GCF_036919895.1 Nostoc sp.
ATGACCAAAGTTATGCTCTAAATTATAACCGTGATTTTTAAGAACGTTATTGCCTTCATTCTCAACTTTCCATCTGCTGCGCCCAGCTTTGACAACTTCTTCAACATTATTTTCAGTGATTTGATGATTAGTTATCCAATTATTTTGGTAGATAATTTCCTCTGTCTTCTCATTAATAAGAGTCACTTCGCACCAATTAACTTCGAGACTTGAGTCTTCATTTCTTAATGGAAGTCTATCCGCATAACGATAAATTAGATTTTTTCGCCCATCCCATTGTTTCTTTTTAACGGTTGTAACTTCTCCACTTATTTCTAAGAATTCTAGCCATTCATATAAAGTTGTATGTGGCGTTTCCAGACAAACAAAAATAAAATTATAACCTTGTTTTAGAGCTAATTCACAAATAGGGTGATGAGAATATAAGTCATCGCCTAAAAGGGTTACAGCATAACCATACTTGTTTTTATGATTCTTATTTAACCATCTTTTAACAGCCGCATTTTCACAAGGAAAGCTTTTGATGCCCATCTTGCTTTTTAATAAATTCTGGTTCTAAATTAATGACTTGTTTTTGATTAGGAGAAACTACAATAGGTGTAATACAGCCATGAAAATAAGTTATCGTTCCATTTCGATGATTACGAAAGTTACAATGAGGGCAATTTATTTTCTTTGATGAGAAATATTCCGTGCCATCTATTGCTATTATAATTTCTTCATCTAAATAGAGAAACTTTTTCAAAACTCCGTTTTTATTTAACCATTCATAGACTTCTTGAAAAGCCCTAAAGATAGTAGTAGCTGGAAGATCGCCCATCGCACGAGCGATCCGCTACAATTTAGAGAGGCAGTGGGTATGACAATATACCCATAAGGACTTGAGTACTTGAGTACTGATGTACCAGCACTCCTTATTGTTCAAAGTCGTCAAACCAAGATTAAAATTTATCCAAAAGTTAGTGCAAGAAAACAAATATTTTGTCTTGCGGATAAAAAACAATTTAGTGTTTATTTATCCAATCGAGAATTGTATCCAATTTTGCTTGGAGTTTAGCGTTTTCTCGCTCCAAATAATCCACGCGTTCATGCACTAATTTCACCTCATCTAAAATGGTTGTATTCGCTGGAAACAGCCAAGCTGTACGAGATTGAGAAGAAGTTACACTGTCTAAAGAACGGATATCTACCCCAAAACCCATTAAAGATGGACGTTCTACATAAGTAACACGATGCAAAACCCGCCATGTTTTATTCGGACGACCACATTGGACTTGACGTAAAGCCCGCGCTTCTTCATCATTACTCGCTAACCATTCAGGATCGACAACATAGCGGAAGAAATCCAAATAGTTATTGGTACTATTTTCGAGGTAAAAACTCATCATGCGGAAGCGATCGACTTTTTCACCTGGTTGGAAGGGAACATCATTTTCGTCGGTAATTCCCAAAGCTTCAATACCGCCTAAATCCACCTTTAACTCCATCCCCTTACTACTCGCTTGGGTTTTAGTCATGGTTTGAGTCATATTAGTAGTAGCTAAAGCAGTCAGCGCACCGGAAGCTTTGAAAATAGTAATATCACCCTCAAATCCGCCTCCTGCACTGAGTCCAAATGAGCCGCCAATGGTATGTTCTGCGGTATTAGCAAAGCTCTGTTCTTCCACTCGTAAACCGCCATCTGCATCCCAAACATAAGTGTTGACAATATTGCGTTTACCCGAACGAACAAGGATGTTTTCCATATTTTTTTGCCAACCTGCAAAACTGGCTAAAGCATGGGTGCGCTGTTTAATATCGTTAATGCGAGAGCTAATTTCTTGCTTACGTTGTTGTCCTTGATTTTGTAAATCTTGGAGTTTGGCTCCACCTTCTTGTTGAATTTGGTCGAGTTGAGCTTGTTTTTGGGCATCGGTTGTCCCTTGATCAGAAGTATTAATGGTTTCCGCGCCTTCATTCAAACTAATCGCCTGTAAGGGAGTTGCTTGATTCGCTTGACGATTTAAAGCGGTTTCATCAACTAAATTAGAGTTGAAGTTATCAAAGTAAGATTGTCGCTCTTTATCAGCTTTCTCAATTTGTTGTTTGAGGTTGTAAGCTTCCATCAAACGGAAGTAACTAGCCGGATAAAGTGAGCCGTATTGGGCGCGCATTTGGGGAACATGACCATAAAATTGATCGTTAGCCGCACTACTGCCAACTAACCCATCTAATGTCCCGTTCATCACATAAGCGGGATTCATTAAGAAGGTAATGGTATTAACATCGGGGGGAATATCTTCCACTGGACGGACTTCATAGCCGACCATTTTCTTAGTGCGAGACAGTCGGGTAACAAAGACATCGGCTAAACTGGAAACCACCAGGGCATAACCGATATTTTTCGGGATGAAACGACGACCATATTGGGGGAATTGAGCGTTTACTTCGGGCGCACCTCGTAATTCTAGGCGATCGGTCATTGCTAAGGAAGAACTAGAAGTAATATTACTTTCATTCAACCATTGATAACTCATATCTAAAGTGCCTTTAAACCCGGCTTTGGTATTTTCAATTTCCGTAGTGACACCAAACCCGGCGGAGCTTTCAGACTTAGCCCCTAAGAAAATCTCAGCACTTCCCCCTAAACCTGCATCTTGAGAACGATTCCAACTGTATTCCACATCTTCAGTGGTCGTTAGTTCTACACTGGTTGCGCCGTTGTATTGATAATCTCCATCCTGATTCATGTTTTCACTGGGAACAGGAGGCGCACCTTCTATATAACCGAGCAAGGTCGGTTTAAATTGGGCATTACCAATCCAAAGTAACTCTAAACTTTCAATCCGTTTATCCATGAGAACTTCTATTCCTTTACCAGTAGGATAAGCAAACATTCGACGCATCATGGCTGCTTTTTGTTTGCTGATGGGATCAACATCATAAGTCCCATATTCAACGCTGGTAATCGCTGAATCTAAGACGAGGCTTCCTTTTCCTTGATTGAGAGGGAAACAATCAATAGATAACACACTCATCATACCTGGGAAAGATAGATCATTGGTTGTTGCTAAGGTAGCGCCACCATTGACTGTGCCATTCAAACTACCGACTAAACCAGTCACGGTAGTTCCAGTCATACTATCTAAACGCCAATATCCCACCAAATTCGCTTCTGTACCGACCAAGCGTTTATTCATATCCGCCTGAATTTCTGCTTGGGTACGGGCTTTATTCCAGATGCGAACTTCTCCCATTTTGCCTTTGAAGAAGCCAGAAGGGTTGTATTGATTATGATAAGCACCAATCAAAACATTAGTAGTGCTATCTGGCTTGCCACCGACACCGAGAGTTCCCGTACCTGCGGGTTGTCCATTGATATAGAAACTAATCAAGGAGCTACTATAAGTAACGGCAACATGATTAAATTTCCCAGTTGGTGCTGTTGCTGAAGATAATATTACCCAGGGCGCAACATTGTGATTAATTCCGAGTTTTTTCTGACTATCTACAAACAATTTGAATGAACCATTGACACCATTATTCCATTTAGAAATAATGATCATCTCGCTGGCTGCTGTATCTACATTAATCCAGGCTTCAATGGTATAGGCTGCTGTTCCAGGGAAGGCTAAAGTGGTTGCATTAGCTAAATTGATATAATCATCTACTCCGTCAAATACGGTAGCAGGAACAGGGACGAGAGTAGAAACAGAATTTTTAACTACTTTAGGAGTAGCAGTAATTAGAGAAGCATTGTAAACTGTGCCACTAGAGTTTTTGACTAACTCCACAACTTTAGTAGTTGAGCCTTCGGTATAAATGCTATTGAGAGGTAAATAAAGCTCTAATCCGGTTTCTTTACCTGTGAGGCGTTTGGTCATGTTCGCCTGAATTTCGGCTTGGGTACGGCCTACACTCCAAATTCGCACATCTGCTATTTGTCCGGTGAAAGGGTCTTTGTCTCCACCACTCCAAACACCGGCGGCGATCGCTATTGGAAAGGCGGAAGTTCCATAATTAGATGTGGTAGCTCCTCCCTCTGCTTTCTTCACCCCATCAATGTAAAGATAGACTTTCTGAGCATCACCAACTACAGCAACGTGATGCCATTCATTAACAGGATATGAGTAAGCAGTTTGGAGTAAGCCGGAGTTATTTGTCCAGACTGCTAGTTGTTGGGCTTGAAATCCAAATTCAATTAGATCATTCTGACCAAAAAGACTTGTATTCCCGACAAAGGATGCAGGTTTAATCCAACCTTCGAGAGTAAAAGCAGAACGGTTATTGAGGACAGTAGATGGAATATTGATATAGCTGCCATTGCCAGAAAAGTTCATCACTTGGGAAATGGGAGAGGCTAAAGTTTTGGTATTACCGAACCAATTTTCACTGACAATTGTGCCGTTATTGCCCTTGCCTGTGTAATCCCGTGCTTGAGTACCAGAACCTTCATTCAGGCGATAATAAGCCGTTAATCCGGGTTCATTTCCGGTTAAATAAACTTGGCTATTTGCCTGAATTTCTGTATCTTCGAGGGATAGATTCCAGAATCGGATTTCGGAGATTTTACCAAAAGCTTCACCTCCAGCTTCTGTATTGCCGATTTGTTGAATATTGCTGCTACTTTTGGCTAGACATTCGCCAACTTTCTTACCATCAATATAAAAGATGGTTTTTGAGATGGTGGTTGATCCTTGTGTCTCTGTTGTTCCTGCTACCGCCAGATTATGCCAACCTTGAGGAAGTAGGGATAAATCATAAGAATTGGTTTGATTGTTGGCTAAAGTGCTATTAACAAGACAATAGTAAAATGTGTTGTTGACATAAGTACCCAAATATTTTTTGCCTTGAACAGCAACAGGGCGATCGCCTCCGGTTTTGGCAATTAAAGTATTCCATTGGGCTGTATCTGGGAAAGGATAGACAAAATTCGCTTCTATTGTCCAGTTATCCCCTAGATAAATTCCGCTTGTACCTAAAGTAATTTTTTTTGTGCCACTATCGCAGTTTAAACAGATGGGATACTGATCCGGCAACCACTCTTCAAAGTAACTATTGACTTCATCAGCAGTGGCATCAAAAATACTTTGCCGGAGTTTTCCTTGTTGATCGAAATAACTTAACTGCACCATCCCTTCACAGGTTTCTAAAGCTGTTACCCGACTTGCAGAATCAATAAAATCTAGCACTGCCCCTGTTGTTACTAAATCTCCGCAAGAAGCAATGGCGGGCATGATTTGCGGAGTTTGTTGATTGTTTTTTATTCTATTGAGAAAGTCATTGTTTAAGGTGTTTGACTGAGTTTGAATGGTGGTAATTTCTTGGATAACTTGAGCTAGATAATTATCCCAAGCAGCTTTATCTGTAGCAGTAGCAGTTATAGCCAAATTTAGGAGGTTTAATTCTTCTTTGGCCTGGTTGAGTTGCTTGAGTTTTGCTTGCCAATTGTCGTAGACGATCGCAATATTATTATTAGTCTGCTCACCGGTGGAAATAAACTTGACTTTCTGCCAATCGCCAATCGGATGTCCTACCAGTTCTAGCCCCATATAAGAGCGACCAATTACCTGAACTCTCTGATCATCTCCTGCGGCTTTAAAAGACATAACATAGTAGCCATCACCTGTAGAAACAAACTTGACTTTCTGCCAATCGCCAATCGGATGTCCTACCAGTTCTAGCCCCATATAAGAGCGACCAATTACCTGAACTCTCTGATCATCTCCTGCGGCTTTAAAAGACATAACATAGTAGCCATCATCTGTAGAAACAAACTTGACTTTCTGCCAATCGCCAATCGGTTGTGCTACAAGTTCCAACCCATAATAAGAGCGGAGAATCACCTGAACTCTCTGATTATCTCCTCCTGCTTTAAAAGAAAGCACACAATAATAGTTAAATGGATTATTTTTTTCAGCGTTATACTTCGCTAAAAGTGTTGACTCTTCAGTGGTTAAGGTAGCAACTTGTGCTGTTAATATCTCAATCTTTGCTCTAGTTTCTGCTTGGGCATTGTAAGCTGCAATTTTGGCTTTTAATTCTTGTTTTTCCTTAAATAAAGCTCCTTCTTGTTTCTCTTTTAATTCCAGTTCTTTCAATTTAGCAGCTAATGTTTTTTGATTATCCACCAAAGTCGTTAAATTCACAGTATCGGTATAACTGGCTTGGGTAATAACATCAGATGTCTTCTGAATCCGATGTTTACGGACTTCTAAGGTCGTCCAAGTTCCTGTTACTTCAGAAATTTCCAAACAACGAACTAAATTAACTTCATCGGGTACAGTAAACCGACAAGAAGCTTTATACCAACCACTTTCTGAAGCAGGTTGAATTTGAGTGATTTCTCCAGCAAAGGTAATTTTCTTGTCGGAACGATGGCTTTTTTGTCCCCAATAGGTGCATTTAAAGATTTTGCTGCCATTAATGTTATTGGGATCGAGTTGAGGGGCAACTTTAAACTCAAAAGTTTCTTCATAAGTTGCCCGTTGAGTAACTGCAAATAACTCTTTATTGAGATATTGTGCTACATTTGTTTTTCCATCTGCTAATTTACGGTTGAGAGTGACAGCACTGACATAACAATCCCCGTAAACGACACCATCGTTTTGATGAACAGAAAAATCAACTACCTGACGCTGTTTATTTTCATCAATGGCAATGCCACCTAAACGCCAATAACCCACTAAATTTGGTTCTTGTCCAGTGAGTTGCAAGTACATACTATTATTGATTTCTTTGCCACTACGAGCAACTTTCCAGATACAAAGTTCTGATACAGTACCTTCATAGTAATAACTGTTCGCTGTCGCAAGTTTTCCTAAATGCAAGATTGCAGTTTTAGAAAGTGGGCGATTACAGCCAGTACCACTGTGCCATAATATGCCATTGCGATAAATTTTCATTTCTCCAGCTTTCGCATTTTTGGTAAACGCCCAATGTACCCATTCCCCTTTATATTCAGTTGGTTGGGCGAATTTTTCAATGCGATCAAATTCATTACCATCTGCACCGCAATCAAAGTAAATTGAACCGTTAGTCCAAGGCAAATGGATATTCAAAACTCGCTCATTATTCACCCCATTGGCATAAATAATACAATTTTCTTTTGGTAAGGAATTGCTACCTTTTGCCCAAAAAGTGATCGTAATTTCATTCCCAATGGGCATACTTGCAGGGGGAAGTTCCACATAACTATCTACCCCATTTAAAACAATACCGCGCCGTTTTAAAGACTGGAGTTTTAAATTAACGGCTTCTCCGTTTTGCCAAGTCAGATTATTAACGGCAAAGTTTTGATTGTCAATCTTAGTAATGGCATAAGTCCCATCATAATTTGTGGTATCAAAAATCTGGACTTCATCGCCATTTTCTAAGCCATGATTTTCGGCTTTGACTCGCAGTTTTCCATTAGCAATCAGTTCATAACCTGTGATAATACCATCAAATATTACTGCTTGTTCTTTGGGAGGTACTGCTTGCCATGTTCCTAATTTACTATTACTAGAACTGCTAAGTTCTACCCAAGGGGCATTAATTTCAAAGGTAGTATTATCAATTTTGGTAATGGTGTAGTGACCATCATAAGCACTGGTATTTTGGATGTAAATTTGCTGATTATTTTTGAGAATAGCAGTTTCAGCAGAGGTAATTTGAACAGTGGCAACACCATCTTCAATAACTCGATTAAAAGCGGTAATTGTTCCTTCTGCTGGTGGACTAGCAATGCCAAAGCTTTTAATCTGATCTAAAGTATTAAGAGGAAGTAAAACATCCCGAACATTACTACGGAGTGTTTGGGTAGCAGCAGTATCATTAATTTGAGATAATGTGCCATCATTTAAAGCGGCAAAGCTAATGGTAGCCACATTTCCTTGAGTGGTGACAATTCCTAACATTACCTTAGTAGCATCTCGCATTAATTGCGTTCCCGCTTCGGTTTGTTGTGAGGTTTGGACATAATATTTGGTCGCCGTAATGCCATTGCCAACTTGTACATTTAAGTCAAGGGTGCGTTTAATAATTCCGGCAATATTACGGGAAATCAGAGTTGGATCATCTTCCGATTTTGGCTCAAAAATCGTGTAATCTTGAACATCAAATAATCCTTCATCCGAAACTCGTAGGGAAGAAAGTTCAACTTTTTGAGTTTGGCTATTATAGGCGAAAATATGCCACCGATATTGATCGAGTTCTACGGTGGGTAACTGGACTACAGAAAACCAACCTTTCTGAAGATTATTAATAAAACTTAATTCGCTAGTGGGTTCATAGAAAGGAATACCATTAGCATCACGATAGTCAACGGAGTCAATATTTTTTAATCCGCCAATCCCTTGCTGCATCTTTTCACTGGCTGCAAACCTTTGTCCACTGCGCTTGAAACGAACTTGCAGTTTGCGGACTAATTTATTAGCAATACCATCTAACACATAGCGATCGCATAACAGGGTATTCTGTTTAGATTGACGGAATACATAAAGATGTTCTGTCCCCGATACTAATTGTACAGGTGCAACGGCGGTTTGGTCTTGGGTACGATAACGAGAACGTAAGATAAACTGACTGTTATTTTCTTGATAGGTTAATTCGTTAGTTTCCTTAGCCACTACAGAAGCATCATCTTTTGCTTCATTAGGAAACTCCAATACTTGCCAATTTTCCCAACCGTTACGCTGTTCAGGCGGTGTGTTGAGATAACTATCTTCAAAGCCATCTTGTTTGATTGTATACCAAACCTTGCCCTGAGTATCTGTACCGAATAAGACGACTTTACCCGCATGAGTGATGCTGTTGATGTATTGGATTTGTTCTTGTTTAAGTAGCATATTTTTCTTGTAGTCAGCACTTACGCAGCTAGATTAGTCATTGTATAGTTGATTTGACATTGACAATAATTAAGTTTAGTAAATTTCATCAGGACTTACGCAAAGTTTGATTTTTCACGGTATGTGGAAAAGGCCATTTTGCCTTCCCTGTCAAATCAATTCAAAATTACACTTCTAGCTTGCTCAAAACCCTTACAAGTGATTGTAGACCACTGATTATTTGAATCAGTGGGGGCAATGACCTTGAAGGATTAATCAATTCAAAATTTTTATTTTTCTTAATTAAAGCATAGTAAAAATAGACTTTTTGGCTTATTTAATCGTTCGATTGAACTTAAAATTTGGTTGAATTTTATCTAGATTTATCAGTTGAAATCGATTTTTCATAGACAAATTTATTCAAGCCTGTCTATCTCCAACGTCGGATGATAATTATCTGTCAGAAAATCATGCTTCAGCACAAATTCTCTATTTAAATAACAGAATTTTTTCTGATTTTTTTCAAAATGAGAATTGCTGGCGGCGAAGTTATAAGGGTTTCCGTCTTAGCGAGAGTTCACATCTGGGTTCGCAGAAATTTATTAGTGGGATAGATTCATAGCTGCCTTCAGCAAGAACTGCCCTCTGCCTTTCTCAATGAGTTATCTCCAAAGGATTAAAGGTAAGTAATTCGGATTAACTACCAACACTTTTGAAATCATTTTAGTTAAAATGCCCTAATTAAAGTGCCTAGAGTTGGCGTACTTAAAACTGAAGAGGCTAAATTCCCTGGAATATTCCCATCAATTATCCAGCAGTCAATCCCTAAACTAGAAATAGTGAAAAACTCCTCAACTTTCTTCGCCATCCCGCCAGTAACATCTACTGATTTGCTCTTGCCCAAGAAAGGTTTAATCTGAGAATAGTTAGCTTGAGTAATATTGGAAACTACTTGCCCCTCTTGGTCATATACACCTGCATAATTCCCAACATTTATTAGTCTAACTTTAAAATTACCTTGAAGATAGAAGTATTTCGCTAGTTCTGCAAGCATTGCATCTGTCGAAAAGACAGTACCACCAATAGCTTGATCTAGAACTACATCACCGAAAACTAAAGGAATTAAACCTACTTGTAGACTACTTTCTATCACACTAAAGTCACTCTTAAACAGTTTCTTATTATGAGTTATTGTCATAGTAATAGGTGGCAAACTTACCACTGGTAAACCTGCCTGTAAAAAACTTTTAGCTAGTAGGAAATTTAAATCTAAAGCATCTTGGTGAACTAAGCAGAACCCTAGTTTTTCTTCATCACATGAAAAACCATTAATTGTATTATATTTATTCGCTGATTGGTGTGCGAAAGAACCAGCACCGTTACCAATAATCAGTTTCAGATTAGGATTTTCATGTTTGATTAGGCTCACTTGCTCAACCAGCTGTGTTATAACTTCTCTTCGAGCAGTATAAGGTTTATCCTTGTCAGTAATTAAGGAACCTCCTAGCTTCACCAATACTAGTTCCATAATAAAATATTAAATAAGGAAAGACAAAAACTTATAGCAAACTAATTCTAAACAAAAAAATCAAAATTACTAGTAATTTCAACACAATTTAACAAAAAGCATGAAAGGAAACAGTAAATTTTAGTTACAAAATAATGCAGAAATTGTGTTACATCTGAGTTATCAATGGATAGCTGGAAGTTGGGAGTACACCATTTTTAATAAATTAGTTTGTGCATTGGAGGATATTTGAAAAATCTTCAAATGTGTGTTTGACTACCCTGGCTACCGAGAAACTGCCACGAGAGAATCGGAATTTTGGGATTTGAGATCGCGCCTCTGAGTCGGACTTGAGGCTCAAGCCGACCCTTTTCAAACAACCTTTAAGGATAAAAGTGCAGCCTACGTTGCCAAGTCTGCTGAATCTTTGCCATTGCTTAAATCCTTGTACTAAAAGTTTTTTTCTGATATCTAAAATCTCTTTCAACTCATCAATTGGCAACAATCCATCTAACAACCAAGACCCATCTTCACGTTGCACCACATCAGGGGTTGTACCCACTTTACTGCTTTAAGAAAAACTCGAAGAACCATTGAAGCAACTACAGATAAATCAATTGGGTACTACCAATGACGGTACCAGGGCAAACGCATCTAAATTACTCTTGATCACAACGAAGGTTAAGAAGGAACGAAAAAATCAGGATTTCGCGTTTGATTATTTTTTAAGCCCCGAAGCGATCGCCTAAAACCTTAGCAATAAGCAAGAGTTAATGACATTACTTTTGACTCTATTGAGAATATACCTTACTTATTGACATGATGCGGCCGCCCTGATGACGGTACTCTTACCCCAGCCAAATCTACTACCAAACATCTGACTATCCCTGAACTGCGGGCATGGGGTTAAGAGTTACGACTATCTTGCCCTGGC
>NZ_JBALBW010000129.1:0-24560 GCF_036919895.1 Nostoc sp.
TCGTAGGGGCAATTCATGAATTGCCCCTACGACGCGGATCTATTTACCTCAATGAATGATTAATAAAAACCTGAAACGGCGTATTTACGTTGATTCACAACATGATTGTTTTGTACAGTGCGTAAGTCCTATAAATTGACTTTTCCATCAGAATAAACTAATAAAATTGAATTAGGCGTGGTAAAAAATCAGCTAAATAACCTGAAACGACAAGCGTGGAAACCGATTATTCAAGATGGGGAAAGCACTTTAGACGCTTCCAAAACTTCTGGCAAAGTCTGGTTTTCTCATGGAGAGACTTGGCCTGTCTGTCCTAATTGTCAAAACCCAATGAGGCTGGTTCTTCAACTAAATCTTCAGAATTTACCTAATAGCTTAGAAGAAAAGTTCGGCTCTGGTCTTCTTCAGCTTTTCTGCTGTGAAAGTAACTTTGAAATAAAAACTGGCAGATTTACTTTAAGAGAGCCTATATCTGTGAATTCTTATATATCTGTGACTACTTATGAAGATGAGTTTGGCAAAGAAGTTATAGAAGAAGTAGTTATAGAAACATCAGAACTCTCCGAGGAAGAATCAGAGTTAATTCTTGGCAATACAGAACCGATTCTTGAAGAGTTAATAGATATTTGCTGGATGCAAGCATGTCAAGCATTTTCAATATCTCAGGTTATTATGATCGTTCAACCAAAAGGTGAAGTAAATCACGTTGAAGTCCCCGAAATGGAAAAGACTTTTCCTACTAAGTTTATCGTAGGTTGGGAAGAAATTGAGGATTACCCCCATCCTGATGAAGTAGAACAATATGGGACTTTATTTAATGATAAAAACAAGGTTTCGAGTGAATATATTTTATTAAACAATCTAGGAGACAAATTAGCAGGTTGGCCTTGCTGGGCACAAGATATTGAATATCCTAAATGTCCTCTCTGTAACCAAAAGATGGATCAGTTTATTTTTCAGCTTGAGGAGTACGAAACTACAAATTTTCCTTACCCCCATTCTGGTTTGGGTGTAGGGTATGTTGTGCAATGCCCAACGCACAAAGAACAAGTCGCTTTTTTTTGTCAATTCACCTAATGGTGTAAAACTATCGATCTGTTTTTTACCGCTATGCTAAATCTTATATTAGCTATAGGAATCCAGTTTAATTTTTGAACAAAATTAGGTAATTCTGCGCTATCAAAGAGTAGTACAGAATTTATACTGAATTCTGACTCCTGAGTTCTGAATTCTTCATTTATAAAACATTCTGGAGGTCGTAACAATGACAGTTGCCAAGAATCGAGCAGACCGAGTAATGCTTTATGACATCAGCTGGCAACAGTTTGAAAATCTTCTCAAAGACTTGGGAGAGCATCGAGCAGCACGGTTAGCTTACGATCGCACTACTTTAGAAATTATGACACCTTTACCTGAACACGAACATTATAAAGAGGTAATTAGCGATTCAGTCAAAGAAATCGCTGAAGAGTTGGATTTGGACTATGAAAGTTATGGTTCGACTACCTGGAAGCGAGAAAGCCGAATGGCAGGGGTAGAATCAGATAACTGCTTCTATTTCCAGAATGAAGCTATAGTTCGGGGTAGATTGGATTTGGACTTGAAACAAGACCCACCGCCTGATTTAGCACTGGAAATTGATATTACCAATAAATCTCTAAATCGTTTTCCCATTTATGCCCGTCTGGGAGTACCAGAACTCTGGTGTTATGACTCTGGCGAACTCAAGATTTATCACCTGCAAAATGGGGAATATGTCGAGTCAGAGAAGAGTTTAGTGTTTCCTACTTTAGAAATTCGATATCTGCCGAAACTCATTGAACAAAATCGAGCAGATGGCAGACGGGCAATTCGTCAGGCGGTGCGGCAATGGGTGAGGTCAACTACCCAGTGAACCTAATTACGAATTACGAATTAGGTTGCTGCCACATTCATTGCTGCTAAAAAAGCCTTCTGGCTCACATCTCTGTAAACTGTATTCAAATACTTCATTACCACATCACTCGAAGTTGAATTTACTGCATTTTCCTCTTCCTTCGCTAAGGGGATTGCTCCTAATACATCTAATATCATTTCGCTAGTAGACGGCGAAATCACTACCAAGGATGACTCTAGTGGCTCATTGTATTGCCAGAAGTAATCAATTTTTACCAAGTATTTGTTATTAGAAATTGACTCTTGAATATCGGGCGTTTCTGTGGTGGTGGGTTGAATCTTGGCAGTACGTAACTGACGTAAATCGCTGATAATTTGCTCTTTGGTGCGTCCGCGCAATTGAAATAGTACAAAGGGATCTTCACTGAAGCGATCGCCTAACTGATAGTACAATGCACCAATATGCTTACAGGGATTTACTTTATCAGGACAAGAGCATTTACTCTGGACATCACCAAGGGTAAAAGGAAATATCGAAAGACCATTAGCTGTAAAGACTTCTTCTATATTTTGTGGCATTTCTCCTGCTAGTAGCTTGGCAGCAAAAATTGCCCTTTGGGACATGGTTTCAATTACATAACCCCACTGTTCATCGCTAAAAGGTTCAAGGGAAAGGGAAACTTTATAAGGTTCTATTTCACTACCTTGCACCCTAGCTAATACTTTTGCACCTTTAAATTCAATACTGAGAACATTTCCTTGACGAGCATAGTTTCTTGCGCGTTCTAAACGCTTTTTAAATCGATAAGAATCTAGTAAATCTAGCCATTGTTGTGACCACCATTCGCGGCTTGCTTGTAATGTGTAATTAGTCATAAATCAATTAAAAATTTTATTGGACGGGTTTGTAGTGAGTGCTTTAGCGCTCAAAACAAGGACTAAAGTCCTTACTACAAACTTATTCTGGATCATCGTCAATTATTGCACTGCGGTCTAGTATTAGTAAATTGCGAAGTTGATCTGTATCCATTTCAGTTAACCATTCTTCACCAGCACCTACAACTTGTTCAGCGAGTTGTTTTTTACTTTCAATCATGTCATGTATTTTTTCTTCTAATGTGCCTGTGCAAACAAATTTATGTACTTGTACATTCCGAGTTTGACCAATGCGAAATACTCGGTCTGTGGCTTGATTCTCGACGGCAGGATTCCACCATCTGTCAAAGTGAAATACATGATTTGCTCGTGTTAAATTTAGTCCTACTCCACCGGCTTTTAGAGAAAGAATCATAATCGGCGGCCCTTGGGGGTCGTGTTGGAAACGGTCTATCATTTCCTCTCGTTGTTTTTTACTGGTACTACCATATAAAAAGAATATTTCTCGCCCAAGCTGTTTTTCTAAATAGGGTTTGAGTAATTTACCCCACTCAGCAAATTGTGTAAATATTAAAGCTCTATCGCCTTCTGCTAAAACTTCTTCTAACATTTCTTCTAGCCGCAGAAGTTTAGCTGAATTATGTTGCTCTAATGTCACCTCTTTCAAATATTGGGCTGGGTGATTGCAGATTTGTTTTAGTTTGATTAGTAAAGCCAAAATCATCCCCCGACGTTGCAATCCTTCAGCAGATTCTATGTCTGCTAAAGATTGTTCTACAACTTGTTGATAAAGTGCAGCTTGGTCGCCAGTTAGACCGCAAAATACGGTCATTTCTTGCTTATCTGGTAAGTCTTGAATGATGTCGCGATCGCTTTTCAATCGCCGCAGGATAAATGGCTGAACTAATGAACGTAATTGAGCCAAAGAAGCCGTATCTCCATACTTTTCAATTGGCATGGCAAACCGACGCTGGAAAAATTGCTTGTTGCCTAAATATCCTGGATTGAGAAAATCTAAAATAGACCAAAGCTCTTGCAATCTATTTTCTACTGGTGTCCCCGTTAATGCAATGCGAAACGTAGCTTGTAATTGCCGTACTGCTTTTGACTGCTTCGCCTCGGAATTTTTCACATTCTGGGCTTCATCTAAAACAATTATTTGCCAAGAGACACTTTCTAATGACTTGATATCTCGATGAAGAAGTGAGTAACTGGTAACGATTAAATCGTGTTTTTTCACTGCTTCTATAAACGCTTTATCTTTTGGGCGTTTGTCACCGTGATATTGCAAAATTTTCAGGCTTGGTGCAAATTTATTGACTTCCCTTTCCCAGTTACCTAAAACAGAAGTTGGACAAACTAATAGAGTTGGATTTTCGAGTGCATCCTGTTCTTTTAAGTGCAGTAGAAAAGCAATGAATTGCACAGTATTATGACAAATAATATTGTTAGCGACAAAATTATGATGTTCGCTAACTTCAAAGTCATAAACCCATCCATCATAATCTATCTCCTCTATTGATTCTATCCGGCAATAAAATACCTCTTGGTCGAGAAGACATTGCAAAGATTGTCTGGTTAAACTTAACTGTTTTATGTCCAGTTGAGTATATGCTGTCTGGGTTTGAGTTGTCCACTTAGAAGGTTTTAGTAGCTGATACTGCTCTTGGGCTTCTCCACTAATCATGCGGCTCATCCCAGCTATTACTCGCTGTAAACTATCTTGAGAAAATTGCTGTGAGCCATTAATATAAACAGTGTTGTGCATCCCAAAATGCCGCAACGGTAGTCCGGTTGATCTAACTGTTTGGGCAACAATATCAGACGCAGGAATTCCTTCAATATTTGTATTGCTGACTAGTTGACAAATTTGCTCTAATTTTCTCTGTTTTTCTGAGTTATTAAACCCAATTTCCTGTAAAAATCTGCGGGCAGAATTCCCACCGATTACACCAATATAATAGGTGCGTAAAGTACGAGATCCATTAGTGGCACACTTTAGTTTTGGCGATATTCGCAACCAAATACCGAAACGACGCAATAGTGAAGAAAGTTGCTGAATTAGGAAAGCTGAAGCTGTAGAAACCTCAATACTACCCATACTCAAAATAACAGCAGATTCAGCATCAAAATAGTTTTGTAAAAATATTCGCACACTATTCAAGTCTCCCTGCATGATGAAGGGCGGAATAGATTTTTCTGCCGACAGTTTCCCCCAAAGATAACCTTTAGCTTCTAAAAATTGTCGATAGGCTTGGCTGTTAACTCGAAGAGAAGCAACTCTGTTGGTAAAGGTAGAGATATTAGGGCTGTTAATTTTGAGGTTATAACGCTCTTTTATGCGTTGGCAAGTCTGGAGTAGATCGTCTAATACTGCGATATCTTTTTGAGATATTGTGAATCTTCCCACATCGGATAATTCATGCCCTTCGGCAATCTGCCAAGCGAGAAACTTGACTAAATCAGGGTCTTGTGATTCTCCATTCCAAAGTGTTTTACCTGGTACACAAACGTAATCACCTACGTGTAAGTTATTTGTCCAACCTTTATTTGTTAGTAGCTTGTGACGATGGGTGATAGTAATACTATTCCCATCTTCTAGAGTGATTTTTCGTAATTTCTCACAGACTTGCTGGCGATACAACCGTTTAACATTAGCTTGGACGATTTTGCCAGTTTCTTCATCTATGGAATTAACTAATAATTGTTCTGTGGGGTTAGCCCAAAATCCCTCGCCGTCAAACTCTGTTTCTCCAGCGTGAGTTGTCCAGATTGTCTCGGCTGTGCGTAATAGTCCGTTTACATCTATTAAAGTATCGTTTGCTACGCATTTACCCAATCCCATATCGTCGGCGAGACACGCGCCTAAGCCCCAACGTTCCAAGAATGACAGCCAAGCAGCACCTCGTTCTTGATATGGTCGTAACTGTCCTTTAAAGCCTGTTGGAGTGGGTAAAGGCGCGATCGCTTGATTATTGCTTAATGCCCCAATTAACTCTTGTAATGCCCCAGATGCCTCGAAGCTGACTACTGGTAATTTTTCAATTACCTGGGTATCCCCTGTACTGAAACGCAAAGCATCTTCCAAGGAAAGCGCCATTTGGTCTTTGCGAGTGGTAAAAAAGGTTTGGGCTGTTTTGATGTCTTGAGGGCGCAATTCCACCCACTCACCGTTAATTTCCACTAACGGACTATTTAAAGCCACAAGTTTATCAAACTCAGCTTTGGAAATAGTTTGTCCGCCAATTGCTAATTGCCATTGGAAATTTAGCAGACTTTGCAAGCCTAAACGTCCCTGCTTTTTCTTTGGGGTTTCGGCAGTAATTTTCAAACCCAAACGATTCGCCCATCCTTCGCGGTTCGCCAAACTAGGAGGCAAAATTACTCCCAAACCACTGTCTTCCAACCGCCAAGCTACAGCTTTGATAAACTCATAAGCTTGGATGGGGGTGAGACGAGAAAATTGGGGATATTCAGTTTCAAAACTAGGTGCGATCGCAGGATACAATCGGGAAGCTACCCCCAAACCTCGCAAAAATGTTTCTTGTGGTTGCTCAATTGTCCGATTTTCATAAACAAATCGTTCAACTGGATTGTTCCAAATAGTTGCTGCATCCACTACAAACTCAGGATCGTCAGCCGCTTGCAGGAAATATGCTAATATCCAATCTGTTTCACCAGACTCTGGAGAACGCAGTTGAAAACAAGTACGAAATAAAGTCTTAAGAGTTAATTGGTATTGTAGCGGCATCGTCCAAGCTTTTAGTGCTGCTTCCAGTCGTTCCACTTCATTTACATCTGCATTGATTGGATGAGATGCAGTAGTTAAAGCTTGCAACCATTGTCGCACCGCATCTTTACCAGTTGCGGTTTTAGCTTCAATTGGAGGTTGAGAACCTACCATTTCTCGCACTTGGGCATCTATCGTACTGTTGAGAAATCCCAAAAGTAATTCTTGACGTTCGCCCGGAAAGTCCACATAGAATAAGGATTTGGAAAACTCCTCCCCAGTCCCCAATCCCTCTTGATAAGTACGACAAACCAACGGCATATCCGCAGAAAATTTTTCTAGGCGAGTTCCATCTACGGCACTGTCTAGAAGTACTTGCCATTTAGCAGCAAACCCACCATCTGATTGTCTGTCAATTTTTGGTAAAAACTTACACCGCGAGATTAAATCTAAACTCCATCGGGAAACTTGCGACCAAAAACGTAAATCTCCTCCTAAAAAAGCATCTTCCCCTTTGGCAGCATTTAGGGGAATAGCAGCAAGAAATTTTACTGCTTCGCTGGGGTTGAGACAAAAACCTTCAACTCGCCACGGTTGCAAATATTGCGGGGAGTCTGTATCTAATCCCAAGCTGGCAGAATGTACGGGGAAAATCGCAGATGTATCTTCTGAGATATAAGTTGGTAGGGCAATAATTTGGGAATGCGTTGGTAAACTGATCTCAGTCGTACTGGCTGTTTTACGGGTTCGCCCAGTAGTTGCGTTGGCTTTGCCCGCCGTTTGCGTAGCGTCTCGTAGAGAAGGCATCGCAACTTGGGGTTGCTGAATAAAGTTAGTAATCGCCATCTTCTGGGAAACCAACCACTCGCTTAACTCAACCGATGTCATTGCCAATGGATGTACCGGGATATCTTCAGCTCCATTAGGCTCAAAATTTGCCCGTGGCGATCGCCAAGTTTCTCCCCAAATGAATAAACAACTCTTTTGACTTTTTAGTAACCAATTACCGTGTAAAATCGCCATTTGCCAAATACTCAGATTCTCGTAAAATTAAATAATTTAACTCGCAAAAACTCTAGTTATTACATCCGATCGATCGCATTTATAATAAAATACTTGCATCCAATAAAATTTTCAAATAATTATCTGCATAAACATTATTAATGGATTTCCCCTTTGTTCAACTTATAAAAAATAACATAATAGTAGAGCTAGATTATATGCACCCTCAAGAACAAGAGGCTGTAAGAGCATTACTCAATGTTGTAATTGTTGAAGGTAAAACTTATCCCCAAAAACAACCTCTATCTCAGGCAGAATTTACAACTTATTGGTTAAGCAAGGATGCCTTTGTTGTCAGGACATCTGGTCAGGATGCGACACACAAACCAAAAGAAATATTAGGGGCATTTTATTTAAAACCAAACTTCCCCGGTCGGTGTTGCCATATTTGCAACGCTGGTTTTATTGTACAACCTGGGTTACGCGGTCAGGGGATCGGGCGGTTCATGGGGGAGGCCATGCTCTTGATAGCAGCAAACCTGGGCTACGAGGCTGTGATGTTCAATTTGGTCTTTGAAACCAATATACCTTCAATTACCCTTTGGCAATCGTTAGCATTTGAGATAATTGGGCGAATTCCGGGTGCGGCGAAGCTAGGGGATGAACAAGTGGTAGATGCGCTGATGATGTATCGTTCTTTGGGTTGAACCACTTCTCTATCTTTGTATGTACTAGAAGTCAGCCCTAGTGCATAAATGTTAGGATTGCCACAGAAAGAGAATAGCGAAAGAGAAGGAAAAAGAACTGAATGGCAGAAGTTGATAAGTCAATATCCTTCGATGGTAGGGATATTCGACTGAAAGTAGGCTTGCTAGCACCCCAGGCAGGTGGGTCGGTTTTGATAGAATCAGGGGACACATCTGTTTTAGTGACAGCTACGCGATCGCAAGCCAGAGAAGGCATTGATTTTCTTCCCCTCACAGTAGACTATGAAGAAAGGTTGTATGCTGCTGGTAGGATTCCCGGCGGGATCATGCGGCGGGAAGGTCGTCCACCAGAAAAAACAATTCTCACCAGCCGTCTTATAGACCGTCCCATGCGTCCTTTGTTCCCCTCATGGCTACGGGATGATCTGCAAATTATTGCCTTAACGCTGTCGATGGACGAGTTAGTTCCCCCCGATGTACTAGCAGTTACAGGCGCTTCCATCGCTACCCTGATTGCCCAGATTCCTTTTAATGGGCCGATGGCAGCAGTTCGCGTTGGTTTAGTGGGAGATGATTTCATTATTAACCCCACTTATGCAGAAATTGAAGCCGGAGATTTGGATCTGGTAGTAGCCGGTTCACCGCATGGCGTAATCATGGTGGAGGCGGGAGCCAATCAGTTGCCAGAACGAGATATCATCGAGGCAATTGACTTTGGTTATGAAGCAGTGCGGGATTTAATCAAAGCGCAGCAAGATTTGGTAGCAGAACTGGGTCTAGTGATAGTGCATGAAGCACCACCACAAGTAGACCAGACGCTGGAAAATTATATCCGCGATCGCGCCAACGGTCAGATTAAGAAAATCCTGTCGCAATTTACCTTCACCAAACCCGAACGCGATGCAGCTTTAGATGTCGTCAAGGATGAGATTGCCGCGACGATTAGCGAACTGCCAGAAGAAGACCCCATTCGAGTTGCCGCAACTGCAAATAAGAAGGCACTTGGTAACACTTTTAAAGATATTACCAAATACTTCATGCGGCGGCAAATAATCGAAGATAACGTTCGCGTTGATGGTCGTAAACTAGATGAAGTGCGTCGTGTTTCTTGTTCAGTTGGTGTCTTACCAAAGCGAGTCCACGGAAGCGGTTTATTTAACCGAGAACTAACTCAGGTATTATCCGCTTGTACTTTGGGTACGCCAGGGGATGCTCAAAACCTCAACGATGATATGCAGTTAGACCAACATAAGCGTTATCTGCATCATTACAACTTCCCGCCGTTCTCAGTGGGTGAAACCAAGCCAATGCGTTCTCCAGGAAGACGCGAAATTGGTCATGGAGCATTAGCAGAGCGATCGCTCCTACCTGTGTTACCCTCAAAAGAAGAATTTCCCTACGTGATTCGCATCGTATCGGAAGTACTTTCTTCCAACGGTTCCACCTCAATGGGTTCAGTCTGCGGTTCCACCCTCGCCCTCATGGATGCTGGTGTACCAATTCTCAAACCCGTCAGTGGCGCAGCAATGGGTCTGATTAAGGATGGGGACGAAGTGCGAATCCTCACCGATATTCAGGGCATTGAAGACTTTTTGGGCGATATGGATTTCAAAGTTGCGGGGACGGATACCGGAATTACCGCCTTGCAAATGGATATGAAAATCTCCGGTTTGTCGTTGGATATTATTTCCCAAGCCGTCCACCAAGCCAAAGCAGCCCGGTTGCATATTCTGGAGAAAATGCTCGCTTGCATTGACACGCCACGGGTTGAAACCTCACCTTATGCCCCACGTCTGTTAACAATCAAGATTGATTCAGACATGATTGGTCTGGTCATCGGGCCTGGTGGTAAGACTATTAAGGGGATTACAGAGGAAACTGGTGCAAAAATTGACATCGAAGATGATGGCACGGTGACAATTTCGGCTGTGGATGAGAATAAGGCGAAGAGAGCCAGAAACATCATTCAAGGCATGACCCGCAAGTTGCACGAAGGGGATGTCTATGCAGGACGCATTACTCGGATTATACCGATAGGTGCATTTGTGGAATTTCTGCCTGGGAAAGAAGGGATGATCCACATTTCACAACTAGCTGATTACCGCGTTGGCAAAGTTGAAGATGAAGTAGCGGTGGGCGATGAAGTGATTATCAAAGTGCGGGAAATTGATAACAAAGGTCGGATTAATCTCACCCGTTTGGGTATCCACCCAGATCAAGCAACAGCAGCACGAGAAGCGGCGGCGGTGAATCGGTAACTCGATTTGGGATTTTAGATTTGATCTAAAATCCGCGATGCCTACTGTGAAGGCATCGCTGTTTGCTTCTCTAATTAGTTTTCAAACTGTTATATATAAATTTACCCGGCTCTCAATTGTTAATTTATTTATTAGATACTTGACAGTTTCAAGGTAGTAAATTTTACTGTTTATTCAGTGTGTTGAAGTTCATCGACACCACTCCTCAGAACCTTGAAAACTGCATAACTTCGTTGACTGGTGTCGATTACTTGTGCAGTAAGGGTTTCCGGCTAAAAAATCCATCTCTTATTCAGAACTTATCGTATTTATTGACATTATTAAAAGTGGTGTCGAATAGGGGTCTGAAACACTATCCTAGTAAGGGTTTCAAAAGGTAACTCTTTACATAACCACTTCCCCTAACTGGGATATCATCTGAAACTCAGTGAAGACAACGAATTGAACGCTAATTCATTATTGATATTATTCTGGCAACCCGTAGTTTAAGTATTTAAAAATACATTAGTTGTCTACTTACAAATAGAGCAAATTGCCCGATCGCGGCGACACAAGAAAATGTGATCAAAAACACTTTTTTCTTGTAATCAGTCATAATCTATGTAATTTGTGCAATTAATCTCCCGTCAAAAATATCATGGCTTTAGTTTCAACCATAAGTAAACTGACATCAACTCAAGTCCCTACACTCAATGATTGCAGTTCACAAAACATGCTCAACTACTTCCAAAATTCTTGGGAACTTGAAGAAACACTCATGAAAAGTTTGATTGGGGAAGAAACTTTTTATCTGAACCCCGATCCTTTAAGAAACCCTCTAATTTTTTATCTAGGTCACTCAGCCGTTTTTTTCATCAATAAGTTAATTGGCGTTGGTTTAATCAAAGCTGGAATTAATTCCCAATACGAAACCCTATTTGAAATCGGAGTCGATCCACAAACACCGACAGAACTCGACGCAGCGATGAAAGCGGTTAGCTGGCCTGATGTAAAAAAAGTTTGGCAATATCGAGACAAAGCACGAGAAGCGATCGCAAATATAATTCAAAATACCTCCCTGAATCTCCCCATTCATCAACAACATCCCTTCTGGGCTTTGCTGATGGGGATAGAACATAGTCGGATTCACTTTGAAACCTCTTCGATGCTAGTGCGTCAATTGCCTAGCGATCGCCTAAAATGTCCCCAAGGCTGGGATTATGCACCTAGCAAAGGGAAAATTCCCAAGAATGAAATGCGCCAGGTTTCAGGCGGTGTGGTGAAACTAGGAAAACCCAAGAACGATTTTACATTCGGTTGGGATAGCGAATATGGCGATCGCACTGTTGCAGTGAAACCATTTTTAGCTAGTCAATATCTAATTAGTAATGCAGAATATCTGCAATTTGTTGAAGCTGGTGGTTACAACAATCCAGACTACTGGAATGCTGAATCTTGGGATTGGAAGCAACTCTACAACGTAGAACATCCCAAATTCTGGATACCCTCTCAGGATGGCTACCGCTATCGAGCCACATTTGACGAGATAGACTTACCCTTAGATTGGCCTGTGGAAGTCAATTACTACGAAGCGATCGCATTTTGTCGTTTTCAAGGCTCTGAAATCCGCTTGATGACTGAAGCCGAATGGAATCAAGCCTTGCTTACCTCTGAGGATAACTACTTCTCAACTAACTATAATCTCAATTTACAATTCATTTCCCCTAGTCCAGTGGGAATGTTCAAACCAGCTAATAGCGTATCTGGACTTTACGATCTGCGAGGAAATCTCTGGGAATGGTTGGGGGACACATTCAACGCCTTACCAGGATTTGAACCTCACCCGCTTTACGAAGATCAAGCAGCACCGTTTTTTGATGATAAACATCAGATGATGCTCGGCGGTTCTTGGGCTACTAATGGTTCAATGGCATTACCAACTTATCGCAACTGGTTTCGTCCCTACTTTTATCAACACGCTGGTTTTAGAATTGCTCAAGACATTTAAAAGGAGATTACTAAGAATGAGGCCAAATCCAATCGTACCAGAACCAGGTCAAGAGTCAGTTTGGGATTATCCCCGTCCGGCTCGTTTAGAAGATAGCAACAAATCAATTCGGATAGTTGTTAATAGTATTGTTTTAGCAGAAACAAGTAAAGCTAAAAGAGTCATAGAAACTAGCCATCCTCCTTCTTATTACATTCCTTCAGAAGACATTAAACTAGAATATCTGATAGAAACACCTAAAAAAACTTGGTGTGAATGGAAAGGCAAGTGTCAATATTATGATATCAGCGTTGGCGATCGGTATATAAATAACGCTGCTTGGCGATATTTTGACCCCTCACCTGATTTTGTAACGATTCAAGAATACTATGCTTTTTATCCTAGTTTAATGGATGCTTGCTATGTAAATGACGAGCTAGTTATGTCTCAATCTGGTGATTTTTACGGGGGATGGATTACTACTGATATTGTCGGGCCATTTAAAGGTACTCCCGGAACAATGGGGTGGTAATTTATCAAACATAATTCAGTAGTCTGAATTAATTTGACAATAGGATTCGCTATCAATACTGCTCGGTTAAGGCAAAAAATAAAAAATGTGTAGGTTGGGTTGAGGAACGAAACCCAACCAACAAATATCCTTAACCGAGCAGTATTGGATTCGCTATAAGCTACTCAATCCAAATTACCAGACGACTTCATCGCGATCTTCTCCAAAGAAGCTACAGGAAACATAATTCCTGGCTTCTTTGTCGGAGAATTTAGTGTATTGAATAACCTGTCCCAAAATCCTTGAATTCCATAGTTTCCTTTGAAACAACTGTGGTGAAGATCGTGAAAATCTGATGGGACAAAAAATATTGATAAAGAACTATGACCTTCTAGGTTGTAAGCGTTGCCTATAATAGTCCAAGCACATAACTGAGTTATATCATACCCAAATATAAAAATAGGTAAAAGGTCTGTAATAGTAACAATAATATATTCAGTGAAACTCTTATGTCCAGCAACAAAACTTGATGAGTCGGCGAACTCATGATGTTTCAGATGTATTTTCTGCAAGAATTTTCTGTGAAGTAGCGAATGGGAAACGTAAAAACAGAAATCAGCAGCAATTATTCTCATCAAGAACCATCCAAAGTTTAACAGTAAACTATTTCCTCTATTTACCTCTGGTGCTAAATAGAGGAAAATTAAAGCTGCTATGAGACTTTTGATTTCTCCAGTAATAATGCCTTTGGCAGTAAAGGAAGGAAATGGTTGTTTTTTGACTTTCTTAACTCTGGCAGTTAGTTTCTCTCTCAAATTATCATTTTTTTTAATTACCTTTTCGATGAAAAGACCAATGCTATAAAATGAGACAGAACCAACAAGCCAGTATAACAAAACCTGAGCGGTCAAGTTGAGTTCTATATTGTGTAATAGCCAATAAAATATTTGCTGAACAATTGTGCAACTAATGGCGATTTTTAGATAAAATTCAACCTCGAAACAGAAATTAAAAATTTTTTTCATCCCTGTGTCCTTGTAATGGGGCTTTAACCGTCTTGTTCTATAGGACTAGTATTTGATTTTTGAAAAGATACGTAGGGGAGCCAGTGGCGTGGGCGGGTTTCCCGACTTGAGCGTTGGCGACGCAGGAGCGTCACTAGCGTTGTGTTAGCACGGAGAGTACGACACCACCTTGGAATCAGGTGCGTTACGGCTTACGCCTAACACACGCTACATATACTTAGATTTTTTCATAAATCAAATACTAGTCCTATATATTTAATTACGCCTACCTACTTAACTAGTATAATTTACAGCTATTTTTCACATAAATAGCTGTAAGAGGATATTTGAAAAGTATTATTTATACATCAATACGGTTTAGTTAAGCATTTCTTTGTCCTCTTTGCGTCCTTCTCTACGAGACGCTGCGCGAATGCGGTAGCCTGCGCCAAGCCGAAGCGTCTACTTCAAAAAATTGACTATAGATGCTAAATGAGTTCTATAAGCCCACGTTCACATCAGACGGTACCTTCGGTTTATGAATTTGGCGTTGAACTAATACAGTACGGCGGAAATCCAGCTACCATAGCGATTAACAAGATAAAGGTGGCAAACTTGCGCCACAGTGTGTTAAATACATTTGTCATGGCTTTCTACTTTTACAAAGGGTTATTATCTGAATCATGGATGTAATTGCTGCATTTCAATTTATTGCAAAAATTAATAAGTTATTCCCGATCTTGATAAATTATAATAGTTGTGCTTTTGGTTACAATATACCTTTGAATCAGTGGGTTTTACCACATAAAAGTTGCTGTCCAGGTTCGCACAAAAACTTATTTTGTCTGCCAGCGTAGTAATGCTTAAAATAGTGCCGACATTGCGAACAAGTACTTCAACAGATTTATTAACAAAACTTTATCTATATAATTAGAAGAGTTTTGAAGTAGTGTAAAAAGTAAGTAAATTGAGGATGAAATCATGAAATTTGGAATTGATAGTGGGCACAATTGTCCACCAGATACAGGAGCAAGCGGGATTAAATTTGAGGATAATTTAACTCTTGATGTCGGTAATAGAGTGATAGCCAAGTTAAGAGCTTTAGGCAATGAAGTTGTAGTCTGTAGACCGAGTAGTGCTCGGACAGTAACTGAATCACTCTCAAAAAGATGTTCTACAGCGAATGGCAGTAAAGTAGATATTTACGTCTCGATTCATTTTAACTGTTTTAATGGACAAGCTAATGGCACAGAAGTATATGCAACTAGCGACACAGGGAGAAAAATCGCTAAACCTGTATTAGATGAAATCATCAAGTTGGGATTTTTTAATCGCGGTGTTAAGAGTGGTTCCCACTTATATGTTCTGAAAAATACAGATATGCCTGCAATTCTTGTAGAAGGTTGCTTCATCGATTCCCAAAAAGATATGAATCTTTTTAATCCAGAAGCAATGGCTAATGCGATCGTTAAAGGCTTAACAGGGAAAGTGCCAACTACTCCTGTTAACCCCGTACCAGATGAAGAGGAGAATGTAGATGCCACTATTCTCAGACTGCAAAAATCCTTAAATCGACTCAAAATAACTGATAAAAATGGTAAGGCATTAGTAGAGGATGGCTTTACTGGGGCTAGCACCAAATCTGCTGTAGAAAAATTTCAGACTATTATCGGAGTTCAGACGACTGGAATTGCTGACGAAACCACATGGAATGCCATAAATCTAATTTTGGCAAAACGAATCATCAGACCAAACCATGCTGGTGGTGCGGTTGTGAGATACTTGCAATACCGTTTAGGTGTTGATAACGATGGTGTTTACGGGCCGCAAACAGAGGTTGTAGTTAAGAACTTTCAAAAGCAAAATGGTTTAGATGCTGATGGAATTATCGGGCCTAGTAGTTGGCAGAAATTAATTGGTTAGATAGATTGAGGAGTAGGCATTGTTTGTAGTTGGCACTTTAGCGAAGACAGCGCCAACTATGAACTTATGAAACTCAACTTGATAGACTACTCAGCTTTGAGTTCACAAACCTGGTTTATTTTGGTGAAATCAATAGTGAGGAAAGGGTTGTACAAAAATAGGATTTACTTACAAGAGATCCCCCAACTCACTTAAAAAGGGGATCTCTTGGTTCTTCTCCTTTATAATTAAAAGAAATAACCAGAGCATAGGAAGTCACATCTGTTGCCGACAGAAATATGTTCAACTTAACCATGTTTGCGTTTGATAACTATCAATCGCAGTTGGTCATAGGTAATTTCCTATCGCTCTGGTGCTTTTTTGGCGGTGAAGTTTCGCCAAAAGTATAAAAGTAAAGGGCTTTCCAAGCCTATAATAATTGTTACTACTTTGTTGTATAGGTGGACACAATTTTTCGATCGTCTCTGGCTCAATCCAACAATATTTCAGGAATTTCAGTGCGATCGCCGCTAAAATCAAATTGTCAATGTTCTGAGCATCCTACGGGCTAATTTTACGTAAGTTTTCACAGTAGCGTAAGGCGTTTCTAAATCTTGAGATATAACCTGCAATGATTCTCCCATCTCCCGGCGTGCTAAGATAGTTGCCCAAGTAGAAGCAATTTTATCAGTGCGATCGCCTCCTGTACGTTTTCGTTGTGCGGTGAATAGAGCTGTCAATTCATCAATGCGTTCTCCCAGCAGATTTGTTAGCACCTGAGTAGGTGAGCTTACCTCTGGTTCCACCCAATCTAAGCGAGTTTGTCCCAATCCAAAAGTAGTTTTGTGTCCCGTACCACAGTAGGGAGCCAGTCGTGCCAAAGCATAAAACAATCGGGTAAACTCAGAGTTAGCCAAAGCAGCCTTACTTAAACCACAGGACATTACCCCTGTGAACCCAGTTACCGAACCTCGTTTACCAGCTGCTACCTTCATCTATTCCAAGCGATGCAAAAGTATTTATATTTTAATCTAGTGTACCTTATAACAGACGGAAGTGCTGTAATCTTGCAGTAGCTTGGCATTCTGCTGAACTCCGTTGTTTTAACGGATGATTGACGACCTATGGCCAGTAATTCATCAAATAACCTAGCTAGTGCTTATCGTAAGTAACTTGGCGGGAATAAACCAACTTATGTTACGAAACATAAACAGGCTTAAAAACCTTATTAATGACTAACAACAAAGAATAAATGACAGTATTTTTTAGTTAGCTTTAATTGCACCGACCTACTTAGTAAATATATAAATTGATAGTCAATATCAAGCATAGATAAATAACACTTTTTCAAATCTTTAAATATTAAAACTTTTCTTTATAGAATTTTCATGTAATTAATAACTATGCAACCAAAAAACATGAGATTATCCAGTGTATTGGTAATTTTTATTTAAAAATCATCAAAACTTTGATCTTCCTTTAAAAAAGGATGGAGCAATGTGAATATTTAAACAAAGTTACATAACAAAGATAGACAGAACACGGTGTTCTGTTGTCAAATGTGTAATTGATTAATCCTATAACAAGAAGTAAAAAAAGATATGTAAAATTACACTTTCTATTACTTAAGTATGTATATTATGTAATTGGGTGTTACGTTGTCTCAACTTTATGCACTAGCACAACGGTGAGATTAGAAGCTCTCAAGAGAGGTGATTTATGATGTAGTAAATTCACCAAACTGAATTTACTACATCATAAATTCAGAAATCGCTTGAAATAAGACAAAGATTCATAAGGACTAATATGCCCTTAGAGTAGTGTCTAGCACTTCTTGCTCGTAAAGGTTTTTCTATATACATTCTTTTAAAGAAGATATAGCAATGTATATAGCTTTATATTATTTTATTTTCATTGATACAAGCACTAAAGGAGCATAAATAGAAAGAATTTGTATCAGCAACTGAGTGAAATAGTATTGAAATTAATAAATATATTAATAGGCAAATAATGTTCCGCTTATCAATATGTTCAAGCTAAAATCATTCTGTATTTTTTTGAAACCATTCAACATAAAACTAATCCACAGCCATTGATTGTGGAATTAGTTTTAGTACTATTGTGAGGCATATATCTCAATGAGTGATTCACAGGTTCTTAATCAACCGTTGTCAATAGCTGCAAGTTCAACAGTTACTCCATCAGCTTTACAAACCATCGATCCACCACAATCCAATATTGTTCGGGCTAGCGCCAGTGCAATCTCTCAGGGAAATGGACTTAAAGCAGAGTACTACGATAATATCGACTTCACAAACCTGAAGGTAACTCGCATAGATCCGACAGTGAACTTTGTCTGGGGTGGTGGTTCTCCAGATCCTTCTATAGGTGCAGATACCTTCTCAGCCCGTTGGACAGGTCAGGTAGAAGCCAAGTATAGCGAGACCTACAACTTCTACACCACTGCTGATGATGGTGTACGACTGTCAGTGAATGGTCAGCAAATCATTAATAAGTTTGTCGATCAATCTGCCACAGAATCCAGTGGTTCGATCGCACTGGTTGCAGGTCAGAAGTACGATATTAAACTTGAATACTACGAAAATCAATACAGTGCGGTTTCTAAGCTGGCTTGGTCAAGCAATTCTCAGACCAAGGAAATTATTCCCCAGTCACAACTGTATAGTAATCTCAACGCACCTGGTAATGGCAACGGACTACAAGCCCAGTACTACGATAATATCGACTTCACAAACCTGAAAGTAACTCGCACAGATCCGACAGTGAACTTTATTTGGGGCGCTGGTTCTCCAGATCCGTCCGTCGGTGTAGATACCTTCTCAGCCCGTTGGACAGGTCAGGTGCAAGCTAGGTACAGCGAGACTTATAACTTCTATACCAATAGTGATGATGGTGTGCGACTGTGGGTCAACAATCAACTACTCGTCGATAAGTTTGTCGATCAATCTACCACAGAAAACAGTGGCTCGATCGCATTAGTTGCAGGTCAGAAGTATGACATTAAACTCGAATACTACGACAATCAATACAGCGCCGTTTCCCAACTATCTTGGTCAAGCAATTCTCAGACAAAGCAAATCATTCCTCAATCTCAACTGTATTCACCGGAATCTCCAACCACCATCACATTAGGATCGGCTTCCACAACTGTAAGTGAAGGTGCTGGTAATGCCATCATCACCTTGCTGAGAACTGGTGATTTAAGCGGTACATCTTCAATCAAGTATGCCACCTTCTCTGGTACTGCCACAGCAGGAGTTGACTACGGAAGTGAAGGCACTGAAAGCGGTGGAACAGTTATTTTTGCACCAGGACAAAGCAGCAGACAAGTAGCTATTCCCATCAATGACGATTCTTTAGCAGAAGCAGATGAAACATTTAATTTTGTTATTGAGCAGCCAGATGGGGCAGCACTAGGACTCCAAAGAACTCTCCAAATTACGATTCAAGATAACGATCGCTCTGGCATCGATTTCAGTCAGCCAGTAGTTAATGAGGGTGATGGTACTGCTACGGTTACAGCTACACGCGGTAACGCTACCGGAGCTGCTAGTGTGAACTACGTAACTGTGGATGGAACTGCGAAAGCGGGATCTGACTACCAGGCTGTATCTGGAACCTTGTCTTTTGCAGCAGGACAAGTTAGCAAGACAATTGTTATCCCCATAATTAATGACAATGTTGGGGAATCAAATGAAGCATTTACTTTGAAGTTTAGTAACGCTGTTGGAGTCCAACTAACTAATCAACAGACAACTATCACTATTCTTGATAATGACTCTGGTAAGTTTGTTATAGATTCGGTAGCTTCTGGTTTGACTCAACCCACAGCTTTTGACTGGACATCTGACGGTAAGACCATGTTCATTGCCCAGAAAGACGGGGTAGTGCGAATAATGAAAAATGGCAGTTTATTAGCAACACCATTTATCGATATTTCTCTAGAGGTAAGTAATGTTAACGATCGCGGTTTGTTAAGCATTGCCGTCCACCCAGATTTTGGCAAAAATCCAAACGGTAACAACTACGTTTACCTGTTGTATAGTTACGATCCACCAGAAACCGATCCAAATAACCCTAAAAACAATCCCAATACCACATTAGACGATCGCGACAAGAGATCGAATCGGACTGGAAGGCTAACTCGCGTCACAGCCGATCCCAGCACTAATTATACTACTGCCATTGCTGGCAGCGAGGTTGTACTGGTAGGCACAAATGGCACTTGGGAGAATATCAGCCATCCAGAGGGAGATAGCACAGATGTCACACTTGGCTACGCACCATCAGGAATTATCAACAAAGATACTGGTAAGATGTTTACCAGCTTGCAAGATTATCTCAATAATCTTGATAAAGTCCAAAATATCCAGAATTTTGTCGCCAACGATAGCGCATCTCACTCAGTTGGTACTGTAAAATTTGGTACTGATGGTTCTCTGTTTGTTAGCTTCGGAGATGGCACTTCCTACAATGGCATAGATCCGCGAGCACTTCGCGTCCAGGATATCGATAATCTGTCCGGTAAACTCCTGCATATTGATGCGATTACAGGTAAAGGTTTATCAAGTAATCCTTTCTACAATGGCGATCCCAATAGCAATCGTTCCAAGGTCTATGACTTTGGTCTGCGTAACCCCTTCCGGTTCACAATTGATAAGAATACCAATACCCCCTATATCGGTGATGTTGGCTTCAGTACCTACGAAGAGGTGAATATCGGAAAACCAGGACAAGACTTTGGCTGGCCATTCTATGAAGGTGGTCTTGATGCCAATGGCAATATTGTCAGCCTGAAACAACCAAAATATGCTGTCCTAGATGCGGCGCAAGATTTTTATAATAGTGGCAAAGCAGTTACAGCGCCAGCTTACACCTACCAGCATTATTCTTCCAATTCGATTATTGTGGGTGACTTTTACACAGGTAGTACTTTCCCCTCAATCTATCAAGGAGCCTTATTTGTTGGTGATTTCAGTCAAGGAACTATCGATGCTTTGAAATTTGATAGTAATGGCAAAGTTGTCTCAGTTAATCGGTTTGCTACCCTGACAGCAGAACAAGGAGTGCCTACACAAATGACTACTGGACAGGATGGCAATCTGTATTTCGCAAACATTGTCACAGGCGAGATCGATCGCTTCCGATCTGTTTAGAGATGACATATCAGCGAACAGTTATGTGACTGTTCGCTGATTTTGCTCAAGATAACTTTGTCAGAAATCCCAATAGTTTTTTGGCATTTGATGTTAAGAGTGTGCGGCGATAAGTATCAGCCGCCTTTTTTATAGCTTCGGCTTGAGTGGGATAAGGATGAATCACACTGCTTAATTTACTCAAGCCGATTTTATTCACCATTGCTGTAGTTATTTCTGAGATCGTTTCACCCGCATGACTGGCGACAATAGTTGCACCGATAATTTCATCAGACCCCTTTTTATGGTGGATTTTGAGAAATCCTGATTCTTCACCATCGGCGATCGCTCGGTCTACACTATTAAAAGGTATCTTGATTGTCGTCACTTCAATACCTAATTTCTGCGCCTCGTGTTCGTACATGCCTACGTGGGCAATTTCTGGGTCAGTATAAGTTACCCACGGCATCACCAGACTACTGAGTTTCGAACGCCCTAAACCAAAGGGAGAAAACAGCGTATTTTTAATTACAATCCGCGCCGCTGCATCAGCAGCATGGGTAAATTTCCAGTTCATGCAGATATCGCCAGCCGCATAAATCTTGGGATTGGTCGTCTGGAGGTAATCATTTACCTTTACACCTTGGCGCTTGTCGTATTCCACCCCCACTGATTCTAAATTCAAACCTTCCACATTTGGCGATCGCCCCGCACCGACTAAAATTTCGTCTACTGTCACCGAATCTCGATGACCATTGGAGGAAAAATAAAGCCGTTTCCCCTCAGTAACAGTTACCACTTCTTCTAATTTGGAATTCAAAACCATGCGAATTCCTTCACTAATTAAAACCTTTTGCAGAATTTCAGCAGCTTCAGCGTCTTCTTTATTCAGCAGATGAGAACCGCTATGGAAAAGTACCACCTCAGAACCCAAGCGCCGGAAAGCTTGCGCTAATTCGCAACCAATGGGGCCGCCACCAATCACCGCCAAACGTTCCGGTCGTTGAATTAGGGAAAAAACCGTCTCATTAGTTAGATAACCCGCCATTTCAATTCCTGGAATCGAAAGTTGTGCGGCTCTTGCGCCAGTAGCAATTACAGCTTTTTTAAACCGGAGGGTTTTGTCGCCAACTTCCACGGTATTTTTACTTGCAAATCGGCCGCTACCTAAAAAGACATCGACACCTAACTTTTGAAACCGCTCCGCCGAGTCATTATGACTAATATCAGCCCTTACCCGCCGCATCCTGGCCATGACTTTAGGAAAATCAACATCAATATTATGTTGGGGAATATTAACTCCCAATTCTTTAGCATCCCAGATTTCGCCAACGACGCGGGCAGACCGAATAATAGTTTTAGATGGTACGCAACCAACATTTAAGCAATCTCCACCCATGAGATGCTTTTCAATTAACGCCACTTTTAAACCCAAATCCAAACCAGCAGCCCCCGCAGCTACAACTAATCCCGCCGTACCAGCCCCAATTACTACCAAATCGTAAACATCTGCCGGTTGAGGATTAACCCAGTTTGGCGGATGGACGTAAGACACTAACTTTTGGTTATACTCATCCGTTGGGCGAACCGTGACTCTCTCTAAATCTGAATTGGTCATTAGCTAAACCTCTTCTAAGAATTGTAAATACTAAAGTCAACTGCCTTTTAGGGAATTCAAAATTAGGAATCCCGATAAATTAAGGCGGCTCAGTCTTTTATTTTTTATGTTTGTTTAATAAGGAATACAGCCTTTGAGTTGTTTTGTCCGTTTGAGAATTGACAGATTCGATTGAAGCTTTCCTGTATATAGCGTTTACTAATCACATGAGGTACATCATAGTCCCCTCCTCGCTTGCGGGGAGGGGGTTGGGGGTGGGGTTCTTATACCTCACTCAACTGAGAACCGCTATAAACGTTTCAACAATCGATAATTTACAGCAATTTGCTGTTGAATAGACCACAGTGGGGTCAATACGGTTCGGTTAAGGTGTTTATTCCTCGGAGATCCCCCCAACTCCCCTTCAAAAGGGGGCTTATAACTATCTTTTACCCCCTTAAAAAGGGGGTCGCCGTCGGCGGGGGGATCTTAACCGAACCGTATTGACAGTGAGGTAGCACAATTATGCTGTCCTACAATTCCTCTTCTAAAGCTTTGCGGGCAATTCGGGTGACATAAACTGTAACGGCGACTGTCGCAATCAAACCCAAAATCCGAATTGCCCATTGTAAAGTTGGGTTGGTAGGTTGAGCTTCAGTACCAATCATGGCTAGATTACCTGCAAGGGAACCTATATAAACGTACATAATAGTTCCGGGAATCATGCCTACAGAGCCGATGAAGTAATCTTTAAGTGAAACTCCCGTGATGCCAAAGGCATAATTTAATAAATTGAAAGGAAATATAGGTGAGAGTCTCGTTAACAGGACAATTTTTAATCCTTCTCTACCAACTGCTTGGTCAATGGCGGCAAATTTCTTGTTATCTGCGATTTTACCAGCAACCCAGCCCCTTGCTAAATAACGTCCCACAAGGAAGGCAGCAGTAGCGCCAAGGGTCGCACCGATAAATACGTAGAGAGAACCCCAAACTGCACCAAAAATTACACCTGCTCCCAAGGTGAGAATAGAACCTGGGAAAAAAGCGACGGTAGCGATAATATAAATGGCAATAAAAGCTATGGCTCCCAACGCACCCAAGCTATCAATCCACTGCAAGGCTTCGCGTAAAATAGCTTGGGGATTAAAAGAATTTGGATTTAGAGATTCTTGTGCAAAAGCCGAGTCTGTATTTAATAAAAAAGCACTGACCAATATTAATAATATTAATGTACTTAGACTAAAAAATTTCTGCAAGTGCTTAAAATCAATACTTTTAAATATCTGGATGATTGTTAGTTTTGTCATGGATTGTTATTTCTTGGATTGCTACACTTTGAGCTAATGCTTTTTGAGCAACTTTTGTAATATATACAGTTACGGCAACGGTAGCAATTAACCCAACTACTCGCATTACCCATTGCCAGACTTGAGTTTCTGGACTAGTTGGTTGATGAGCCGTGTTAATCATGGCAAGATTACCAGCTAAAGAACCAATATAAACGTACATTACAGTACCGGGAATAATCCCAAAGGAACCTAATATATAGTCTTTCAGAGAAACCTGTGTTATTCCAAAAGCGTAATTCAATAAATTGAAAGGAAAAACGGGAGAGAGACGAGTTAGCAAGACAATTTTCCATCCTTCTTTAGCAACTGCTAAATCAATCGCTTTAAATTTAGGATGTTTGTCCATTTGTCGAGAAACCCAATCTCGCGAAAGGTAGCGGCCAACGAGAAAAGCCGAGGTTGCTCCAAGCATTGCAGCAATTAGCACATATATTGACCCCCAAAATACTCCAAACAGAAAACCACCTTCGAGCGTTAAGAGGGAACCTGGTATAAACAGTAATGTTGCCAAGTTGTAAATGACTATGTAAGCGATCAGCAATTCTCATTTTGAAATAAATAGAGTATTAACCCCATTTTGAAAATCAAAATGTAGTACAAAATAACTATTTTTTTAGAGAAAGGAGA
>NZ_JBALBW010000130.1:0-1853 GCF_036919895.1 Nostoc sp.
CATTATTTGTGTTAAATAGATCCGCGTCGTAGGGGCAATTCATGAATTGCCCCTACGACGCGGATCTGGTTTTTCCAATCATCTATACTTGGTCTTTCCTGTCAATGCGTAAGTCCTAAATTTAGTTTAGCCAATATCTTAAATACTTAGGTTATTTTCAGAAAAAAATTAAATTACCAAGATGTTAGCTAGACTTCCTACGGGTAAGGGCGATCAATAAAAAAGCCCTTGCTTTTACGCAAGAGCCTTTAAATTATTTAGTTGTCAGTGATGAAAAAAACCTTACAACCTAATCTAGGTCGTCCATAAACATCACTGGCTCAGTATCACGGTTAATTCCTTTCTCAAAACCACCAGCCGCAGCCCGTGCGCGACCAGCGTGCCACAAGTGACCAACTAGGAAGAAGAATCCTAATACGAAGTGAGAAGTCGCCAACCAAGCACGAGGAGATACGTAGTTGAAGGAGTTAATTTCGGTAGCCACACCACCCACGGAGTTCAAAGAACCCAGAGGAGCGTGGGTCATATATTCAGCAGCGCGACGAGCTTGCCAAGGCTGAATATCGTTCTTGATTTTTTCCAAATCAAGACCATTGGGGCCACGTAGAGGCTCTAACCAAGGGCCACGGAAATCCCAGAAGCGCATGGTTTCACCACCGAAGATGATTTCACCAGTTGGAGAGCGCATCAGGTATTTACCCAATCCTGTGGGGCCTTGGGCAGAACCGACGTTAGCACCCAAACGTTGGTCACGAATTAAGAAGGTCAAAGCTTGCGCTTGAGAAGCTTCTGGGCCAGTAGGGCCGTAGAATTCGCTGGGGTAAACGGTGTTGTTAAACCAAACATAGAGTGAGGCAATGAAGCCCATCAACGACAGAGCGCCCAAGCTGTAGGAGAGGTAAGCCTCACCAGACCAGATGGATGCACGACGTGACCAAGCAAATGGCTTGGTAAGAATGTGAAAAACGCCGCCAGCAATACAGATAAAGGCAATCCAGATGTGACCGCCGACTACATCTTCTAGGTTATCAACGCTGACAATCCAGCCTTCGCCACCAAAGGGAGACTTGATTACATAACCGAAGATAACTGCTGGGTTCAATGTGGGATTGGTAATAATCCGAACATCACCACCGCCTGGTGCCCAGGTGTCATACAACCCACCAAAGAACATTGCTTTTGCTACCAACAGCAGCGCACCGAATCCCAAAATAATCAAGTGGAATCCGATGATGTTGGTCATCTTGTTCTTGTCTTTCCAGTCGTAACCAAAGAAAGAAGAGTATTCTTCTAAGGTTTCTGGGCCACGAACGGCATGATAGATACCGCCAAAGCCAAGGACGGCTGAAGAGATTAGGTGGAGTACACCGACAACAAAGTAGGGGAAGGTGTCGATAACTTCACCACCAGCGCCAACGCCCCAACCTTGAGTGGCAAGGTGAGGTAACAGAATCAAGCCCTGTTCATACATGGGCTTTTCAGGAACGAAGTGAGCGACTTCAAACAAAGTCATCGCTCCAGCCCAGAATACAATCAAGCCAGCATGGGCAACGTGAGCGCCCAGGAGTTTGCCAGATAGATTGATTAAACGCGCGTTACCAGACCACCAGGCAAAGCCAGTAGATTCTTGGTCGCGTCCAGCACCGCCTAATATATTTGGTCTATTAGAGAGCGTTACCACGTGGTAATACCTCCTCAGGGAATACAAATTGTTCGTGGGGTTGATCTTGAGGAGCCATCCAAGCGCGGATACCCTCGTTCAGCAAAATGTTTTTGGTATAGAAGGTTTCAAACTCAGGGTCTTCCGCCGCCCGTAATTCTTGGGAGACGAAATCATAAGCCCGCAGGTTGAG
>NZ_JBALBW010000131.1:0-6393 GCF_036919895.1 Nostoc sp.
GTCACTAGGAGTCCTCTTATGCTCAAGCAAGCAACTCCAAAACTATTTTTCTCACTGCTGCTACTGTACTAGTTAGTCACGCAAAGTGCTGTATGGTGGAAGTTGTCAGAAGTTGCCCAGAAATGTGTCGCTTTTGTCTGGCAAGTTATCTAACGCTTCCTTTTAGAACAGCAAGTGTGGAAGGTTCTCTCATTCCAGCGATTGAAAAAGGTTTATCAGTGACAAAACGCATCGGATTATTGGGGGCTTCTGTCACTCAGCATCCTGAGTTTGAAAGACTACTTGATCATCTGAATCAGCCAAAGTACGATGATGTGCGTCTCAGCATTGCCTCAGTACGGACAAATACCGTAACAGTAAAATTAGCACAAATTTTGGCGAAACGAGATTCGCGATCGCTCACAATTGCCGTAGAAAGCGGTTCAGAGAATTTACGGAGAATTATCAATAAAAAATTACATAATGATGAAATTATCCAAGCAGCGATCAATGCTAAAAGTGGTGGATTAACAAACTTGAAACTTTATGGAATGGTAGGAATTCCCGGTGAAGAACCAGAGGATTTAGAACAAACTGTGGCAATGATGCGCTCTCTGAAAAAAACTGTGCCAGGATTACGCTTAACATTTGGCTGTAGCACCTTTGTTCCCAAAGCACATACGCCATTTCAGTGGTTTGGAGTCAATCGGCAAGCAGAAAAGCGGTTGCAACTTTTACAGAAACAACTTAAGCCGCAAGGTATAGATTTTCGACCGGAAAGTTATAATTGGTCAATCATTCAAGCTTTGTTATCCAGGGGCGACCGCAGACTATCCCACCTTTTGGAACTTACCCGTAATTATGGCGACTCCTTGGGCAGTTATCGTCGTGCTTTCAAACAACTTAAAGGACAAATACCTAACCTAGATTTCTACGTTCATGATAACTGGTCAACAGATATTGTATTACCTTGGAATCACTTGCAAGGACTTTTACCACAATCTACGCTAATAAAGCATTTAGCTGATGCTACCAGTTATTTCAACTTACCCCAAAAAGAACTTCAGCCGCTAGGAAAAAGTTTTATTTAATGGAAACCGTAGTGAAAAAGTCGGATTTTGTCCTGAGTCCTTACATGAACAGCAGCGACTTGCGGGCAACTTATCAAATCCTGAATACGGTTGTGCCTTATGTGGTTTTATGGTTTTTAGCACACAAAGCAGCTTCTATTTCTTTTTGGTTGCTTGCGCCCATTATAGTTTTGATGACGCTGTTTTCAGCGCGTTGTTTTTCTTTAATGCATGATTGCGGACACTATTCACTCTTTCGTTCAAAAAGGGTTAATCGGATTATCGGTTTTATTCTGGGGGTGATCAACGCAGTCCCTCAATATCCGTGGTCAAGAGGACATGCCTATCACCATAAAACCAACGGTGATTGGCAACGCTATCGCGGTCCTAGTGCATTAATCTCTACTGAGGAGTTTGCTCGCCTCAGTCCATCTGCCCAAAGGCGTTATGAGCTACTGAGGCACTCATTCATGATCTTTCCGGGAGGTTTTTTCTATGTTGCTATTAAGCCAAGACTCGCCCTGATTGCCGGAATATATGATTTTATCACTCATCTACTGACTTGTTTGCAGCAAGATCCTTTTATGGATTTACCTCGAATCATCTCCTCTCATAAGTCTAGAAATTGGTACACTGCGGCTGAGTTTTGGCATCTGTTGTTCAACAACATTTGTGTAGTCGGTAGCTGGATTTTTCTAGGGTATTTACTTGGATTTGGTTTTTTCGTGAGCGTTTACTCAATCACGCTAACTTGTGCTGCGGCAATCTTAATCTGCGTCTTCTTTGTTCAGCACAACTTTGATGGCTCTTACGCCCACAAAACTGAAGGGTGGGACTATCTCGAAGGAGCAATTAAGGGCAGCAGTTATCTGGAGTTACCCACCATTTTAAAGTGGTTTTCCGCCGATATCGGTTATCATAACATTCATCATCTTTGCGACAGAATCCCCAATTACAACCTCCAAGCTTGCCACAATAAAAATATTCACCTGCTTAGGAGTGCAAAAATGCTGCGAATGGTAGATATTCCTGATTGCTTCAAATACATTCTGTGGGATTGTCGCTCCAATCGCCTCACGTCGATAGCATCGTTTCGTCAAGCTGCACAATCCATCGACCTAGAGAGAGCCAAGGAGGTGTAAAGAATACCGTTGTTTGAAACAACGGGAGCATCCCTATTTGGCAAAAATAAAAAAATAAAGATTATTCGCGGGTAAACATCGCGAATAATCTGGGGATTCAATCAAGTGGTTCTTCTGACTCTTGCTCAGATCCAGAACTAATGTCTAGCAGACAATCATCAAATGTATGAATTTTTCTGGTTTTACAGCTTTATTACAATTGCGATATATAAAGCTTTAATAGCAAAGTTAAAAACTCCAATACCATAGTCTTAAAAACTTAAAAATTATTTATTCAAAGAGTGGGTAATTAAATTGTATTTATCCACCCTATCTTGCCATATTTGCGACTTAATAAATATCTTTAGTTTACTGTAAAAAATAATTAAAAAAATCTCATAATTAATGCTAAGTTTATTGATATTTATTTAGAAAATAATTAAAATATAATTTGGATGCTAAAAATAGACTGACATTGAGAATAGAGGGTGTTATGGTTGTGCAGTCCAATTACATATTTGGGAGAAAGTAGTGAAAAAACTACCCCTGATTCTATTTGCAAGCTCAACGTTTGTTAGTTCGTTGCTGCTGAATTTATTCTTAGAAAAATCCGCAAAAGCAGATAATCCCAATCATCAGAAGTTACCTGACAATGTTTCGACAAATAATGCTCATACAGCTACTTTAAATTGTCAACGTCAAAACTGTAGTGGAAATGCACATTTAGCAACTTTTAATCGCCTCTTTCTGGCAAAAGCTGACAATTCTCAGGCTGATAATCAAAAGGTGATAGAACTAAATATGACAGATGAGGAAAGTGACACTGCGATTACCAAATTTGGTTGTGACTGTCCGAAAGCGATAAATGCGCTGCGTCAGACAAGGGGAATCACTATCGGAGTAGAAGGTGAATATCTTTCACCTACACAGAAAATCACACCCTGTACAGATAAAAACACACAGAATGATTCTCAATCAACTAATTATCAATAGTAAAATCCTAAGTTAGTGGGTGCTTCTAGAGTAATTTGTGAAAACTTTGTCCACCCGTTTTTTAACGGGTGTGAATAAAATTATACTGACTTCATTAAACCGAATTTATATTCACAGCATAAGTTTTTATTTACTATCCAAAATTCTTGACATTAGATATTTTCTTGCTTATGATTCTCAATCAGTTATGATTTCATTTATTTCTCGAAAAATCTTTGTAATCGGATGCTTAAAAGTTAACATAATGTATAATTTTACTGTTCTTACTTTGACTAATTAGGGCGGTAAATCAAGGTTTTAGGCATTTACTGAGATGCTTCGCTGTGCTAAATACGAGAGCAAAAGACCCTTTTCAAACATTCTCTAAGAAAATTCAATATTCTCCTCACCATACTGTATGAAATTACGATGGTTATTCCTGAGCTTAATTAGTATTTTGCTCCTATCCTCTCCTGCAAGAGCAACTCGATTAGAATCCTGGCACTTTGACCCTGCTCAAAATCAGCTTGACTTAACCACTGACTCAGGTATTCAACCGAGAGTTTTTTTAATTGATAACCCTAAAAGGCTTGTCATTGATTTATCGGGAACTATTTTGGGCTATCCTACAACCAAACAAAACTTTGGTTCGGCGATTCGAGAAATTCGGGTAGCGCAGCTTGACCCCCAGACGACCAGACTTGTAATTGAATTAGCACCCGGTTATACCGTCTCTCCGCAAAGTGTAATAGTTAAGGGAGATTCTCCCTCTCATTGGGTCATTAAATTATCATCAATTGAAAAAGAAAAAATGCCTGCAACAGGAGTTGTGGAATGGGGAATAGAAACTGGAGAACAATCTTCTCAAACACCAATTTCCATTACCCCTAATTTCCAGAAAAAATCCCAACTTCTCTTATTCCAACGCCAAGGGGCTTTACAAAATATTCCAGGTATTAATCAGCCCAATCCACCAGATATACTCACTAAACCAGTAAATGCTTCTATGTTTGCTGGGGTAGTTGCTTTAGGTCAACAACTACCAGAACTAAAATCTCAAATTAATGCATTGATGGCTCGCTATAGCTTCCTCAAGCCGGGGATGTTTTTTGTGGATTTAGAGACGGGTAACTATTTGGATATTAGTGGCGACAAAGTATTTCCCGCCGCGAGTACGATTAAGTTCCCAATTCTGATTGCTTTTTTTGAGAAAATAGACGCTGGTCAAGTTAAGCTAAATGATACCTTGGTAATGCGGCGAGACTTGGTTGCAAGTGGCTCTGGAGATTTGCAGTATCGACGCGTGGGAACCAAGTTGACTGTGCTGCAAACCATAAACAAAATGATTACTATCAGCGACAATACCGCCACAAACATGATTATTGACCGTTTCGGTGGTAAGGCAAAATTAAATCAGAGGTTTCGCAGTTGGGGATTGAAAAATACTGTAATTCGTAATTTACTGGGAGATTTCAAGGGAACCAATACGACCAGTCCCGCCGACTTAGTAAAATTATCAGCATTGATTCAATATCATAAGTTAATTTCAGATGCGAGTCGCTCCCAGGCAATAGACATTTTAAATCATTGCCATAACAGAAAGTTACTGGCAGCTGGTTTGGGTTCGGGAGCGATAATTGCTCATAAAACAGGGGATATAGGGTTTGTAATTGGGGATGCAGGTATTATTGAGATGCCCAATGGAAAGCGTTACTTAGCAGGGATTTTTGTCAGAAGACCTTACAATGACACCAGAGGTAGGGATTTTGTTCGTCAAGTTTCTCAGTTGGTATATACATACTTAGAGCAACCGAAATTAACCCAGTTACCTTAAGGAATGTGGATTAAAAGAAATGCAAAACTTCTATTTTGTATCCTCCACAAAAATACGTTAGGAACGTAAGATACCTGACGAAATTAAATCTACACCAACAATGTCCGCAAAGTCCCCTGTACTGAGAGTTAGGGGATTTACTTTATGCGTGTTGACGGGAACCGCTATAATTCCATATCCAGTAAGTTATATGGAAAATTAAAATTGTTACTAATCGAAATTTACATGCAGACAATAACTATGGTAATGTGACACATAACTGTCGGTTCTGATGGGGAGCAGCCATCAGACACAAGGGGGAAAGTTCGGTGTAAATCCGGCGCTGTCCCGCAGCTGTAATGAGACGAATGTAACGTGTCTCAAAGTCAGAACACCCGCCGACTCACTCTAGACACAAAACACTTATCTGCGAGGCACAGATGATACATTTGATTAATGAATTTCATGGGTACAGGTACTGTTTTAAGACAGTACCTTATGCAAGTTCTACTACTTCGCTTCGCTGTTAGTAACAACACTCAATTTTAGATAGTCTTGTAGGAATTTTGGTATTTTTTATGAATACCACAATGTCTTTTTTGCTATCCAAATAGTATCCACCATGATTTAGGTATGCCAATGCATTGCAGCAAGCTAATTCAAACCTAAATCTTAAAACTCAATAGCACAAATCAATATCTGCATTTACTGAAAACGAGGAGTTTCATGTCCACTTCCCGTGTAATAACTTATTGCGAATTTTTCTTAAAAATCTTCGTTTTTACCGCAATCTATGGGATGGTATGTGGAGGAAATGTAGCCATTGCTAATCAAGTTCCACAAATATCTGAGTTTTCCAAGTACGAAGGTACTGCAAGAGACTTACAACCAGTTGCACAAGTAACACCTGAAAATACTCCAGCATCCACAGAAGAACCAGATATTGAATTAACAGTCATCGACAAGCTATTGAATGAACCCGTTTACTCACCCTTTCGCCGCGAGGGGACAGTAAAAGATTCCACCCGTCCGGTTTACGTAATTACGGGTGAAGAGATGGAAGCGCAGGGTGCTAGAACTGTCAGAGAAGCACTAAAATTTCTGACAGGTATTTTGCCTGATGGTACAGTTGGCACAGAAGTAAACGCTTTAAGCGGTCAATTTATCCGGGGTTCTAACTCTGCACAAGTCTTGATTTTGCTTGATGGTAGACCAATTAACGATTTAGGTTCTGGTGGTTTTGACCTTTCAGAATTTACTACCAATATCGTTGAAAGAGTAGAAGTATTACCAGGTGGTGGTTCTACCCTTTATGGTTCTGATGCAATTGGAGGAGTGATTAACATTATCACTCGTCGTCCTACAGAAAAAGTGACAACGCAAGCAGGTGTTAATTTTGGCGCGTATGGGTTAAATCAGCAGACTATCAATAGTAGTG
>NZ_JBALBW010000132.1:0-180740 GCF_036919895.1 Nostoc sp.
TCTCCCGCAGGTCTACTGAGTAGGGTTTCATCTGATTTTTTACTTTTATCTTCTCAACTACTGTACCAAACCGTTACACAAAGTGCTGTATATAGAACCTGATAGAATTACAGCAAATGATAGCGATTTGTTTAGTCTATGTGACGAATTGGACAAAATTCGTAAGACTAAAGGCTCTTGGGCTACCACATTTCGGGAATATCAAGAAAGAGAGATCGCAATTTCCTGTGAGCAAGAAACTGTGTTGCTAGATGGGCCCGTTTTTACTCAAAACTTGATTACCCAAAGTTCAGGACGAGATATTTATAATGAGATGATGCAAACAGGGAAGCGTTTTATTGGTGTAATCAAAGATTTGGGGAGTTCATGGTCTATTAGTAAATGGACAGCAATGAGTTTAGAGCGAGGAGAGGGATTTGTCCTGTGTCCTATCCAAGAGCAATATCAACAACGGTTTGAAGATAACAGAAGCATTAATAACTGGATTGGCTCATTGTCTGGGCAGTATGTTAGGGTAGTCTATCGTCCTGCGGAGAAAGCGTTTGCCTTTGAATGCGCTCTAGCTGATTTGCCATACGCAGTAAGCTTATTGCGGCAAGATGCTAGTCCAACAATTAACCACGAAATCCCGCTTTTGCTCGAAACAGTTGATTGGCATCTCAGAGGAAGCAACAACTCCCAGGCAATAAAACACTCCTTTATTAGCGAGATTCAGCGCAATAACTATCGTATGGGAGTAGATATTACAAATGAGGGTAACTACAGATGACACTAATTCAAATTCCCGACACAATTAATTCTGATTTAAGTTTAATCTGTGGCTACACCTTTAATGAGCCAGAGTTATCAGCCAACGAGTTCGTAATCGTTGAAGATCGCGCAAGCCACAGGAACTATTTTGGACAAGTTGTTGGGCCACAAGCAAACTTGAATCGCTCGGCACTTGGGCCACAAGATAACGCGACAATCAATGCTTTTGAGCAGCTAGAGCAGAATAACTATGCTCGTGAAGTTGTAGTTCGAGAGGTTTATTTTTATCAGGTAAACCTGATTAAAGACATTACCCAAGACCCACCAAGTAGCGTTCGTCTGCGACCTCAAATTGGCTCTATTGCAAGACAAGCAACAGAAGATGAGATCATCGGATACTTAAACTTGCCCCCTGCGGATGAAAGATATAGAATTGGACAGATTATCGATACAAATATTGGCATTTATGTCAATGCACGAACTTTTTATTATCAAAGCTTAATTGCTGGTGCAACTGGGAGCGGAAAAACCAATTCTTGTGCAAATTACATTCGCGCAGCACTACAAATGGGCTTTGCAGTTATTATTTACGATCACAAGCCTGATTATCAGCATATTGATCGACATAATCAAGATGCAATAGACATTTTAAATGGGAATCGTCAAATAGACCAAGACACAACCTGGATTGAAGGAGTTGATGCTGATTTTTACTACTTGGGAGAGGAATCAACTACCTTTCAAGGTACTCCAATTGCTATTCCCGCCTCAGAGTTCGATCCAGCAGTTCTGGCAGCAGTAATGTACTATCCTCCTAATGAAACTAACTCTCGTGAAGAATTCGAGACTTTATTAGAAGAATTTGACGACGAGCGACAGGCAGATCAGAATGGTAACGAGTCAGTAATTTGGACGCTAGGGGACTTTTACCGATGGGTGACTAGCTATGATTCCCAGAACCCCAATGCACGACAGCCACCTCCTCATAGAAGAGGGGGCATAGACATGCGAACTTACAATGCTATGGTCAACAAAATGACCCGTCGTAATCGTCGTCCAGCTTGGGTTGACGGTGGACTACCAATCCGTCCAACAGCAAATCCTAACGGTACTAGACCCAGAATAGCCAGTGCGAGTGCAGCTGCAATGGGTCAAGATCAAACCCCTCAGCAACCACAATACTTTGATCCTACTGATCTATTACAACCTGGAAGAGCATTAGTTATTCGTGTGGGACAGGTAGGTGGAGGACGTGACTATGGATTGTTCCTCAACTATATGCTTAAACGAGTTTACGATCTCAAAGAGCAACGCCAGATTACTTTCCCAGTGCTGCACCATATTGATGAAGCTCAAGACCTCTTCAATGGTAGTAAGCAGTTTGCCTCTGCAATAGGGAATGTGCTTAGTGAAGGAGTCCGTAAAGGCAGAAGCCGACAAATTGCCTTTACTATTGCTGTTCAGAGCGCTGCTCAAATACCTGATGATATCTTGAATAATTTAAACACTCGCATTATTCATCGGCATAACCGAGCCAGTGAAGCGCAAAGAGCATTAGAGAAAGCCGCAGATGCTCAAATTTCAATGACCAAGAATTTTGGGCCTGGTGAAGCACTTGTTGACCTATTTGGTGCTTCAGCAGTAGTTAATGCCAGAATGCGTTTATCGCCTTTTCAGCTTACTACTGAGGAGTTATTGCAGCAGCAAGAACAACAAGCTACATCTCAATCGCAAAGACAGCGCACAACTTCTCCACCAAGATAAAATTTACTTCATGTCTAAAATATCGAAAAAACAGCCAGAGATCCTGGCTTCATCTTCTATCGTCCTAACTATTTTTGTTAGTAGTCAGGAGGAAAACAATCAATGAAAGATCCTTTGTCTGAAAACAAATTCGCTATTATCCCCACCATTGTTAGTGGCAATCAAGAAACAGTTGTCGTCAATTTTCTGAAAACGGCTAGGGAATTACTGAGGCAAGCTAAAACACTAGAAGAAACTCAGGAGGTTTGGCAAAAACTCAATGCCCTGGAAGCTATCTCTAAAAAATTCCGATTAAGTAAAGAGGTGCAGCTTGACGCTACTGAATTGCGGATTCGGATTGAACGTCGAGTAGGAGAAATGTTAAACCAAAAAAATCAAAGCAGAGAAGGAGATATAAAAAACCAGAATCAAAACTCAGTTAAAGTTTATTTAGATTCCGAGGATTCTAAAAGCGTCTCATCAAACCTTAGTTTTACCAAAAATGATTTGTCAAAATTCCAGAAACTTGCAAGCACTCCACAAAAAGTGTTTGAGGCTGTGATAACTGATTTGAGGACTGAAGCCGCCATTAAAAGGCAGACAGCTTTATCAACAACCGGAATATTGCGGGCCATTCAGAATGAAAATAAAAAAGATAGAGAACTACTATTTAGCCCTATTATCAAGCCTTCTGACAACTGGAACTTTAGCACAGTTCAATATGGTCGGATTGATGAAAATTTGCGGGAAGAGAGGGGTTACATTCCTGGTGAAATTTATGCAAACTGCTTCTGGTACTACGTAAAGCCAGGGGATTTAGTAATTGCTCCGATGGCTGGTTCTGGTCAGGTTTGGCGGGTGTATGAAGCTCGTAAAGAGTGGATGGGTCAGCACATTTATGATTTTAAATTAAAAATGTTTGATTTAACTCCACGCGGTAAGTACAAAGATTTAATTACTCAACATGACTTGACAAAAAGTTTCCCAATTACTAATCCTGATTACATTATTATAGACATTCCTTACTATGGGATGGTTGCCCAGCAGTATTCTAATAAATCTGAAGATTTAGCTAATATGGCTTTAGAAAATTGGCAGATAGCAATGACTACAATTGCGAAAAATTGTGCGTCAGCACAACAAACAGGAAGCCTTTGCACTGTCATTTCCCCGAACTATCGAGATGTCGCCAAAAAGCAAATTTTTATGATTACAGATATAGTTCGCTCTTTGTGGGAGTTGGCTGGGTATATTCTTTACGATAAAGCTTATTCAAGCCGTAGAATTCAGCAAAATCAAACTCCCCAAATGGCTAGAATGAATAATCAAGCTAAAGCTAATCAAATTATGCTAACTGATATTACGGAAGTTCTAACATTTCGGAGAGTTTAATTGGTATAATTTCCTGACGAGTGGTATACAGATATTGAATAAATAATTGACAAGACCGAAAACGGTTGTAAACCTGCTCATCGCGCTTAATCGCTGCATGTAAGCGGTCAGTTCCTGCCAAAATCACTGCTATTCCCAACCTGTCAAAAATATCACGCACTTCGGCAAAAGTTTTCGGCTTAAAGCGGTCAGCTTCATCAATAATCAACATCTCCACCGCGCAACCTTTAAGAACCCGCAGTGTTCTATCTCTAATCTCTGTCACTGTTCCTTTAGTTACCTGATATTTCAAATGCTCCATAATTAAATTACCCCAAATAATTCCTTAGCACTGCACTCCTGGGGAATTTGGATAGAGGTATTTGTGACAATATTCTGTTAAATTGACAAAGAATTAGTTAATGTACAAATGAAACCCGCAACTAAAAATCAAGCTTTATTGAAAGCAATCTATGAATGATTAGAACAAGCACAAAATTGGAGAAATAAATGGAATACAATATGGGGCAGGTAGTAGATGCCATAGCACATATTTATCTTCTTAGATAATGGTTAGGTGAAGGAAGTGATATAGTCAATTAATAATCTGTTCCACCGCAACAGAAATATCTGGAAATACTAGCGGTTGAATTGTTCCCGCAGTCAATGTCAATTTTGTCGCATACTCTCCGTCTAATATTTCTCGAAACACCACTAAATGAAGCTTTTTGATATTTACGACCCAGTACTCTAAAATACCTGCTTCTGCGTAGATTTTGCTTTTTCTCTCTAAATCTTTTTCTAAACTTGAGTTAGCATACTCAATCAACCAAAAAATATTTTCTGGATAGGGATGATGCTCTCGATACTCGCGTCCTAAACGTTGGACAATGGCAATATCTGGTTCTGGTTCCGAGTCGTTGGGTAATGTGATCGGCTTGGCATGACGAATTTTGGCACGTTCAGCCAACAACTTTGCTAGATACTCACCAGATTCATCACTACAATAAGCATGGGGTTCCCCTTCCGGCGACATTTCGACAATTTCCCCCTTAAGTAGTTCAACTTTGCGATCGCTCAAAATGCCAGCATCAATGATGCGGTGATATTCGTCAATCGTCCATTTCGCAACAATAAAAGTCATGACGATTGATTCCTCCCAATAATTCTTGATATCTTACCATTTTAAACAGACTTGAAAGGAAAACACTAACGCATCTATTTTGTACACACGCAAAAACTCCACTAACTCAAAGTTAGTGGAGTAATTAATGTTCAACTATCAGGAACAAATTATGTCTAATATTGCTTTCTGTAATGTATAAGCAAAATTAGTCTATAACTTTCTTCACTTCATCTTTGATGTTTTCTACAGTGTGAGTAACTTGAGCATCAGCTTGCTTTGCTTGTCCTTCAGCTTTGTCTTGTGGATTACCAGTGACTTCACCCACAACCTCTTGAATTTTTCCTTCAATATTTTTTACAGTAGCTTCTATTCTTTTTTCGATACTCATGGTTTTATTTCCCGCTTGTAGTTGACTCAGCTATTACATAAACTAACAATAGCGTATTCTTTTTGACTTCCATCAACCGATAGAATAATTTGGTAGATTATGTATCTTAAGATAGATGTGAGTTGTTACAGATGTAAATTGACAAGACTTCAAAATTAAGGAATGAATTCCGAATAATTTGATTTATCAACGGCGATCGCTATATTTTACTCGCTTCAGAACATAGCTAACTTACTACTATAATTGCTCAGATTTTGTCGGAAAAAACAAAAACTTAATATTGACTGACTATTAAAAACACTGTCTGCAATAACCCGATGACAAAACCCAAAACACCACCTAAAGTTACAATGGCCTGCAATTCATTTTTGACAATTCCTTCAATAGCAGCTTCTAATTCAGCCGGCGAAGTTGATTTCACGCGGTCAACTATCACTTGATCTATCGATAAAATCGGAATTACTTGTGCCACAATTACTTCTAAATCTTTTTCCAAATACTTATCTAAAATTAGAGCCAACTCTTGACTCATAACTTCTAAAGAAGTACTGACAACAGGTGAAGTACTAAGACGATTCAGCAGGACTACAGCAATATTTTCCCAATCAACAGAATCAGTTAATCCTTGTAAAAAATCGCTACCACTGTTTTGTAGGTAATGACGGACACTTTCGCGGGTAGTCTTTCGCAGTTGGCGTACCGTACCCATTGGCAGGTTTTGTAATGATAAATTTTGCAGTAATTTCCTGATGCGATCGCGGATCTGCAAATCTTGAGTCAATTCCTGCAAGCGACTATTTGTAGCCTCCTTTTCATCCAAGCAAAAAGTCCGTAACCGCGTCAGAGTATTACGTAAGCCAAACAAATTTGCTACAACCCAATAAGTCCCACTGGTTTTTTCGCGGAAGCCTTCATCAATAATTTGAATGGTGCGATCGGTTAAAAAATCAACTATCGTTTGGCGCAACAAATCCGGTGGTAAAACTACTTCTAGTAACCAATCAGCAAGCCTTGTAGCCTGTTCTTCACTCAATTGAAATTCCAGCAATATCTGGTCAAAAATTTGATTGATCTGCGCTTCCAAAAAGTCTTCACGTCGCGCTAAAACCTTGAGTAACCGTGGTAAGGATTCGCCTAGCAAATCCCGTAAAATTCCCGCGACAATTTTGGCACTTTTTTGGTTTTTATCTGTTTTGATTTGTTCAATCGCCAGTTGCAACAACCAGAGAATTGCTGCTTGCACGCGTTCTGTTTGCAACAAACGCCGGGCGAGATTTTGCAATTCTTGTGGTGTCAATAGTGACCCCATGATTGTCTTGGAAATGTTCAAAGCTAGACGTTCCTGGTTGCGGGGAATCAAGCCAGGGGTGAAGGGTACTCTTTGTCCAGCAATGTAAATTGCTCGGTAAGGACGGAACAACATTTTGATGGCTATATCATTTGTGAAATAGCCAATAATTCCACCCAGTACCGGGGGAGACACATAAAGCCAAAGATGAGACCAGTCCAAGGGAAGAATTAAAAAAGTTAGGAGTTTAGAGCTTAGAGTTAGGAGTTAGGAGTTAGAAATTGGGAATGATAAATTTTCAATGAGAATTTATCACTACTCATAATTTATAACTTTTAACTAATAACTCCTAACTTACTAAGCACTAGCACTCCCATCATACCGTTCGCAATGGGGTAGTGTGTGGCAACACCAAAACCAACTTGACGCGCTAACTCTATTTGCTCTTTCCCGATGGGAAACCGGTCTAAGCTAGGGCTAATGTAAGCATATTCTTCTTTTAACCCTAAATAATTCGCAACTGGCACCACAAAACCGTTCAGATAAAACTGCTGAAAGGCACGTAGCTGAGGATTGCTCGGTCGATGAAAGTCTAGAATTGCGGCTTTCGCACCCGGCTTCAAAACCCGGTATAACTCTTGGAGACTGCGGGAAATATCTTTAACATTTCTTAAGCCATAGCCCATTGTGGCGGCATCAAATTGGTTATCTTCAAAGGGTAAATTTAGCACATCGGCTTCTACCCAGGCGAACGCAGGTTGGGGGTACTGTCTTTGAGAACGTTCTCTAGCAGTTTCTAGCAGGTTGCACGAAAAATCCACTCCATACACCTGTCCTGCTGCTCCCACACGCCTTGCTAAACGTAAGGCTAAATCACCACTACCGCAGCACAAATCTAATACAGTATCACCCGATTTAGCTGCACTCCATTTAACTGCCATTTCCTTCCAGATTCGATGCTGTCCCAAACTTAACCAATCGTTCAACTGGTCATAAACTGGAGCAATACGGTTAAAAATGGCCTGAATTTCGTTAGTCATTGGTCAATTAGTCATTGGTCATTTGTCAAGGATAAAGGACAAGGGACAAATGACAAATGACAACTACACAGTAATTTTAGGGGAGTGACTACTAGTAAGAGCGATCGCTACCAGTTCGGCTGATAAATTAATTAGCGTTAATTCATCTTCCCGCAAAGTGCATGGTTGTTTCCACTGTAGCGACAATACACCCAAAAGTTGATTACGATAGCTAATTGGGATAACTAAATGTGCTTGCACACCCGTATTTTGGTAGTGAGTAGCATCAGCTAATTTAGTGTCTTTAAGTACATTTAAGGAAACTTGCATTTGCTCAGTGGCGATCGCTTCCGTTGTTAGTGGATCTAGAGATAGCCAATTCTCTATTGTACCTGTATCGCTGTAAGTTCCTTGAGTTGCAACCAGATTTTTTCCATCTGTAAGCTGGAGGATACAGCCTTCTGCCCCAAAAGTCTCACTCACGGCCCTAGCGATTGGAGTAAGAGTTTCCTCTAAGCTAGAAGCTGCTTGAGTTACCTGTACCAAAACACTCAGCAGCGCCATTTGAGCATGAGCGCGACGTAATTCTTCTGTACGTTGCTTGAGCAAGTCGTAGGTTTCTGCTGCTCTTTGCACTACTGCCTTCAGTTCCCCTGGATCCCAAGGCTTAGTGATATATTTGTAGACTTGCCCTGCATTAATTGCTTCTACTAAGTCTTCAATATCAGTAAATCCGGTGAGAATTATCCTCACTGTATCGGGAAACTGAGGTACAGTCTTACTGAGAAACTCAGTTCCTTTCATTTCTGGCATCCGTTGATCGGAGATAATTACCGCTACTTCCCCTTCTGCTGCCAAAACTTGTAAGGCGTTCACCCCACTATCAGCTTTCAGAACATTAAAGTCGCGTCGAAATGTCCGATAAAGCAAATCGAGATTATCTGGCTCATCGTCAACTACCAAGATTTTGAGCTTTTTGGGTCGTTCTAGAGTCATGACTTGATATTGGAGTTTATCATTTTCGCCACTGGGCTTATCCATTAAGATATTTCCTTTAAATATTCACTATCTTGTTATATTCCATACCAAGCTTAGTTGAGAATAGCTCAAATTTATCAAGGGTTTTTACGGACTTAATTTGCATGTTTAAATACGTTATGCATGGGTAGTACAGAAGATATTTGGCTGTCCAAACATTTGAATTAGAAAAAATTGTCCTGGAAAACCAACTAAATCAGCCTTGTAGCCTCTGAGAAACCTCACCCTGGTTTTGCTATGCAAAACCTGTCCCTCTTCTTCGTAAGACTACGGTGTACACACAAGTAGTTGTTGACGGCGTTTTCAGATTTATCGCGCAGCCCTGGAGATACCTCACCCTGATTTTGCTGTGCAAAATTCTGTCCCTCTCCTTATTAAGGAGAGGGCAGGGTGAGGTTTTCTTTTGTTTTGGGTAATTCGATGACTTGTGTGTACACTGTAGCCTTCATAAGGGGAGGAGAAAAAGCCTCTGGGATAAGCGTTTTAGCTTAAGTTGACACCAATGGCATCTTGCCCGCTCTGGTTGTGCAAATTAAATACGCGACAGCTTATCTAATTCAGGGGATTATATTCTAAGAGGAGATGATCTAAAAGCTTAACCTCGTAATGATTTAAATCTGAAGCAGATGTTCCTAATTCCTGTAATTTATGGTAAATAAAATCACGTTCATAAGTTTCGATTCGTTCTTGTAAGTCTCCATAGAGTTCCTGAAAGGTGAACTCAGTTGCTAAAGCTAAGGTAATTTGTTCTCGATTTTTACCAATTGACCGACCGTTAAATTGATAATCACCTTGAGAATGCTGGGATAGTAGCCCAAGAGCGATCGCTAACAGCAGGGTTTGATAAGCTAGTTTTAATTCCCTACCAGAACCTATTTCTTCTGGGATTAAATCGGGAATGTTTTCGTCTGGCTCGATTTGTTCGCCCTGAGTACGTTCATAGCAGTCTCGATAATACTCAATTTGACTGAGGAAATAACCCGGAAAGCCCAAGGAACGAGTCAAAATACACAACCTCTGATCATCTTCAGCTACCAAGGCGGTTAAATTACGACTCAAGCGACTGTAAAACCCAAAAATTTGTTCTTTATCTTTTGCTCCCAGCCAGAGGGTAATCTCCCGTTGAGAAGTTGGGCTTAAGTTAGCGTCAATATCTTGAAGTCGCAGCAATAAATTAGCGCTATCAAAAAGTTGATTCAAACGTAGATTAGCAGTATTGGCGGCAATTAAATCTGATTGTTTTAATACTTCGCCAATAGACAAATTACCCAATTGCTCGAACTGTTGACGGGCAAAGGGCATAAGTTGATTTTGAAACTCTTCAGCAGAAATTTTCCACGACTGAGAACGGCTAACCTGTTCTTGAGTAAATTTTTCTGTTGGTAATGTAGAAAGAAAACTTTGGTAATAAGCATCAATATCTGCATCAGTCAGAACTGTAAGCCGAATTTCGGAGAACTTCGTGGTAGCTTGATCGCGTTGAGCAACTAAATTATTGTATATCTCAGAGAAATCAGACAGAGTTTGACGTAAGGTTTCAGTTCTTTGTTTAGCTGTTTTAATCAAATAATTTAACGCCTCGACACGGAGATTTTGGGCGTATAAATCGTACTCTAACTTTAATTGTTCGTTATAGCTGCGACGCAATTCTACGGCGGTTGCTTTAATAGAGCTTTCTAGGCGTTTAATTTGTTTCTGAACCTTCTGAATGCGATCGCGAATATTAGTGCTGTACTTGAGCCAAACTGTACCTAAATAAGTTAAAATTGTTACCGCAGTCCAAAGCAGATAAGTAACTAAGTTAGCCCAAAACTTTTGCAATAACAGCCATAGCGTTGATTGACTGAAAATTCCAGTCAGAATCAGCAAGGCGAATAAAGCACCAGTAACCAGGGTAGGATAAACGAGCAAATACTGTGAACGAAAACGGTTTTCTTCCGTTAGCAGTTCATCTAAGTTATCTGTAGCTGTTTCGAGTTGATTTTCAATGGCCGTTAAGTGGTTTTGAGCGACAACGATCGCAGCTTCAGCTTGTTCACGAGCGCGAGCGATCGCCATAAAGCGGATTTGTCGAGCGTGTTCGATTTCGGCATTTAACGCTTGACGATAGTCAGCAATTGCCGTTTCTAGCTGTTTCTGAGTTGTTTGTAACTCTTGCAGTTGTTCTTCAGACTTTCTTTCAGCTAAACCATCTTGTAATTGTTGCTGCCGCAATTTTAAGGACAAAACTTGGTTGAGCAGCTTTTGAGTGGCTTCTTTATCAATTGTTACCTGCAATCTGGAGTCGAGAAATGCTTCAGCCGTTCGCAGTTCTGTAACCAGATTCTGCGATTGATCGCCAATGGCATCCGTTTGCAGTTCCAAATACAAAAAGGTCAATATGTTTAATAGCCTAGCTGCTTCATGCAAGCCTCTAGGTGTAGCATCAACATAGCGATTGATGCTGCGATCTAAGAAGCTGGTTAAGTTTCCTTGTAGTTGTTTGCAACACTTTTCCAACGTGCGCTTATAGGAAAGCAGCTCTTTATTTTCAAATTGCCGATAAGCACGCTGCAATTCCATCCCATATTCCCGCGCCATCCCAGCCTGAATATCAATGCGCGGATTAAAATCTTGCCAAACTGGTTTGCCGTTGTCTCGTTCTAATCCGAGAAAAGCATTACTGAAATCTTCGCTGAGGACAAATCCTTTGGCATCTAATAAGCATTTGCGGCTTGCTTCGGGAGTAAATTCTGCCTTCGGTAAAAACTGCTCCATGATAATATCGGCAGCAAAGGCAGCACTCAAACGGTTAATAGTTGTTTCTCCTGCGAAAAACAATTCTCCATAACCAAATGAACTATAGGCGGGTATTTTACCCCGTACTTTTTGGGCGCCAAGCAATAAGCCGTTGGTTTCCGGTTCCACTGTGAGAAAACCTGCCAAAGCATCAGCATAGCTAGGCAAATTATCACTCAGTCCCCCAATTCGCTCATCCATCAGCCAGCAGTTATCAAAAGGTGGTACTTTTTGACTACCTGTAATCACAACGCCACTGATCATTTTGTAATCTAACTCTTTCAGGAAGGAGTAAGCAGCACCGTAATCAGCAGTTGTGGCTTGGGTAAATAACCCTGGCAATAGCAATAAAGCTTCTAAGCTGTAAGGAATATCTGTAAAGTACTTAGAAAATAGCCAACGAATCAAGCGTACTATGTCAAAAACTACTCCCCTAGCAAATTGATTGCTGGCTGATAGCATGAGATATACTCGATGGCTGCTGCTGATTTCTATTCCTTGGCGTTTCGCTGCGATCGCTTCTTTTGATTGACTAGCCGTTTTCAATAATTCAATCAGTGCAGTTTGCAGTTCGCCTGTCGCGTCGCTAAACTGGGTACGAATTTTGGAAACATAAGCTTGTTTACTATGAGTTTGAGCCAGATCAAAACTCGTGTCAGCAAACTGATCTAACTCGCCACTAAAGCCAAAAGTTTGACCATCCCAAGTTAAGTTATAAGTTTGGATTAAACAGGTTTGATCGGCTGGAAATTTTTGCAGTTGCCGTTTAATGGCTGTACAAAAAGCGGCACTGTGAGGATCGAGTGCAAGTAAAATAGTTGGTTTTGGCATAGGGACACTCTCTCTCAGAGGTTGAATGAACAAGTATTTCGCTGTGACTTTAGGCACTTTAGGCACTTTAGGCACTTTAGATCCCCCCTAACCCCCCTTAAAAAGGGGGGAACCGGAATCAAAGTCCCCCTTTTTTAAGGGGGATTTAGGGGGATCTAAAATTTTTGATACCGACAAGAGGACTTTTCAAAGATCCTCTCAGAGTGCAAAATATAGGGCTAAATAATCACATCTAAATCTTCCAGGTAAGCTTCAATTTCCTGGATTTCCATTTCTACCTGTTCTTGAATCTGGGCATCAACCTTGCCTCCTTTTAAAACCTGATTGAGGTGATTGATGTAGTTTTGCAAAGTAGATTTGGCTTTGTCTTGGTCTTCGTGGGTAATCCGCTCAACTTTGTCAGCAATTTCCTTAACTAGAGGCAAGTTACTTTTGAAAGCTTTAAATGCTGACTTGCGATCGCTTCCCAAAGGCAAAACTCCGCCCTCTAATCTTTTCGCTTGTTCTGTAGAAACGAAATATTTTTTACTCTGATTGACAACTAATTTATACGGATCGGGTGCCAACGCTAATGCAAACCAACGCAACGCCCCACCGTCGTCTTCTGGAGGAATTAAATTAGCTAAGTTTGTCCAATTGCGATGTAAGTGCTTGAAGACTTTATTCGGATCTAGGTAAGCTGACTCCAGTTCCCTCATGCCGTTGAAGGCAAATAAGGGAACACCGACTTCCACCCGAAACAGCATCACCTTATGGGGTTCGCCTGTCGGTACGAAAGAAGGATTATTATTTCCTTTAGGCAAGCGATTAGAAAGAGGTGGATCGCTAAAAATTGTGTTGTTGCTCTCTACTCCGTAGTAATAAAATTCTGTGATTAAGTGCTGCTGTTGAATGGGAATTTCCGATACTTCATACTGCCAGAGAGGAACTGCAAGTTTACCAAGTTGTTGCAAATCTTGCCCCGCATCTTCGGGATTGCTATCTGCCAAAACCTGCTCAACAGTCATACTGGTGAGAGGATAGTAAGCTTCATCGACAAATTTCAGAATTTCATTCTTGACATCTTCAGCTTTTTTATCAGACCAATTCGTTAAAGTTTGAGACTGTTCTCGATGCCAACGGATAAAATCTTCGCCAGTAACTTTGGGGCGTTTCGATTGGATATTGATGCGCTGAATGGTGTGAATAAAAGGATTATCGTTACTTCCTTGACGATTGACCTCGTGATAACTCTGTTCTATATCTCGATAAACTTTATCTAAGTTGCTGTGTAGACGCTGACACTTTTCCTGAATTTGCTCTACCTTCGCCCGCAGTACACCATAGAGTTCAGCCGCTTTATCACACCGTTTCCAATGTAAATAAGTTTTCCACTTTTGGTCAGCCCGTTCTTTGTATCTCTGACAAGCTGCTTGAATAGTATTTTTATTTGGGAACCAAGTTTCCGCAACTTCTTTAATCTTTTCTTCTTGTGGTTCTAATTTCAAAGTATTGAAACTGGATTGCGCCTCTTGCGATTTGCGCTGCACACTTTGCTGTAATTCGTCTAATTTTTGGGAAAGTTTGCTCAAAAATTCTAAAACATAAGCTAGCCCATTGGGACGGTTAAGACCGCGTTCCCAGAAAGTTGCGATCGCACCAGATGCAGTCTGCTCTAAGCGATAAAAACTCAATCCTAATTCTTGAGCCGTCCGTTGTTCAAACTGATCTAACTGCCGTTTGTAGAGTTCTTTGATTGTCGGCAAAGCTGTGCGATCCTGACGGATTTCGCCAATTCTAAATTCGGGTTTGATTTGTCCGCCGCGATCGCTTTCAGTCAACGCATTCAGAAGAGTAGTCGCTTCTGCTAATTTGCAATCTTCTAAAAATCGGGTGATGTCGCTTTCTAAATCGATTGTTGCGGTAGATGCCATTAACTCATTTTTCAGCAAGCTTTGAGCATCCTCTAATTTCATCCGCTCATATTGCTGTACTGGCAGAGTCAGGGTAGCAAAGCCAAAACTACAGTAATTGATATTGCGCCCTCTAACTTTTTCACCAGTTGCGAGATAAGCGCGAATATTATCAGCAACGTTAGCAGCATCTAGACCGATTTGAGAACCAATTTGGATGTATAAGCCATCTGCAACTAAATTTTGCAAATCGTCTGGACGACCAACTACAGTTCCATTTTTGTTAACCCCGTCAATTAAAAATACAGCATCAAAGGGAGGGCGATCGGCTTTGATTTTTCTGATCCCATAATCAATCTCAATGCTATTAGATGGTGACAATCCCCAAAAGTGTTCGATTTCTTTGAGAGCGCCATAAGCATTAGACTTGACCAAGTGAGTTTGGGGAATATTGGCAAACACTCTGGGTAAAACAAATACGCCCGTAATATTAGAGAAATTATTAAGATGTTCTCGTGTTAAAAAAGCCGTATCTAAAAATGTGCCACTCCCCGTTCCACCAGCCAAACTGCCAACAATAAAAACTTCAACACCATCCCGACTGGAAACTTGAAAATTATCTGAAAATGCTTGTTTACTAGTACGAATTTCGCGGACAGCATTGATTGCTTGAGCAATTAAAGCGTCAATATCGCCTACTTTCGCAAACAAGGCGAGCCGTCCCCGGGCCCGAATCTGTCCAGCGCCACTGATCAGGCTAGCTGCGGAAATATCCCTAGGCCACCATTCAGCGATGTGGTCGTTACGTGTTAGCGGTAGGGGATTTGCGACAGAAATTGCATAAAGTTCATTAGGCTCTAAGATAACCTTGGTGCCATCAGGTGATTTTTCTCGTTCTTGGATATTTTCAGTAGTATCAATAGAAATAAAACGAATAACTTCTGGAACTGAGCCGTAAACATCTATGAATCGCTTTTTAAGTTTAAGTACGACTTCATAACCCGTTCCTCCTAGCCCGATAACGACGGTAGGACGAAAAACAACCGTGGGACGCACAACCGTGGGACTTAACATTCACTTTCCTGTGATATTATTCAAGAGTTTGTCTGCCCACTGCCTGGCTCAGAGGGTCTTTGGTGTTCAATCCAGTTAAATTGCAACTTAACGTTGTCAATCTCGATGATGTCCTCGTTGAAAAGTTCATCTGTATTTATCTTTTTAGTATTGACAAAAATTACACCTTTCAAACACCGCACATCTATATTCTTTTTGCCTAACCGCCAAACTGTGACTAACTCCGCATCAGAATTAGTAGCAGCAATGGCTGGTATCAATTCACTCAGGCAGACTCTACCCTTCTGTAGGTGAGTGAGACTAATCTCTTCATCTTCCGATGATTGTGGCAGTGGTTCTAGCACTACCAACGCTCCTTCTAAGCGTTTACGGTTGCGGAAATCTTCGACTAATTCCAAGGGAGTTTTGCGTTGAATCAAACAAATTACTATCAGGGCAATTAACAACACCAACAGCACTAAGAGCAACCAAATAACTATTTTCCGCCACAGTGGCATCAAAATATAGAGATGAGCTTCCGTACTGACAGGGCTAGCAATTGAGTTATCTGGCTTCAGGACTAAACTGAAAGTGCGATCGCCTGCAAAGCTGCTATCCTTAACCTGCAACTGCACAGGAATTGTAGTTTCTCCTGGTTGTAAGGATATGGTTGATGAAGGTTCTGCGATAGAAACGTCTTTGAAATTTCCTTGCTGTTGTAAGCTAGCTGTTCCAGATATATTGGTGCGAACTACCAAAGTTTGGGTTTCAGTGGTTTTACCTGCTTCTATGGAGCCAAAATCTAGCTTTGTCGGTTGTATTTGCAGTTTTGACTGAATGGTTACAGGTAGGTCAATTTTTATTGGTGCGATCGCTTGATCTGCGCTTATCAGCACCAAGCGCAAGTTATTAGCGCCCCCTTTTGCCTCTGCTGGTATCTGTAAACGTACAGGAATGGCTGTTTCTTGATTCGCAACTAAGTCGATGGTGCGATCGGGTGAAATTAAACGAATACCGCTTTGCTGAGGGTCTTCCAGTTGCAAACTTACTTTACCATTGACATTACTGATGCCATTAATATTGAGCGGTTCAGTAGTTGTTCCAGGTGATACTGGCTGCAAATTAGCAGTGGGTAAATTAACATCAAGTTTTGGTTTAATAAGCGCTGGTCGAATATTTTGAGCCAGCTTGTTAAGTTGAACTCCTCCCGGATCTCGCAATACTTGCCCCTTGCCACAAAGTGCTGGATTGCTAGCAAAGTCATTCAGTTGCTTTTCGTGTTCTTTTAATCCTAAAGATACAAAAAATATGTAGGGCTTACATTGTTGCTCACGTAGAAATTGGGTATTGCTAGGAATAGGAACAGGATTAGGAATACCACGTACATCTTCTAATCCATCTGTCAGAAATACTATACTGACAGTCCGACCAAGAGCATCAGTACGTTTGTTTAATAGGGCAGAATGTTGCAGTGCTTTTTGCACAGCCTTACCTGTATGAGTTCGCACACCCTCAGCCTGAAGTGAGTTAATTATTTGCTTTAGTTTACCTCTGTCTGGATTACTGGTAATCTTGATATCGTCTGCATTTAAAGTTACATCTTTGTCAAAAGTATAGATAGTAACTGTATCGCCTAATCTAGCAGTATTAACAAATTCGGTAATAGAATTCTTGACTGGTTCAAAAATATTTTTTGTTCCACCTACACCACGCATGGAAGCAGAAGTATCTACTACTAAAATCCAGTCAATTCCCCCCTTAAGAGTAGTTTGAGCAGATGCACTACACAAGTTAGGAATTGATATTAGAGCCAAAAAAATCAGGCTTTGAATTGAACGAAATATCAAGCAATGCTTGAAGTATCTAAAACTCATTGATAGATTTATCCATGCATAGTAATTTGACATTTGTCTTCTGTTAAGCTACTGCTTAACAGGTTATATTTAATCCGTTTAATGGCTGTACATATATTTCTGTACCATCCATCTAATTCTCTGTGTGGTAAATTTAGGTTCGACAAGCTTACAGTTATGATTTGATGCGCTGATTCCATCTTATTACCTAAACAATGTAGGCTAAAGGTGCTATTTTCATACCAAAATCGATATAAAAATTTGATGAGATGTGTAGTAAGTTATTTAAATCCAGTAGCTAGGTAAAAAATGATCTTTATTTAATTATTTACTCTCGGCATGAAATATTCTATTGATATCTAACCATTAGTTAAATATTGGGAAAAGCACTAATAATTGCTAATTATTTTTTGAATCCCATTACTATATGTATTTCATATAAAATTTGACAATTTTTATCTGGCTAATTCTTTTTTTATAAATAGAAAATGATGCTAATCAGCATTTTGTCAATTTATATGTTAGCTATTTTTTTAAAGAATGTCACGTTTTTTTGTAGATATGCAAGTTATCAAAAACTACAAGTTCAACTCTTTATAGAGTCAGTAAATATATACAAAATAGTTGAGATAGTTGCCAAGATAATTTGATATTTCCGTTTAATTAGCCTTGACAGGGAGAAGGATAAATTGTTAGTGCTTGTAGTTATAGCGGCTCCGGTATAATTAACGTACAGAAAGCTCTACTAAGAATCATGACTAACTAACGGCAATAGCAAACGGCTAACTACCCGATTATCTGGTAGTTGATAGAAATTTAACTCTCCTCCTAGTTCCAACATGAGGTTTTGGCAGATTAGCAGATGTAAAGCTGGGGGTTGGTCGAGCTTGGAGGGAGCAAGCACATCTTTGAGTGTATTTTGATGTAGTTCTGTGAGTAGCTGTGATTCGATCGCACCGTTGTATGTAATCGACAGTTCCAGCGATGTCTGATGTTCAGCACTTACACTTGCAGAAGATTGCTTTGCCTCTGAGGATTTTGACGCATCTAAACGGCGACACCAAATATCAATTCTACCGCCGATTGGAGAATGGTTACAGGCAGTAACCAATAATTCATGGATAACTAATTCAATTTTGACAATATCACCAGCGATCGCCATTGCGGATTGAGCGCTGGCGCTGGAACTAGGAACACCTCTGACTAAGGAAGAATTCTTTGGTGATTCTTGCTCATCAATTGGTTGTCCCAAGCCATGTACACCAATCCATAGCTTTTGTTTATGAAGTAAATTTTCGATGCGTTCGAGCGATCGCTTTAGTAAACTGGCTATGGGCATAGTTTCCCAACTAATATGTAGCTTCCAGTTCTCAAGTTTTAGCATTCCACTCATAGAAGTGGCTGTGTGGTCTAATTGCCGTAGCAATAGTTGGTAGCGCATTTGAGTCAGTTCATTGGCAGGAATGCCCAAATCATGTATTTGTTTCAGCGATAGCGCCGTTATTCTTTGGATTTCCTCTAGACGACGATGCTTGTACCAGTTGAGTTGTCGTAATTCCTCTGTTGTGGATTCTAGAAGTCGGTTAATTTGCTTTTGACGACGCCACCAAGCTAATTGAGAAATCAGAGTTGCGATCGCATTAATATTTTGTTGTGACCAGCGACGCTCTTGATAGTCTGCTAACAATACTACACCTGTGATTTCATAATCAGCATTAGTACGTAATGCCATCACCAAAATTTGACCTTTATCTGGAGTATTCAACCATTTTCGAGTTTCTGGGGGTAAATTATCTACCTTCAAAGTCAAGTAATTCTCCGTAACCAGCGCCCATTGAATTAAGGCTTCCGACTGGATAGGAATAGATGCATCTGAAAAAATCCCAAATTGACTATTATCAATCACTCCAGGGATAATTTCTGCCAAATTTTCACCAGGCGACCAGGATAGCAGTAACGCAAAGGGACAACCCAGAATCGACGCTATTTGTTCGAGTGCTGTTCGTTCTAAATGGTTTTTTTCGACCTCGATTTTGCTATTCTGGGTTTGTGTCAAGATGTTGAGGCATTGCTCAAAAGCCTGGGAAGTTTTTTGCTGCTGGGTAGTGCGGTTGTGCAATTGCCACTGACGAACAATTACCCCAATCTGTTGACTAACAGCCCACAGTAAATCCTTTTCGAGGGTTGTCCAAGAACGATGGGTTTCGTGAGTGATGAGCAAAAGTGCTCCTGGGATATGACTTTGAGTGCATTTACAAATAAGTAGCGATCGCACTCCACTTTCTAGTAAAAAGGGCCGCCAGTTAAAAAAGCGTAAATCTTCATCTAAGTTTTCAATCTCCACCGCTTCAGTTGAACGTTGCAAAAGCTGTACATCTAATTCTTTGAGAGGATTCAGGGTAAATGTCAACGGTCGGCGATTATGAGGCTGATTTTGGTAAATAAATTGATAATTATTTTGCTCAGGATCGGACTGCAACAGCAAAAAACGGGTGGCTGTTAGTCGAGCTAAAACTCTTTTAGCACAGTTGTGTAATGTTTCCTGAAGATCGTGTTCGCTATAGATACCCTGGGCAACTTGACCAGTTAGTTGGGCATCCTCTTGAATCTGTTTGATAGTGCTTTCCATACTTTCAGTTGGTGTAACTAGGGACATTAAACTAGCTACACTCTGAACAAAATTTTTGTCCGTCTCCGTCCAGATTCGAGGTTCATTGCTTTCCACCGCTAGAAAACCGAGCAAGTTCTTTTGCCAGATAATCGGAGCAGCCAAGAGCGATCGCACCTTCAGCCGTTGCAGCAATTTTGCCGTAAAATGGCTTTTTAAAGAACTGCGGGCATCACCAATTGAGACAATTTGGTTCACTGCCAAAGCATAATAAAAGTCGCTCAAGTCCTGTACAGTCATTCCCGCTGCTTGCTGATTGCTAGAATTGCGATCGCCTTTGACAAGCTGATTGCTGATCCGACACCAAAAGTAGCGCCCTTCTCGATCGAACCAGTAAACATTTGTCCGATTAGGGGAGATAAATTTATGAGTTGCTTGTACCCCTGCTTCAAGTCTTTGATTAAGGTTTGTGAGGGTGCGTAAATTTTCGAGCAATTCTAATAATGGCTCATCGCTTCGCTTGGTTTGCTTTTGCTGCTTATGCATCTCATGTTGATAAAGCAATGCCCCCAATTCACCTAAAACCATCATCAAACGGGCTTTTGCTTCCCCTGTCAGTAGATAGCCCCAGCGATCTGAACCGAGTAACAGCAAACCCAAGCAACGGTCTTTATAGCGAATTGGTAAAATAATTGTTCCTCGGATCTGCAATTTTTCAGCAATTTTGCGCCATTCGGCGGCGCGGATTTCAGTTTGCAAATCAGCTATCCCCAAGGGATGCTGCTCAATCACCACTTGCTCTAATAAATCCCCCGGACTGAGAACAACCCTTTGGTGTAAAAAGCTCGTGTCCCGATCGGGTGTAATGCCGCCTTTGCCGAATAATATGTGATTCAGGCGATCGTAAAGAGCAATCCAAATCAGTCTGTAATCAAACTCTTCCTTAAGATAAGAAATAGTAGTTTCAATCAGAACGTCAACATCATCTTCTTCTCTGAGGCTCTGGAGGACGCGCCCCAATGAGAGGATTTGCTGTTCGGCGGCTATAGGTTTTTGCGGCTGCCCCATCTGATTTATTGGTTAACATAACTTGTAATATATAAGATGCCCAGAAAACCACCCTGAGTAATATTGCCACAAGTGTTTAATGTTGAACTGGGGACTGGGGATTGGGGATTGGTGACTGGGGAGGGAGTAGAGAGCAGGGTGAAAATTCCTCTCCTCAGCACCGCGCACTCTCCCCTATAACTCTTTTCAATGCCCAATCCCTAGTCCCCAGTCCCCAAAGCTAATGGATATTTATAAATTTGCAATTAGTCCACTTCTGTTCAATTTGGTAAAAACAGACCCAGAGTGGCTACACCAGCAGACGATTCGCAGTTTTAACTGGCTATCACAAACCCCTGCTAGTTGGGCAAACCAACGCTTACAAAAATCTTTATGTCTGTACGATTCCCGCTTAGAACAAAATTTATTTGGGCTAAACTTCCCAAATCCCGTAGGATTAGCAGCTGGCTTCGATAAGGATGGAGTCGCTGCTGGTATTTGGTCTAATCTGGGTTTTGGTTTTGCAGAACTAGGAACTGTAACTTTTCACGCCCAGCCAGGAAATCCGCGTCCCCGTTTGTTTCGCCTACCGTTGGATAAAGCTGCTCTCAATCGCATGGGCTTTAATAACCTTGGTGCAGCAGCAATGGCGGCACGTTTGACACAGGAAAAACAGGAGTCAACTCACTTAATACCCATAGGGATAAATTTGGGGAAATCTAAGGTGACTCCCCTAGAAGAAGCCGCACAAGATTATCTTGATAGTTTTCGCTTACTCAAGGATTTGGGAGATTATTTTGTTGTTAATGTCTCTTCGCCTAATACACCGGGGTTGCGATCGCTCCAAGATGCCTCTATGCTCAGTGCAATATTGAATCTATTACAACAAGAAAACACTGCACATAAACCCATTTTTGTCAAGATAGCGCCAGATTTAGATTGGGTTGCGATCGCTGACATTATTTCTTTAGCTAAAACCTACAATCTGGCGGGAATTATCGCCACCAATACCACCATCTGCCGTGATGAACTGAAAACTCAGGTGATTGACCAAACTGGCAAATCACCCAAGGAAGAAGCTGGTGGAATTAGCGGTGAACCATTGCGCGATCGCTCCACTGAGGTAATTCGTTTTATTTGGCAGCAAACCCAAGGACAAATCCCGATTATTGGCGTTGGTGGAATTTTTTCCCCAGAGGATGCTTGGGAAAAAATTACTGCTGGTGCTAGCTTGATCCAAGTTTATACAGGCTGGATTTATGAAGGCCCACTGATGGTACGCCAGATTCTTTCAGGTTTACTTTCCAAGTTAGAACAAAGCGGATTAAATTCCATCAACGAAGCTGTGGGCTTAGAATTCAAAAATCAAAAGTAATTAATATTTTTTAATTTTGAATTACGATTCTTCTTCCTCCAGTGGGAAAAACTCCTTAGTTTTTTCCGAGTATGACCAGGCAATACCATCAGGGTCTTTACTGCGACTCCATTCAGGAAACTCTGGATCGTTCCGTCGTTTATAAACCGTGCTGGAATAGACATTTAGCCGTTTGGCAAGTTCAGATTGAATGAGAGAGCCAAAAATTAATTGTTTTTCCAGCGATCGTTTAGCTTCCTCATGGGTTTGAGTTAGCTGCGGTATTGATTCGGTTTCTGGTTCTTCCTCCTCAAGTGTTGTTGTTGGTAGAGGTGCTAAGAGCGATCGCGCAGTTTTAGTAACTGGTTGAGCCGGAAGCTCTTTGACAGGCTCACTACTGTCAAGAATATTGCCGAGAATGCTGGCAGTTATAAAGTAATAAGACAGCCCCGCCTCTTCGGAATTGACTATACTCGCACCAAATTCCGAGGCTTTACCATCCAAATAGCGTTTTGCCGTTGTTCCGGTAAAATTGCCCTTGATTGCCAAGTCCATTGGCGTAAGTCTGCCTTGATTTTCTCGAACCAACTGATGAAAAATTGGGTTAACTCGCACAGTCCACTGTTGCCATTGATATTCCTGCCAAATCTTGAAGCCAATTACCAGCACAATTAGCGCTAGTAAAATTCTCCAGGTAGCAACCAGGAAAATAATCAAAAACGAGATGGGCAAAAGTAGAACGAGAAAAGCCTTGCCGTTGTCTTCTATGGGTTTTTCACTCATGCTGATTTTTGCCAAGTGAATTTTGGGAAATAGTATTATATATCTTGGCAAAAATTGTGACACTTTTTTGTATCTTTTGGCAAAGTTGCGGCAAATTTGCCGCAACTTTGCCGGCAAAATCTTTCCTGGGTGGTTGTTATACCTTTACCTTATCTAAGATTGGTGTGCGATGCCTACGGCGGTAAACTACGCCCAAAAGTTTTTCCCAGCGAAAAAAAGAAGATTTTTAACTCAACCAACAACTCCCTAAATTAAATCGTCAGCTCCTTGACAACAGATAATACATATACTACAGTAATAATACAAGTCAACTTTCATTAGAGAGTTAACCTGCGCCAGTAGCGGATAGCTCAAATGACAGAGCGCCCACCTTGCCCGGAAGGGCCGACGTATCAAGGGTTATCGTATATAACTTAAACACCCTCAATCAAACTTCTGGAGGTGTAGGTAAAAATCCTACTTCGTTACACCAAATTCAGTGCTGAGTCACGAATTTTAAATGTTTAATTCATAACTGTATATGTGGTGGGTAGCTCAGTGGTTAGAGCGCCTAAATATCCTTATTCACCCCTTGCCTGAAAAGGCCGACGAATTGAGGGTTATCGCCTGCCAAGCGGGAGGTCGCGGGTTCAAATCCCGCTCCACTACACCAATTAATTTTAGATTTTAGATTGAATTTAAAATCCTAAATTTTCATGTGGCGGGTAGCTCAGAGGTAGAGCGCTAAACATCCTTTTTCACCACTTGCCTGAAAAGGCCGACGAATTAGGGTTATCGAATCAAGTTCGAGAGGTCGCGGGTTCGATTCCTGCTCCGCTACACCAATTAATTTTAGATTTTGGATTTTAGATTTTAGATTCCATCCCAAATTCCAACTTTTCATGTGGCGGGTAGCTCAGTTTGGTAGAGCGCCGAAAAACATCCTTGTTCACACCTTGCCTGAAAAGGCCGAAGAATTAGGGTTATCGCATTTTAAGCCGGATGTCGTGGGTTCGATTCCTGCTCCGCCACCTTTCATTTTTGCCCGTAAGGGCCGGGAGATGAAGCGATGAATTACAATTTTTTCACCAAAAAGAAAACAACTACACCACAAAATCAACCTATCCCCGGACGAGAAGCAGAGATGATTCAGGGACGTTCCGCCGGCTTTATGTTTGATGCTGGCATTTGGAAAATGCTGCGTCGCTGTCTTTTAGTTGGCACAGCAAAAAGCACTTACTACGCTGGTAAACAAGAATTAACTGAAAATTTTGTGACAGTTGTAAGACAAGCTGTTGCCGAAAATCCTAGCCGTGTAGCAGAAGAAATTTTGTATGCTAGCGATGGACGCGCCATCAACAACAGTGCGCCTATATTAGCTTTGGTGCTACTGTCAATGGGTGAAGCACCACAGGCAAAACAGGCTTTTGGTGAAATCTTCCCGCAAGTTGTCCGCACTGGTAGCCACTTTTACGAATGGTTGAACTACACCAAATCTCTGCGGGGATTTGGCAAAGTAGTGCGGGAAGCTGGTAAAACTTGGCTCTCAAGGGAAGATGTCAAGGGTTTAGCTTATCAACTGTTGAAATATCAACAGCGTCAAGGCTTCTCCCACCGAGATGCGTTGCGGTTGTTCCATGTAAAACCGCCGACAGAAAATCACCGTCAACTATTTGAGTGGGTAGTTAGAGGCTGGGAAGAATTACCAGCAGACATCCCTTCAGAAGCGTTGGCACAAATTTGGTGGTATGAGTGGCTGAAGCGGAATCCTACCCAAGCCCATGAAGCTATTTCCCAAGGACACTTAACCCACGAAATGGCTGCACCGGTGGGCAAAATGGACAAGCTTGCTTGGCAGCTGCTATTTCAAGAAATGCCAATAGGTGCAATGCTGCGTAACTTGGGTTCTTTAACTGAACTGGGTGTGTTACGAGCCGATGAAAATGCTAACTTGCTGCGAGTGGAAGAAGTTCTTAATCGCAGAGAACATCTGCGTAAAGGGCGCATTCATCCGATTGATGTTTTGAAAGCACTCAAAACTTATGAATCTGGTGGAAGATTAGGACGCAGTAAGAAAACTTGGAATCCAGTTCCTCGGATTGTGGACATCTTAGAAAAGGCGGTTGAACTGTCTTTTGATGTCGTCAAACCCACAGGTAAAGTATTCATGCACGCCGTAGACATTTCTGCTTCTATGGGTAGCTTGGTTGCAGATATGGGACTGAGTTGTTGTGAAATTGCCACCACAATGGCACTGGTGACAGCAAAAGCCGAGAAAAACTACATGATTCGCGGCTTTTCTACCGAATTCCGTGATTTAGGTATCAGTGCCAAAGATAGTTTTAGTTCTGCGGTTCGCAAAGCTAGCAACCAAAACTTCGGCGGAACGGATGCATCTGTAGCTTACGACTGGATGATTAAGAATAAATTCAAAGCTGATGTAGTCTGCTTTTGGACTGATTCAGAAAGCTGGGCTGGAAATAAGCATCCAAGTCAAGCGCTGAAGGAGTACCGCAAAAAGGTAAATCCCAACGTTAAGGCAGTGTACGTCACTTTGACACCTTACCAGATTACTTTGGTAGATCCTCAAGATTCGCTGTCTTGGGATTTGGCAGGGTTTGACCCAGGTACGCCCCGCATTATTCAGATGCTAGCTACGGGTGAGTTATAGATATTACTGAAGGGTAAAGGGTGAAAAACTTTATCCTTCATTATTTCATGGCGGGTTATCCTTGTTCGCAACTTGCCTTTCGGGGACGAAGAAATTTAGGGTTATCGGTTACGTCTCCACCATTGTGGGGATTAGCGGGTTCAATCCCCGCACCCGCCCTAATTAATTTTGATTTAAGTTATCGCAGAGGTGCGATTGCCTTTAGAGTAAGTATCTCATACAAAGCTAGAAATGTTGATTATTGCTTAAAGCCTTTACATACATGAGTTTCAGGATACTTTCTCAAAAAATACTAACAAAATACTAACAAAATACTAACAAAATACTAACAATGCTAATTACATTATTTGTGTCAGTTTAGTAGGATAAATACTAAATAATTATAATGCCGCAGCTGTATTCAAAAGTATTGACTCAGTGTTAATGTTCATTGTATTGTTGACATAACAGCAAAAACCCCCAGTGTTTTAGTTAATGCTGGGGGTCTTTTAATGTTTAATCCTTGGGAGCGTTTGCCGACGCTCACCAGGAATATTCTTTATTTACAGCAGATCAAGGACTGCTTGCTTTAGTATGTCACAAAACCAAGAGCAAAACAAGAACTCTCACTCAGGGATTACTTTTACTTTTCGTCTATCAGAAACGTTGTTTGCTGTTATTTTGACAGCGGGAGTTTCATTTGGAGGTGGATTCACTGTTGCGAATAGCCAGCAATCAACTGTAAATTGCTCTGTTCAAAATCAATCTACCCATAGAAAAAGTACAATTCTAGACTAGATACTTCTTGCGGAGTATTAGCAACACTCTGCAAGAAGTATTATGTAAGAATATCAACAAATTTTACCTATGATGTTTTTGGAATTTTTTTATAATAAAAATGTTAGCTTAGATGTCAACTTTTTATTCTTTAAAACATTAATAATTTTAAATCTATCACTTCTTGATAGGATAATATTTTATGTCAGGTCAATCAAAAGGTAGAAATCTGTCTAAAACTTGGTATGGAAAGTTTTTACACGACTGGGAGATAGATCGCTTACTGACTGACTTGGAGTCTAAAATTCAAAAACGTTACAGACAAAGTACCAAGACAAATTTGTTACTTGGATTGCTGTGCGGGTATAGCCTAACTAAGATAAGTCAGGACTTGTACATGACTCACACTGCTGTGAGAGTGGGATTGAGCAATATCTATCGAGATATTGAAAGCTTGACAGGAGAACCAGATAACAGCGTCAGGTCAAGCAACCTTATTTACATTCTAGAGAGACATGGGTATCGCAGAGGTGTTGCTGCATCTTGTACCGAAAGCGCCTCTATCCCCCACAATCTGCCATCACCAACCTATACAGAATTTATCGGTCGGGAAGCCGATATGAAAAAGCTACTGGAACGCCTTTCGCCGGAACATGGCGCTCACATGATCACGGTGCATGGTATTGGTGGCGTAGGTAAAACGGCGCTGGTGTTAGCAGCTGCTTACCTGTGCTTAAAAGCCAGTAACGAAAACTCTTCTGAGGCACCTCGGTTTGATGCGATTATTTTTACTTCAGCCAAACAACAAGAACTTGTTCCCACCAATAGTATAGTTCGGCGGCAACAGGGACAGCGTAACCTGCGCGATATCTTTCGGGAAATTGCCAATGCTTTAGACGACCCGACAATTATCCAATCTCCTCCCAATGACCAATTCGATCGTGTACGCCAAATTCTCTCGAAACGGAGAACATTGTTGATTGTGGATAATATGGAGACTATAGAAGACAGGGATGAGGTTATTGAGTTTTTATATAATCTGCCCATTTGCATTAAAGTAGTAATTACTACCCGTGAACAAATTGCCTTACTGCCCATTCGTTTGCGAAATTTACCTCTTGATGATGGTTTGCAATTGATTGGACAACAAGCTGAAGAAAAAGGTATAACTCTCAATAATGAGGATTCCAAGCTACTCTACGATCGCACTGGCGGAATCCCTCTTGCTATTGTTTATGCCATCGGTCAAGTATCCAGTGGCTACTCTTTAAACTCAGTATTGGATCGATTAATTTCGGCTACAGGTGATGTAGCTCGTTTTTGCTTTGAGGAATCAGTCCAAGTAATTAAGGAACAACCACCCCAGAAGTTACTGATGTCACTGGCGATTTTTCCTAACTCTCCCATACTCGCTGCTGTAGCTGAGGTTGCTGGATTAACAGCCGCTCCTGATGCTGTAAATAATGGCTTGGCACGTTTGCAACAACTTTCATTGGTGAATCTTAACCCAGAGACTAAGCGGTTTGAGATGCTCTCTCTAACTCGTGAATATGCCTTAGCAGAATTAGCTGCTTACCCAGATTTTGAGAAGGAAGCACGAAGGCGCTGGGTGAAATGGTATCTTGATTTTGCCCACAATTATGCCGGAGAAGATTGGGAAAAGTGGATACATTACAATAAGTTAGAAGCAGAAGAAGGAAATCTGCGGGCAGTACTTCATTGGTGTGAAGACCAAGAACACTATGAAGCAGTTAGGGATTTATGGCTACTGTTGAATCACTACATGGATCTCTATGCATATTGGGACGATCGACTCGACTGGTTGCAATGGCTCATAGAACAATCAGAACGACGTGGTGAATGGTCATCTTTAGTGAAATTTATCGTCTGCAAAAGCTGGCTACTAATTCGGGAATGTTCTTGTGTGAGTCTGAAAGAAGCAGACGAAATTTTGCAGAGGGCGTGGATTTTGCGTGAACATGCAGATTTATGCGTTCAGGCTGACTTAGCTGAGAGTATGGCTAGGCTGCAAATTAGACAGAAAGATTATCAAGATGCCAGCCACTGGCTAATGGTAGAAGAAAAATTGGTGATCGAGGCGAATCTAGAGGAGCGACAGCACATCCGCTATTTTATTCCTGTTCTTTATCATCAGGCTGAAATTTTTTATTTAGAAGGTGAATATCTTTTAGCAAAGAAGCTCTTTCAAGAAGTGATGAAAAGTGCAGAAAAAATTAGTTGGCATCGGGTGATCAATTCTGCTCAAAATTGGCTGGCTGATATTGCAATTGAACAAGGCGATCGCGATGAAGCTCAAAAGTTGTTAACACAAGGTTTAACTGTAGCTGAAAGCAGCAAAAATAAACGGCGTTTAGCTCGCTATCAACGTTCTCATGCCCGTTGGCAGAAAAAGTGGGGAAGTGCAGAGAAAGCCCAGCAGTTGTCTACTACAGTGATTAATAGTTTTAAGCACTTGGGCATGACACGGGATGCACAGGAGATGCAAATTTTTCTTGATTCTCCATAATCATCTGCAAACAAAGAATCTATAGGATTGTTGCTATCCAAAAGTGCGATCGCAAACGTTTACTTCTTGTAAAACTAGCCAAGATGCTTTTTACAAAATATGTAATATAACTTAGCAATGTTCGAGCGATCGCTATTCCTTGTAAATCATCAAATTCAACCGCGTCCTTCTCAAGGAGTTTCTGAGGATGATTCTGAGCAAGATTTTGTGGGAGCGTTTACTTGCTCTAAGGTATTGGTTAATGAGTCATCCCGTAGCATGGGGTATTTGCTTTGGGAATTTATAACATCGTCACAAGCTTCCAGATCCTCTAGAGCTTCTGATGCAGACTGATATCGCTGTTTGAAGTCATCCAACACCATTTTACTGAGAATCTTAGCTAGGGAATTGCTCAATTTAGAGCGTAGTTTACCGTTGTAGACATCGCTCCATTTGATCTCTCCATAACCATCTCTACCTAGCTCACGGGGCGCTATGCCAGTTAAGGCTTTAATCCCAAGCATACCCACTGCATAGATATCGCTACTGTAGTGGGGACGGCCAAAACATTGTTCGCTTGGTGAGTAACCCTGAGTCCCAATGCCAATGGTAAAGGGGGTTTGCTCTTGTGCATCAAGCTGTTTGATGCTGACTTCTTTGACGGCTCCAAAGTCAATCAATACAAGTTTTCCGTCTGAGTGTCGCCGGATGATATTACTGGGCTTAATATCCCGGTGAATCACGTTATTTTTATGAATAAATGTTAATGTTTGCAATAAGTCCCTGACAATTTTGATCGTGGCAATTTCATCAATTGCTCTACCTGGTGGTAATTCCTGATTTAAAGGATGACCAATTATCTGTTCTTGCACTAGATAAAATTCCTCATCTTCTTCAAAATAAGCCAAAAGTTGAGGGATTTGATCGTGTGTTCCCAATTTTTCTAGAGTTTGCGCCTCTGAGTGAAATAACCGTCTGGCAAGTTGCAGGGCTTCTGGTTTGGTGCTGGCTGGTTTTAGTTGCTTGAGAACACATTGCGGATTTCCAGGACGTTGAGTATCTTCAGCAATGTATGTTTCGCTGAATCCACCGGAACCGAGAACTTTGACAATTTTGTAGCGTCGAGCCAGAACTTTCCCTGACAAGGCTAAATCTCGTTGCTGGATTAGGTCTTGCAAGTCATCTTGTTGACTGATAATCTCTTGGACAACGGGGGAAGTTTTATACTTCTGAAAAATATCTACTAATTGGCGTTTCCTAATATTTTCTCTGACTAATGAGGTTCCCAGGTAGGAAAATCCGGTCATCGCGATCGCAATCATTGGTACTATGGTAGGGAAAATTAACCGACCATAGATAAATAACCCATAACTAATTGCTACCCAAGTGCTAGACAGGGCGAGGCTATATAGAAATCTATTGATACTACGCTTGCGTCTGCTAATCATCAAGGCTGTACTGCCAACTAGAATTAGCACAAACAAACCCCGCAATGGTGGTGTGTTAATTCCTGGAGCGATCGCTTTCCCTGTCATCAAACTTGCGATCGCATTGGCGTGAATTTCCACGCCTGACATGGGTTTGGCACTGTTGCTAGCAGCTACTGGATAATAATCATTATTTAATTTATCTGTTGCACCTATTAGCACTATTTTGTCTTTGAAGACCTTTCCCTGCTGCAAATAGGTGTTCCAGTTTTCCGGGTCGAGGACGTGCCAAAAGGGTATTTGCTCAAATGTCCCCGCAGGTCCCCAAAAATAAATGCGATCGCCCTTTGGTCGGGGATAATTTACTTCTGTTATCCTGAGTGCTGCTTCATCAAAAGAGGGTAGCTTCTCGATCAAATTATCTTCAGCCAACGACTTAGAAAACTCACTTGCCAATCGATGAACTTTACCATCAGCTTCTAAGGGGAAATTAACTGAGCCAATAGACACTGACCCTGTACGAAACATCTGTTGTGGGTCTATCAGTTGTGTAAAAGACCCTTGGCGTGTCTGGGAATTTTCGTAGACGGCTGCTAAAGTAATTTTACTGCCATATTTTTGCAATACTGTATGAAGTTGGCGATCGTCAGTAGCTCCATAGCTACTAGGAGTGTCAAATATTACGTCTACTGCAACAGAGCGGACACCTGCTTTGATTAATTTTGTAATTATCTGGGCATAAGCAGCACGTTTATAAGGATAAGATTTCAGTGTTTCTAGGTAGGCATACTGTTTGGGATTTGTTTTATAGTACTGTTCGGGAACTGATATTGACTGATCGTCTATTGCTAAAATTACAATGTCTTCTGGAGGTACAATCGGCCCGCGCAGTTGAAAAAAGCCAGAAAGCGCCTTATTTTCCATCAATTGAACCAATTCTCCATCAGAAGCACTCAGCAATGCTGCACCCATTACCCAAGCCCCAGCGAGGAGATGGCCTAAGCGCATCATCCACCTAGACTGGCGAGCCGATGCTGTCGAGGTTACTTTTGTCGGTTTGCTTGAATGTCTATTGGCAGCAGAGACATAGTTTTTAGTTAAGGTAGATGTAGGTTCTTCTGCCATATTGTGTTACTGATTGATTTAAGTCCAACACTTTTATTTATTCAGACCACGTTTTAGTGCAAGCACATTGAAATAAGACTTAAATGACAATTTTATACATTTGTAAAGTATCTTCTATCGATCGACAAACTTTTATTAGCAGAGCTAGCCCCCTAGAGATTCCTACTCAGGTACTACTTAACTTATTATTTTTCTGTTAAGTGAGTTACAACTAGTGATTGTCTCATAGATCGGAGTCGAAGTAGATCCGACTCTGCAATTGGTTGCGGCAAGATTTTACCGTAACCTAACCAACAGGTATGCTCCTAACCGAGTGTTTTACCATAAGCTGTCCAAGTCCGTCTTCTGTCTTTGGCGCAATATTGGTACTCACCACAAAGCTTGTCCTGATACTGACAGCTTCACTTTATAGATAGGCATCAACTTATATTTTACTTTAAGCCTATGCTATACCTCTTTAGGAGTAAACTTTAGTGTTATACAGCAATGAATGCTGTTATTGGTTCAATTTTATTGGTAGATTTCGATCGCAGGGTAGCTCTTGCAGTGCTGGAGGTGAATAAGGTTTAGCACCCAGGATCTCAACTCCAATATTGCATCCATTTTTATGCCTTGAAAGAGGTAAGATAAAAGCTATATGATGAAGAGCTAGTTTATAGATATTAGCAAACAAGGCATTTGAAAATTGCTATAATCTATTGTTCCATCTAAATTCATTTATATTATTAGGTGTAAATTTGTATGGGTTCTCCAATGAATCGTCTGTCTATTTTTGTAGACGGAAACAATATGTTCTATGCACAACAAAAAAATGGGTGGTTTTTTGACCCGCGACGAGTCTTAGAATACTTTAAACATGAGCAATCAGAAACAACATTAATTAATGCCTTCTGGTACACTGGCTTAAAAGACCCACAGGATCAACGAGGTTTTAGAGATGCTCTAATTAGTCTAGGATATACAGTCCGAACTAAAATCCTTAAAGAATATTATGATGATACGTCCGGTCGTTACTCGCAAAAAGCTAATTTAGATATTGAAATTGTTGTAGATATGTTTAATACAGTAGACCAGTATGACCGAGTAGTATTATTCAGTGGCGACGGGGATTTTGAAAGAGCAATTGAACTATTACGATCGAAAAATACACATATTACGGTAGTGTCAACAGAAGGAATGATTGCTAGAGAACTACGGAACGCTACTGATAGATATATAGATTTAAATGATATCAGAGATCAAATAGAAAAAACCGAAGGTTAATAGCCTTAGCAATTATTTACAAAGGTAAGAGTAAAAGAAAAACTAAGGTTGAAGATATATTGAGCCACAAGTAAAAACTAACAAACAAACGGCAAATGACAAACAAAACCGATCGAATCATCATTTTTGATACTACACTGCGAGATGGAGAGCAGTGTCCGGGAGCGACTCTGAATATAGACGAAAAGCTAGTTATTGCCAAACAACTGGCGCGTCTGGGTGTGGATATAATTGAGGCAGGATTTGCCTTTGCTAGTCCGGGAGATTTTGAAGCAGTCAGTAAGATTGCCCAAATTGTCGGGACAGAAAATGGCCCAGTAATTTGCAGTTTGGCAAGAGCCATTAAAGCAGATATTGAAGCGGCCGCAGAAGCATTAAAACCAGCTGTAAAGGGCAGAATTCACACATTTATTTCGACTTCTGATATTCATTTAGAGTATCAGTTGCGGAAGTCACGGGCAGAAGTGCTAGCGATCGCTGAAGAAATGGTAGCTTATGCTAAGTCCTTCATGACAGATATCGAATTTTCGCCAATGGATGCGGCCCGTACCGATCCAGAATTTCTGTATCAAGTTTTAGAGCGAGCGATCGCAGCTGGTGCAACAACAGTTAACATTCCCGATACCGTAGGTTACACCACCCCAAGCGAATTTGGAGCAATGATTAAGGGCATTATCGAAAATGTCCCCAACATCGACCAAGCGATTATTTCCGTTCACGGCCACAATGATTTAGGCTTGGCAGTTGCTAACTTCTTAGAAGCCGTAAAAAATGGCGCACGGCAACTAGAATGTACAATTAATGGTATTGGCGAACGCGCCGGCAATGCCTCATTAGAAGAGTTGGTGATGGCGCTACACGTCCGGCGACAATATTTTAACCCTTATCTCGGTAGACCAGAAGAATCTCAAGAATCCCTGACAAATATCGACACCCGGCAAATTTACAAAACCTCACGCTTAGTTTCCAATTTGACGGGAATGTTGGTACAACCAAATAAAGCGATTGTAGGGGCCAATGCCTTTGCCCATGAGTCTGGGATTCACCAAGATGGGGTGTTAAAAAACAAGCTCACCTACGAAATTATGGATGCCCAATTGATTGGCTTGTCAGACAATCAAATCGTTTTGGGCAAACATTCCGGGAGAAATGCTTTCCGCACCCGCTTAAAAGAATTGGGCTTTGAACTGTCGGATACTGAGTTAAATAAAGCCTTCGTTAGATTCAAAGAAGTAGCAGATAAAAAGAAAGATATTTCTGATTGGGATTTGGAAGCGATCGTTAACGATGAAATTCAACAAGCACCCGATTTGTTCCGAGTAGAATTGGTGCAAGTTTCCTGTGGTAGCAACGCCCGCCCTACTGCTACAGTTACTCTGCGTACCCCAGAAGGTGAAGAATTAACCGATGCTGCGATCGGTACTGGGCCAGTGGATGCAGTTTACAAAGCCATCAACCGAGTGGTGAATGTACCCAACGAGTTGATTGAGTTTTCTGTGCAGTCAGTAACAGCCGGTATTGATGCCATTGGTGAAGTGACGATTCGCTTGCGTTATGAATCTAAAGTATTTTCTGGCCATGCAGCGAACACAGATATTATTGTGGCATCCGCGCAAGCTTATGTAAATGCGCTGAATAGGTTGTATGCAGCCTTGCAAACTCAACAAAAGCCAGAGAAAGCAACTGCACAGAAAGTATAAAAGCACCTTTTTTCTGATTTTCAGTTAGATGTAAAACTGCATTAGACATATTGCATAAGTCAAAATTTGTTAAATCGAACCACAGATACATACCGATAAATATCTGTGGTTCTTTTTGCGTGTATTCAGATTTGTGCAAAAAGTCAAGTTTATTATAAATATTTTTTACTTTTTTGTATTTTTTGATTTACCTTATATGCATAAAACTTTATTCTGGGAAACGATGTTTATAATCAGTCAACTTGTATGAGTAGCGAAAAAACAACAGAATTGCCACTCTGGGTACAAGATAGAGATATAGTTATTGCTCATGATGAAGAAGTACAGTGGCGAGAAGGAAAACGCCCGGATTATTCATACACCAATGAATTTCTTCATCAAGAGAGTAAATTTCAGCATCCTGAAGGTTCTTTGGAAGCGATCGCCCAAAACTTAGTCCGAAATTTTGAGATGGAAGCTTCTAATAAATCTAATCCTCAACAGTGGCTTTCGATTGTTACTGATAAGTTTAAAATGAGTACCAATGGGGGACAACAATTCACTGCTCAAGATGTTGCAGCTGAAGGTACTTATAACTTGTTTTTGGGTGAAAGTGAGCAGTATAGCTCTGAAACAGAAACCTTTGAATCTTCATTTCAAGTTTTTCATACAGCCTTTCCTAATGGCTTCCTTTGGGAATTAACAGAGATCCTTTCGGGGCCACCTAATGTAACCTTTAAGTGGCGACATTGGGGAACATTTAATGGTTCCTATAAAGACTATGCACCCACAGGTGAAACAATAGAAATTGTAGGAGTTAGTATTGCTCGCGTGACTGATGACTTAAAGATTGAATCTTTAGAGCATTATTTTGATAATAGTGTCTTTCTTCAGAAACTAACGGCAGGTGGTTGTCCTTTTCATTCTCAAAATCAGAAGAATCACTAATTTTCATTTAGTTGTAGTCTATCGAATAACACGCTCGATCGGCGCTCTTAGTAAACAGCAGGGAGTACCGATCGAGTGATTATAATCATCGAAAGTCTGTAATAAAAGGGGATGCGGATAAATTTTAATAAATCGAAAAATGCCGTTCATGGTATTGGTGTTTGCACAGTAGTCGCTGGTATATTGACTGAAGGTGTAAACCCAGCCAGTTTACCCAACTTTTGGGGTACAAAGTCAGTTTCTTTGCTACCTTGAACCTCAGATAAGTAGCAATCTCGCACTGCCAACAACAAGCCTTTGATGGCATCTTGTCTGCCTGTTTTGACTAACTCATCTGCCTTTTTGAAAAAATGCGATCGCCATTTACCATCGTTATTGCCATACAATTCGATTAAATACCAACCTGCAAGATACTCAGCTAAAGGGTCAAGACAAAAACGAATTCTATCTTTAGCAGAACCGATAGTTTGAATCAGGTGTAGGCGCTTTTCTAAATAATCAAGGTCGGTTTCTGGATCATCAATACCCAAATTTGCTAATGCAACAATAGCATCTCCACGCTTGGCGGTTGCTGGTTGATAACTTTGCTGCAAGCATTCCCAGGCGATCGCTTTAGCATTTTGATGAACAGTGCGATCGTCAAATTGCTCGTCTGTAACATCCCGATTGAGTTCATTGAGATAACCCAGCATCAAATTAGGAATATTCTCTGGTAGCGCAGAAATATTAGATGCAACCTCTCTACTGGCGATTAACTGTTCAGCATAGAGTTTAGCTAGCAAAACAGTGATATTATTTTGACCTACCATCAGAGAAAGGCGATTACAAGCGTCAAAAAATTCTTGATCGGTAAAGCGATCGCGTTTACCTCGCTGCATCAGATAAGCTTCCATAAAGGATGATAGTTTATTAGCCTCAATCCGCAAAGGTTTAATTATTGTCTTATTAATCCGCCCCAGCTTTTCGTCAATTCGGGAAGTAATCACCAGTGCATTCACCGGAAACTCTGGCGACTCCGGTTCAATTGCTTCTCGTGTAGTGGCATTCATTTCTGAGAAACGGTCTATAATCACTAGAATGCGTTTCTTTCTTAACAAACGTAACAATAATTCTTGACAAATTGGCTCTGGTTCATCAATTAAAGCTTGCAACTGTCCTCTGATGGCTGATAAAAGCGGCAACTTCCCTTCAGTTACTCGAAATTCTTCTTCCAACAGCACTGGTAACATCAAATGTTTGCAGAGTCTTGTGTTTTCAGCTTCTGCCATTGCCCAGCCAGCTATTTGACAAGCTACAGTGGTTTTACCTACACCCCCTTCCCCGTTGATTACTAGGCAGCTACGTTGTTTATCGAAAGTTGAGCGCAAATTGTCAAAAGAAAGTTGCGGAACTGTTGCACCATCTAGAACAACCGGAATTGGAATGTAACAGGCGCGACTGCTAACTGTATCCTTTTTGGGAAATTGTTCGCGGGCTGATTTGATGTATTTAGCTACCCACGCATCTAATACTCTGGGATGGTAATGAAACCAGCCAACAAATAGCACATATCGCAGAGGTACATTGACACTGATAAATGGGAGAGAAAAATCTGTGTAAGGTTTGAGCGCGTTGTTAATTTTCAACAACCATAAAGGCGCTACCCGCAAGAGAATTAACCATAGAGAAGGCAATAAAATCGTGTAGGCGGCAATTCCTAAGAGTAATTTATGCTTAAATAGCGATTCCAGAAATCTATCAAAGAGGCGAGTTTCTTTTTCTGCTTTCAGGGCATTCAGAGGGCGACGGATCAGCCTAATGTCGGTTTCTGTGAATTTATCTTTGTATTCTTGTATTTTTGTCAATACCTGTTCAAAATCTAAGATAACTTTCTGCAACTTTGAGCTAGGTAAAGCATTTGCTTTATCCTGAAAACCTGCTGCTATTCCTCCCAAACCTTTGACGGCACCTAAACGCACGTAAGAAAGGTTATCATTCAACAAGATAATTAAATTCGGGACAGCCGATACTGCTTCTGTACCCATTGCACCCAGAGCGTAGGCGGCATTATAACGTACTGTGGGGTTATTATCTTTTAAGGCAGTAGTTAAGACTGGAACAGCTACTTTCGCTTCTACACCAATTTTCCTAAGTGCAGAAGGAACATAAATACGAACGTATTGCTCCTTGTCTTGTAATGCCGCCATCAAGGATGGAACTGCTGCTTTTGCTGCTGTACCAATATTTCCTAAAGCTAAGGTGGCGTACAGGCGGACTTGTCCATCCTCATCCTGCAATGCCGCACTCAAAGCCGGGACAGCTGGTGCTGCTTCTGCACCCAAATCCCCTAAAACCGAAGCAGCGTGCCAACGAAGATTACTATCCTGATTTTTTAAAGCCTCAATCAGAGATGGCACTGCTGAAGAACCCATATTAACTAATGCATCTGCGGCAATGGTACGGATGTGGCCATCGTTATCTATTAGCTTCTCAATTAGGGGAGCAATTTTGCTGTCAGTAATGATTTGTGCCCAACTATTGCTTGTCCATAGTAGGAATAGTGTCAGGCATAAGACAACTACCTTGAGGGCGCTGAGTAATACTTGTCTGGTGTGCTTTGTCATTGAATCGGATTGAACCACCCGATGAACAACTCCAGTCAGAGAAACTATACCTAGATTGTAATCTAACTGTCAATGCGGGTTAGCGATCGCACTGGTTTGCCTAACCTAGTAATCTGTCAGACCAACTTTGCCGAGTAAACCTGTGTTCTCTGTGCCTCTGCGGTTCGTTCTTTTACGCTTCAAAGTTAGCTTGACAGACCACTAGGCATTGCTTAAGCTCGATCGCAATTATGATTTAAACGCATCATAATTTTTTCCGGCTCGGTCAAATTTTTAAAACCATAACGGCGACAAAGTCCATGAGCATCTTTTGTACCTAACATCCACCTTTGAACGTCTTGTAATTCTGGATATTCTAAAATGTATTCTACAAACCATTTTCCTAAACCCTGTCCTCGATAAGGCTCCAGAATAAAAACATCTTTTAACAACGCAGAAGTTGCATAATCAGTGATAACTCTTGCAAAGCAAACTTGTTGATTATGTTCATAAAGTCCAAAACATAAAGAATTGTTGATTGACTTTTCCACAGTAGCTAACGGGATATTTTCAGCCCAATAGGAAGTTTGTAAAAAATCATGAATCATTTGAATATCTAATTTAGATTTATCGGTGTTGATGTAAAATTGATGTTTTAATTCTTCATTCATCTGGCTACATCTTTTATTTAATAGGTTGAGAAATTATAATTCATTCTTGCGGTCAGTAGTTTGTAGTGTCAAATGATGAAATTACTGAACCATTAACTAGATAACAAAGGCTATATTCAGCATTAAATGATATGGGTGTATTTACCATTGATTATGAATCAGCCTACAACAAAATCTTGGCAAGAAGTTCTCGCTGCTTTCAAACAAATCTGGGGTTATGAAGATTTCCGTCCGCCACAGGGAGAAATTGTTAGCAGTTTATTAGCACAAAAAGATGCGCTGATTATTATGCCCACAGGTGGTGGTAAGTCGATTTGTTTTCAACTTCCCGCACTACTACAAACAGGATTAACTTTGGTAGTTTCGCCCTTGGTAGCGTTGATGGAAAATCAAGTTCAGGAACTACGAGAAAGTAACCAAAAAGCGGCACTTTTACATAGTGAATTATCTTCATCTCAACACCGTGCAACTCTGCAAGCTTTAGAACGTCAACAGCTAAGATTACTTTATTTATCGCCAGAAACTTTGCTAAGTGCGCCAGTGTGGGAAAGATTATGTCAGCCACAATTGCAAATTAATGGCTTAATTTTAGATGAAGCTCATTGTTTAGTGCAGTGGGGTGATACTTTTCGCCCAGCTTATCGCAGATTAGGGGCGGTGCGTCCGGCATTGCTAAAATCAAAACCACCAGGAACAAAAATTAGCATCGCCGCTTTTACTGCGACTGCTGATCCTTTAGCCCAAAAGATTATTCAAACAGTTTTACAATTACAGCAACCAGAGATTTTTCGCTTGAATCCTTACCGTTCTAATTTGCATCCTAGTGTTCGGATTGCTTGGACACCACGAGGTAGAAAACAACAATTATTAAAGTTTATTCAAAATAGACCACAAGAATCAGGATTAGTTTATGTTCGCACTAGGAGAGATAGTGAGGATTTAGCTGAATGGTTAGCAGATATGGGTTATGCTACAGCTAGTTATCATGCGGGATTAGGTGCAACAGAACGCCGGGCAGTGGAAGCAAGTTGGTTAAGTGGTAAAATTCCCTTTGTGGTGTGTACTTGTGCGTTTGGGATGGGGATTAATAAAAGTAATGTCCGGTGGGTTGCCCATTTTCACGCGCCACATCTGCTATCTGAATATGTGCAAGAAATTGGCCGGGCTGGAAGGGATGGGAAACCGGCAGAAGCGTTAACATTGGTGAGTGAACCTACGGGCTGGTTAGATCCAGAGGATAAGCAAAGACAGGAGTTTTTTCAAGAGCAAATGCGATCGCAACAACAAATAGCGCAGCAACTTGTGAAAAAATTACCAAAACAGGGAGAAGTGAATGCAGTAACCCGACAATTTCCTGATGGTGCTACGGCGCTGGCTTTACTTCACAGCAATGGACAGTTAAACTGGCTTGATCCTTTCCATTACACCATTGCTCAAAAAGCGGGAACTCAGCCACCGATGCAATTACACGCTGCTAAACAAATGCATCAATATTTGACTACAAAGCAGTGTCGTTGGCAATTTTTGTTAAACGCCTTTGGTTTTGACAAAGACGCAGCTAACTGGCGTTGCGGACATTGCGATAATTGTCGTCAATAAGCCATGCTAGGGACTATTTGTAGTTGGCGCTTTAGCGCTAAAGCGCCAACTGTTCTAAGAACTGGCTTGATTTAGAAGGGCGATCGCATCTGGGTCGAGTTTGAGATCGATCGCTTTAATGATATCGTTAAGTTGCTCAATGTTAGTTGCACTGACAATAGGAGCAGTAATAGTAGGACGCGCAATCAGCCATGCTAAGGAAACTTGGGTGGGAGTAGAATTATAAGTTTTTGCTACTTCATCAACCGCCTTTAGAATTTGGAAACCACGAGCATTTAAATATTTCTTGACAGAATTACCACGGGCGCTAATAGACAAATTTTGTTCTGAGCGATATTTACCAGAGAGAAAGCCACTAGCAAGGGAGGAATAGCTAATCACACCAATTCCCTGTTCTTGGCTAAGAAGTTGTAAATCCTGCTCATACTCGGATCGAGAATACAAGTTATAACGGGGCTGAAGGCTCTCGTAGCGAGGATATCCATGCTGCTGGCTGATTTTCAATGCCTCTGCTAGACGGGATGCACTATAATTTGAAGCGCCAATTACACGCACTTTTCCCTGACTAATTAATTCTTTATATGTTTCAAGAGTTTCTTCAAGGGGAGTGCTTTCATCATCGATATGTGATTGATATAAATCAACATAATCGGTTTGTAATCTTTGTAATGAGTCTTCAACAGCTTGTTGAATATATTTGCGAGAAAGCCCTTTACCTTTAGTACCTAACTCATTACCAACTTTAGTTGCAATCACTACTCGCTCGCGGTTCCCACGTTGCTTAAGCCATTTTCCTATAATTATCTCAGATTCTCCACCCTGATTCCCAGGAACCCACATAGAATAGACATCAGCAGTGTCAATAAAATTACCTCCAGCCGCAATAAAGTGGTCTAAAATCTGAAATGAAGTATCTTCATTAATCGTCCAGCCAAATACGTTGCCACCAAAACATAATGGTGATACTTCTAGCTCGGAACGTCCAATTTTACGTCTTTCCATAGATATTTAGACTCCTCTTTATCTATTTATTACTCTTTTATTGCCATGATTGAAATTCATCAATGGCGCTACGAATTAAGGTAGTTATTTGAGTGCGACGGGTTTCAAAGTTGGCGGCGATGTAAATCAGCAAAATACCAACTAGCAAGCCAACAATCCATTTTAAAAAGGAGTACTGCAAGCTGAAAATTACCGATTGATAGATTGTAGTGATTAAAAAAGTGGCTGTACCAATGTAGAGAAAAGCCCGCACTCGCAAAGCTAATCCGGCAAAAATAGCGATGAGGCTGAAAATTCCAGGTATCCAGGCTGTATTTTGATTAAATAAAATTGCCCACCCACAAATTAAACCACTACCTAGCAATCTTAGAATATGGCGAGATGGTTTGTACTCTGGTAGCTTCAGTTGGGTATCTACTTGAGCAATATAAAGCAGTGATAACCCAATTGGTGTTACATACCATAAAATATCAGTCAGGCGTAAGGAATCAAACCAACGGGAAAGCGCCCAATCAATCAACGCCACACTAATATAGGTAAAACGGATGTTTTCACCTATCTTTGCCAGGAAAATGTAAAATCCAGCTGCGAGTATTAAAGTAATGGGGTAAGTTTGCAGTCTGGTTTCCCATAAAATTATCAGTGGAATGATGTAGGCGGCTTGCTGCCAAGGTTTTTTAGACCAACCCCAGCTTTCCCAAGGTAGGATGTACAGAAAATAGGCTACCACACAAGCGATCGCACCATTCCAAGGAACTAACGGCCCAGCCCAAAATTTTCCGACTGCTGTCTCCCGCCAATAAACTCTCATGCCGGCTACCTCTAATAAGCCAAGGTAAACCCACATTTCGCCTATTGTGATTCCTCCCCAGATATTGGGGGAAGGGCGCGAATTTCGTCCCTGAAAGATGGCATAACGAATCAAAAATACTCCTGTTGCTAATCCCACCAAACGGTTAACTCCAATGGGAAGAGGAATAGCAGCCATTAATAAGCAGCTACTCCAAACCCAATGAATATGGGCGATTCCTTTTAGTTCTTGGAGAGTTAGGCGTAAGTAGCTGACTAGCCTTGGCGACAATATGCGGTAAGCATACATGATACTGGTACCAAGGGCAGACATGGCAATTAATCCATCACCTAATGCTCCTCCTGAAGCTTGTGACATTTGATAGAACAAAAGTTCGTAGGTAGAAATGGATACGCCAATAATTCCTAAGTACAGCAGGGGTTTAAAGTTCTCGCGCCGTCGCCCCACGCCAATGATAATAAAAGCTACACCCAAGGAATACAAACCAGTCCACTCGGTGAAGGTGTTCAAACGCAGCAATACGCTGAATGCACCATAAATTAAGGGCAAAATGTGGAGGCTGCTAGGAAGCTTTTCTAATTGATATCGTCGTCGCCACCACTCGCCGATAAGTTGAGCAATTAAACCTAAAGCGATGTTTGCGATCGCAATTTTAACAGTTGAGCGTTCTCCAAATCCCAACACCTCGGCAGTCAATAATTCCAAAGACCAACCGATACCATAAAACGCCCAATTTGTCGGTTGTCGCCAACTGCGATAAACAATAGCTACCAAGGTGATTGCAGTGGCAGCTAAGTACAAAGATCCTGAAGTAATAAACCCTGAGTAAATCAGCACTGAGTGCAGCGTCAAACTAAACAACTCAAAACCACACAATGCGATCGCCCATTTATCACTGGCGGCTGCATAGATAACTCCTAGTTCGTTACCGCCTCGCTTCAAAGCTGTCCGCGCTAACCATAGAATTAGAGTTGCGATCGCTCCAACGACAAACCAACCTCCTAGCGCGAGGCGAGGTAAACCAGGTACACCAGTCCACAGCAGTGCTACTATGAAACTCAGAGCAAATCCTTCTGTAATTACCGCAGATATTTGGTTTCGCAAATAGCGTGTATTTGCGAACATCAGTCCCGCACCTACTGCCAAACCAATTAATCTAATTCCTGGTAGCTGTAAAGTTAGTAGCTGGGCAACTCCCACAGCTAAGACACTCAAGTAACGGGTAGTAGTCCGCCGCTCGATAATTGTGCAATTGGCAACACCCGTGAGAGCTATGGGCGTAACTAGCCATAAGGCTCCCAAATAAGCTCGGCTATCAGCCATACCATGCCAAGATAATTCTGCCTTCATCCACAATAGGAAAAAACTAGCGGCGGCTAATCCTAAACCCACATCCCATGCACTACGTTGCCATAGTCCTTCTTCTACGCTAAATCGCCATTCTGCAACCATCAAAGCTAATAAAATACTTGCCCAGACTTGTTGACTCAGGTTTGGTGCCAGCCAATTAATAGTAGAGCAAAATGTCAGCACTCCCATGATGTGAGTTAGATATACCAGGGGAAGGGATGAGGAGGAGCGGCGTTGAGTGACGAATGCCAGAGTGATGGTGGAAAATAACAGATTTAGCGATCGCAATGCGGGATTTGCTATGGCGATCGTTGTTAAGAAAGCTCCAAGTAAGAGGGTGAGTAGTTCGCCAAACTTAGCTAATTCTCGCTTTTGGGTGCGATGTAGGCTATCTGTAAGCGCTACCATCAAAATTATGTAGGGAAATAAAGCTACACCCAGCAAAGCCGAGGGTTGATTTTGAGAATTGGTGAGTTGAGTGCCAGTTGCGATCGCTAATTTCTGTAAGCTATCAGGTACTAATCGCCAACCTAGCCAAACTGTCTGTAAGCCGATGACGAAAACCGCAGCGAAATCAAGCCTTAAACTGTACCGCCGCAAGCAACTTCCCAGAAACCATAAACCCAAACCACTGACAGCTATGGCTTGCCAAGGATAATTTATTACCGAAACCAGCCAACCCAAGAAGAGTAGAATACCACCAAGTTTTTCCCCGAGGAAGAGAGACGATGGGAATGGGGGAGATGGGGAAAATATTACAGTTACATCCTCTGCTCCCCCTGCTCCCTGCTCCCTGTTCACTCCCTTCTCCTGTGCTAACCAAGTGACTAGCCAGCCACAAATGCCGATCGCTAAACCTAATTGCGTTACATCTACCCCAGCAACAAAAATCGCCCGCACTAGCAGCACTATTAGAGCATAAATAATCACAGAGGCAGGTGAGTTAATACTTAACCGTCGGCGATCGCTTCTATCTCCTTGACGTTGGTAAAGATTGTGATAAATGCTAATGATGGTTGTACCGATCGTTGCCACATAAATGGCAATTAAGGGAAATCCTCTTAATTGCCAACCCCAATGCAGATAACTCAGCCCTAGAATATTGGCTAAAGGTAATTTGCCGGTACGTAAATTGGGAAAAATAGTCCGATTTTTGGAGAGTAAAACAGTTATAGCTGTGAGGGTAGGCCAAGCGATCGCAACTACAATCCAATCCACAGGATTTTGCCACAACTTAAAGCTATCCATTGCCCAAAAGTTCACTGGAACTAACAAAAGAGTGGCAATCAGTAAAGTTTGAGCCGTCAATCTCAGGTTGTTTTGCCTAGTTGCCCAGAAGCTTAACCCCCAAAAACTCAGAGTATAAGCAAATAAAACTCCATACTGTCCAGAAGCAGGAAACTTTGCCCACTGACTCGCAGCCAGTACCCCAGAGGATACTACTACCAGGAATACCCCTAAAAAAAGCAGCCACCGGACACTCAATTCTGCCCCCAAGGACTGCAATATTCTGCTGAGAAAGTTGGGTTCAGTTGATTTTTGTTGCGTTTGTCTGCGACTACTAGATTGTAAAGCTGCTACAGGCAACTGCTGCACGGGATCGGGAGTTGTAAAAACTACCTTTGTTTTAGCTTCAGACTGGGGTTGCAACACCACCGTACACACCAAAAACTCTCGACATAGCTCCTTGACTTGGGTATCGGATATCAAATCTAAACGCAGCCATATATCTAGTCCTTCTAGTAACTGAGGATGGGAGTCTGGCAGTCTGATTTCAAATTTTAGCGGGCGCTCAAGGGGCGATGACATAAATGGCAAGAGTATAAGTATATACTTTAATATGATTTTAATTAAAGTATATTTTGGCTGTAATCGTGCCACTTATTAGGCTAATAGATATTAATTTTTAACTCCTATAGGACTCAGATTTTATTTTTGAAATACATGTAGGGTATGTTATGCCACAGGCTAAGGCACTACTTCAGATTTGAGATGCGTTACATTAGCGATGCCAGTTGGAGAGAATTAATTCGTCAAGTGACTATCATTGCTTTCGATGATTTGGGAACAAAAGGTTTTTCCTGTAATGCCATAAAAGAAGGGAAGTTACTGCCTCCCTTCTACTCTTTATCAAGCTAGTGTATTAAGTGCTAATCTCTTAACTGAGAGTGATTGATTATCGATAGTCATACTCATGTCTAGAGCGCCACTCCCGTTTCTCATGTTCTCTACGTAGCCATTCACGGCGCTCACGCTCTTCACGCTCTCTACGTAGTAATACTAGCCTACTTTGTTCTCGTTTGCGCCACTCATGTTGGTGATTGTTTCCCAAAATTACTTCTACTTGAGCAGATGCACGCTCTGCTAAAACACTCGAAGTTAGCAAAACGCCTAACAAACAAGATGAAAGAATTCTTTTCATGTTCATAAAGACATACCTTTGATTGAACCAGAAATCTATAGCTTTAGACTTTTTACTTTCAGAAAAGGTTCAATTAGGGGAGACACTTCCAAATAATACCGATCGTATTCTTAATTGCTCGTTGTGTGGTGTTGTTCTGGATTGTACTTCTATATATATTCAGAAATTATCCGTTTTAGCTCTTTGAGAGAATTCATTTTGAGCAATTTTTGCCTATGTCCAAACTTCTAACCTATTTGAACCTTTTTTCCATTCATCCGGTCTAATAAATACAAGCAACGAAACGGATAGAGGAGAATGCCTCAGGTGTTAGTTGTGCCAGCCAAGGTTTCAAAAGCAAATCAATTGATTGGTGAATCAGAAAGCGAATCTGACAGTTATTTAGTAGAGCAGTGCCTGCGGGGTGATACCCAAAGCTACGGTCAGCTTTACCGTCGCCATCAGCAAAGAGTGAGGTCAATCCTCTATAAACTTTGTACTCCTGCCAGCCTGGATGATGTGGTGCAGGAAGTGTTTTTGCAAGCCTGGAAAGGATTGCCCAAGTTCCGCCAAACAGCAAAATTTTCCACCTGGCTGTACCGAATTGCTTGGAATGTGGCTAGCGACCAGCGACAGGCAGATGTTAAAAGGCGGACTCAATTACAGATTCTGAGTGAAAAAACTCCTACCCAACAGGAAGCCCCAGAGTTAATGAATCTGCATTATCAAGACCTTGTGCAACGGGGACTAGCAAACCTAAGTTTTGACCATCGCACGATATTGGTTTTGCATGATTTGGAAGAAGTACCTCAAAAAGAGGTAGCACAAATCCTAAATATTCCCTTGGGAACGGTCAAATCACGTCTATTCCATGCTCGTGCTGCGATGCGTCAATTTCTCCAAAACCAAGGAGTGCAGCTATGACTCAGCCACCCGATGATGATTCTGACCTAATTAATTTTCTGTGCCAACATCGCCCAGAAGTTCCGCCAGCTTCACCTGATTTAGAACAACAAATTTTACAACAGGTGAAAGTTTGCCCTTTGCCACCCTTACGCCACTATTCAAGGTTGAGGTTAGTTTTGTCTGCTCTCGCTGCTGGATTAGTCGCTGCTATAGTTGGCTACCGTGCCTTTATACCAGTTCAACCGAGTCCGGCTGAACTTGCTACATTGCAAAATTTTATTGAAAGCAATTGGCAAGGTACAGTCAGTAACGAACATCTGGAAAGTGATGTATGGCATTTTACAGACTTAGATACTGAATAGGAGATCGCTTTGATGTTAATCCGTCGTGTTTCCATTTTAGCGGTGGTGATGATTGCCCTTGGTAGCACTATTGCTCTAGCCAAGCCAAGTTTGCTTTCACGCCAAGTCATTGCCCAAACTCCCACAAATCTATCTCGCCCAAATCGTGCTAAATCTGGGGGATGGCTCAAAGATTTGAATTTGACATCCCAGCAACTACAACAGATTAAGGAAATTCGTCGTCAATCTAAACAACAGATAGCCCAAAAATCACAAGAGATACGTCAAAGACAACAGGAATTACATGACTTAATAGCAGGGACGACAGCTACTAAAGAGCAAGTGCGGGATAAATATAACCAAATTAAGCTTGTGAAGCATCAGCTTGCTGATATTCAGTTTGAAAATACCCTTGCTATTCGGGAAATTTTGAACCCAGAGCAACGGCAGAAATTTGCCGATCGCATGTATAAGAAAAATCCTCCAGCCCGGCACAATTAACTCTATGCTTGTAAAGACTAAATATTGGGTGTTGTTGCTGTTGATCTTGCTGGGGTCAATTCCTCCCAGTAATGCAGCATCCACAACTGTTGACCCAAAAGTATTACATATAATTAATCGCCTCAGCTTTGGCCCTCGTCCGGGAGATGTGCAAAGAGTGGAATCTATAGGTGTAGAGCGATACATTCAGGAGCAACTCTCACCCGAATCGATTCCCGAACCACAAAGTCTCACCAGCCAACTAAAGCAGCTAGATACTCTCCAATTGAATCCGGTGGAACTTTTAAAACATGGTATAACTAATCCCCCAGGACAAAAACCCACCCAGTTAGAAAGAAAAGCTGCCAACCAATGGGCTAAACAGGTGCTAGTTCAAGCTGTCCAGTCCCGATTATTAAAGGCAACTAGCAGTCAGCGACAACTCCAGGAAGTGATGGTGGACTTTTGGTATAACCATTTTAATGTGGATGCTGCGAAAGGACGCGATCGCCTCTGGGTAGGAGCTTATGAACAACAAGCGATTCGACCTTACGCTTTGGGTCGCTTTCGTGACCTGTTAGGGGCAACAGCCCATCATCCAGCCATGCAGTTTTATCTAGACAACTTCCAAAATCGGGCTGACAGTCGCCCTGATGCCCAAGGTAATATTCGAGGTTTAAATGAGAACTATGCCCGCGAACTGATGGAACTACACACTCTCGGCGTTGATGGAGGTTATACTCAGCAAGATGTGATTGCTCTGGCGCGGATTTTAAGTGGTTGGGGTTTCAGTCGTCCCAGTCAGCAGACAGATAATCCTTTCGGATTTTACTTCAATCTAAAGCGTCATGATTTTAGCGACAAAGTTTTCCTGGGACACACAATTAAAAGCGGTGGTGAAGCCCAAGGGGAGGAAGCTTTGGATATTTTGGCTCGAAGTCCGACGACTGCACGTCACATTAGCTATCAGATAGCTCAATATTTTGTCAGCGATGTTCCTCCAACTGCTCTAGTAAACAATCTCACACAACGTTATCTTGCCACTGATGGCAATATTCGTGAGGTTCTTAACACCCTATTCCACAGCCGGGAATTCTGGGATGCAAAAAACTTTAATGCCAAGTTTAAAACCCCCTATCAATTCGCGATCTCGGCGGTGCGAGCCACAGGTGTCGAAGTGCAGAATACAAAACCAATCTCCAATCTACTGCAACAGTTGGGAATGCCCCTATATGGTTGCCAAACTCCAGACGGTTACAAAAACACAGCAGATGTGTGGTTAAATCCTGATGCCATGAACCGCCGCCTGAGTTTTGCTTCAGCGATCGCTAATGGAAATTTACCCTTATCAACTGTCCCCACAAATCTGCAACAGTGGGAGAAAATCGGCCAAAAGTCTCCCAATATTCCTGTAGATGCTTGGCAACTAACCAATACATTGGGCAATTTTTTGTCAGTGAAAACGCAAAAGGCGATCGCTTCTAGTTCCCCTCAAATTCATAGTGCTTTAATCTTGGGCAGTCCAGAATTTATGCGTCGTTAGGGACTCTTTCTCTCTTTCCTTCTTTGCGCCCTTTGCGGTTCGTTCCTCATATACTTTGACGAATCTTCATACAAAATTGGTATCAATAATTTAATTATGAAAAGACGTGACTTCCTCTTCCATTGTGGAATTTTTTCAGCTGCCGCGATCGCAGCCGTAAGTAGCAATACTTGGATAGCCAAATCTGCTACCCAAAACAGCGATCGGAAGCGTTTGATTGTAATTTTCCTCCGGGGAGCAGTAGACGGTTTAAACATCGTGGTTCCTTACTCAGAGACAGCTTACTATCAAGCTCGACCGCAAATTGCTATCCCCCAACCAGGGAAGGAAGGGGGAGTACTAGATTTAGATGGACGCTTTGGCTTGCATCCAGCATTAGCTTCCTTGATGCCCTTTTGGCAGCAAAACAGTTTGGCATTTGTTCATGCCTGTGGTTCCCCCGATCCAACTCGCTCTCACTTTGATGCTCAACAATACATGGAAAACGCTACCCCTGGTGACAAACATACTCATGATGGTTGGATGAATCGTTTACTAGGGGTGATTTCTCAAAAAACACCCATCCAAGGAATAAGTGTCGGAGAAACAACACCCTGGATTTTTTCTGGACGGATGCCTATAGCTAACATCGCATCAGGGAGAAATGCTAACAGACCTCTGCCAATAGATCGTCCTCAATTAGCAGCAGCATTTGACCAACTTTATAGCGGTAATGATGCCTTAAGTCAGACCTATCGCCAAGGACGGATGGCGCGTCAGGCCATCATGAATGACCTAGATAATGAAATGAAAATGGCGAATAATGGTGCGCCTTCACCTGATGGCTTCGCTACCGATGCCCAACGATTGGCACAATTAATGCTCAAAGACCCCAGAATTGAGTTAGGATTTATGGCTTTGGGGGGTTGGGATACTCATGTCAATCAAGGTAGCACTCAAGGACAGTTAGCTCGGAACTTAAAAAAATTGGGTTCAGGTTTGACAGCTTTAGTCAAAGGTTTGGGAAGCGTTTACCAAAATACGACAATTCTCGTAATGTCCGAGTTTGGTCGTACAGTTAAGCAAAATGATAACGGTGGTACTGACCACGGTCATGGGAATGTCATGTGGGTTTTGGGCGGTAAAGTTCGCGGTGGTAAAGTTTATGGTGAATGGCCTGGTCTATCTACAGCCCAACTTTATCAAGGTAGAGACTTGGCTATTACCACTGATTTTCGGGATGTTATCTCTGCTGTGTTGTCAGATCATCTACATGTCAATGAAGCAAAATTAAATCAAGTATTGCCAAATTACGCCTCTACTCAGAAAGTAGAATTAATTTCCACTTAGTACCAATTGCCGAAATTGTCTCTGCAACTATTTTCAAAGTAAACTATTTATTTGTTTTTACCGTAGTTATTTTAGGTCTGACGATAATCAGAAATCCGATCAAAGTAGAAACTAACATTTGCCAAGTCACTAAATTCCAGCCACCAATATTCCAGCATAATAGGCCAATGCTAGTACCGACAGCACCGCCGATAAAATAGGTAGTCATATAAACTGTGTTGATGCGACTATTCGATTGAGCATCAAGAGTGTATATCCTGGCGACATTGGTGACTTGAATTGCCTGTACACCTATATCTAGTAACAGTACAGCAACAGCGATCGCCAGTGCAGAATTAGCAGCAATTTTAGCAATTACTAAACTTACAATCACCACCGATACAGCAATAGTTAAGGAACGTTGTGAGTTACCTTTATCGGCTAGTTTACCAAAAACTGGTGCCATCAATGCACCTGCGATCGCCACAAAGCCATACATCCCAATTGTGTCAGATTCAAAATTAAAAGGCGCTCCGCTTAAATGGAAAGTCAGCGTTGTCCAAAATGAGCAAAAAACACCAAACAATAACCCACCAATTAAAGAAGCTTCTCTTAATAATGAAAAACGTTTTAATTGTTCAAGTGTTGATTTCAATAATTCCAAATAATAACCATTGAATTCATTTTTGACATTCGGCAAATATATTTGTAGCAATCCACTAACAATTAAAATCATTACTGCTGAAAATCCGTATACATAACGCCAACCCAACCATTCAGCAATATATCCACTAAAAACCCTTGCTCCTAAAACTCCAATCAATATACCAGTAAAAATGTTACCTACAGTTTGGCCTGTAGTTACTCTATCTATACTTGCTGCTAAGGGAAGAATAACCTGAGCCGAGACTGTCGCAATCCCAATTGCGACGCTCAATATCCAAACTTCGACGATGTTTTGTGAAAATGTCATGAGCATCAACAAACAGAACAAACATCCCAGTAAGGAAAGAATTAATTTTTTCTTGTTAATTTTATCGCCCAGGGGGATTAAAAAGAAAAGCCCAAAACCATAACCAACTTGCGTAAGCACAGATATGCTACCCGCTTCGCCTTCACTGACTCCAAAAGAAGACGCAATATCTTTGAGGATTGGCTGATTATAGTAAACGTTAGCAACACAGACACCAGCTGCGATCGCCATAATCACTACCTGGACTTTAGTTAATCCGTTACTTGAGATTTGTTTTTCCATTCAACCTAAAATTTATACAGGAAAAAACTGGTTTACAGTACAGCTAAAACCAGGCAAGAGTGGAGAAATTATATTATCATTACTAAATAGTGTTGCTACCAAATTAAGTTGGCTTTGTTCGCGCCGATAGACCTCTAGTTTACGCGATCGCCAATCAGCAATCCAATATTCTTTTACTCCTCTGGAAGAATAAAGTTTAAGTTTAGCTTCCTTATCTCGTCTTAGGTCTTCGTTGCTAGCAGACAAAACTTCGACTACTAAATCTGGTGCGCCAGTTAAATGTCCTGCTTCATCCAATGTTAGCGCCAAGGTTTCTTTAGTAGCCCAAACCACATCAGGAATCACATTATCTGATTCTGAAAACAAAATGCCAGGGTTGATTACAGCTTCTCCTAAACCAGTAAACTCTGACCAAATATTAAGTTGTCCGAAAATCTTCCCACAAGTTTGCTGATGCTTAAAATGAGGTGCCCTGGTCATAAATAATTCTCCATCAACTATCTCGTAGCGCGTCCCTTCATTTTCTGGTAAAAGTTCCACATCCTGAGTTGTCCAGCGTACTCCTGTATTAAGGGTCTGACTCATGGGCTAACTCCTTTAATCTTGCTCTTGTATTTTAATCATAAAAGGATATTTGAAAATTCACAAAGTATACTAGACAGGACTATTTTTTCTAGACGGAAACCGCCCAGAAAGGCTTAGACATCTTATATTCATATTAAATAAATTGTCAGTAGAAGCATATTCCTTAGTCTAGTAGATGCAGATGGTAACGAACTAGAGGAATACAAGGTAAGTTTACCAAGTTGGCTAAGACCAGAGATATTTACAAAGGCTTCAATGGTCAACCTATTATTTTTAAGGATTAATTATGGCTACAGATTTCATTAAGCTAACTGATTTACTTAATCAATCATAATTACTTTTAAAGCAAATCAAACAGTATCCAGACTACAAAAAGGTAAAATATTCACCAGATTTTAGAGTTGCAGACGCGATTGCAGCTTTAGAAGAACTACAAACAGAGATACAAGAATGAAACCAGGGTACATTTATTTAATTCATAGTGTAGGTACATATAGATACAAAATAGGGCTAACTGTAGCACCACGGACACCAGAGGATAGATTAAAAGAACTGAATAGCCGTCAAAGTCCCTACCCATTGAAACTCATTCATTATGTGTTTGTTGCTGACGTTTACAAAGTAGAGAAAGAAATTCATCAAGCTTGTAAGTCATTTAATGTTTATAGGGAGTGGTTTGAATTTCAAAAGAACGCATATTTGCAACAAGTTATTCAGTTAATGGAGCGTAGTAATGTAGCGCAAAGACCAAATAAGAATTCTCAGGGTTACGGTCAATATCAGAATAAAATAAATCTTTCTTTGCCTATAATTCCTAGAGATATTGAACGTACAAGTCAAGAGAGAGAGGAAATCCCAAAATATTTAATATCCAGACGATATGAACCCCACAATCGTTTGAGACAAGGCATAGTCGGGGAGAAAAACAAGAATAAGAAAATTAAGAAAAGGAAACCTACTGTTTTAGGTAAAGGTTTCAATAATAATTTTTTATTTTTAGTAGCAATAGTCATTTGTATTATTTTATTTTTATATGTTGTGAGTATATTGATTTAAAAGGGTGCGATGGCGTAACCGCCCTTTCCGGTGGCGATCGCAGCAATTAACATAGTTTTCACTGAAGCTAAAACCCTGGCGAATAGAATTCGCGGCTATACAGACAAAACCCACCTTCGTGGGTTTAAAATCTTAAATTTCTCTTAGTCCACGAAGGTGGACTTTGCTTGTGTAGCCGCAAATTTTATTCGCCCTATATTTTGAAAACATCCTCTAAAATTTAATTTTTATTTGCGATTTTCCCGCCGCCATTTACTCCGTACTAAACGAATTTCATCAAAAGTGTAGCTTTCCCCTAATTGTTCTTTCATGGGAGTGAGGGAAATATCACCGAGTACTTCTAAAACTTGCCAAATTTTTTGTTGATGTTCTAGAGGCATTAATTGATTTAAATCAACTGGCTGATTTTTCTCAATTAGTTTTTCTAGATGATTGCTAACTGTTGCTGGGCTAAGGTTACGTTTTTGGGCAATTTGAGCGATATTTAAACCTTGCTGATGTAGTTGTAATGTCTGTAATTCGGTGTAAGAAGATGAGTTGGGAGAAGATACAGAAGCGGGAGTAACAGATTTATTTTGCAAACCTTTTTCTTGGCGGTAGGCGCGAATTTCTGTAATAAACTTTTCGCCATATTGAGCTAGTTTGTGACTACCTACACCAGAGAGTTTGGCAAATTCAGCTAAGGTTTGGGGTTGTACCTGTACCATCACCTTTAAAGTGGAATCGTGGAAAATGACATAAGGTGGTACAGATTGCTCATCAGCTAATTGTTTGCGTAGCGATCGCAACTTCTGTAATAATATCTCTGCAACTTCTGCTTTTTCACTCCCCTGTTCCCAGCTAATCTTTTGAACTGTGGTTACAGCTAGCGAAACTGTGCGTTGTTTTCGCATTACTTGCCAACTTGAGGCATTTAGTTTTAAAACTGAGTAACCATCACTAGTTTGTTCTATTAACCCTTGATGTAAAAGCGATCGCCCCAACATTCGCCATTCATCTAGAGTTCTATCTTTGCCAATACCGTAGGTAGAAAGTTTATCGTGTTCGTACTGAAGAATTTTGTCTTTTTTTGCCCCCCGTAACACATCAATTATGTGTAGCATCCCAAACCTTTCTTTGCAACGCGCCACACAAGATAGAAACTTCATAGCTTCAATTGTCCAATCTTGCATGGGTTTGGGATGACGACAATTGTCACAGTTACCGCAATTCCCAGGAAACCTTTCGCCAAAATAACCTAGTTGAATCGTTCGCCGGCAATCAGTGCCTTCAGCGTAATCGATCATTTGTCGCAGTTGTTGTTTGGCAATCAACTGTTCTTGAGGATCAGTTTTTTGATCGATACTCCATTCAATTGTTTTAACATCACCAAAGCTGAAAAATATTGTACACCGAGATGGTTCTCCGTCTCTACCGGCTCGACCCGATTCTTGATAATAACCTTCGATATTTCTGGGCATATCAAAGTGAACTACTAGCCGCACATCGGGTTTATTAATTCCCATCCCAAAGGCGACAGTTGCCACCATCACCCGGACATCATCTCGAATAAATCGCGTTTGATTACTACTACGTTCTTCATCATTTAATCCGGCATGATAAGGCAAAACAATAACTTTATCATTTTGGAGTTTAAAAGTGAGTTCATCAACTTTTTTACGAGTTAAAGAATAAATAATTGTCGAACCTTCAGTTTCTCGAATTAGTTCTAACAATTCAGCGTAAGCATATTTAGTTTTAGGACGAACTTCGTAATAAAGATTGTCACGGTTAAAACTGGCAAGATGGATGCTAGGCTGCTTCAGCCCTAATTGTTGAATGATATCACTACGGACGCGATCGGTTGCTGTGGCAGTGAGGGCGACGGTAGGAACATCAGGATAGCGTTTTCTAAGAGATTTTAACTGGCGATATTCTGGACGAAAATCATGTCCCCATTCCGAAACGCAGTGCGCTTCATCAATAGCAAAGCTAGAAATACCGATTTTTTCTTTAACTAAATCGATAAATGGGAGAAACCTCTCACTGAGGAGACGTTCCGGGGCGACGTAGAGTAATTTTACTTTACCACTGAGGATGGCTTCTTCGCGCGATCGCACTTGATAAGCATTCAAGCTGCTATTGAGAAATGTCGCGTTAATATTATTATTTCGCAGTGCTTCTACTTGGTCTTGCATCAAAGCAATTAACGGCGAAACTACCACAGTTAGTCCATTTTTTAACAATGCTGGTAGCTGAAAACACAAAGATTTTCCCCCGCCAGTCGGCATCACAACCATTAAATCTCGATTTTGCAGCGCATCTTCGATAATTTGCCGTTGTCCGGGGCGGAATTGGTCATAACCGAAGTGATATTTTAGCGCTTGTTCGAGATGGGGATACTGAAGCATAGCGATCGCTTTTTCGGGGGCTGTCTGCGTGAGTAGTTATTAAAGATATCAGCATTTTAACTCACATTTTCGGTAGCTTTGGTTAGGACTGCGTTTCTGTTGGCGATGTCTACGACGGGCTACGCCTACGCACGCTTATCAACCTTCATTTTAAGACAGTTGCAATCGGATTAGAGATCGCACTTGATAAGCTAATAAACATCGTCATGAGTACCAATATCTAGCAAAAGGACAACTTGTTTCTCACTCTCGTCATTGGTTTTCAGCAAAAAAACAATGCGACAATAGTTTCTTCTATTCTGGACTGTAAGTCAGCATCCATCTAACCGAGAATTTACAGTTTTAACTTTCCCCTGATGCCCGATCTGATTACATTTTAACTTTGATTCTAAAGCATCAATCTTTTGTAAAAGCGACACTCCCCACACTATAGAAATCACCAACTTGATTGTCATACCTGCGAGTAAAAGTGTCACAATTGTGGCAGCTTTCTTTTGTTGAACCAGCCTTTTTTGTTGTTCTGCAAGTCGTGCTTCAACTTCTTTAGCGCGTTCAGCTTCTAATGCTTGCTGCATTTCTCGCCGATCTAATTCTTCACTAGCAGCTAAAAATCGATAATCTAAGTTGCTCAAGCTTTTACCATGTGCCCAGATTTGGGCATCAATCAAGGCTTGTCCGCGCAATAGGCGAGATTCATCCTTTTGGTTTGAGGCTATCCACGCATTGAAGCTTTCATAGTAGGGGCGCAAGTAAGCTAATTTTTTTCCAACCCATTCTAAATTGAAAACTTCTTGATAAATTCGGTTTTTGATTTGCAGAGAACCTTGCTTTTTGATCGCCAAACCAGACAGCAATAGTTCTACCTGTTCTCGACTATCATCGGTTGGTACTTCCACTCCTTGGAGGACTTGCTGATAAATTCCTAGCAATCTGGCGGCAATTTGTTCATTTCGGAGGATGCGATCGCGAATCGTCCGTAAATGCTCTGGTTCATCTTGTGATTCCCATTTTTCGATGATATGCGATCGCACCACATTTTCTATCCAAAATTCTTCTGTGCCAGGGGGAATTTTTAGCGTTCTACCCACATTATCTTGAGATAAACTGACAAGTAGCCGACACAGCTTTTGAGTAAGAAATGGTTGCCCTTTTGTCCAAGCTAATACTTCTTTCAAAACTTTCTGGGGATGATTATCTTTAATATCCAGTCCTAAAGATAGTGGTTGAGCTTCTTCAAATGTAAAACCATTTACTCGGATGGCTTTACCAAAATTAAATGGTGTAATGTGATTTTGATATACAATTAAGTCTGAAGGTGTAGCAACACCAAAAATTGCAAATGTAATCCGATGATATTCTGGATCGATTGCTCGTTGGTTATAGCAAAACCGAATCAAGCTAAAAAAGTCATCAACAGAGAAATCGAGACCGAGAATACTATCAATTTCATCAATAAAAATGAATAGTCTTTCGTTAGGAAACTGAGCTAACAGAACTTCTGAAATAAACCGACTGAGTTTATGAACCAAGGAAAGATCATTTTGTTCTTGCCACCAAGCTTTTAAATTGATTTTTCCTAACAGTTTAAAACCCAACCATAAATCGCCTACAACTCCCTTATACCACTGTTCTGGAGTTATATTATCGCAACCAATATTAGTCATATCAACGGTGGCACATCTAAAACCTTCTTGTTGCAAGCGATGCTTTGTTTTTACCATAAGTGAAGATTTACCCATTTGCCTACAGCTAAGGATGTAACAAAATTCACCTTGTCTCAAGGCTTGGTAAAGTTCCACATCCGCTCTGCGCTCAACATAGCTAGGAGCATCACTAGTTAAAGTGCCACCAACTTGATATCGATAATTGTCCATTTAATTTAAAATTTAAAATGTTAAATTATTTTTCGTTCTTAATAAATGAATTGGCACTGAAATTACTTATTTTCTTGATTTGTCTTTCAATAGTTTACCAGAACTACTTATTATCCTGAATGCTTTCCAAGCTGTTGGCTAAAATAAAGGCGATATAACTCACACATAGTATGAGCTTGATTGCCATTGAGTTTAACCAAACCCATACTTTCTAGTTTATAAGCAGCGATCGCATCTAGCTCTACTTTTTCATCTGTTGCAATTACCTGTTGCATAGCTGACATTAATTCCGGTTCTATTTGCAGTAAGCTCAATATTTCTCGTAAATGCTGACTGTAAATTCCCACTGGTGTAGATGCGGTTTCTAATAATACCTCTAATGTCATTTCCTTCTGACATAGATGATAAAGCGCCAGGCTAACTAAATAGGGATGTCCTCCTACCATTGCTTGTAGAGGTGCAAGGCGTTTTGCCCCTTCAGGGTCTGCTGCCCAATGTAGTCTGTAACACAATGCTAAATTCTGTACCTGATTGAGAGTTAACGGTGGCAACGTAATTGTTATCCCGACATTAAAAGGCGATTGGTTAAGCTTGAGTGGAATATAAATTTCTGTGGTGTGAACTACCACCATCCGTAGTTTTTGCCAGATTTGTTCCTGCTTTGCTTGTTCGTGCCAAAATCGCAACATTGGCAGAAAGTCTTGGGCAATATTGGGATGCTCAAAAACTCGATGGACTTCATTTAAAGCCAAAACTACAGGACTATTATCAATGTATTGCAGCAGATATGCTTCAAAATAGATTTTGCAGCTTACCTTGCTGCCCATTTCTGTATCCCAAAAATCATCTAGACAGGGAAGCAGATTTAACTGTCTGCTGACATTGACACAAAACCAACGCAGAAATTTATCAAGAGAAGCAAAAACGTCTTCATCTGCTTCTTGAAAGTCTAAATAAACAATTTGATAACCTTGCTCTTTAGCATAAGCAATCATCCGATTGAGCAGGGAACTTTTTCCGGTTTTTCTAGGTGCTTTGATTCGGATTAAGCAACCCGGATATAAAATCTCGTTACAAACAAGTTCTTCTAGGGGAGGGCGATTGATGTAAAGAGGAGAACCCAATGGTAGAGGGCCGCTAGGAAATTCCATCTTGCTTGCTGAAAGAAAGTCTGAAGAAACTATTTCTAAGCTAGATTCTTCGTCCAAATCTTGTTGGCTCTGATTTTCCCCATCGTCTATTTTGTCTTCCAGGTATTTATTCAACGCTAAATGCAGATTTTTTTTTGTTACTCTTTTTCCAAGTGCTATCGAAAGGTCTTGCCACAATTCAGAGCCAACTTCCTTGATGTAATTGTTGCGGTAGCCTGATTCCTGTGCCATTTCACCGTAAGTTTTGCCCAACCATGATTGATAAAGCACAAACCATTGGATGGAAGCAAGAGGCTTGTCTTGCAGAATTCTTTCTACTGCTTGCAGAATATCTTCCACGGATATCAAAGGTTAAACAGTTAGTAGATGGATTTATCTACTTTGGTCTATTAATAATATACAACTGAATAAATACTTAAAAAAGAAAAATAAATCTCTACGGATATACTTTTTACATCGTAATTCAATACGGCTCCTCTTAAAAAGGCTTGCTCTAATCCCCGCCTTTTTCAGGAAGGTTAGGGAGAATCAAGCTAAAACCCAAGTGCATTGGGTTTTAGAAAAGTTAGAAAGACATCACTTTTTCAGTGCTAGAGTTAAGCCATCTGCGATCGCTACTAAACTAAGACTAACTCGCTGGTCTTGATGGAGCTTTTGATTAAAGGCCCGAATCCTTTTAGTTCTATTATCTTGCACTTGAGGATCGGCAACCTTGCCTGACCAAAGGACATTATCGATCGCAATCAGTCCCCCCGGACGCACTAGTTGCAGCGATCGCTCATAATAAGCATCATAGTTGCTTTTGTCTGCATCGATGAAAGCAAAATCAAAGGTTTCCGCCTCTCCTGTTGCCAGTAACTGCTCCAAAGTCTCCAAAGCTGGGGCAATGTGCAGTTGAATTTTATCCGCCACTCCAGCTTGCTGCCAATAACGTCGAGCGATCGCTGTAAATTCTTCACTCACATCACAGGCTACCACCTTCCCATCATTCGGTAACGCCAATGCCACCACCAGGGAACTATAACCTGTAAATACCCCAACTTCCAGAGTTTTTTTCGCTCCAAGCAACTGCACCAGTAACGCCAGAAACTGCCCTTGTTCAGGAGCTATCTGCATTCTCCCTACTGGATGCTGGGCTGTTTCTTGCCTCAGTTGGGTTAAAATTTCCGGTTCTCGGAGAGAGACTGATAGTAAATAATTATACAGATTTTCTTCGAGTCCTAATGTTTGAGTTGTCATAAATTTAGGGCATTGGGAATTGGGCATTGGAGACGAGTCTTTGATGCCCGCCAACGATTTTTTAGATTATGCCAAATCTCAGAAATGTAGTGGCAATTCATGAATTGCCCCTACGCATCCTACTGGATAATTTATTTTTTGTAAGTCTCTTAGACTCAGAGTTTATTCTGATGCAGGCTAGGTGAGAATGAAATAGCTCTGATTTTAACAGCTATATAAATTGCAATTATTATGCAATAAACCAGCACGGAGACATTCTATATGTAGAGATATTGCATACCAAGCCTTTCTTTGAGTTACTGGACTAAACCCTTCTAGAATAAAGATTATTGTAGGGAAATTGTATTAATAAACATTACTTTTATTCTGGGAGGTTATGATGAGCCGTCCAATAATTCTTGGTATTGTCGGCGACAGCGCTGCTGGGAAAACAACACTAACGCGGGGAATTGCTCAGGCACTCGGCCCAGAAAATGTCACAATCATCTGTACAGATGATTATCACCGTTACGATCGCCAACAACGTGCAGAAATTGGCATCACCGCCCTCCATCCCGACTGCAACTACTTAGATATTATGCAGCAGCACCTGTCGCTACTACGCACAGGACAGCCAATTCTTAAGCCAGTTTATAGCCATAAAACAGGGACATTCGAGCCACCGCAGTATATCAAACCCAGTAAATTTGTGATTATTGAGGGATTACTGGGTTATTCTACTCGTGCTGCCCGTGACTCTTACGATGTTAAAGTCTATCTTGCGCCTCCCGAACAAGTCCGCGCCAAGTGGAAAGTCAAGCGAGATACGCAAAAGCGTGGCTACACTGCTGAACAAGTGCTAGCGGAACTAGAAAAGCGCGAACCAGACTCAGCCCAGTTTATCCGTCCGCAACGGCAATGGTCTGATATAGTCATTAGTTTCTATCCACCCACCGAAGAAGATGATGAAACCAATGGACACCTGAATGTCAGACTGTTACTGCGTCCGACAATTCCCCATCCAGATTTCACCGTAATTACCAATTCTAGCTATGGTAATTCTGACTCAGCCATCCGTCTGGGACTAGACAGAGATATGAGTAAGCCGGTAGATGTCTTAGAAGTTGATGGTCATGCCACCTTAGAACAGGTGAATAAGCTAGAGCATATTATTTGTTCTGATATGCCCCATCTCCGAAATCTTTGCGATCGCGAAAGTAATCCAGAACTGGGTAAAATTGCTGGTACAACTGGGGAGACATTGCAAAGTTACCCTCTTGCTCTCACCCAGCTAATTATTACCTATCACATGCTCAAAGCAACGCAAATTTATCAGTAGGGGCACAGCAATGTTCATACGTGTCAACTTAGAGGATGTTTGAAAAGTCCTCTCGTTGGTAGCAAGGAATTTCAGATCCCCCTAAATCCCCCTTAAAAAGGGGGACTTTGATTCCGGTTCCCCCCTTTTTAAGGGGGACTAGGAGGGATATCTAAGTGCCTAAAATCACAGCCAAATACTTTTCAAACAACCTCTTAGAGCCAAGACAAATATAATTCGCAGCTATACAAGCGAAGTCAGCCTACGCGGACTAAGCGAAAATTAAGTGTTTAGAAACCCACTAACCTACTAAAGTGGGTAAATCCTCCTGTAGAGGAGGTTTCTAACCGCCCTTTTAACTACTTAAATTTTTAGGTTCTTGCGTTACTTTTCTATTGAATATTAAGTTTAATGGGTTGCGGTGGTAGATGTAACTATGTCTACGACGGGCTACGCTTAAGCATTCCTCGTCGGGCAGGTCTTCTGATTTATTTATTCCCAAAGCACAGCTAGACATGGAAGCCAGCAAACTCCTGCCACAGTTAATTCTATAAGTAGCTTTAACAAATTTCTTTACCAATGAGCAAAATTAGGGATGGCAACAGATTGCTTATCCCTGCTTTTGGTAAAACCCTGAAACTAACAGATTTTATACAGCACTCAGCCTAACCTGAGACTGCTAATTTAATCTAAAATCTCAAATCGTTCGACTGAGCGTAGCTGTTCGCGCAGCGTTCCGCAGGAAAGTCCAAAATCTTTTAATTCCGTGGTGTTCGTCGGTTTCTCAAGAAGTCAGGTATATCCAATCCAGGTTTTTCTTTTGGTTCTGGAATTGGAGTTGGAGTTGCAGTTGGAGTTACAGTTGGAGTTGGGGGATTAACTACGGGTTGTTGTGTCGTTGGTCGCTTCGAGGTATTAGGTGCTACTCGAACGTTAGCTACACTTTGTTGTACGGCAGCTTGCACTTCACCTGTAAATCCGGTGGCAATTACAGTAATTCTTACCTCTCCTTGGAGTCTGTCATCAATTACAGCCCCAAAAATAATATTGGCGTTGGGATCAACTACTTCATAGATTGCTTCTGCGGCTGCATTCACTTCATGCAAAGTGAGGTCAGTACCACCAGTAATATTAAATACAACTCCTCTAGCGCCTTCAATAGAAGACTCTAGTAACGGCGAAGAAATAGCTGCGATCGCAGCTTCTCTGGCTCTAGATTTCCCAGAACTCACACCAATTCCCATCAATGCCGATCCCGCATCTGCCATAATAGCTCGGACATCAGCAAAGTCAACGTTTACCAAACCAGGGATCGTGATGATATCAGAAATACCTTGCACCCCTTGACGCAGCACATCATCTGCATAGCGAAAAGCTTCTTGCACAGGCGTTTGTTCGGGGATCACTTCCAGCAATTTGTTGTTGGGGATAATAATCAGTGTATCTACCCTACTTTTTAGTCCTTCAATCCCTTGTTCTGCTTGGCTGGTGCGGCGGCGACCCTCAAAAACGAATGGACGTGTGACTACCCCAACAGTCAGAGCGCCCATTTCTTTTGCTACTTCTGCCACGATTGGGGCTGCACCAGTTCCAGTACCACCACCCATACCTGCGGTGATAAATACTAGGTCAGCACCCTCTAAAGCCGTAGCAATTTCGTCTCGTGATTCCTCAGCTGCCTTTTGACCAATGGCAGGATTACCACCTGCTCCTAAACCCCGTGTTAGTTTTTGGCCAATTTGTAATCTACTGGGAGCGCCTGCCAAAGTTAAAGCTTGGGCATCAGTATTAATTGACCAAAATTCTACACCAGAGACATCAGATTCGATCATGCGGTTAACGGCATTGCCACCGCCGCCACCGACACCAATCACTTTGATGTTGGCAACCCGACCAGGAACAATCTCGCCAATTCGGCTATTTTCCGCAGAAATCTTCTTATTATCGTGATTTTGTCCGAAGTTCAGCCCAGAGTTATTAAACGGATTGGTCGAGTTAACTGCTAGAGAGAACCCAGGCTGTCCCGGAGATTGGGAATTTTTATAGGTAAGTCCTTGGTTATTATCAAGTGTCATTGGATTTGTGAAAGGGTAGATAAACGACTTTTTCAGGTGCTATTCACCTAAGAGTCAACTATAGTTTGACACTGCCACAATACTATGGCACTGTTTTTTATTGTTTTCACTACTGCCAAGCCTAACAGAATTGGCAGTGCGAAAATTTGCTATGGGATAAGCTTTTAACGCAGCCGATCGCACAGCCAATTCTAGAGAAGTATACCTATATTTATCTAAAAATGACCTGTATAACTTCAACCAGACATTAATCTCTTGGTTCTTTTCAGCAGAGGGCATAACTTGTAAAGACACACTATAGCGCCTCTTCTCTCCTTCAATAATATTGTTAATAAGTTTCACCATTGGGGATGATTGCAACTTTAGACACAGAGTTTACCTTATACTTACTTATCCTTAAGGTTGAAGTAAAGTAAGAATTTACTTGTCAGACTATACCTGATTAATTTGTTCTTTGGGAGGTCTTAATGGACACTTTGTTTGAGCGATAGTCTATCTTACGAGAACCCTCACTAGTATGGTCAAAAAATCAAGATTTTCCTAGAGGTTTTGTAACCCAATAGGAATTTCTTTTTTCCGCACTGGCTTTAGTCAGATAATCTATGGGCAGAAGGCATTTTACACGCCATAGACCATGATTAGATTGTCCGACATCTTGCACCCTAATATTTAGATGTTAGGGTAACAATTGAGATTCTTTTACCCGCAACAGAGACTTTATGATTGATCTTCTCATTTTCATTAGAAGTTAATGCCGATTTTCGTGTGGTTTGCTGGAAAACTGAAAAGAATAAATACATTTATCAGCAGAAAGCTTCTTAATTTACCAGGAGCTATCAATACATTAAATATGCTAGATGTTTTTAGGGGTTTTGGGAGTTATTTTTTGGTCTTTTTGGTTCATCTGTACTAAGGGAAATTCGGGATTTTTCAGATCAATATACTCTATTTGAGCGGAATTGAGTTTTGTTGATAAATGGCGCATTTGGGCGAGTACCTTAATTTGTTCGGGCAACTGGGGGCCTGGAACGCCAAGATGTACATTTCCTAGTTCTGTTTTCAAAATTAAATTCGCTGGATTTTGGCAATCAATTTCCATAATTTTTACGGAACTTTGGCTGACAGCTTGATGAATTTGAGTCCAGTAGAGACAGTATTGTTTTGGCGACCCAATTACTCTGAGATTGGGTAGTTTCCTAGTGGGATTCAGTGATGTGTATTTTTCTAAAGGCATCCAGGCCCCACTGGCATCTAGTAAGCCGATTGTGATTTTTTTGTTGCCAGTGCCTTGATTTTGTCCACTTGGTGTTTGAGTTACCGCGACAGGGACTCTTTCTTGGATTTCGATGTTTAATCCAGGGGGAAAGAGGCGACGTCTGACGATCGCTTGGGCAATAGTTGGTTGTTTTTTCAAAGAGTTAGCGATCGCTACTGGTTCAATCCGCCACAAAGATTGGGGATAAGATAGCACCAACAGGGATTTAGTTGTCTCATCCGACAGTAATTGATTGCCTGATTTCATCACTACTTGTTTGGGAGTTTTTAACACCCACATCGGTTGGATTGCCACCCACAGCAATCCACCCGCCAAACCAGTAATGGCAAAAGTTCGCCAAACAGCTTGAATAATTTTCATCTGCCGCCGCCGCCGTAATTTCTGACGACGCTGGGCTAGATCCGTGCGGGAAACTGATAATATGCCAGCCATTTAAACCCCTTTCTGGTTCAATCCAAATTCCTTGACGCGTTTGCTTGTATCATTATTAATCTCAGTAAACACTGTCGGCATCTATTAGCCACTCTCCTCAAGACTTTTTTATTTTTAGTAACACTTTACAGTAAGTACACAACCAACCTGGCGCTAGTCATACCTCCTATTAAAGTTTCCGGTGTCCATTAATAACTCACTGTTGTCTTTTTGACAAGGGATCGTCAAATATTTTTTATTTAAAGATTACAAAATATTAATTTAAATATTTCTGATTTTGTTTTCTTGACAAATAGAATGTGAAATGATAACTAAGTATTCCTGAATCTCTGTATAAATTGCTATAATTCATACCAGTCCTACCTCATCAGCCCAACAAACTGGGAATCATCCAATGTGGTAGCTTTTTTTACTGATTGACTCAGCCAGAAAGGTTTGTGCCAGGTCAAATAAAAGCTACTGCATTGGCAAAACCTCAAGAGCAGGTGTAAAAAGGACAGATATGCTTAAGGTTATTAGGGTCAATTAAATCTCTACCGCACTACTGACAGTGATTCTGTAATAAATACTGTCTTTTGCAAGATACTACCAACTTGCGAATTAATCGTGTGCCTACATTCAGGCTAGAGATTGTTTGTATAAAAAATACGAATAGAACTGCATCTCCATACATCTACATACGCCTCTACATAATATGAAAACGACATTAAATTTGTCACGTTTTTACAAAGCATGTAATCCAAGTTACACGCTTAATATAAGTAACGTGCTAGATCGCCAGTATTACATAGATTTTGCTGATGTCCGTGGTTGCAAGATTGTTGAAGAATTGCAACGGACTATAGTTAGGATTTCTCCTGATGAGCCAACTTGCCAGTTATTTACAGGTCATATTGGCTGCGGTAAGTCAACAGAATTGCAGCGCCTAAAGACAGAACTAGAATTGGCGGGATTTCATGTAGTTTATTTTGAGTCCAGTCAAGACTTAGATATGGCCGATATAGATATCAGCGATATTTTGCTGAGTGTAGCCCGTCAAGTCAGTGCCAGTTTAGAAGGCATTAACATCAAACTCAAAGGTGGTTACTTTACCAATTTGTTCAAAGAAGTAGGCGATTTTTTGCAAAGCCCCATAGAGCTTTCTGGGCAAGCAGAGTTGTCTTTGGGTATTGCCAAAATTACTGCCAAAACTAAAGATAGCACCCAGGTGCGGAATCAGCTTAGGCAATATTTAGAGCCACGTACCAATAGTATTTTGCAAGCAATTAACGAAGAAATTTTAGACAAGGCTGTTGAACAGCTAAAGCTGCGGGGTCAAAAAGGACTGGTAGTGATTGTAGATAATTTGGATCGAGTGGATATGCGTCCCTTAGCATCAGGGCGATCGCAACCAGAATATCTCTTCATCGACCGGGGCGAACAGTTACGCCGACTTAAATGCCACCTAGTATACACCATTCCCCTGACCTTAATTTTCTCCAATGAGTACGAGACACTAAAAAATCGTCTGGGGGGAGGGATTGCACCAAAAGTACTACCGATGGTATTAGTGCGGCAAAGAGATGGTAATGACTACGAACCAGGGATGTCACTAGTACGCCAGTTAGTTCTAGCAAGAGCTTTTCCAGAAGTTCCTTTGAATGGAAGGCTTTCATTAATTACAGAATTATTCGATTGCTCCCAAACTTTGGATCGTCTCTGTCGCGTTAGCGGTGGTCACATTCGCAACTTATTGGGTTTACTTTATAGCTGTCTGCAACGGCAAGATCCACCTTTTTCTAGGGACTGCTTAGAAGCCGTGATTAAAGACTACCGCGACGATCTGCTATTAGCTATTGATGAATCCCAGTGGGAATTATTGTTTGAAGTAGTGCAGCAGCAGAGAGTTAAAGGTGAGTCTGACTACCAGAGTTTACTACGAAGCATGTATCTGTTTGAATATCGCGATCCTCTAGGGCGCTGGTTTGGCATCAGTCCAGCCCTTGCAGAAACAGAAAAAGTTTTAGCTTGGCAACAAAACAAGTAACAGTTCTGAGTAAGTTAATTGTCATTTATCATTAGTCCTTGGTCGTTTGCCATTGGACTAATGCCTCATGTCCTATGCCCAATGCCTAATAATCAATGACTAATGACAAGCCGCTACGCATCTACACCAAAGAAAATCAGCATACTTTGCAAAGACTGATTAGAGCGATCGCCCTTTCCGAAGGTCAATTTGCCCTGATTTTAGTTCGGTGTAACTATGGGCAATTACGCGAGCAAATGTTAGAAAATATTCGCTCCATCACCAAAGATATCAATATTAGAGAAATCGTTCTCAATCCATCAACTACTTCTTTACACAACACAATAGTCTCAGAACTATCTTTAGATAACCCTGCTGTCGTCACAGACTCTTTACCAGCATCTGTTATGGTTTTTGGTCTTGAGTCAGCGATCGACCTAGAAAACTTACTTACAGGCATTAACCAAGCGCGAGATATCTATGCTGCGACTTTTCCATTTTCAGTGGTGTTGTGGCTACAAGATGAAGTGGCATCATTGTTGTCCAGATTAGCACCTGATTTTAAAAGTTGGGCTGCAACCACAATTAAATTTGAAATGGCAAAAGCAGATTTAATTGCTTTGATCCATCAAGAAGCAGAATCTTTGTTTACCAAAGTTTTAGAAGCAGGTGCTGAAACATTTTTATCTAATGCCTCCCTAGATTTAGATCCTAAGTCACAACATCGCCACGAAATAGAATCAGCCCGTAATGATTTGCTGCGCCTATATGGTGTTCAATTAACACCAGGATTAGAAGCTAGTTTAGAATTTGTGTTAGGGCGAGATAAATACGCCAACGATCAAATTAATGGTGCTTTAGCCAATTATCAAAGAAGCCTAGCGTTATGGCAGCAGGAAACGAAGAGAGTAGCTGACTGGGAGAGTAATTCTTCTTTCTCCCTTTCATGTCCTCACCCTACCTCTCCCTCGTCTTTACTCAAGCAAGCAATAGTGCTATTCCACCTGGGGCTGTGTTATCACCGCATGGCAGACTTACACCACAATAGTAATAGTAGGTATTGCGAACATGCTCTCTTGTGGTTTAAACAATGCCTGGAGGTATTGGAGGGTGTAGAAAGAGAAGACTTAGTTGCTAAATTTATTTTGCCTACTTGTGAAATGCTGCAACGTCTGCAAGCTTGGGATGACTTAAAAAAATTAGCTCAAAAGTCATTACATCTACATAAAACCTATGGAACTCCTGCACAAATTGCTCAAAATTATGGTTTTTTGGCAAATGTGGCAGCTTCTGAGTCGAATTGGATACTAGCTCATGAATTAGCGAATACAGCACTTTCTATCTCCGAAGAAGCAACAGAAATTCCTCTACGAGATGCTTTGCGAACACGACGACAAGAAAGTTGGTATCTGCTCTTGGTTGCACGTACACAGCGACATCTAGGTGAATCAGAAGAAGCGATCGATAACCTGGAATGGGCAAGGGTAGTTTGTGAGCTACAACATCAGCCATCACTTTATTTAGAGATTTTAGAGGAACTGCGATCGCTTTACTTTTTTGAACGTCATAACTATACAGAAGCCTTTAAGCTCAAGCAAGAAAAAATTCAAATAGAGCATCAGTATGGCTTTCGTGCCTTCATTGGAGCAAGTCAATTACAGCCGCAACGTTCTAAAATTAACCCAGCATTAGAATCTCAAAAAATACCGTTTATTCCTGAAGGAGTTGCCCAAGAAATATCAGCTTCTGGACGACAGCAAGATGTAAATCGGTTGATTGAAAGAATTAGTCGTACTGACTATAAACTGACGGTAATTTATGGGCCATCAGGCGTAGGCAAAAGTTCAATTCTTAAAGCTGGTTTAGTCCCAGCGCTGATCGGAAAAGTTATCGGTGAACGCATTCCTATAGCTATTGTTTTGTCTGTTTATACTGATTGGCTCACAGTCTTAATCAGCAGTCTCAACCAAGTACTAGCATCCACAGGAATATCGGTTAATCCTGACTCTACACCCACTATACTGCTAGAAAAAATTCGGTTAGCAGTCGAGCGAAATTATACAATAATTCTGATATTAGATCAGTTTGAAGAATTTTTCTTTATTAGTAATCCTCCCACACAAAGAATAGAATTTTATCAATTCTTTAGTGAATGCTTAAATATTTCTTATGTCAAAATTATTCTTTCATTAAGAGAAGACTATTTACATCATTTGTTAGAATTTGAACGGTTAAGCCAAAAAAATAGTATTGGACTATATGATTTAGGTATAATTAATAAAAATATTCTCGATAAAGACATTCGTTACTATCTAGGGAAATTCTCTAGTCAGGATGCTAAAGCCATAATTCACAGTCTTACTAAACGTTCACATTATGAACTAAGCGAGGAATTAATTAACCGATTAGTCCAGGATTTGACAGGAGAACTAGATGAAGTACATCCAATTGAATTACAAATAGTTGGCGCTCAATTACAAATAGAAAATATTACCACTCTTGGACAATACAAACTCTGTGGTGGCTCGGCAAAATTAATTGAACGCTGGCTTGGGGAAGTGATCAAAGATTGCGGTCAAGAGAATGAAGAGTTAAGTTGGAAATTATTATTTGAGTTAACTGATGAAAAGGGCACGCGACCGTTAAAAACTAAAGCTGATTTAGCGGCTGCATTAGTTAATAACCACGATCTAGATACAATATCAAGCTTTGACACAGTTGGAGAACTGATTTTAGAAATATTGGTGGGTTCAGGTTTGGTATTGCGAGTCAGAGAAGAATTAAGCGATCGCTACCAGCTAGTTCACGATTATTTAGTTGAACCCATTCGCCAAAAAAACAACTATGGTATGCTTGCCGAATTTGAAAAAATCAAACTCGAAAAAACTAGAGCGGAAGTAGCCCAACAACTTAGTCAAAAGCAACTCAATTTGGTGTTGCAACGCCGACTGCGAGAAGCACGGATTGTCGGCGCAATCCTAGCAATCATGGGGGGAACAATAGCAGCATTATGGTGGCAAGCCGACTTGCAAAAAACAGCAGCAATTCGCCAAACTCTCCGAGCGGAACGCAGTGAAACCAACTTGAGAATTAGTGGAATTACTGCTGCTAGCGAAGCTCTATTTGCGTCTAATAAAGAGTTTGATGCTTTATTAGAAAGTTTGCGGGCTTGGAGAGGACTTAAACAGGCAGATGGAGTACAACCAGATACCCGAATGCGGGTGGTGACAGCCCTGCAACAGGCAGTTTATGGGGTAACAGAAGTTAACCGCTTGGAAGGGCACACCGATATTGTCTGGGGAGTAAATTTCAGTCCAGATGGTCAAACCCTAGCATCAGGTAGCCGAGATCGGACGGTGAAAATTTGGCATCCTGATGGTACTTTACTCCAAACCCTCAAAGGTCACACTGATGCTGTTACTTGTGTAAGTTTCAGCCCAGATGGTCAAACCCTAGCCTCCGCCAGCCTCGACAAAACAGTGCAAATCTGGCACAAAAACCCGGTTACAGGTAAATTTGACCCTAAGCCATATAAAACCCTGAAAGGACATAAAGATTGGGTTTATAGCGTTAATTTCAGTCCTGATGGTGAGTTGTTAGCTACTGGCAGTAAGGATACAACCGTAAAACTCTGGCGTAAAGATGGTAGCTTGGTAAAAATACTGAGAGGACATCAAGGGTGGGTTAACTGGGTAAACTTCAGTCCCGATGGTCAATTCATCGCCTCGGCTAGCGACGATAAGACAGTGAAAATCTGGCGACGCGATGGTAGCCTGGTTACAACTTTGCAGGGACATCAGCAGGGTGTGATTGTAGCTATTTTCAGCCCTGATGGGAAATTTTTAGCATCAGCAGGTCGAGATAAGATAGTGAAACTTTGGCAGAGGGAGAGCAACGGCACTAAAGACGGTTTTGATTTTCGTCCTTACAAAACTTTACGGCACCATAGCAGCACAGTGTGGAGTTTAAGCTTTAGTTCCGATAGTAAAAAGTTAGCTTCCGCAGGCGAAGACAATACCATAAACCTCTGGAGTATCACTGGAACTTTACTCAAAACCTTCAAAGGACACAGCGATGCTGTTGTTAGCATCGCTTTCAGTCCAGATAATAAATTGCTGGCTTCAGGAAGTTTCGACAAAAGCGTGAAACTATGGAGTTTAAATGCCCCAACACCGTCTATTCTTCAAGGACATCAGGATCGAGTTTTGAGCGTTGCTTGGAATCCCAACGGTCAGATGCTAGCTTCTGGTAGTAGCGATCGCACCGTAAAGCTCTGGAAACGATACACCAATAATAACGAGGTGAAAACCCGACTTTACAAAACTTTAGTAGGACACAAAAATAAAGTTCCTAGTGTCAGTTTTGACCCCAAAGGTGAAATGTTGGCTTCAGGAAGTTATGACAAAACCGTGAAACTTTGGCGGCTTGACGGTACTTTAATCAAGACTCTCCACGGACATAGCGATAGTGTGATGAGCGTGAATTTCAGCCCCGATGGTCAGTTTTTGGCATCAGCTAGCAAAGATAAAACGGTGAAACTGTGGAACCGTCAAGGCAAGTTACTCAAAACCTTAGTCGGGCATCAGGGTTGGGTAAATAGCGTAAATTTCAGCCCTGACGGTCAGATTTTAGCCTCCGCTAGTGATGACCAAACGGTGAAACTGTGGAACCGTGAAGGTAAGTTGCTGAAAACTTTTTCGCCCCATGACAGTTGGGTTTTAGGTGTCAGCTTTAGTCCCACTGATGAGTTACTGGCTTCTGCCAGTTGGGATAACACCGTAAAACTGTGGCGACGAGATGGTACCTTGTTGAAAACCTTGTTAAAGGGGTATAGCGATAGCGTTAATGCTGTCACTTTCAGTCCCAATGGTGAATTGCTTGCTGCCGCCAGTTGGGACAGTACGGTGAAACTCTGGAGTCATAAAGGCAAATTAATTAAAAGTCTTAATGGGCATCATGCTGCGGTGTTAAGTGTAAGTTTTAGCCCAGATGGTCAAACATTAGCATCAGCTAGTGATGACAACACAATAATTTTGTGGAATTTAAATCTTGACGATCTGCTTGTTCGTGGTTGCGACTGGGTAGGTGATTACCTCAAGCACAACCGTAATCTTGAAAAGCGCGATCGCCTTCTTTGTAATGGCATAACCCACAAACCCTAAGCAGAGGTGGGAAATTATTATTGACTAATGACTCTTAAAGCCTCAATGAGCAACCGCTCTTGGTTTAGCGGTTGATGAGGCGATCCGAGTTGTTAATTTCGAGCTAATCAGCAAAGGAGCGATCGCTTTCCAAAACTTCACGGCTATTTTCTTGGGGAGCCTCTTGTGGCAAATTCGCTAAAAAGGCTTGTAGCCTCATGCGCTCAATATAAGGCCAACCTCCCTCAGACTCAATATCTTTCAGCAGTGAGTAAAGTTGCCGACGGTTAACAGGTAAACTCTCTTGAAAAACCCCATCCCGGATCTCTCGATGTAACTGTTCTAGTTGCCGCAGCAAGGCCAAAAGAGCTACAGTATCGCCTTCACAATCCCGAACTGCATCATCCACTACAGTTACGAGCGTTTGCAGTTTACAGGACAACTCCCCTGATTCCAGATTTTTGCGATCGTTCATCCCAGCCTTTCCGTATAAATGAGGTCAACTCAAATTTACCGGAGATTTTTAATTTTCCCTAGTTCCTCTTGACTCACTGCGTCCCCCATCCCTTCACTTACCTAAGTAAGGGTTGAATATAACTAGATTTGTATCTTTATTAAAAGCAATTGCGATCGCTCCTAAAAGAGCGTAGTAACCTTTAGCATAGCCTCCACAGCAGCTAGATGCGATCGAGACGAGATTTTCTTTGATTTTGAGTACTTTGATTTTGAGTTAAAAAAAATCGTATGATCTGGCTAATTTCCCCATCAAACAATGGGCTGTATGTAGTAGCGTCACATACATGATACAAAAAGACTTGGGCGAAGCTGCTTTTGCAATTGGCAAAAGTAAAGTGCGAAGCAGACAACTCTCTTCGTACTCTTTGAGGCAAGCACTTATGCCGCTCTGTGTGGCGCTTACTCATCCACACGCCCAAATCTAACAAATGCTACCAACAGTAAAACTGCTGGTTTTTTGCTTCCCTAGTAACACACATCCAACATGGATGCAGTGTGTTACTCAGTCTGGGGTTTACATCCCAAGCTCAAGAGAACGACACGTTTAACTACGTTTAGCAGAGAAAAGTTTGAGTGACGACTTCCAACCTATACGCCCGGACACTTGTTTAAACTCTGGCAATCAGAGCAATGCAGTATCCGATCGAGGATGGCTTCTCGTCAGAGATCAAAGCTTCGATGCAGTTTTACAACTTAGATATTAATTTTTGAGATTGAGGTTGACCATGAGGTATCGCGCTTTAATTGTTGCATTCTTGGCTTTGTGCCTGGGACTAATCACAGCTTGTAGTGATGCTCCTGCTACTAGTAGTAGAGATGTACTCACTTACGATCAAATTCGTGGCACTGGCTTGGCGAACAAATGCCCCCAACTAGCAGAAACAAGCCGTGGCTCCATTCCCATCGATTCTAGCCAGTCTTATGCCATCAAAGAACTTTGCTTAGAACCAACTAGCTTCTTCATCAAAGAAGAACCTGCTAATAAACGCCAAGAAGCAGAATTTGTTGCTGGCAAATTGTTGACCAGATACACTTCCACCATTGACCAGGTGCAAGGTAATCTAAAAATCAACTCAGATAATAGCTTGACTTTCACGGAAACTGATGGTCTTGATTTCCAAGCCATCACCGTACAACTTCCTGGTGGTGAGCGAGTACCTTTCCTCTTCACCATCAAAAACTTGGTTGCTCAAACCCAACCCAGTTTGAGCAGTATTAACACCTCCACGGACTTTGAAGGCACTTTCAAAGTTCCTTCCTATCGTGGTGCTGCCTTCTTAGATCCCAAAGGTCGTGGTGTGGTCAGTGGTTACGATAATGCTGTGGCTCTCCCCGCTACGGATAATGAAGAACTTACCCGCACTAACGTTAAGCGTGCTGAAAATCTTAACGGCAAGATTTCTCTGCAAATCGCTAAAGTAGATAGCTCTAGTGGTGAAATTGCTGGTACTTTTGAGAGCGAACAGCCATCTGATACAGATTTAGGTGCTGGCGAACCTAAAGAAGTCAAAATTCGCGGTCTATTTTTTGGACGGGTTGAACCGAGTCGTGGCTAAATTCTCTGGACTTAGATAACTGACCTGGCATTCAGAACTACAATTCTGTCAGCATCAGGTTTCATCACAAAAGTTAACTTCTTTGCCCCCATTTTCAGGGCTGTTTCATTCCTATAAAAGCCTTACAGAGACGAAAGAGACAAGAGAAAAATTCCTTCTTCCCTTGTCCCTAGTTTTTCAAGAGGCTTTGAAAGAATGAAACAGCCCTGCCTTTTTTTAGGGAGTAGGGGGAATAAGAAAAATATAATCTGAATAAATTGGATAGTTTATTTTCTGGAAGTCCCTAATATAGTTTAGTTAAGCATTTCTTCCTTCTCTGCAAAATGCTGCGCGTTTGCATAGAGTCTCGTAGAGATGGCATTACCTTCGGCAAACCTATCTGCATCTACGTTAAAAAAAATTTCCTTTGACCATTGATTGAACCGTATTGCGCCCAGTACAAAAAAGGCTATCTCACTATTTTATTTATTGGCTTGCGTAAATATACATACTTTTACTAGATATTATTAGTAATTTTTAATTGTTGGATAAATCTTGTTTGAATGGACACGTAATTTTACTGTAAATCAAACTTTTACCTATCCCAAAACAATCCGACTACTGTTGTTTTGTTTATAAAAATTAGCTTCACCATTAATTAATTAAAGTTAAGTAAAATCCCGGTTTTATATTTAGTGATTAATTTTATATTTTATTCCTATGTAGTTTGAAAAACAGCTACAGATAATCCCCAAGATAAATAACAAACTAAATACCAATTTCGCTCATTTAAACTTTGCTCGATTGTCAAGCAACTCTATGGAATTTTTTTAGAAAAACGTTCTTGTTGTCTAGAGAATTTGCTATACAAATACAGCGCGATCGCAGTTAAGTTTAAAAGTGAGTAATTGATTGTTAATTTACTCAATAAATACGGTGCTATGCCTACCACAGTCACCAATGAACTAAAACATGAAATTTGGCAGTTGTTGCGAGAATATCAGCAATCTCGGTCAGAAAATGTTCGCAATCAACTGGTAAAACTAAATTTTGGACTTGTGAGAAAAGAAGCTCACTACTGGACAAATCAATGTCATGAAACCTACGATGATTTGATCCAGGTTGGATGTTTGGGCTTAATCAGAGCGATTGAAAAATTTGAACTTTCCAAGGGACATGCCTTTAGTTCCTACGCTCTTCCCTATATTCGGGGTGAAATTCAACACTATCTCCGAGATAAAGGTGTTACCGTGCGAATTCCTCGGAAGTGGTTAGCATTGCAACAGCAAGCAATAGGAGTGTCACGCTCTTGGCGTGAAAAGCATAATCGCCAACCAACAGACACCGAATTAGCAACAGCACTAGAAATTTCCCCAAACGAATGGCAAGAAATTAAGTTAGCGTGGATAAATCGCTCTCCCTTGAGCCTTGATGTACCAATCCAAGATGGAGAAGAAGGCTCTACTTGTTTGGGAGAATTAGTTCCAGATCCTCACTATCGCAGCTTTCAATTGGCACAAGAAGATCAACTTCGCTTGCAACAAGCATTAGTTCAGCTTGAAGAACGTACCCGCGATGTGTTGGAATGTGTGTTTTTACAAGATTTGACACAAAAACAAGTTGCAGAACATCTAGGAATCAGTGTCGTCACAGTTTCCCGTAGAGTCAAGAAAGGTCTGGATTTGATGAAACAGCTTATGGGTGTAGCAGACGATTAACTGCAAAAAAACTGAATCCGCAGTTATGCTGGGCTGCTAGTGCCAAAAATAACCCTTGAATTGTAAAAAATTAGGTTATAAAGGGAACATACTTTGCCTTTGATACAAATTTCAGGCATGTTGATTTCCATTTTTAAATTTTCCAATGGCTTTTGAGAACAGCTCATGGGCAGAAATTCAAAAATTACAATTGCAGCTATTTTAACCTTAGCGATCGCTGGATGTGCTTCTGAAGATACACCACAAGCCATCAATCCCGCGCCGATTCCCAAAATAGCAGCAAAGTCGCCACCTGTGGCTCAATCCTTTAAGAATCCAGTGATCCCTGCCAAACAGGTTTCACAAGTTACCCCCGGATCTGTTAGCTTGATTCAATCTACTAATGCTACAGAGCGGGCACCGTTAATTCTGGTATCAAAAGAGCGGACTGATCCGTTTGCACAAGTTTTCGGACAGATGGTTACTAGAGTGTCTACAACACCTGGAAGACCTGTTCCCGTGTTGCCTAAGCTACCGACTGCATCGATACCAGTACGAAAACTTCCAACACGCAGCGTAGCTTTAAATCAGAATCAGAAAAATCAGAATCAGAAGAAAAATAACATTGCTTCTGTACCAAAAAAAGTCAATCCTACTTTGACTTCAGTTTTACCTAAAGTTTTGCCTCAAGTTGTCTCCAACCCCACTTTAGTATCTGTACTGCCACCACCGGCACAACCTGAGTTAGCAAGGGCAGTTATTGTGAGTGGTGTAGTTCTAATTAGTAAGGAACCGCAGGCGATTATCAAAGTACCGGATGAGCCAACGAGTCGCTATGTGCAGGCGGGACAGCGATTGGCCAACGGCGTACTTATTAAACGGATTGAAATGAATGGAGGCTCTAATCCGATTGTAATTTTTGAACAATTTGGTATAGAAGTTGCCAAAATGGTAGGGGAAGGGGCTGTCAACTCAACGCCATCAGCTACATCTGCTAATGGTAATCCTGTTTCAGCGACAATACCCTCCTCAAATCCTTTTAATGTTGGAGCTTCATAAAGATGGAGACTAAGGAAAAAATTGAATTTGCTGGTTTGCCTTTAGCTGTCTATAGAGAGCTAGCAGCTCATTTGTGTCAAGTCGAAGGGGTAGAAGTGGATTTAATCCCCCAATCATCCCAACAGTTTGATTACAATCAAAGTCAAATTGGTGGCTTGTCTATTTCGTGGACAGCAAACTCTGGTTCAGAAAGTAGGCAACAAGTTAACCAAATTTTGGCTTACTATCAGAATCGCTATATGAATCCTATTTGATTTGTAAAAATTGAAGCCTCAGATTCCTGATTTCTTTGAGAAGTCGGGAATTTTGTTGTTCATGAATGATTAAGTAGAGGTATAGTGTCAGGCATTGACTGTTACAAGAAAAAAAAGTGGTTCTGCAATTAACAGAACCACTAAAGCTTTCGCAAACCTGTTATAAATTAACGAACTGCCCCTTGAGCAGAAACAGTATCAATCGGTTTCATCAGGTACAGCCGTAATAACTGCCAACCATTGGAGATGTAAAGTGGCAGTTTCTGGAAGAATTGCAGGAATTTAGGAATGTTAGAATTAGCGATCGCACCCAGCTTTTCATTATTGCTGATACAAGTATCCAAGCGCTGATAAAATTCTGGATTCTCTACATCCAGCATTAGAGGGAACACCCGACCCGCGTTTTCGTTAGTCTTCTGAATTACGTGGATGTCGTATTCTCGTGCATCCAATCCCAAGGTGGCGTAAAAGTCCTTGCGTTGGATGTCATTAAGATACATTGTCGCAAACACCGACAACAGGAAGAACCGACTCCATAGCCGTGCTTTCCAATCATTCAACATTTGCGGCTGAGATTTCATGACCGCATCAAAGAAATCACTGTGACGGTTTTCATCCTGACACCAGTTCTCAAAGAACCGGAAGATTGGATAAACCCGGTCTTCGGGATGTGTTTCTAAATGGCGATAAATAGTGATGTAGCGCCAATAACCAATCTTCTCAGAAATATAGGTGGCGTAGAAGATGAATTTCGGTTTAAAGAAGGTATAACTGCGACTCTTAGTCAAAAACCCTAAATCTAGGGAGAGATTAAAGTCCGACAAAGCTTTATTCAAAAAGCCAGCGTGACGTGCTTCATCTCGTGACATCAGGTTAAAGCACTCTGCCAATACGGGGCTTTTCCCTTTCAAGCGACGGCCGAGTTCTTTATATAGCAAAAAGCCAGAAAACTCTGCCGTACAGGAACGTTCTAGAAACTCAACGAATAACTTGCGAGTTTCCCCATCAATATGATCCCAGGATTGGTCAAACTCCGCATCCCGAACAAAGTGATGGCGATTGTAGTCAGTGCGGAACTCTTCGAGAATGGCTTGTAACTCGTCTTCATTGACGGAAATATCCATCCGCGCCATTTCATCAAAATCGGTAGTATAAAACCGAGGTGTTAACAGGGTTTCTTTTGCCGGGACTTTAATCCCTGGCCGGATTTCTTCAAAGCCTGGTTTTTTGAGGGAATCTACCATGTCTTGATTGCTCTTTCGTCTTTATTATCTTAAGTAGACCCTTTGGCTTGGTGCAGTTTTCATGGGGGAAGACCCCAAGATAGGACTGCCTCACCAGAAAGCCAAGGGTAATGTTCTGTTAAAGCCTAACAGCCCACAATAATCCAATTGTATAAAGTTCAGTCTACCAAGGTGCGGGTGAGAAATTTGTAAGCAAAAGATTAAGAGTTGCAACAATCATTCAATATTTACGGAACCAATAATCGCAGATTAGTAGTCAAATAAACGTAGTTCAGCGATTAGCACTGTTTCGATCGAGTGGAGTAGCACGCACATTTTGTATTTCAAAAGCACTTTTATCTCAGTATTTTTCTGTAGTTGCTACTACAACATGGACAACCCATCTTAGACAACAAGAGCAAATCCAAAAGGTTGAAAACAAGATGAATCCTGAAAACAATCAGCATAAAGACCGACTTCTTGTCTCTTATATTTTGTGTGCAGTTGGATTTTTCGGATTAGGAGGACTGCACCGCTTATACAATGGCAAGATAGGCACGGGTTTGCTGTGGCTGTGTACTTTTGGTTTGTTCTATATAGGACAGACCGTGGATTTGCTTCTCATCCCTGGCATAGTTGACGAATACGAACACAACCTAAGATTAAAAGCGGGTGTATCTCCCTTCGGTGTGCCGTTGAACCAAGCAGTGGTTGCCTCTCAAGTCCACCGCCCAACAGGCAACCAACTAATGATTAAATTGATTGAAGCGGCGGAAAGCAAGGGTGGTATTTTAACCGTCACTCAAGGCGTGAAGTTCACGGGATCTAGCTTTGCTGAAGTAGAAGCTACTCTCAATGAGATGTACAAATCAGGTTATGTAAAAATAGATAACGACCCCAACACTGGAGCCGTTACCTACCATTTTCACGAACTTTAAATTTTCATTTGTCATTTGTCCTTTGTCAAAAAACCAATGACCAATGACCAATGACCAATGACTAATTTATACCTAGCCACTTTTGACCGTCCAAGCGCTGAACTAAGCCAAATACCAACAAATCGAGCGTAATTTTGCGCTCATCGATTAAGAATGACTCAAGAGTGCTAGGTTTTTTGCCTTCATTACAGGAAAATCCCTTTTTGCCTTGAATATCTTCTTCGGGGAAATACAGGTTAAACTGACGCAAACCTTTTTCTTTCCAAGTGCCAATAATTTGCCAGCATTCTTCAGCAGATTCAAAGCCAGTAATTGGCAATTTCTGCTTGGCAAAAGACACCTGTAAATCTTGCACACCTTGTTGAGCGATCGCTTTTTGTAAAGCTGGCAAGTAGTCTTGCTCAATAAACTCTACAAATGGCTTATCTTCAACAGATGGGGCTTTTTCCTTTTTGGCAGCTTTAGCTGCGGCGGGTTTTTCTTCTGTTGCGGCTGGTGCTGGTTTTTCTCCTACTGCGGCTTTGGCTGCGGGTTTTTCTCGCTTGGGGGGTGTCGCGCTTGGTTTAGCAGCGTTTGAATCTGGCGCGTTGGCAGTCGGGAGGTCTGTGGCTTCGGGTGAATCTGTACTAGGAGCGTTTTCTTTAGCCACACTGGGAGCTTGCTTGTCAACAGTGCTGGGAGCTACTTCTCCCGCTTGATTTTGATTGGTTTGGTCTGCCATTGCTCAGGTCAATCCTTTAATCTAGCTTTGGGAGCGATCGCTCACCTTGATATATCTGGTATTTTTATTTTGACATACTAGTGCAGCAGGGCAATAATAACTGTACAGTTCAAAATAACGCAAAGGCTTAGGGCATAAGCTTTCTTTGCTTCTGTCCCCTATGCCTTCAATTTTAGATTTTAGATTATTCAACCCAAAACCCAAAATTCTTCCGCCTGATTCAAATTCCCTTGAATCCCATATCAGCTTCTACCTGTTGCTGTGCCGCAGTAGAATTTACCTTGCCAGACGCAATGCTAGAAGTCTTACGCCAAATTCCAAACTGGCTCAAAAATATGCCTACTAAAATCACGCTACCGCCAATATATTGAGGTAAGGTAGGGGCTTCACCCAAAATAAAATAGGCTGCTATGATGCCTACAATTGGGCCAAATGAGCCAATTAATGAAGCCGTAGATATAGTACAAGTTTTCAAGCCTTTAATCAAAAAAGACTGGCCTACCACCACAATCAACCCACCATATAAAAACATCCATTGCCATAAGAATGGTGAGAGGGCATTAGCGAAATGATCGCTGCCATAGAGGACTAAAGCAATGAAGAAAAAGATTATGGTTCCTAGTGCAGTCCGAAAAATGCTATAGATTCCCAAAGGAATTTGCGAAAGGTATTTCTTACCAATAATGGTAGAAGCGGTTCCAGCTATAGACGCTACTGCTGCTAAAATTTCCCCTATGCCTAAACTAAAACCTCCCATATTCATCATTGTATCTGTTGGAGGCTGAAGGATGATAGTTAGGATAACACCAACAAACGCTGCGATCGCTCCGATAAATTCCCAAATATTTACCCGTTCTCTCAATAACCAGACTGATAAAGCCAGAGTTAGCGGCGGTTCCAAGCGTCCCACCAAGATGATATTGTTCACCCCTGTGACTGAAAGTGCCTGGAAAATTAAGCCAGGAGCCAACGCTCCCGATAAAATAGCTACTGCTGTTAGACTGACCCAATCTTTCCTTGAGAGTTGCTTCAAAGTAGCTTTGTTCCACTGTCGCCCATAGATGAGGATCAGAAGTATCAAGGCGCAAAGGTTTCCCACAAATAAAACATTACACAAAGAAATCGGATTGCGTTCGCCGATAAAATGTTCAGCACCAATTTCTGTTAGCTTCCGGGTAACTGCGCCAGATGCGGCAAAAATTAGCATTGCCAGCCAGAGATATGTTTGTCCTGAAACTCTATGAACTAGGTGATGTCGTCTTTTGGGTCTAGTCACAATAACACCACTGCAATAAAAGCATTGCTCATTATAAATTGCCGCCATTCTTAACTGAATGAGGTTTTGTTGAGAAAATACTTAAATTATGCTGTGATTTTGAGTTCGCATCATTGCCTGAGAAAGTGCTGAGAATCAACTAAGTTTTCTCAAAGGATAAATTCATGAAAATAGTGCTTTAGTTTCAATAAGTTCTCACTCTCACCTGAGATGCTTGGGATGTTCAGGATAAAACAAAAAAGAGGAGTCACAAATGAAACTCGCACCCTTACTTACAACTTTTGCTTTGGTTGGTTTTTTTACAGTTTGGGACGCACCACTAAAAGCGATCAATCCGTCATTAGTACAGGCATCAGCAGCCGAAGAAATGTCTGTAGCCCAAAAACTAGATTTGCTGACTAAAAGTAAGGGTCAGATTGGTAGTGGCGATCAACTTCGTCGTTTCTTTTTTGGTGACTTGGAGCCAATCGGTATCCAGATAGGTGGTGCAGGTCATGTAGTTAACCTTTATAACAAAGCCAATGATGTCACATTCGCTTACTGTTCTCATTATGATGTGATTGTAGCGATTAAGAAAGGTAAGGTGACTAAGTTTGAACCCAGTGAAGTGAAGTAATACTAAATCCACTTTTCAATTAATATTTTGCTAAAACCAGAGAAGCAAAACTACATGCGGTAGGGGCAATTCATGAATTGCCCCTACCTGAAAATTAGTGTTTTTGCTATTGTTGCGTAATTTCTGACATTTAGGTTGCGATGTTTAATAACAAGCTGCTCTGCATCTACGACCTAAAATTCTTGAACAAGGGGCTTAAGCTCCTTGTCTCAACAAGCTTGATTTGATAAAGTTTCATAAATAATTGGTATTAAGATTTGCCAGATGCTACAATCTCTTTGAAGTTATTCCTAGAGTCAGTTAGACATTTCACGATTTTATTTGATGAGCCATTAGAGCCTATCGTTAACATTTCTCTTAAAAATAATTTATTGTTCTTAATCGATAGATAAATATCTGTTTTTTCAATAACTTTATTCAAGAAGATTGTCAATTTTTCACCGTGCTGTTCTCTTTTTTGGTCAAAGTCTGGAATTTTGTCTCTTAATACCTTGTGAATTTGAGATATAGGAATACCAACTTGCTTAAGCTGATTTAATTGCTCAATATTTTGCTTTAATCCCTGCAAAACTTTCTTAGTTTCTACGAAAATATCATCATTTAATGAACTCTGGTTCTTTACTTCGTTAATTGGAATATCCTCTATTTTTGCTTGGGGAGCAGGTATAGGTATAAAGCGATGTCTACGACGAGCTTCGCTTACGCAAACAGACTTAAGAACCCGATTAATTTGTCCTTCGTAAGCACATCCAATTACAGTTTTTCCATATTCATGGAGCTTTTTAGCTAAAGCGGCAAATGCACCATCACCTGATATAATTGACAATAACTCCAACTATATTACTAGCATTGGCAGATTCTTTAGCAAAGCGATCGCTTACCCATTTTCGCAACATTAAAGCTAAATTATCATTGAGTTTGCTTAAGTTATGTTGCAGAATTGGATATACTTCCTGATTTTGATAAGTTGCTCTTAATAAATCAATTAGGAAGTTTTGCTCCTGGTTAGCAGCTTCGTTTGCCATAGCTAAATCCCTGACAATACATCTTTTAGATTAGTATTCCCAAATTTTCATTTCATCTAACAATTAAAGTGGTGTAATCCAATAAATAATTCCCCGGATAACTTGTTTATTAAAACCAAACAGAGGTAAATTATCTTCAGCTAAACCCACATAAGTCCAATGGGGAACATCATTTTCTACAGTTTGAAACCAACCATTTTGATTCAGAGCTTTTCTTTGTTCTTTACTATCTACACGTAAATCAATTGCTAAACCCCAGAGATGTTGTGAAGTTCCTGGAGGTGCAACTAAACCGAGAATTTTTGTTTCTTTACCCTGTTGAACTTTTGCTAAAGTTTGATTATTAGCATATTTCTGCCAAAATCTTAAATTTGTGTTAAAAGTGCGAGTACAATCACCAGAACCATAACCAGATTTTAGCGGTATATGTTGTTTAACTCGCGCTTTATTTAGAGCGTCAGCCGCCGATTTTTGTAAATAACAATCATTAGTGCTATCAACGCGACCCATTGTTAAAGTAGATTGAAACTCTTGGGTTTCCTGTTCATTAATAAGGATGTTTTTCGGCGGTAGTTTAATTTCAACATCTTGATTGACAAAAACTGCACCATAAGTTCGTAGCAAAGTATATTCATAAGTACCAGGCTGGGGAATTGTGGTTAACTTCTGGCTAACCGCAGATAAAAAACGCTGTTTTCCATTTAATTCTGGGTTGGGAATAAATGGTTTTGATGTTGTTTGTTTAGAGGTATCTATGCAAGGTGATGAACCAGTTGTCGAGCATACATTTAATGGTTGAGCAGTTCTAGCAAATTGGTGGTGGGTAATCTCATTACTAGCTACTAAGACAAAAATCATCCCGATAACTATACCGATGAAACTTGCCTTTCTAAAAAATCTAGTAATACTTTTTTGTTTTCTGATGGTGAGCTTCATTTTTAAATAGTTGTTTAGCTTATTCAAGGATTCAAGTTAATAGAATTATTGAAAACTCTGTTATTGATGAGTTGAAGTCATAAATATTTTATTGTTACTGAACTCTAGTCTTATCCAAATTGTCCAAAATCTTTAATACATACCAGTCAGAGACTAGATTGGATTAATAACTAACCACGTGAACAATAGCTGCGATAAATAACCCGGAATGTTGTCACAAATATTAAAAAATACAATATTTTTTGTTTAAGACTCAATTTAAAAAGTAAAAGATTTTAATTGAGTACTAGTAAATTTGATAACTTTTTTATTAGAAAGTTACATCCATGAAACCACTGGAACAGTTAAAATTGAAAAGAACTCTAAGCTTGCCGATCCTGTAAGTATGACCATGCACAATTCCGTTGAATTCCAAGACGCTTTTGATGTCATAGTCGTCGGTGCAGGTCACTCCGGTTGCGAAGCGGCTCTGGCCTCTGCACGCCTCGGTTGTCGTACCCTGTTATTGACGCTCAACTTGGATAGAATCGCTTGGCAACCCTGTAATCCAGCAGTGGGTGGCCCGGCCAAATCTCAGTTGACTCATGAGGTAGACGCACTCGGCGGGGAAATTGGTAAAGTAGCAGACCGTACCTACTTGCAAAAACGTATCCTCAACTCTTCACGAGGGCCTGCTGTTTGGGCATTACGCGCCCAGACGGACAAGCGCGAATATGCAGCAGTGATGAAGAATATTGTCGATAATCAAGAAAACTTGACAATCCGCGAAAGTATGGTGACAGATTTGGTGCTAGGTGCTAATGATGAAGTCATCGGCGTTGAAACTTATTTTGGTGTAGGGTTCCAATGTAAAGCAGTCATCTTGACAACTGGCACTTTCTTAGGGGGCAAAATTTGGGTTGGCAACAAATCAATGCCAGCCGGACGCGCTGGAGAATTTGCAGCTGAGGGATTGACACAAACCCTAAATCGCCTGGGATTTGAAACCGGAAGACTCAAAACTGGAACCCCAGCCCGGGTAGACAAGCGATCGGCAGATTATAGTAAAATGCTAATCCAGCCAGGGGATGAAGATGTTCGCTGGTTTAGTTTTGATCCAGATGCGTGGGTAGAACGGGAACAGATGCCTTGTTATATCACCCGCACCACCGCCGAAACCCATCGCCTAATTCAAGAGAATTTACACCTTTCGCCAGTTTATGGCGGTTGGGTGGAAGCCAAAGGGCCGCGTTATTGTCCCAGTATTGAAGATAAGATTGTGCGCTTTGCCGATAAGGAAAGCCATCAAATTTTTGTTGAGCCAGAAGGACGGGATATACCCGAACTTTATATCCAAGGTTTTTCCACAGGGTTGCCAGAAAATTTGCAGTTGCTGATGTTGCGGACTCTCCCCGGTTTGGAAAAATGTGTGATGCTGCGTCCAGCCTATGCCGTGGAATATGACTATTTACCTGCTACTCAGTGTTACCCCACACTGATGACCAAGAAGGTTGCCGGACTGTTTTGTGCTGGGCAGGTTAACGGTACTACAGGTTATGAGGAAGCGGCAGCCCAAGGGCTTGTGGCAGGAATTAATGCGGCTCGATTTGTTCGTTCTCAAGAAATGATTGTGTTTGCCCGCGAGCAAAGTTACATTGGAACGCTAGTTGATGACCTGTGTACAAAAGATTTACGCGAACCTTACCGAATGCTCACCAGTAGGTCAGAGTACCGCTTATTATTGCGTTCTGACAATGCCGACCAACGTTTGACACCCTTGGGACGAGAAATTGGTTTAATTGACGATCGCAGATGGGATCTATTTACCCAAAAACAAACGAATATTACCACAGAAAAGCAAAGATTGCAAACTACACGAGTTAAAGAACATGATGAAATAGGAATAGCGATCGCATCTAATACCCAACAAGCAATCAAAGGTTCAATTACCCTCAATGACTTACTGCGCCGTCCGGGATTCCATTACGTTGACCTCGACAGGTTTGGACTGGGAAACCCCAACCTCAACCGCGCCGAGAAAGAAGGTGCAGAAATTGACATTAAGTATTCTGGCTATCTCGCTAGGCAACAAAATCAAATTGACCAAATTGCCCGCCAAGCGCACCGCCAGTTACCTGCGGATTTGGACTATACAACAATTGATACTCTTTCCAAAGAGGCACGGGAAAAGCTAACTCACGTAAAACCACTCACTCTTGGTCAAGCTGCACGTATAGGTGGTGTAAACCCAGCCGATGTTAACGCTTTATTATTATATTTAGAATTACGTAGAAGCAAGAGCCAGCAAGAGTTTCCAGCGTTAGCTTAATACAAACTTGATAAAGACTGAGTATAGTAGTAGGGAGGGAGATTGGTATGATAGATGACATAAATATTAGTACTGCTATCATCAACAATCCCCAGATTCAAGTTCATTTTAATACCAGCGCTCAACCAACTCGTCTCAATAAGACGGCGGATTGGATATTTCATCTGTAATCCTAATTACCAGGCAGTAGGCGCGGCGTTTCCTCGTCCTAGCAATAACCCAGAAAGTCTATGTTACAAGAAGCCAACACCCGTCTCATAGTACCGGAACCATCAGAAGACTTAATCGCCAACGAGCCTTGGTCGATAGAAAACTATGCTGATGGCCTAATGGATGAACTCTTTGCCGATATCGACTACATTCTGGATGTTAGTGATAATCTGCCTTCGCAAACCGTTAGGCACGCTAGACAGAACAAATCGAGTCAGTCTTTTGGTGGGGTTTCCTCCCAAGCTCAACGCCAGTCACCTTCAGAATATGTGCCTCTGCAAACAGTTACAATCCCGCAGATTATCTTACCAAACGGACAGTCAGTTGTTCAAGATAATCACAAGCACTTGAGTACCGTTGTCTTTGATAACGGCACCATTAAAGCAGTTAGTAGAAAGCGTCAGAAAAGTAGTCGGACTTTGGGCAAACTGCTGATTATAGGAACAACTTTAGGAGTGGCGATCGCTAGTATTATCTATCTGGTGCAGTCTGGAGTTGTATATCTTTTAAATACCAACTTAACTCAGCAAGCTCTTCTAGCGCCGCAATCGCAGTCACAGTTGCCAACAAAAGTAGAAATTGAGGCAGATTTGGTTGACTATATGCTAGGAGCACTGGCAGTTATAGACAAGCAAGAAGTAAAAAGCAATCAAAAATCTCGCACGGGATTTACCAGTCGGATAAATACTAATCAAATAGCCTTTGGTAACGGGCAAACAACTGGTAATTTACCACCACTTCCGCTTCTAGCTAACAATACACCACCAGCCCCTAACCGTTCTGGCAGCGTTGTTGAGCGGATCTACGTTCCCGTTTATCAAGCGCCGTCGCCAATGCGCTACGCCCTACCGGCGATTCCTGGAACTCCTACACTCATCCCAAAAGTTGCCAGCGCATTCCAGGGATCTCAACCTAATGTTGTGAAAAGTGCCCTGAATACAGTGCGGCAAGCTGCCAAGCCTGTAACCGTAAGTATGTTGGCTGCGGCTGTGCAAGCAGAACTTAAACCTGTCGCTGGACGAACTGCACCTATTACCGTGCGGCAAACACCCAAACCTCTGCCTGCATTACCAGTGGTTCCATTACGTGCAGCACTCGCGCCAGAGTCAGAACCAACTATTACCCAGGAACAAGTATATCCGGCAACTGCGATCGCAGTTGCTCCGAGTAATACCTTAGAAGGATTGCTAGAGTTAGGTAACAAATCTGCCGCTTTGTTTAAAATTGACGGCGTGACTCGCCGCATAAATATGGGTGAAAGCATTGGTTCAAGCGGTTGGACACTCGTAGAGGTTAGTAATGGCGAAGCAGTCATCCGCCGTAACGGTGAAGTGCGATCGATTTACGCAGGGCAGAAATTGTGAAATCCAATAGATCGAACTCACCAATAATTTTTGCACTTTCAATACCAGCTTGTAGAAATATTGTTGCTAAATCTTTATGAAAATAATTGTTTACTAAATCATTTAGTAATGATGTCTTTCTACTATTAAAAACTATTTACATAACCCCGGCTTCCTACATAAGTCGGGGTTATAGATGTTAAGGAATGATTGAAATAGAGTGAGTTAATCTTTTTCTATAACTTTGGCATGTCCAGCAAAAACAAAATGCTCGTTTCTGTTTCCTTGACTTTTATCAGGCCACTTAACCCAATAATGATTTTCTTCAAAACGGACATCTAAAATTCGGTAATCTCCTGGTTCAATATCAAAGATAGAATCTTTTGCTAAGTCTAATGCCTGTTCTGTAGAAGGCTTCAAAAAGGTTTTAGTTGTAATTTCCAAAACATATTTTTTATCAATTTTAGGTTCAATTTTATTAGGCTTACCTATTAATCCATCTTTAATTGCTTCCGCCATTTTTTCAACGTCGAATAGATCCATATCTACTTTGGCATCACAAAAGCAGCACTCAATCAAAATAGCTGGCATTTGTGTATTCTTTAAAACAAAGAAACCTGTATCTTTCACTCCTCTATTATAAAAACCAAGCTGAACAATCTCTTTGAGAACTGATTCAGCAATACCTTGTGATACATTACTAATGGCGTAAACTTCTGTGCCATGAGCTTTAGCGTTAAATTTATTAAAGTGAATCGCAACATAGACATTAACGTTATTGGCATTAGCCTTATTAGTTCGTTGTCTCAGAGAATCAGTTACACCACTAGCGCTTGTGGGAGTGCAATCGATAGCGATATGATTTGCTTCTCGGAGTTTTTGTATCAATCGTGTACCAACTGCTTTAGTTAAAACATCTTCTTGTTTGATGCCTGTTGCCCCTGTATCTGGAGGGCAATTGTGTCCCATATCAATACCAAATTTCATAGAGTTGATCTCCTTCTTATAATTTGAGAGATAAGCATAATTTAATTACACTGGATTAATTATTAATCCAAATGCGATCGCTCTGTCGGTGAGAAAAGGTGAGTTGTTCCTGTAAAAAAATGTAACAGGCAACATAAAAATATCATTGAAAACAGAAATGTCATAAGTTCAACCTATAAATAAAGCAGGCTAACCCATGACACCACAAGAGGCGCTGAATCTAGTCGATACTCTTTTAGGCTCTACCTTTGGGCAAAGACTTAATGACGTTCAATCTGTAGTTTTGCTGGAAAGTTGGTTGGGACGCACCTATGCGGAAATTGCGGTGCAGATAAGTTATGAACACGACTATATCAAACAAGTGGGTTCCCAGTTGTGGCGATCGCTTTCTCAGGTAATTGGTGAAGAGGTTTGTAAAAAAAATATCCAATCTGTTTTGCGTCGCTACCAGCAGTCTCAAAGTGGTAATAATTAAAAAGCGGTGGCAGTTGGGCGTTTCAGACTAATATTCTCAGAAACGCCAGCGATCGCCATCATACCTACTTTATCTGGTAATTCGATATCGTTATCATGAGTTTGATGAATCTCGGATCTTAATTTCTACATCTCCTATCATCGATTCTGCTTCTGCAAAAGCTTTTGTGAGTATGTGGGAATAAAATCATGGATTCCCAAGATTAAAAAAAGCAGGACGAATGCGGTCTTTTTCTTTTCCACAGTTAGGGCAAAGTCCATTGAACAATGGGTTTGTCAAACTGCCTGTAATTGGTGCAGTTAAAGTTCGCCAATCACGGAGCATCCCTGACGGTGGAATAATCAAACAAGCTCGTGTGGTCAAAAGGATTTCTGGGTGGTATGTGATGTTAACTGTGCAATGGGATGTATCTATTCCAGAGACAGTCCCGCACGGTGAAGCAGTCGGAATAGATGTAGGACTAACAAGTTTCATTGCGACTTCTAACGGTCTGTCTAAGAAATCTAAAATTCGCTGAGAGTCTTCTCTATGCGACGGTCAGGGATAAGCCAGATAATCGCGACTAAAACGTACAATGCACAGGCAAACCATGAGTTGACAAAGGCAAGTGGAATAGCTACAGCATAAAACACCACCGATACTTTTCCTTTGAAGTCTTCACCGACTGCGATCGCTAATGTCGAATCCTTACCGTGGTAAGAAATCAGGGCGCGGGTAAGAATGTAGTATGCGATCGCAGCCAACATCAAGACCGTACCATAAAGGGCAACTGGCATAGCAGCAAAGTGATTCTCGCCCATCCAGCCAGTGACGAAGGGAATTAACGACAACCAAAACAGCAAATGCAGATTCGCCCAAAGGATACGCCCATTAACCTGTCTGACTGCTTGTAGTAAGTGATGGTGATTATTCCAGTAGATGCCGATATAAATAAAACTCAGCACATAACTCAGAAATACCGGGATTAACGGACGCAGCGCGGCTAAATCGAACCCATGCGGCACTTTGATTTCTAGCACCATAATAGTAATGATGATGGCAATCACCCCATCACTGAATGCTTCTAACCTTCCTTTGCCCATATACGCATTCCTTTTCAGGGTAATCGAAACTTTGAGAGATTCAAAAACCCTTCATACAAATGAAGGGTTTATCACGTCACTCTACGAGAGTTATTTTACACAATTCCTGAAGTTAATTAAAAGACTTGGATATGGCTTTCGTAACTTTAGCAATTTTCGACTTCATAGTTTATTAAACTGGCACTTTAGTATTAATTCTCCATAAAAGTAACGCAAGAACCAATAATTACACTGATTTTTTGTTTTTTAGTGACTGTTCAATCCATTGAATAACCTGATGACCAAGGTGAGTACCATCTAGGCGATCGATTTCACGAATTCCCGTAGGACTAGTGACGTTAACTTCAGTTAAGTAGCCACCAATAACATCAATCCCCACAAAAATTAAACCGTCTTGGCTTAAGCGTTCGGCTACTTGGGTACAAATTTCATTTTCTCTTGGGGTAATTTCGGTTTGAGCGACTGTACCACCAGTTGCCATATTATTGCGAAAATCAGTTCCACTAGAGAGACGATTGAGCGCACCAATCGGTTCGCCATTGAGCAGGATAATTCGTTTATCTCCTGCTTTTGCCTCTGCTAGATAGGTTTGTACCATTACAGGGACTCTACCTTGGAGGGTACTGAGTTCGACAATAGAGTTAAAATTGCGATCGCTTGATTGCAAAAATAAAATTCCTTCTCCAGCTTTGTTTCCCAGTGGTTTGAGAACTGCTGCCCCCTTTGCTTTGACAAATTCTCGGATAAACTCTTTATCAGCACTGACAATCGTTTCTGGAATCGCCTTGGTAAACTGGAGGGCATACATTTTTTCATTTGCCCCTCGGATGCCGCTAGGACTGTTAATTAGCAGGGTCTTATTTTGGTCAATGTAATCCAGAATGTAGGTGGCATATAGGTAGGAATCATTGACAGGTGGATCTGTCCGCATAAATACGGCATCCATTGTCTCTAAAGAAGTTAAGGAGGAATCGCTCAACTTATACCAAGGATTCGCCGCTACCCAGCGTCCCTCGACTAACTGCACTGGTACAAGTTCGACTCGCTGTAGGACAGCCCAAGCTTTGCCCTCCACTACACTCAGCAGATTTGCTTGAGTTATCCAAACTTCGTGTCCCAGAATTTGCGCTGCTTCGATCAAGGCAATGCTGGTATCATGACACGGGTCAAGCAAATGGATCGGATCAATGATAAAAGCCAGTTTCACCCTTTATACCTCAATCACCAAGAAATTAAATGGTTATTCAATTATTATCTCTTGATGGTCTTACTAATTGACGTACATCTGTACTGCTGAGGAAAAACTGGAGGGTAAAGTCTTGTGGACAAACACTTTTGCGAGAAAAAAGTTCCTAAATAGAGTTTTAGCGACTGCCGCGTAATTTGTCGCGGCTTGTCGCTAGTTCAATATCTTCTAAATTTACACGCTATTGCTAGAAGTTAGTAGCTCATCCAGCTTGCCTCGATCGTCTAAAGCGTGGATGTCATCACAACCACCGATATGGTCATCGTTAATGAAAATTTGCGGTAAAGAGCGCCGTCCATCTGCTCTTTGAGCCATTTTATTTCTGGCTGACTCATCTCCGTCAATGCTGTATTCTGTAAATTCAACACCCTTACTCTTCAGCAAACTTTTGGCACGGATACAAAACGGGCAAGTCCTCCAGGTATAAATTTCTACTTTGGCTGCCATAATGTCCTCAACTTGATTTAATACTTCTTAATTTTAGAACGTTGCCATTGGCTGTGGCTGGTTTATCCATTCATAACCTTTTAGCCGATTGGGATGCAGTGATTGCGTGTTTTTATCATCCGCAATTACCGCCGACTAATAATGAGGCAGAACGGGCTTTACCACATGCTGTCATTGCCCGACGTATTAGCTGGACTCGCACTAATGAAGGCAGTTTAGCTTATTGCTCTATTTTAAGTGTTGTTGAAACTTGTCGTCTAAGAAAAGTTGACCCTTGGAGTGATGTTGCTCAAGTTCTTACTCAAGCCGTCGAGGTATAAAACATCCTCCTATTCCTGTTGCTTCTTAATCCCTTTTTCCTGGGGGAGAGTGAAAAACTACTCCAATAAAGCTTCAGTAAAGTAGAAATATCTGTTATTTTCAATAAAAAACGCCGCAGCTAATATAACTACGGCATTTTAAACTAAAAATTACTTTCGATCTTTACCGAGAGTCAACGGCATATTCAATCAGTTGAGCAAGGCGATGGCGTAGGGTTTCTAATCCCAAGCGCTGACTTGCAGAAATAAATACCGCTAGAGGAAACTCTTCTCTAGCTAAAGCTAGTGTTTCACTATTAGCTTGATCGATCTTGTTAAAAATCACTAGCGCCGGGCCAGGAGTTATTGGCATTTGCGCCAAAATTTCTCTGACTGAGCGAATATGACGCAACCAAGCTGGGTGAGACAAATCTACCAAATGTAGTAGGGCATCAGCTTCTGTGACTTCCTCTAAGGTGGCGCGAAAGGCATCCATTAATGATGCAGGTAGTTCGTGTATGAAACCTACCGTATCTGTAATCAGAATTTCCTGATGTTCATTTGTTTCGCCATAAGGAATCACCAGGCGGCGCGTAGTAGGATCGAGAGTGGCAAATAGTTGGTCGGCTGTATAAACTTCTGCATTAGTGAGAGCATTTAACAGAGTAGATTTACCAGCATTGGTATATCCAACCAAAGCCACTGAGGGAATTTCTCGATGTTGCCTTCGTTGCCTTAACCGCGAACGATGGGCCTGTAACTGGGTTACTTCTTTTTGCAGTCGGGAAATGCGCTGCCCAATCGCACGGCGTTCAGTTTCTAGTTTTGTTTCACCAGGGCCACGAGTCCCTATACCACCACCCAATCGGGACATGGTGCGCCCTCTACCAGCTAGTCGTGGTTGCATGTATTCTAGCTGTGCTAGTTCTACTTGCAATTTACCAGCACGAGATTGAGCGCGTTGAGCAAAGATATCCAAAATTACTTCGGTGCGGTCAACTACCCGGATACCAATTTGCACTTCTAAGTTGCGGACTTGGGAGGGTGAGAGGTCGCGGTCGAAGACAACGAGATTGACTCCTAGTGTTTGGGCAGTTAGGGCAATTTCTTGGACTTTACCTTCGCCAACTACGGTTTGGGGATGAACGCGCGATCGCTTTTGTTGGATTGTCTGTAATACGTCTCCCCCAGCAGTATCAACTAAACGTGCCAATTCTACTAGGGTATCTTGGAATTGTAGGGGAGTTATCTCACTGGTCATAAGCCCCACAATTAGCACGCGATCGTGGTCAGCATCTACTTCTTGGGCGATAAATTCGCGCTGGAATTCCGCTTCCAGATTTTCTACCAAATCTACTAAATCCTGCTCTGCCAAATCATCCAAATCCATAGGTGGTGATATATTCCAACTTGGGGTTTGAATTTGGCTTTCCCCTACCTTGAAAGCAGCAGGACTAGTAATCAGGGTGCGAGACTCTTGGGGTATGAGATGAGCTAGATAAGCTTCTTTGACATATCCAGTTGCACCGCCTCCCCGCCGTGTAAATCCTGTTCCGGTAATATTTAGAACAACTAGGGCATCTAAACGTTGCAACGCCATAGCCGTGAGTGCCGCTTCATTTGGCGGTTCTGGCTTGAGATGGGTGGCAATACAACGAATACCACTGAGTCGCTCTGCACCGTAACGGGGCAATTCCATCGGTGGTATTTGGGTTTGACGTGGTGTGCCTACCCCGACGCGAATAACTTGTCCGCGACGGTTGATGTAGGCGCACACAGGCTGATTGACTTCTGTGCTAATTGCTGCCAGACGCTGGGAAAACTCAGGCGTGGTGATGCGATCGCCTGGTATACGCTGGTGATACAGCTTCTGTAGTTGTTTCAGCTGGCTGGACTTTAAACCTTGGAGATTTCCGTAGATAGTTTCTATAGGCGTTTATGACCAGTAAATGGCCCCCCAAATCCTTCTTATGTCTATTTTACAACAGGGTTTAGGCTGCTATCTATTATCTTCTGAGGGATGCATTGGGAATTTGTCACCCATAGTCTTGATTTGAACCTATTTTGGTGGTGTCGGCTTAAGTTGCTATATTACGAGTGAGATTATGAAAGCGATCGCTTATGAGAAAATTATGTTAATTGTGCGATCGCTATATCACGCGCTTATTTTTTAATCTTGCAAATCTATATCATCTTCTGATTCTTCAGCAGCCTCTGAGTAGTTGAACATGAAGACAAATTTGTTTTTAGGTAAAATCAGCGTTGGAAGATAAAGCGGTTGATTATCCCAATCTTTTGTACTTTCACCTTTTTCATACATGAGCAAGAGAGTAGGAACATTTGGGTATTCAGTTTTACGTTTATTCAGCACCCTAGTATTGATAAAACCAAAGCCTCCCCATCCAGACGGATCTTGTCGTCTCAATTCTAGTCCCTTACTCGTTTGTCCTCGAACAACATTGAGCCGTCCCTTTGAGATATCTTGTGTCTTCATTTGAACAAGCAAGTCTTTAACTCTGTCATCTTGCCAAGGATATCCTGGCCAATAGTGGCTTCTTATACAAGAAAGAATTTCGATGAGAAAGTCAATTTCTACTTCGTGATACTCGCCTTTCTCACCTATACTCTCGTAACTAGCTAGTAATTTATCTAACTCTTCTACATCTTTTCTAATTTCCGAGGCTTTCCACAAGGGAGCGCGAGGAAAAATATGTGAGCCTGGTATAAAAGCATTAATTGCTGCTAGATTCAAGACATTAGAACGAGTTGCTTTAAGTGTGGGGCCTACCCAAACTGGCGTAAGCTGAATATTATTAGGATCGTCTCCAATCGCCTGACGCATTCCCTCGTCAGCTTCATGAATTGCTCGGAAATCTTCTAAAATATGCTGAGGCAAAAAAAGGCGAGTCACATCAAGTAATTCTTGACGATAACCAAACATTCATGCGTGCTGATGAACTGTATCCATCGTCTTTTGCTTGGCATCACGAAGGTAGTAAGTTACCATTAATCCGTCAATAGTTACACCACGTCCAAGTCTATTACCCCCTACAAGAATATTCATTCCTGGACTATACTTTAGTTCTTTATCTGGGTTGTTAGCATTAATAACTTTTGGTCTGACACTTTGTAACTCAGGTTTTAATTCTTCAAGAAGTTGATTAAAAGATGGTAAATTTAGTGCAGTTTTACTCAATTCTTTATAAGCTTCATTAAGATACTTTAGTGCCTCTTTTTGTTTCGTGACTGAGGATTCTCCACAAATAGCCTGATCAATATCTAAAACAAAGGAACTGATAATTTCTTCTAAATTTTTGTGATTGTCTTTTTTGTAACATATATGAGCTAAAAAAGAATATTTAGCATCTTCACTCCCTGATTGCATCTTGTAAATCGACCCAAGGAAGAAGCAGCACAGAGCCAGTTTAAGACCACTAGGAATATCCCAGTTATTGCTAGGGTTTTCTCCTTCCTGTTTTTTTAAGCGATCTAATTCTTCGGCTTGAACTGTGCAGGAATATAGACTCTTTTCTTCAAAAAATAAGTCACCTCCCATATAACTATTACCTGGCTGAGGGAGAGCAGCACAGAAAACTGGTTTGCAGGGATGCTCAAGATTTTGCAGCAGAAGGCTTTGAGGAGTTGCAGTAATTTGTATATATATATGATTAGCTACCTCTTTCCGAATATCACCAATTTTGACAAAAATTGAGCTATCTGGAACTGTAGCTTTACCTTTCTTACTCTGTTTTGCTTCGTTTGTATTCAAACTAGCATTATCAGCTTCATCATCAAATATTAGAGTGGGTACACTACTAGCTTTAGCAAACTTGAGAACCTGAAGAAGGTTATCTAAGTGGCGCACATTTTTTGTAGATACTAGAACAATTCCTCTTTTTTTGATATAGGGAAGCAATTTGCTTTCAGCAAAGTCTTTTGGTCGATCATTTCTCCATTCTTCCCAATTAAAAACAACAGGCCCACCTTTGAGTTGATTGACAAAACGATCGGCAGTTTGTTTACCTAGCCATGTATTATCAGAAGTCAAGACAATGAAACAACGAAAATGGTTAGCCTGAGCAAGTGCCAGTGTAGCAATGGTAGTATTGGTTTTACCACTTTGGACTTTGCCATAAATTAATCCGGTAGTACCATTAGCTATTTTTCCCTTATGAGGCTGACTAACAATACCTGTACCTGTAGCACCAACATCACCAGAGCCAAAAGTTGTGGAGTAGAAATGAACACAATTCTGAACTACCTCAACAGCAGTTTGTTTTAATTGCTCTGCTGCTTTATCCCCAATTTTGCTTTTAACTTTGTCAATAACCTTATTAATACAATATCCATCCGTTGCAATATCTATCTTACTCATTGGTGTTGCCCTAGTTGGAAAAAAGTACACGAGGCCAGTCATTTTGAGGTACTGTCTGATCCAGATGCTGCTTACCTGGGCCACTCACATGATAACTACCATGTGTTTTTCGAGACACAGATATATGTTGACCAGCAATGCCAACATCTTTGTCCAATATACTCCAAAGCCTTTGCTGAGAGATGCAACAGATACCGTCTTTATGACAGATTAATGCCAAAAATACTGAAATGGCGTGGTATTTACTATGCAGAGTATCTAAGGCTAATTCCTCTTGACTACTGAAGGTAAAAGACCATGAAGATTTGGGTTTTTTAGAAACCTTAAAAAGAATAGCCGATTTACTGTTCTCTGTTTCAACTAGATAAATGGATGAATGTATCGAAGATGCGTGAGTTATTGTAAGACGCTCTCCACGATCAATTAGCCGCAAAAATGCAGCACCATGAAGGAATTCCTGATCGTTGATCATTGTCAAATCTGGGCAAAGTCAAGGGATATGTATATGTTCTGGTTAATTAGTACTAAGGTAATCCCTCTTGGTTAGCGATCGCACTAAATCTGTTAAACCAATAACATAGCATTCCGCGATCGCTTCACTGCTATTTGTAATTCTTCCGACAACCAGCTATCAAATTGTGGATAAACTGGCGATCGCGCCACTAATTCCCACCCAGCAGGCTGTAAAATATTTCTCAATGCCTGTTGCTGAATATGGGGATAATCAGGATTCACTTCATCTTTTGGCCCAATTCCACCCAAATCTCGCGCACCAGCTTCAATACAAGCGAGTAACCAGCAGTCATCCTTAACTAAATTCGGCGGAATTTGAATAGTAATATCTGGCGGTAAAATCTCACGGGCTTTAGCAATTACTTCTGGTAATTGATGAGGATTAAAAGGAGGTGCATCAAAGGTTTGCTGATTTCCTGGACTATGAGGTTGTAGGATTACTTCTTGAATGTGATGGTAACGTTGGTGCAAGTCGGATATAGCTTCTAAAGTTTCCCAGTAATCATCCTGGGTTTCTCCAATTCCCAACAGTAACCCAGTCGTAAAGGGAATCTTTAACTCTCCCGCCCATTGTAATTGTTCTAAACGAACTTCTGGTAATTTACTCGGTGCGTGACGATGTACACTATTTAACAATGTTGGCGTTAACTGTTCCAACATCAGCCCCATCGAAACATTTACACCCTTAAGCTTTTGCATTTCATCAAAGCTCAATGGCCCCACATTAGTGTGTGGTAAAAATCCCATTGAAAGCGCTAATTTGCACAAATCATAAATTCGCCCAAACCACGCTTCACGCCTTGGCGAATTGGGATGAACTTCACCACTGAGGATAAGGATTTCACATACTTTTTCGCTTGGAAGGGATTTTAAAATACTTCCTGCATCTGAAAGACTCATCCAGGGACTTTTACCAGGTTCACTACGAAAGTTGCAGTAACTACACCGATTAAAGCATTCGTAAGTGGGAACAATTGTATAAGCAGGGCTATAGGTGACAAAACGAGAATTATTAATTGGCATAAGCAGGATAATCTCAAACAATGCCTTGCCTAAACTATATATAGCAATTCTATGTGATTTGTGAGAATTACTTTGTTAATGAACCACGGAGGCACAGAGAAGCCAGTGCGCCCTTGTGGTTCCCCGACTTGTAGCAACTGGCGCGACACAGAGAGAAGAATAAATAATAACTATTTGCTTTTATAAATTTCTGGTAACTGCCACCAAGGAATATGGGGATATTCGTGATGTTCCTCATGGTAGCCAAAATGATAGCAAGTGATAAATGACCACCAAATTGGACGGTTAATCGTTTGGGAACGATGAGGCTGAATATAACCTCCTATGGGTTCACTATGGGGGAGAAAAGTCCCAAAATAAAATAATTGGAATGAACTTAAAAGCGAGGGGATTACCCAAAAATACGTTAAATTAGCAGTTGGTATATGGAATACGTGATTATTAAAGTGATAGATAATAGTCAAGGCAATGATTTGTCCCCAACTCCAGTAACCCTTCATAAAATGAAAATACCACGCGAAGAAATTTTTGTATTTCCCATTATGAAAATCTGGGTCTATTTGGCTTGCTGGATTGTGGTGGTGTATCCAATGTTTTTTTAATAATTTTTTGTATGGTAAAAGACCATAAAAAGATAAGGTTAATGTCCCAATCAAATGATTAATCTTGGTGTTTTGGGGAAACACTACCCCATGCATAGCATCATGAGATGTAATAAATAATCCTGTATATAAAAATGTTTGCCAAAGGATGCTAGGCAATAACATCCAAAATGTTAACTTGGAGATGTCAAGGGAGAATAATAAACTCAGGCTAATAACCCATGCAGTAACAATGATAATGGCAATGAACAGTGCCTTAAACTGAGGCTTATTTTTCCCTACGGTGGTCAGTTTTGTTTGATGATTGGGTGGTTGTTCTAATTGAATCACGCTTTTACTCCGCCTAGTATTCAGGTGAAAATTCCTAAAATTATAGTCACGACAAAAGCACTAACCACCATCCAGAAAACTCTATTCGTGGTCAGTGTTTTAGATTGGACAGTGCCAATACTCTAATAATATGTACAAACGTAAAGATACTTTAACTATTATTACACATACAACCGCTATACCCAAACTGTTTTCGGTTGAAAGGCAAAAAGTATAAATAACAACGCCAATAATTTTAGCGCTTACAGAAAATAGTGTTTCTATAGGACTAGTATTTGATTTTTGAAATCTTACGTAGGGTGCGTTAGCATAGCGTAACGCACCCTACAAATACTTATATTTTTTCAAAAATCAAATATGATTCTTATATTTGGTAATTTCTAAATAGATGAAGCCTTAAAAATAAATAGACGTTTATATAAACGTCTAGGGCTTTTTTCTTGTTTTGGGAATTTTGAGATAACTTTATTGTTCAGCACATTTTGCTATCGTGACTCACATTCTCGTTTAGTCACATAATGGCGATAGCGAAACATTGCTTCTAATTGCGCTTGCACTAACCAACCACTGACAAATTCAACTGTTCCTCCACCAGGCATAGAGAAGGAAATAGCATCAGTCAGCCTAGTTTTGCCAGCTTCCGATTCAAATTCATGTCGATGTACCCAAGACTCAAAAGGGCCAGATATCTGTTCGTCGGTAAACAGGCGATATTTGTCGCATTGAGTATGACGCGCTAACCAAGTTAATGGTAGTGGGCCGAGAAAGAGGCGAAATTCTGTAATAGCACCCACGTTCAGCCCCCCTTCACGACGAACCACTTGGACTGGCTGCCAAGGTGGATTCAGCATTTGCAAAATATCTGGCCTTTCATGAAATTTCCAAACTACTTCTGGTGAGGCATTAATTACTGAAGAATGTTTAAAGTGCAGCATGGAAAGAAAAACCTAAAATTCAACTTTCGGATTCTGTATCAATCTCGATATCTAGGGTATCTTCATTAACCCGCACATACAAAATATTTGGGTTACAGCAAACTTGGCAATCTTCTACATAAGATTGCTGTCCTCCAGCACTCAAATCAATAAAAGTTAAGTTCGGTTCGCCGCAATAGGCGCAGTAATACTCAGCTGTGTTTTGCATCAAGTTTTCGGGATTGGGCATTGGGAATTGGGAATTGGAAATTGGGAATTGGATATTAATTTTTAATTCCTAGTCCCTAGTCCCTAGCCCCCAGTAACGGCTGTAGTTCTTTTGGAGATGGGTCGATATAACTCTTAGCATCAGCCAAATGCTTTAGTAGTGTAGACTGTGGCAGAGGCCCTTGCAAGTGGCTCCAGGGTAATATTTGCTCTGTAGACCATTCGGCGTGGACATAAAAATCTAAATCGGGGATTTGTCCTTTGAGTTGTTTGAAAGCACGTTTGTAGCTACCCAAGGAATCGCCAAAGTCACGAGTTAGTTGAAGAAGTTGGGAGAGTCTGCGATCGCCTCTCGACAACAAAGCTTGTATAATCGACCAATTATAGCTTTCTGGGCGAAACTCTATCCCCTGCGGTTTTAGCTGTTTTTGCAAAAACTGTAACCGCTTTTCTGCTTGACGATTTACCCCAAACCATTGAAATGGTGTGTGTGCTTTGGGTACGAATGTGCTGCATCCAAATGTTAAGCGTAATCCTGGTGCAGCTTTTTTGATATTACGCATCATCGCCACGGTTTGCTCTAAATCCTCTGCTTCTTCACCGGGAATTCCTGCCATTCCGTAGAGTTTCAAGCTTTTTAAGCCCCCAGTTTTGGCATTTATCGCTGCTTGGATAATTTCGTCGTTATGCAGCTTTTTGTTGACGATTTGCCGGATTTTCTCAGAACCACTCTCTACTGCAATGGTAAGCGATCGCGTGTCTCGTTTTGTCAAAGTTTCTGCTAACTGGACTGTTACGGTATTTGTTCGCACTGAGGCAATACTGAGACGGACATTATCGTACTTTGGCTGACTAATATAATCTAGCAAATCTTCAAACTCTGGATGCTGAGTTACAGAAGCCCCTAATAATCCTAGCCGATTTGTGACTTCTAAACCTTTTGCGATCGCTGGAATTAAAGAATCTTCCAGACTGGCTGTTCTAAAAGGCAGTGTGAGATAACTCGCCAAACAAAAGCGGCACATTTCTGGACAACTTCTCACCACTTCCACCATGTAAATATTTTCCCAAGCGGCTTTTTCGGTGACTACAGTCGAAGCCGATAGGGTATTTCCCCGATAAGTCTGCTTTTGCACCACTGCGGGAATTTCTGGAGAAATTGGTTTAATAGATTTTACTGCACCATCTTTTGTGTGATATTCGACTTCATACAAACTAGGAATATAAATTCCTGGGACTTGTGCAAGTCTTTTTAGTTGAGTTTGTCTTGAAGCATTTCTGACTTCTTTGTATGCTTCAATGAAATTTCCTAGTAAGTTTTCGCCATCCCCCAGTAAAATTACATCAAAAAAATCTGCAAAAGGTTCGGGGTTAGCTGTGAGAACGGGGCCACCACCAAAAATTATTGGATGAGAATCATCACGAGAAGTTGCTTGAATGGGAATTTCTAAAGATTCCAGTAAATTTAAAATATTCACATAATCCAGTTCCCAGGAAATTGAAAATCCCACAATTTCCGGTGTTCTGGGGAGTTGTTCGTGAGTATCTGTAAACAGGCGACTTACCTGTACATCATCACGCATTGCCAAAGTTGCCCAAACTACCTGATAGCCAAGGCTAGTAATACCTACGCTATATTCATTGGGAAAGGCGAAGATTATGGGGATAGCGTTAGTGTCTGGGGTGGTGGGGGTGAACAGGAGGCGTTCAGATTCAAATACAGATGAAGTCATGATAATTCGTAATTCGTAATTCGTAATTAATACAGTTACACAAAGGCTATATACAGGCAGGATACAATTGGTTTTCCTGTTATTCACAGAATATACCCTTTTGATCGGGTCAGAGGTTTTAGTTATAAATAGGGTTATCTATATTTAATTTTAAGCCATAGAATTATCAAGTTAAAAAACAATGTCACGCTATTAGCAAGAATAATTGGTAAGGCTTGTAGATAAATTCCGTAGATTAACCATAAAAAAACACCAATTATGAATGTAATCAGTGTAACTGAAGAAACATCTTTTGCTGATTTTGTTTGCCATGTTTTAAACATCTGTGGCAAAAAAGAAATTGTGGTTATTGTGGCAGCCGCTAATCCTAGAATTGTCAGAAAATCCATTTATGTAAACCTATAAGATGAAGTTTATATTGGTTAAATTTTTTAGATACTCATTCATTTTAATTAAAACTTATGCAAACAATAATCACAACAATGATTTTCAGTTAGGGGCAATCCTCTGTAGGAAGCCGCTTTTCGTCTACAGGAATTGTCCCTAATGATGTAGTTTTGCGTCAGTATAATTCATAATACTGGATTAATGTCTTTGGTTTTACATTGTAACGTGACGTAGAAAGTGGAAAAAAGAAAAAGGGAAAAGATTTTAAATTTTTCCCTTTTTCTTTAAGCCTTAGCCTAATGATGAAAAAATATATGATTGACGTTAGTGAAATCGATTAATTAATTCTTCACGGGATAACTGCAATAGTAAAGGCGTAAACTCTTCTGGTGGTAACTTCAATAAAGGTTCAATAATTTCTTGAAGTTCATTATCTATTTCACCAAAACGAAATTTGAGCAAGTTTTCCACCACTAAGCGTTCTCCCTGCTGAATTCCTGTTTCAAGTCCTCGTTGTTCACCTTCTTGCATCGCCTGTTCTCGGTCTTGTTGGTAAAGTGGTGCTAATCGCATAAGTAATTCCCTATCTTCCTCGTCTTGATTTTGAGTGACTTGTAAGTTTTGCTGCAAGTTGTAGAGCAATTCTAACGCTGCTTTTCGGAAAGGATTATCAGGAGTCAGTGCTTCTAGTTCGTCAATTGCTTGCTTTTGAACGTTCCCCCTACCGATGATTCTCAACCATAAGGTTTCTGATATGGAAGGCAACTGATGAATTGCTACTATTGCGGTGCGTAAATATTCTGGCATAAAGTGTATCTCAGGCAAGTAGCCTTCTTTTGGTTTAGCACCAAATCCTGATAAGAGTTGCGCTGATGCTGTCGGGGTAAGAATCCATAATTTTGGTAAATCAGATTCTACAATGCGTGTTTTATTTCGATTGGCTTGTCGCTGGAAATCGCCACGTACCTCTAATAATTTTAAGAGACAATCACAAATTTCCGTAGCTGACGCTGCGTTACGAAAGGGTTCAAATAGAGAAGGCGTAGTGACAAGTTGACCTAATAATCCGAGGGTTTCTGGTATGTTACTTGGTTGTGGTTTGGGGATAAAATAAACGTCAATTTGTCTAACTTCTCCTGCAACTCGTCTAGCTGCTTGGACTTCGCCGTAAGGAGTGAGTAATTGTTCGAGATAGTCTTTGGCGAATTGGTCGTGAATAAATCTGGTCATCTGTTGATAGTTTGGCAATGCAAACCAGTTTACTTACTATTATCTGACGATTTTTTGAGATAAGACTTAGCCCAAGCATAGCGTACTGCATCTTTCTTTAACAAATAATCTGCTGCCTCATGTCGTTTCTTCTCATCTTTTGTACTCCTGACTACTCGTTTTATCTCATCATCTATATCTTCAGGTTTAGCACCGCGTTGAATTGCTTGTTTATACCAATAATCTCCTTTTAGATAGTCGCCTTTGTCATAACATATAGCACCCATTAAGGTATAAGGTTGATGACTAGCAGAGTGATATTCCATAGCTTTTTTCGCACAATTCTCTGCATCAGCTAAGTTACCTATATCTCTGAATGCTGCACCTCTAGTAACTGAAATTGCTGACTTTAGCTTGCTTTCTCTAATTTGGTTTAAGTCTAAGTTAGTAAGTTTTAATGCCTGTTCAGGTTCATCTGCTTTGCGCCAATAACTACTAGCGGTGGGAATATCCCATTTATTTCCAGTGCGGTGAAATTCCTGCTCATAAAACTCTGCTTCTAGCCTGTAATACGCAAGAGCAATTTTCCCGCCAGGAGATAATAGTTCCTCTTCCATAAGCTGCAAAACCAACTTAGGATCTAGCCGTTCTTTTTTCTCTAATTTGACCATGATGGCGTAAAATGGCTCTAGCACAAGTGAAAGATATATCAATCCATATTTTCTCTTCAAGATAGTGAAGTGCTTTTGTTGAGCTAAAATAATGATATCTTCACGTCTATTATTTTTCAGCCAGTCAATTTCTGATTCATTAAGTAGTTCTCCTGAATCTATCTTATATTTTAGGGTAGAGGCGTATTTTTCATTTGCAATTTCTATAATCTCAGTCAGCTTGCGTTTTTTGAGGAAGTTAATATCCTGTTCACCTAATTGATTGGATGAATCAAGTCTTTTGAGAACTTTATACAGGTGACTCTTAGGCGATGAATCCTCATAATGAGTTATTTTATACTTGTATCTCAAGGCAGCAAATTCTCGTGTTTGTTCCAACTCTTGGGCAATAGCAATTGTTTCGCTAAGTCCTTGCTGTTCCAGCCAATTAATTTCTGACTCACTCAAATTATTTTTAGCATCAATGTTTTGCAGTATTGAATATAGTGGACTGGATAATGATAAATCTGAATATTTGATCGCTTGGTATTCATCTTTTAACTCAGCAAATTTAGCTTCTTTTGCTGACTCCTGTTGCTTACAAATTTCTGCTGTTTCCAAAAGTTGGTTATTGAGCAGCCAATTATATTCAGAATTACTTAACCTTTCTGTAACCTCTAATTTTTTCAGTATTTGATAGAGTTGACTATCAGGATATGAGTCTTGATATTGAGTAGCTTTATACTTAGATTTAAGTTGAGTAAATCGGTTTACCTCTTGAGCAATTCTATTCGTATCATATAACCCGTTTGTTCTCAAGTATTTCACTTCTGAATCAGTGAGTAACTTTCCTGACTCAAGTTTCAAAAGTATGAAATATAGATGACTAGATTGCCACGAAACGTTATGATTTGTAGCTTTGTACTTAGACTTTAATTTTGAGAATTCAAATTCTAGATTTCCGAATTCTTGTACTTTATGTTGCTGCTCTTGCTTGATAGCTTTTAAAGTCTCTTTAAGCTCAGACTCTCCCAACCAATTAGATTCTAAATCACTAAGTTCAATTTCTAAGTCAACTTTTCGCAGTATGAGATATAAAAGACTAGCGGGTGATGAATCTTGATGTTGAGTTGCTTGGTATTTGGACTTTAAAGCAGCAAAGTGTTTTAAGCGATTTTGAGACTCTTTATCCATGTTGATAGTAGATGAGATCGCACTTAATAGATGTGTTATCCGCTACTATAGCAATCTCAGTAAAAAACGGCGAGTCATACACCCACTGTTGTTATTTGCGGTGCTTGCTGCTGTTTAAGTCGCCTGAAAATCGTCGCACTGATATAATTTCACAGAAAATCAGGAATTAAAATCTTAGCAGGAGGCACAATAAGCTGAAATGATTATCAAAACATACAGCACTTCCTGCTGCTATGAGGTACAGATACTTGGGATGTTATTAGCATATAGAAATGGTAATTCGATCGATTAGTGTACCTCATAACTTCGGGAAGTGCTGTATCGTTAAGAATCCGTTGCCTTTAAGCTAGGGAATGTCGAAATCCAGGAAAATTACATGAATGCTGAAGAATTATTAAACCAAGGATTAAACCACAGTTTACAAGGGGATTATCAAAAAGCGATCGCTACTTTCAACCACGCTATAGAAATCAACCCCAATTTTGCCACAGCATACTCTCAGCGAGGTAATGCTCGTTACTTTTTAGCCGATTATCAAGGAGCGATCGCAGATCATAATCAAGCATTAGAAATCGATCCTAATCTCGCCCAATCTTACCACAGTCGGGGTAATGCTTACTTTGCCTTAGAAAAATACGACAAAGCGATCGCTGATTATATCCAAACTATAGAAAATAGTACCCAGTTAGCTGATAATATCAATATTGATATTGCCAATGCTTATCATAATCGAGGTGTGGCTTGTTTTGAAAGCGGCGATCGTCAAGGAGCAATCGCAGATTTTCAACAAGCTTTACAGTGGCATCCAAATTTTGCCGCAGCATACAGCAATCGGGGTAACATTCACCATGTCTTAGGAAATTTTCACGAAGCGATCGCAGATCATGACCGAGCATTACAATTAGATCCTAAGTTGGCAGAGGCTTATCATAATCGAGGTAATGCCCACTACTCTTTAGCAGATTATCAAAGTGCGATCGCAGATTACAACCGCGCTTTAGAAATTAATCCCAGGTTTGCCGGAGCATATTACAATCGGGGTTTAGTTTTTGCTCATCTGAAAGAATATCACCGAGCAATTGAGGATTTTAACCAAGCGCTAAAGTTCAACCCTGATGATGTACAAGCTTATTGTGAGCGGGGTCTTGTCCGTAGTACCCTTGAAGATTATAAGGGTGCGATCGCAGATTATGACCGAGCCTTACAAGAAAATCCGACTCTAGCTTTAGTATACGGCTTTCGGGCTAATGCTCTGCGACGGCTGGGAGATTATCAAAGTGCAATTGAAGATAGCAATCGCTTATTACAACTCAATCCTAGTTTAGCTGAAGGATATTGCGATCGCGCGGCGGCTCGTCGTTCTTTAGGAGATCATAAAGGAGCAATTAAAGATTACGATCGGGCATTACAGATTAATGATAACTTAGCCGCAGCTTATTATGGTCGGGGAATTGCCCGTGAAGCTCTGCAAGATTTACAGGGTTCAATTGACGATAACACCCAAGCAATAGAGTTGGTTCCTGAGTTTTCCCAAGCGTATTGTAATAGAGGCAATGCTCGTCGTCTTTTGGGGGATGAGCAAGGAGCGATCGCAGATTATAATCAAGCATTGGAAATTAATCCTGATTTAATTGAAGCATATTACAACCGAGGTTCAACCCATTATGCTTTAGAAGCTTATGAAAGTGCGATCGCAGATTACACCCAAGCTTTACAAATAAATCCCCAATCTGCTGCATTTTACAGCGATCGCGCCAATGCTTGCTATGCCCTAGAAGATTATCAAGGGGCAATAGAAGATTATAGTCGAGCGATCGCGATCGACTCTAGTTTTGCTGAAGACTGGTACAATAGGGGTCGTAGCCGTTCTCTATTGAGAGATTTACAGGGAGCGCTTACAGACTTAAATCAAGCTTTACAGCTTCAGCCTCATTGGGCTTCAGCTTACATCCTACGAGCAGATGTTTACCAAAATCTAGGTGATTCTCAAAGAGCAATTGCGGATTTCCAGAAATCCGCAGACTTGTATTATCAAGAGGGAAATGTTCAGTATTATCAACAAATTATTGAGCTTATTGAACAGATTCGATAAATTGGGAATTGGGAATTGGGGAAAAAATTCTCCTAACTCCTAACTCCCTATTCCCTTATTTATTCAAAATTAAAACGTTTCATGAAGCGGCGGTCAATACAATCTTTGTAATACCATAAGAGTTTGTGAGGTGGTAAAGTGAATATGCCTTTTGTTGCGATCGCTCGTTTGTCTCCTGTACCAATTAAACTTAAATATTGCTTTTGTGGCTTATAAGGTTTGAGCGACTTACCTAATAAAATTCGCTGCAAATTCTCAAATAAAGGTTTACCTTGTCTAACTGCAAATACCCCAGCTTTCGGACGCGGATGATTTACCATTGTAGCAATGTCACCAGATGCAAATACTTGCGGGTGTGTTTGAGATTGCAATGTGTCTTCTACCAGAATAAAACCTTGTTCATCAGTTCCTAATCCCGCAATTTTTAACCATTCGGGTGCTGAAGCTTGTGTCACCCAAAAAATTTTATTACACTCTACTGTCAACCCAGATTCGCACTTAATCTCAAATATTTCTTGAGTTTGCTTGTGGTTTATAGGTGCGATATTACAAACACTTTCTCCAAGATGTAGCTCAATACCTCGCTGGGTGAGAATTTGCTGGATTTGATGCCGTACTGATTGATGATAATTAGGCATCAGTTCCATCTGACGATGAAATAAATGCATTTCCAGATTGGGAAGTGGTTGTTGAATCTGATGTAAATGAGATTGCATCGCCAACGCCAATTCTACACCGCCAGCACCTCCACCTGCGATCGCAATTCTAATCAGTTCTTGAGGATTTTTACTTACAGCTGCAATTAGTTCATCCCAATGTTCCAATAGCTGCGATACTGGTTTAGCTGCGATCGCATATTCTGCTGCACCTGATACAGACACTCTCGCCGGAGTGCTGCCAATATCAATAGACAGCACATCAAAATCTACCACCAGTCCGTTAGCACAGAGAACTTTGTTGTTTTCCAAGTCTAGAGCAACTACTCTGTCAATATACAAATTTGCTTGAGCAAAGTTTGCTAAGGGTCGCAAATCAATATGACATTCATCATGGGTGTAAAATCCAGCAATGTATCCTGGTAACATTCCAGAGTAGGCTGTCTTTTTATTTGCACTAATCAACGTCAAACGCACTCCGGGTAACGGCTTTATTCCAAACATTTTCAGGGCAATTGCATGGCTGTGTCCGCCACCAATTAGCACTAAGTCTTTAACCATCGTATGTTGACAGTCATCATTAATTATTTTCATGCTGTAAAAAATATTTCATCAACTTATAACAGCCATTTATCAAAAATAAGTCTAGGGATACATACTTTTATAGAAAAATTTAACCAAAATCAGCATAAATCCCTAAAAGAACGTTTAAGAATAGCAATTGAACAATTAGAAAATAACACAATAGAAACCAGTCTAGCTGTAATTAATGATTTAGAGCAAATTGCCCAAAATCATCCACAGTATCACTGGATAATTATGAATATTCTTACTAATTTTGTCCGAAAAAATACTATTCATGTATCTCAAGAAGAAGTAACAAGCAACCTGTCAATAAAAGTTCGTGCAGATATTCAAGCAGCCCTGACTGTTATTGCTAGAAGAGATGTAAATAAAGACCCAGAAAATGAACAGCTTGATTTGAGTCACACGAACATGAGAGGAGTAAATCTGAATAGAGCGAATCTACAACAGACAAATTTCTATCAAGCTCATCTTGCTGGGGCGAACCTCACAGAAGCTAACCTAGCAGGAGCAATTCTCAGTGCAGCTAACTTAGAAGGTGCTAACTTATATTTAGCTAACCTAGAAGGGGCAATCATTAGTGCAGCTAACCTAAAAGGAGCTAACTTAAAAGGAGCTAACCTGCATTATGCAAGCTTATATCTAGCTGATTTGCAAGGGGCAATTCTCAATGATGCCATACTTGATGGGGCAAACTTGAGAGAAGCTAAATTATCTGAGTAAAACACCATTTTTGCAACGCAAAAATTAAAAAGAAGAAAGCTTCCAGTGCAAGCTTTTCAATAATTGTTCAATTTCCGCCTTAATTTACTACTAGATTCGATGTTATTACTTAGTTAAAGAGGTCTTCTGACACCTATTATAATTTTCTGCTAAATGGTATACTATTTTTTCCAAACATCTAAGTAATAATTCTAAGTTGTAAGGAAAATTTTTACCATGTCTTCTAAAAAGACAGACACTCTGTTGAATTGGTTCATAACTATAACAGTTTTTTTTGGTTTCTCACTGACTGTAATTTTCTTTGCTTTGTCTAGTATTAAAGAATTGTCAATTCAGGAAAAAATTCAGTATAGAAACCAAGCGTTAACAACTACTGCAATAGTTTTCCTGGCATCCGCAGCAATGTTTAATACCTATTATTCAGCAAAGCGGGCCCAAGCGATGCATAAAAATGCGATCGCAGCTGAGAAAAACCTGGAAATTAGCCTTCAGAATGCCAAACTGAATCAAGACAGATTGACTTCAGAACGCTTTATGGGGGCAATTGCCCAGCTTGGCCATGATAAAATTGAAACCCGAACAGGTGCAATTTATGCATTAGAAAGGGTTGCTCAGGATTTTCCTAAAGAACACTGGACAATCATGGAAATCCTCACTGCTTTTGTGCGCGAAAATGCACCTATCCAGGCGGTGAAGGTAGAGCAACAAAAGCCGGAATATTCACCAGATGCTTACTCAGGTCGGCGTAGAGGTGGGTCGCGTCCGACACAGCAGTTTGAGCAAAACCTCCATGAAGAATTGCCAATCATCCGCACCGATATTCAAGCAGCCCTAACTGTCATCGGTAGGCGGAATTTACTCGAAGACCCAAAAGACCAGAAACTTGATTTACGTCATATCGACATCAGACGAGCGGACTTGCTAGGAGTGAATCTGCAACAAGCCGATTTACGTGGTTCTGACCTGAGTGGGGCTGACTTGCGGGGAGCCGACTTGAGTGAGGCTGACCTCAACGGCGCTAACCTTGTTAGGTGTATTCTCTATGAAACCAGGTTACTAAAAGCAAGCCTCTGCGGAGCTAATCTGTGTTGGGCTAATCTCAACCGCGCTAATCTCTCTGGGGCTAACCTGCGTTCAGCCAACCTCTCTGGAGCAAGTCTGCGTGTAGCGAATCTCCAAGGAGCAAACCTTTATAAAGCTAACTTGCAACAAGCAACTTTAAAAGTCGCCAACCTCTCTGGAGCAAAGCTGTTTTTAGCTAACTTGCAAGGTGCAAAACTGGGTAAAGCCAATCTAAATCTAACGGGTTTGATTGGTGCTAACCTTTCGGGGGCTAACCTGAATGGAGCCAACCTTTCTGGGGCTAACTTGAATGCAGCCAAACTTCACCAAACAGAAGTTTATTTTGCCAATCTATCAGAAGCCAGTTTAACGGAAGCTGACCTGTATCAGGCAAACCTGATTGGAGCTAACCTGCATAGGGCGACCTTTTATCAAGCGAACCTGACACAGGCTAACCTGATGGGAGCTAACTTTTTAGAGGCTGACCTTCGTGATGTCAAACTGGAAGGGACAATTTTAACAGGGGCTAAAAACTTAGAGTTGCACCAGATTAGAAAAGCACTTGGCGATCGCACTACTCGCCTACCTGATTATATAGAAGCGCCGACAGATTGGCCACAATCAGGTTGAGTTACCACCGCATCATTAGTTATTTGGGCGCATTCTACCGATTTCACTTAATGCTATAGTTTTTACCAAAAGTCTTCGTAACAATTCTGGAGATGAGGAAGAAATTTAATTTATGTCTGATAACGAGACAGACGCTCTGAGAAATTGGTTAATAGTTCTACCATTTATATTTATTCTTTTTTTAATTGCTGTTTTTTTAGCCTTTGTGAATGTTGAGGGATTATCAACAGAACAAAGGTTAAATTATGGAACTAAAGCCTTAACAACGACTGGAACGATTTTTGCTGGAATTGCTGTATTCATAAATGCGTTTTATGCAGCCAAGCGTGCGGAAGCTATGGATAAAAGTGCTGAAGCTGCAAATAAAAGTGCTGAAGCTGCTTTAAGAAATGCAGCTTCAGCACAAGATAAGCAAATCACAGAACGCTTTGCAAAAGCTATTGAACAGCTTGGCAATGAAAAGATTGAAGTGCGATTAGGTGCAATTTATACTCTAGAACGAATTGCCAAAGATTCTAAAGATTATCACTGGACAATCATGGAATTCCTCACAGCTTTTGTGCGACAGAATGCTCCTCGTCTTTTTTCCGAGGAGCAGGAATCACCAAAAATCCGTACTGATATTCAAGCAGCCCTTACCGTTATCGGAGGCCGCAATACCGAGAATGAGGAGGAAAAACAAAGGCTGGATTTAAGTAATATTGATATCAGGGGGGTAAACCTCATTAAAGCCAACTTGGAAAGAGCAGACTTTATTTCAAGCAGTTTGGAAGGAGGATTGCTCATGGAAGCTAAATTGCAAAATGCAGAATTCTACAACGCTAATCTGCGGTCAGCAGTCCTTTCCGAAGCCAACCTGCAAAAGGCAGACCTTTCTGAAGCCAAGCTAGAACAAGCAAACTTTTATAAAGCAAACCTACAAGGGTCATTTCTTCCAGGAGCAAACCTACACCTGGCAAACCTTGTTGAAGCCAATTTACAAGGGACAAAACTTTCTGGGGCAAAAAACCTAGAACAACACCAGATTGAATTAGCAAAAGGCGATCGCACAACAATCTTACCGGAAAATCTTCAACCACCCCAACACTGGCAAGCTTAAATTTCACCTTCTGAACCTCAAACGTGAGTTTTTTAAAATACAAAGTTGGCTGAAGTAATATCTTCTTTCCAATTAATATGGACATTTCAATTGCGTAGAATAGCTTCGTTTCACGCACAACAGCATTGTGTCTCTACCGCTAACCTCCGTAGTTCAGAGGATGTTTTAAAAATAAGTTGTGATGGATTTCATAGATGATTTCCATTAAGTAGATTTAAGTACTTGTCAAGTACTTCAGTATTTGTACGCTATCAGATATTTATAGATCCTCTTAAAATCAACCTAAATTTACTTCCGTAAGGAGTCAGATATGAAGACTTATGACATATCTTTTATAAAGACAAATGGACTCACGACTTTTTTGGTATTTATCTCAATTATATTTATTTTCTCAGCAACTCTCGTTCTATCATTATTTGAAAGTATTGAAGGATTTTCAAATCAAGAAAAAATAGAATATATTAATCAAGCATTAACAACTCTTGCCATAATTATTGGAGGGCTGGCATTAATTACTAATGCTTACTATACTTCCAAACTTTCCCTAGATGAGAATCAGAGTCTGTTAACGCAACTCCTTGCTGGGACGCTAGCTTGGGATAAGAATATCGTAACTGGCATCAATAACACCCAACCAACTCCAGAAGAGATTGTTCCAGAACGTTTTTGCAAAGCGATTGAACAATTGGGAAATGAAAAGATTGAAACGCGATTTGCCGCTATTTATGCTTTAGAACGAATTGCTAAAGATTCTGAGAAAGACCATTGGACAATTATGGAAATTCTCGCTGCTTTTATCCGCGAGAATTCTCCGGTGAATCATGAATATGAGAACGATTCAGAGGAGTCATCAAAACTTCCTACAGATATTCAAACAGCCTTAACTGTCATTGGACGACGCGATGCATATAAAGATCCGGTAAATCAAAAACTGGATTTACGCAATACAGACCTCCGTAATGCAGACTTAACGGAAGCTAACCTCTCTAGGGCAATCCTCGTAGGAGCTAACTTACAATGGGTCAATTTTACACGAGCAAATCTCTCGGAGGCTGACTTATCAGTAACCGATCTTTGTGGTTCAATCTTCTATGAAGCAAACCTCTCAAAGGCAATCCTTCCAGAAGCCAATTTGCAAGGAGTAGTTCTCAGAAAAGCAAACCTCTCAAAGGCAATTCTTTATGATGCCAATTTAGAAGGGGCAATCCTTTGTGATGCCAATTTAGAAGGGGCAATCCTCTGTGATGCTAACTTAGAAGGGGCAATTCTTTGTGATGCTAACCTCTTTGAAATAAATTTTGAGGGTAGCAACCTCCAAGATGCCAACCTGATTGGTAGTAACCTGCAAAGAGCAAAACTTGCTGGAGCAAACTTAGAAGGTGTGCTACTCAGCACAGCTAATCTGCAAGATGCGAACTTCCAAGAAGCCAACCTCTCTAGGGCAAACTTGAGCGGATGTGAAAACCTAGAATTACAGCAGATTCAAGAGGCAATTGGCGATCGCACAACAATCCTACCGGAAAATTTTAAGATACCACAACAGTGGCAGTAAAGAAGCCCTAGCGAATAGAATTCATGGCTATACAAACGAGAACTAATAAGAGAAAATTAAGTTTTTTAACCCGCGCAGGCGGGTTTTGTTTGTGTAGATGTGCTTTAGAATTACTTTTTTAACTTTATCTTAAGAAAGAATTGGTATTAGGAATGAAATATATCATAAAAATGATAAAACTATCAAACCTAAAGATATTTTTTAGTAATTTAAACTTATTTGTTTTTCATAACAAAAGACTTTTGAATTAATTTACCTCTGATTGTTGGCGCTGTTACAATCGGTTATTTTGAAACCGTTTATTATATCTAAGTACTTTCAAAAAACCAAACTAATTCATCGGTAACATAAGTTTATTAATACTGAGATTAGCATGTTTTTATCCTATACAGCTAAATTGGAGTCCTTTACTAAATTCTCAATAATTTCCTTTTTTTTGAACTCAGAATCGATAAATGAGCAACAACTAACTAATTAAGAAAGGAAGTAAAGATTAGTAAAAAAATAGGAAATAATTAAGAGTAAAAGCTTAATCTATTCAGTTTTTTCTGCGCCACTAGTTAAGAGGTAATCTATGGTGCGAAACTCAAAGCTAGGGTACAGAACGTTCCCTAAATATATTCTGCGTCCATCCGTTGCTATAGGTATAATTGCATCTTTATTTGTTGGCGGAATAAGTTTTTATATAGTAAAGCGCTGGCAAAATTATGTAAATTCAGAGACACAAGCGCCAGCAACACAATTGCCACAGTTAAAAACGGTAACAGCTTTAGGACGGATTGAACCACAGGGAAAGGTAATTAAACTCTCTGCTGCGGTGTCTGCGGAAGGAAATCGGGTAGAAGAGTTGTTAGTAAAGGAGGGGGATAGGGTAAAAGCAGGACAGGTAATTGCGATTTTGAACAGCCGCGATCGCTTGCAAGCAGAATTAAAAGAGGCGCAGGAACAAGTGAAAGTAGCCCAGGCAAACCTAAACCGCACCCAAGCAGGTGCTAAACGCGGTGAAATTGCTGCCCAAAAAGCTGCGATCGCTCGCACAGAAGCAGAACGTCAAGGTAATATTAATGCTCAAGCAGCAACAATTGAGCGATTTCAAGCCCAACTGCGTAACGCCCAAGCAGAAGACGAGCGTTATCAGCAACTATATCAACAGGGTGCAATCTCTGCCTCCCAACGGGATAGTAAGCGTTTAAACTCAGAAACCGCCCAAAAAAGCTTGCAAGAAGCGCAAGCACAATTAAATCGTACCCAATCAACTAGTCAGCAACAGGTAAAAGAAGCTACGGCAACCCTTGATGAAATTGCTGAGGTGCGAGGAGTGGATGTAGAAGTTGCCCAAGCAGAAATCAATCGTGCCGTAGCAGCCATGAATCTGGCAAAAGTCAATCTCAAACAGGCTCAGGTGCGATCGCCCCAAAATGGACAGGTGTTTGAGATCCATACCTATCCTGGCGAATTAGTCTCAAATGATGGCATTGCTGATATCGGACAAACCAGCCAGATGTATGTCATAGCCGAAGTCTATGAAAGCGATATCGGCAAAGTGCATTCCGGCCAGAAAGTGCAAATACTTGGTGATTACTTGCCGATTGAATTGCAGGGAATCGTAGATCGCAAAGGCTTGCAAGTGCGACGGCAGAATGTTATTAACACAGATCCCGTCAGCAATATCGACAACAGAGTAGTAGAAGTCCATATCCGGCTAGATGAAACCTCCAGCCGAAAAGCTGCCACCTTAACCAATATGCAAGTTAAGGCAGTAATTGAATTGTAAAAAATCAGCGATTAGGGACTGGGGACTAGGAAAAAGTTTTCCAATCCCCAATCCCCAATCCCCATTCCCCAGTACCTAATTATGGGATTGATTAAACAACTGTTACGGCGAACACCTCTTGGATGGCTGCAACTCAATCATGAAAAAAGCCGTCTCTTGGTAGCATTATCAGGCATTGCTTTTGCGGATCTTCTCATGTTTATGCAGTTGGGCTTTCAAACTGCGCTGTACGACAGCAACACCAGATTACACCGCAGTTTGCAAGCAGATATTGTTTTAACCAGTCCCCAAGCCCGTAACTTGCCAAGCTTGTCTACATTTTCTCGGCGGCGACTTTACCAAGCAATGGATATACCAGGGGTGAAGTCAGCAGAACCAATGTATTTCAATAACACAATCTGGAAAAATCCCCAAACACACCGTGAGACGGGGGTGTTAGTTATCGGCTTCAACCCAGACAAGCCAGCTTTTGATTTACCAGATGTTAACCAGCAATTGCAGACAATTAAGCTACCAGATACCGTCTTATTCGACCGTGGTGCAAGAGGAGATTATCAAAAAGCGATCGCTCAAATTGACCAAGGTAAAACCCTAACGACTGAAATAGAACGGCGCACAATTACCATTAGTGGCTTATTTCAAGTCGGGGCTTCTTTTGGTTCTGATGGCAATTTGATTACCAGCGATCAAAACTTTTTGCGGCTATTTTCTGGGCGACAGTCCAGCAGTGTCAGTCTAGGTTTGATTGTTCTTAAACCAGGCTATGACCCGAAAAAAGTAGCAGCAATGCTTAAAGCCTATCTGAGAGATGATGTCAAAGTCTTAACCCACGCCGAATTTATTGAATTTGAAAACAACTTTTGGAGAACAAATTCCCCAATTGGGTTTATTTTCAGCCTGGGTGTATCGATGGGCTTTGTGGTAGGCGTGATTATCGTCTATCAAGTCCTTTCCACTGATGTTAATGCCCATGTTCGAGAATACGCCACCTTCAAAGCAATGGGATATCGCAATTATTACCTGCTAGGTGTGGTACTTGAAGAATCGTTGATCTTGGCAGCACTGGGTTTCTTCCCCGGATTGGGAGTATCCTTAGCACTTTACCAACTGACTCGCAGCGTCACAAATTTACCCATGTACATGACTGCGATTCGGGCATTGCAGGTATTAGTACTGACTATCATTATGTGTACAATTTCTGGTGCGATCGCTACCCGCAAACTCCAAGCCACCGATCCTGCTGATATGTTCTAAATTTGTCATTTGTCATTTGTGATTGGCAAATGACAATTGTTATGAGTAATCGAGCTATTTATGACTAGTCAAACTGTCATCTCTATTAAAAATCTCGACCACCATTTTGGTCATAGTTCACTCCGTAAACAAGTTCTATTTAATATCAACTTAGAGATTAACGCTGGTGAAATTATTATTATGAGCGGGCCATCTGGTTCTGGAAAGACTACTTTACTAACCTTAGTGGGTGGATTGCGTTCTGCTCAATCTGGTAGTTTGCAGGTGTTGGGGCGAGAACTTTGTGGCGCTAGTGCTGAACAATTAGTGCAGGCGCGACGGCATAACGGTTATATTTTCCAAGCACATAACTTGCATGGTAGTTTAACGGCACTCCAAAACGTCAAAATGGCTTTGGAATTGCACAAATATCTTGGGTTAAAAAACATGCTAGTGAGGTCAGCCCAGATGCTAGAGCAGGTAGGATTAGGAAATCATTTGGATTACTATCCTGATAAACTATCTGGGGGACAAAAACAAAGAGTAGCGATCGCTCGTGCCTTAGTCAGTCATCCTCAAATAATCTTAGCAGATGAACCCACCGCCGCTCTTGACAGCCAATCGGGACGAGATGTAGTTAATCTCATGCAAAAACTGGCAAAAGAACAAGGCTGTACAATCTTGATGGTGACTCATGACAACCGCATCCTAGACATTGCCGATCGCATCGTTCAGATGGAAGATGGCAAACTCAAGTCAAAATTAAAACTATCAGCTTAGAGTTGATGCTTTGTACTAGCTCAACCAAAACGAACTTACCTCAAGAATAAGCCCCATGTATCAACTGCTAAGATTATAAACCAGAAAAAGCTGCACTAATTGAGAATTTGACCAAAGAGGCAGGGGAGCAGGGAGTAAGGGAGAAAGATACTGGAGTTCCCCTGCTACAAGGGTTTCAAGCCCCTAAATTTATTTATGCTCAAAGTAAAAACATTTATTTCGAGACGCGAAGCGCGAGAAATAATACGTCCTTGTTCCAAGCTCCTAAATTTATTTATGGGGTTCTCCCCCCTGCCCCTTCTCTTCGCTGACACTGTTAGGACTTAAGCAAAACTACACGCGGTAGGGGCAATTCATGAATTGCCCCTACATGAAAATTAGGGTTTCGACTAAAGTTTTGCGTACTGTTACTACAGCTTTTAAGCTATTGAACAGTAGAGGGGCAAGTGCAGCGCCCTTTGGACTACCTGCAACGCTGTGCCTTCCAGAGATTGTGGAATTAGCCCGGATTTCTCACACAGACTGAGAAAAAAGGGGTCAAAAACTGCTAAAAGCTATAGAAGCTTTACGGAAATATATTGATCTAAATCTAAATAAATCAGTAATTTTCATGAAGCTTCAAAGATAAACTTTAACTATAATCTCCTGTAAATACGCTCAAGCTTTTATTTAGATTAAGCAACTTTTTAGTTACCGATCAATTGTTTATAATCAATTGTTGGTTAACATCACTTTATCTACTGATGAACAAACTGAATAACCAAATACTAAATCTTCATCGGTTGCGTCTGTTTCCATACATAGCAATTGGTTGCCTAATTTTTTATTTCAATTCCAACCTAGATTTTAACTACATAATCAAAGGATACTTAGTCTTAATGGAATCTCAGTTATGTATAATTATTATTTATTTTGTAACAACAAAAATCACTAGAAAATCACATAAATAATTAGAGAAAAAAACAATTGTTTGTATTGTATGCCAATAGATATTTATTAGAGTTAATTAAGGAAGGAAATGTCATGAAGACTAAATCTACAGCTATTATACTTTGCTTTTTTGGCGGGTGGCTGGGAGTTCACAAATTTTATCTAGGACAAAATCTTGAAGGTGTTTTGTACTTATTGTTTTTCTGGACTTGTATCCCATCTTTAATAGCCTTTGTTGAGTTCTTTGTACTAGTTCTCATGTCAGATACCGAATTCAATACAAAGTATAATCAAAGTATTGCAAGCGCAAGTGGGCCAATATCTGCTAAAGATGCAACTAGTGCGCTAGCTGATTTGAAAAATCTTTTTGATTCTGGTGTAATTACCGCAGAAGAGTATGAAGAAAAGCGGCAAAATCTTCTGAAATCTTTGTAAATCTAAATCATTGGTTGATTTCCTGTGTCACAATCTAAATCTTGGTTTCAACAAACTCCTGTTTGGGTGTGGTTATCATTAATTCCGACATTTGGGGGATTTGCTATTGCCTATGCAGGTTATAAATCCAAGACTAATACTTGGATTGTATTAGGGATTAGCATCTCTATTTTAGCTTTAGCTTTATCTGCAAACGGTTTAGCTGTTGTGATTTGGATGGCTCAGATTGGCATTGCTTTGTACCTCAAAAAAGCTTTCTTAGTCAAAATTTATCCGAAGAGTTTACCAATTCCTGAAGAACAAGAGTTAGCAAACTTAGTTGCCAATACTCGTGATAAAATAGATATTAATGAATGCTCTAAAAATGAACTAGTTAACTATTTAGGGCTGCCCATAGTTTATGCAAATAACATTGAATCTCTGATGAATGAGGGATATGTTTTCACTCATGTTGAAGAATTAATAGAAATAGCCGGAATTCCAGAAAAGCAGGTAGCTCGGATTACACCGCTAATTACTTTTAGCTACAACTATAAAAAAGAAGCTGACTATTCTTGGAAACGATTAAACACATATTCAACTCCAGAATTAATTACTTGTGGACTTGATGGAGCGATCGCAGAACAAATCGTTGCAGAAAGGCAACAACGAGGTGAGTATAAATCCTTAATTGATGTCAAACAGCGCACTGGATTACCGTTTGCTACTTATCGTCACATAGCTTAGATATCGTCAGGGCAATAAATTAATAATTAATTCTCACTTTCTCCTCTCAAACCTTTTTCCACGGAAGTTTGACTGTAAATCGACTACCTTTGCCTAACTGACTTTCGGCGTGGACAGTCCCACCGTGCAACTCAACAATTTTTTGCACCATTACTAATCCCAAACCAGTACCTGTGGAACGACGATTAGAAGCATTTTCAACCTGCATAAAAGGTTGAAATAACTGAAAAAGATCATCGGAAAGCATACCAATACCTGTATCTACCACACTAAAAAAGATATACTCATTTGTAGAAGTTGGCTGAACTTCAATCCAAACTTTTCCTCCGTCGTGAGTAAACTTGATAGCATTGTTCAACAGGTTGATAAATACTTGACGAATGCGACGCTCATCAACTTCGATAGGTTCGAGTTCTTCAGGGATTTGTACACTCAGTTGGATATTTTTCTGTAACGCTAAATTCTTCACAAAACTAAGACTAGAGTCACATAATCCTGGAATGGAAGTTGCAGCTAATTGCAGTTCTATTTTGCTAGATTCTATGTCGGTAAGTTCAAGGATTTGGTTAATTAATTCTAGTAAATTCTTACCGCTAGATTCGAGGGTATTTAGGAACTGGCGTTGTTCTGCGGTTAGAGTCCCGTACACTTCATTTTGGAGTGCTTCTGCGATCGCAAGAATAGAACTTAAGGGAGTCGTCAGTTCATGGCTCATATTTCCTAAAAAGGTTTTTTTGGCACGATTTGCGACTTCGGCAGCTTCTTCAGCCTCACGCAGGGCGGATTCTGCACTTTTGCAATCGCACACTTCTATACTCAAAGTGACAAATTCCGCGATTGAGGTAACAAAGTTTTGCTCGCTCAATTCCCATATCCGAGGAATATCAATCTGTTCGTACAAAACTGTTCCCACCACTTCGCCCCCAACCCAAATGGAGGTATTAATTAGGGATACAATATTCTTTGCTTCTAGCAGTTCATCCCATAATTCTTGTATCCGTAAATCGGTGCGAGTATCGGTGACAGCGATGATGCGGGCAGATGTCAGGGATTTAAAGTAGATGGGATAATCTGCGCGATCGCGTTCTACACCCGCCGAATGTTTCTGATTGCTACGTTCGTAGAGGCTTATACATTGTAGTTTGGTGCGTTCTCTATTAAATAACCACACACCCACTCGCTCTACTTCTAAAGCATTTGCGGTTTTCTCGGTGATGACTTTAAATGCTGTTTCTAGATTTCCTTCTGAAATTGCCTTGTGATTTGCCAGTTCCGCCAAGGCTTGATTATGCTGAACTAGCTTTTGCTCACTGTTAATACTTTTTTGAATCTCTTGCTGCAACTCTTGAGTTTGCTGTTTAACTTGCAATTCTAACTCTTCATTTTTAGTAATCAGTGCAGTAAAGGTTTTACGTAACTGCTGCATCATCTCGTTAAAAGATTCACCCAGCACCTCTACCTCTTTAATGCCTTGGATCGCCATTGAGTTTTCGCTGTTGGTGAAATCGGCTAAATATTTTGTCGCCGTGCTGAAGTAGAGAATTGGCTGAGTTATCCAACGAGCGGTAACAATTCCTAGTAAAGTAGCTAGGATGAATGCCCCCAGACAGAGAAAAATTGTAGTTTGAGTGTTGCGATCGATTTGTCCCATAAAGTCTGCTTCTGGGACAGCTACTACAATTAACCAGTTGACATTTTGTTCGCCTTGTAACGGTCTAATTTCTAAAAATTGTCGTTTGCCGTCAAAAGAGAAATCTAGTTGCTGTAAACTCTGAATCTTGTCAAAGTTACTAAATTTAGTTTCTAAATATTTAGCGCTGGCTTGAGTGAAAGCATTCCCGCTTTGGGAAGCTGCTAACCGAATCGGTTTACTATTTTGGAGGCGGAATGGTTCTTCCGTTGTGGAACTTGCGACCAATAGCCCCGATCGCTCGATAATAAAAACTTGCCCAGACTTGCCAACTTTAATATTTTGTAGCAAATCCCCAATTTGTGATAAATGAGTTAGAGTGCTGTTGACTCCGAGTAACTCACCTTGGGAGTCATATATAGGTTGAGATGCACTAATTAGAAGCGTTGGTTCGGTGATGGAAGTAAAAATTGGACTAAAGCTGAATTTTTTGGCAGTAACAGCTGCTTGATAATTAGGACGCGATCGCGCATCATAGTTTTTGATTACCTCTGGTAGTTGAGTCCGTTGACCTTTAGAGTCAATTTGGTAGGTGTAGAGGTCGTAACCAGTTGACTTATCGGCTTTTCTGAGTAAATATTGGCGATCGTTGAGCTTTTCTACCCCTAAGTGTTCTTGCTGTTCGTTAGTTGCCGTTAAAACAACAGCATCAGGAAAAATCTCTAACTGCTTGATTAAATATGACTCCCAAGTTGCCAGATTCTCCATCTTCAGCAACCCGATGTCAATAACATTTTGATTACCGCGCAGTACTTGACGCGACGTTGAGAGATAAGCCTGTAAATTTTGCTCTACTCGATTAGCGACTTCATAACGCAACTCGCTAGCTACCTCATTGACAGCGTTCTGCCCATTGCGGATTGATAAGTATGCAGTAAATCCCACAGCTAGGAAGATTTGCAGCACAAACAACACTACGAGGATGCGACGTAGGGGTACACCTTTAAACAGAGAAAAAACACCACTTTGCCCAGTATTTTTGTTCATAAGCCCACTCTCCCTTCCTGTCCTTTAGTAAACTGGGGTCGGTTTGACTTTGTGCGTCTACTAACGATTTAATATCCGCCAGTAAGTTGGGTAATTTTGCTTCAACTCCTTTGCGTCCACTACGTTCAAAACCATCAATCCTAACTCCTGCACAGACGCGATTAATCGCGTCTGTATTCCTAATTCAGCACTATCCTATTCCCAAACGCCCAGCCAAGCCGGGAGTTAAGGGTAGAAGTGTGGTAATCATCAAGAATAGAGCCAAAAGACCCAAAGCGGCTCTAGCATCATCAGGTTCAGTGACTTCATTCAAGCTGGGGCGTTCTTGATCCCGTTGCAAGAAGAAAATCACGATCGCCCAGTACATGGCAATCATATTACCGAGAGACACTACTGCCAGTAAAATTAAAGTTGTGATCGTTGCCCGCCCTGCGGTTTTGCGTCCATAAATCGCCTGAACAATCCGCCCACCATCTAGTTGTCCTGCGGGCATTAAGTTCAAAGCGGTGATAATTAACCCCAACCAACCAATTACCACTAGGGGATGAATACTTACCAAAGGCGATTGCAACGCCGAACCAAGGACAACTCGCGCCAAACTTCCCACCAAAATTGACCCTTGGAAAAACTGGTTGGGCAATTGGAATAAACTACCTGGTTGGGAAAGTAGTAAGCCTGTCACCAGCATTAGCAAAGAGACAATACCACCTGCGGCTGGCCCTGCCAAGGCAATATCAAATAATACCTTGCGGTTGGGTAACAGAGATTCAAAGCGGGTAATTGCCCCAAAGGAACCAATTTGCACAGCAGGCAAAAAGAAGGGCCAGCTAAGGCGAATTTGGTGACGCTGTGCAAGTAACCAATGACCGATTTCGTGAGATACTAAAATCGAAAATATTCCAGCACCTATGGGCAAAGCTTCTTGAAACCGCCCTGGGTTGCCAAAAAAATCAAAATTCAGCAATAAGCCCGCAGCTTCTAAATTAGTCGCAATGGTTGCGATCAACAGAATACCTGCAAAAGCCTTTTGCGATCGCAACATCGGCTTAGGATCGTTGCGACTTGGCAGGACAATCACCACTGGTCTACCGTCTGTATTTTCCACTAAAAACAGACGATAGCGATCGCTAAGGCGTTGCTGTAAACTTGCAGTTAGACGGTTGTGAGTCTCTTCTGGTTCTCCCCGTAAATTACCTTTGAAAATAGCTCCATCTTGGTAAGCGATGGTTTCTGTGGCAAAAAATGTATCGATACCAAAAATGCCTTTAATTGCATTCAAGTCATCTTCCGGTATTGGTGGGATTTCCGCTTTCAGTTCTGCGACTGCTAATTGTGGGGAATTTGCTTCAAGAGAGGAAGCAGCTGCGAGTCTTTCGGTTGCGCGTTGTTTGAGGATGGCATCTTGCCCAGCTGCGCGTAACTGTCTGCCCAAATAAACATACAATCCGGCGGAAGTCACTACTAAGAACAATATACCCGCTATATTGATATAAATACCTACGGCAAACAATCCAAAAAACAGCAGCCAGGGAGTCATCAACACCACCGACTGTAACCAGGCTAAGATTCCCAGCTTACCAAAAGGTCTGGCGCGATAAAAGCCCCAGCCCAAAATGCCTAAAGCTACCAGTAGGATTGCCGCCAGGATAGAAGTTTCTGATAAAGTAAACATCTCCAAACCTTTGCTATTGAGACTAAGCCAGAACAAGTCCGGTATTGCAGATACACTTATTAATGTATAACGCCGCCTGTAATCTGCCCAAATTATCCGGCTTCGAGTGGGCTAGGAAAAAGCGTAGGTATTGTACGTTGTGTTCTCACCATAAATAGTTACATTTAGCTGTTGATGGCTTAGTAGTTGCTCTAATCATCCGAACCCTAAACAAAGACAAGTAAATTATCTGTTTTTTACGCCTCTGCTAACAAGCGTTCGTCAAAGACGTTGGCGTAGCCATCGCTTGTTTTTTCTGTTTTCTATGCACTTATTATCCTTTTTGTCAATTCGTAAGTTCTAGTGGGTTAAGTGGGAAAGGTGGGGAATTTGGTATAACAAGTTGACTAGGCTGTTAATAAGTTGTAAGCTAGCGCGTGTTAGATGCTTTATGCAAAATTACGCGTTTTTTAAAACCAATGAAAACAACATTACTATCAGGGTTAGCTGTAGCGATAACTGCTGCATCTGCTGCCCCCAATCCTCATCTAGGGCAGCAGGTGTAAACAGTACCCGTTCAGGTATCCACAATCTTGGCGATTTTGTTTGTGTATCTGATACTGAAACTTGGTCTGTAGTTGTATTCAGCAATATCTTTCTCCGTTATTTCGTTTGCTGATTTCTGCAATTAATTTTCAAGGACTTGCTTAATTCGTCGCTCTAACAAATCAAGATCCAAACTGCCTTCATCACGATTAATTCGGCGCACAGTCGAATTAACATTAGCTAAATTAACCAATAAATCTTGAAGAATTTCCTGCTGCTGTCGGGCTTGAGTAACTTCGCGTGGTTCCTGTACCAAATCACGCACGATGGTATCTTCAGCGCGAGAGGCGATAATTGGATCGCTTTGCCCTTGAATGTGAACAAAGGTTCGTCGGCCTGGGCCTCGCTCCTCTTCTATTGGTATAACTGCTGTTACTTGGTCAGAACGCACATATTTGCCAAATCCTAAATGGACTAGCTCTGATGAGAGTATTTTCATATAATTGAAGCGTTATTTTTAAGTCTTACTTATATTGTAAAATATAGAAAAGTGGCTGAAAACCATAGACTATACGGGTTATACCCAATTGAAAGTAGTAGTTTCCTTTCGCAATTGCTGCTTAATATCTCTATGTCAGTCACACTATTTCTACCAGCTTTTGGGCTTGTTCTGGGGTTTCACTAAGCTCAATAAACTCAAGTTTTAGGTTGCACTTTTAACCTTGGCTTGTTAAGTAGGTTGTACTATTTATATCCAATAGATACTAAGTAATTGCGTTGATGCAACATCATCTTTTGTAGTGACTTCTTCAAAAACACCTCTGGAAATTCCAACTCCCAATCAAACGGACGCAACTTTTCAAAATCAGGTAAAGCCTTACCCATCCCATCAGGAATATCTGCACCATACCGAAAAGTAGTTAACAAAGTCTTCCTTAAACCTTCCCTTTCCTTCTTTGACCAATCATTAAAATAACTCCCAACCAATAAATCGCAACCTCTGCGTAAATCAAAACTTCTCGCATTCGTTCCGTCAATAAATACACCTTGCGATTTTGGTCTTCCCTCGTCAACACCGGAAGCGATGCAATCTCTCGCCGTAACTCAATCACCTTATCAACTTCCCGCCGAATCTCCTCAGCAAATAACTCCGGTGTGCCAGTTGTGTCTAAATTCCAATTTTGGCAAAATTTAAAATCTAAAATTCGTTGGTGAGAAAATCAAATAACTGATGGGCCATTTCTAATTTAGAACAAGGTGCGATCGCTACTTGCCGTCCTTGATTATCTAAAAATATCGCTTGATTATTATCGCTCCCAAAACCACTATCAGGTTGATCGATAGGATTGGCAACAATAGCATCAAGTTTTTTATTCTGTAATTTTTCTAATGCAGGATTGACAATATCACCAGTTTGTGCTGCAAATCCAATTAATATCTGATGCGGCTGCTTAAGTTGTGCTAATTGGGTGACTATATCCGGTACTGGTTCCAGGGGTAAAGCTTGGGGGAGCGATCGCTTGGGCAATTTCTCTGTACTATAATATTTTGGCTTCACATCTGCCACGGCTGCTGACATGACAATTACATCAGCGTTGGGTAAACATTCCACCATGACGTGCTGCATTTGCTCGGCACTAATGACAGGAATCCCTTGCACTCCTAATGGTACATCCCAATTCGCAGGGCCATGTACTAGGGTGACACTTGCCCCTCGGTGAAGTGCGGCTTGTGCTAAAGCTAATCCCATTTTACCTGTGGAAGGATTGCCAATAAACCTAACTGGGTCAAGATACTCTCGCGTTCCCCCAGCGCTAATTAAGACTTGTTTACCTGCTAAATCTCGTTTACCTTGAGTGTGTAATAACGATTGGATGTGAGCGAATATTTCTGGAGGTTCTGCTAATCTACCAGCACCGATGCGATCGCACGCCAATAATCCTGATGCTGTATTCATCCCATGATATCGGCTATCGATCAATAGCTGTTGCCAATTTCGCTGCACTGATAGCTGTTCCCACATATCCGTATTCATTGCGGGTGCTAACAACACAGGATTTGTAGAAGCTAGCACAGTATTTGTGAGTAAATTATCAGCCATCCCGTAGGCTAACTTGGCTAATGTATTAGCTGTCAAGGGGGCAATTACCATGACATCTGCCCATTCACCCAAATCAATATGCAACGGGCGAGAGTGAGTAGCTTGCCAAAAATCATCATCTGTGTAGGCTCGATGACGAGATAGGGTGGCTATTGTCAGAGGCGTGATAAATTCTTGCGCCGAACGGGTGAGGATAACTCGCACTTCCACCCCAGTTTTAAACAGCGTCGAAACCAACTCACAAATTTTGTAGGCGGCGATACCGCCGCCTACACCTATTAGAACCCTGTTTAATGTTGGATTAGTCATGGTAAAAAGTTAGGAGTAAGTAGTAATTTAGGAGCAAGTAGTTACTAATATTAATTTCCAACTCCTAACTCCTAGCTCCTAACTCTCAACTATGCTTCATCGTAAGGTTCCAAGTCTAAGAGGTAGATATAGGGTTCAACTAACTCTGGACGCTGAAATGCGATCGCTCGCAATAGATGCCAATCATTTAAACCATCAAAAGCATTATTGTAATTATCCAGATCCAGACGTGTAGCCAGTTCTTCTACTTCTGCCGCAGTTATGGCAGCAATTTCTTTTCTGGAAATGCTTAGAGTTGTCATAATGCTAGCCCCTCCCTTATGCAGCACTGCCTTCAGCATGGGTTAAGTTGCGCCGAACGCAGCCACCCTATATATATTACTCATTAGAAGACATAGATTTCGTGAAAATTTTCAGCATTTATACCAGAATTTATAAAAAATTCGTAATTCTGACTAGCCAATTACATTTACAACGAATTTCCGTAGCACTTTTAACGTTTCTGGATTTATTTCATGCCCCATATCAAATTCGTGATATTCTACCGGCACTCCCAGAGACTCTAAAGTTTTGTGTGCCTTCAAAGCGGCTTGTAGTGGCACAACTTCATCATATCTCCCGTGGCTGATTAAGGTCGGCGGAATCCCTTTTTGATCTGCCCTTAATGCATCAGGATGTAAATACCCACTCATGACAGCTAAACCTGCTAGGGGCAATTTTGAGCCGACATCTAAAGTCATTGCCCCGCCTTGAGAAAATCCACTTAAGATGGTGCGTGACAAAGGTACACCAGTGCTACTTTCTAAAGATTGTAAAAAATCTATTAGCAGTTGCCGACTTTCGGCCAATCCTTCATACATATTCTCCACCCGCAAGTCATACCATGCCCTCCCTGTAGGGGAATAGGGATAAGGATAAGGTGCATTGGGTAATATAAATTGGTAATCAGGTAAGTTGAGCAAGGGTAACAAAGATGCTACATCCTCAGCATTAGCACCCCAACCATGCAAAGTAACAATTAAGCCTGCGGCGGGTTGAGAAGTTCTAGGGGGAACGGTAATAAATTGTAAAGACAGAGGTTTACTCCTAAAATTTAACTTTTCTAATAGATCCTATCTGATACTTTTAACCCCGACATTTTCCGACATCTAAGATATCTTGAATATCCAGGACAATATTACCAATTCTGTTGGTAATATTGTCCCTTGAGAGAGAACTAACCCTGATATGGATTACCGATTCTGTCTACGGAGACGTTGGAGGAGAATGGTAAACGACCTGGATTTAAACGTGGTTCGGCTGCATAGCCAACAGGAACAACAACAGCGATCGCTAAATCTGGATTATCCCCAGCACCAATCACTTCCTTGACCTTATCCTCAATCCAACCATTCATAAAACAAGTGGATAATCCCAAACTTTCTGCTGCTAACACCAAATGGGTAGCGGCGATGATGGCATCTTTGATGGCATATTCGCGTCGTTTGTCGCCTAATCCAGCTTGAAATTGCGGGATGGCGGTTTTAAAGTAATTTACCGTGCCTTCATTCCATGCTCCAGCTTGGGCTGCCTGCTCTATAATTGGGGTCAAGTTTTGTTCGCTTGCGTTAGGATCGGCAGCAAACACAAAGGTTACAGGTGCTTGGACAATTTGCTGTTGATTCCACGAGGCTGCTGATAATGCTGCTTTTTGCGCTTCATCTTGTACAAGAATAATTTGCCAGGACTGGATGTTATAGCTGCTGGGCGCTGCTACGGTCAACTCTACCAGTTGCTTGAGTAGTTCTGGGGTAATGGGGTCTAGTTTAAAAGTTTTGATTGAACGGCGTTGAGCGATCGCACTGGGTACATCTAAAGGTTGGGTTTGGATGATGGAACTCATGAGTTTCTCCTGATGGTTGGGTTATGACGCTGCTGTAACGATTTTTAGGATTGGACGAAATACTCTAGTAGTGTGAAAAGTTGCTTGACAGACCACTAGCAAAATTATGCCTTAGCTACCGGCTCATTAGCAGCCGACCAAAATGGATAGTCTGTATATCCCTTTTCGTCGCCGCCATAAAAGCTTGCTTGATCTGCTTCATTTAGTGGTGCATTCAAAGCCAAGCGTCGGGGTAAATCGGGATTTGATATAAATAATGTGCCAAAGGCAACTAAATCTGCTGCTTTCTTTGCCAGTACAGCATCGCCTTTTTCACGAGTATAACCACCATTGACGATGAGAGTACCTCTAAAGCGATCGCGGATATGACTGGTGGGTACAATTATCCCGCCATGTCTAATATCTGCCTCTGTTGCCTCATAAATATGCAGATATGCCAAATTAAATCGGTTCAACGCTTGAGCCGCGTAACCGAATGTTTCCAGGGGATTGGAATCACCTATATCATTAAAAGTCCCACTAGGAGAAAAACGTACCCCAACTCGGTTAGAATCCCATACACTAGTTACCGCCTCAGTCACCTCCAACAGGAATCGGGCGCGATTTTCAATGGAACCGCCATATTTATCTGTCCGTTGATTGGTGCGATCGCGGAGAAATTGATCTATTAAATAACCATTAGCTGAGTGAATTTCTACCCCATCAAACCCAGCCGCTAGAGCATTTGCCGCTCCCTGACGGTACTGTTCTATTATTTGTGGTATTTCTGAAGTTTCTAAAGCACGGGGAGTAACATAGGGTTTTGGCCCCTCATAAGTTGCAGCCTCACCTTTAGGAGCAATGGCAGAAGGTGCCACAGGTAAAGCTCCATTTGGTTGTAAGTCAGGATGGGAAATTCTGCCTACATGCCATAGTTGCAGAAAAATTCTTCCTCCCGCCTGATGTACAGCATCGGTTACTAACTTCCATCCTTCTACCTGTTCTGACGAATGAATTCCTGGTGTCGCGGGATAACCCTGTCCTTCAGGAGTTACCTGTGTTGCTTCAGTAATAATCAGTCCGGCGGAAGCACGTTGGACGTAGTAGGTAACATTCAGTTGGTATGGTACATTTCCCTCACCTGCCCGGTTTCGGGTTAAGGGAGCCATCACTATCCGGTTAGGTAGTTCCAGATTTCCTAATTGGTAAGGAGAAAATAAGTTGATATCAGTAGTCATGTCGTTTTACTCCAATTCAAAATGACGCTCTCTACGTTCGCGCAGTGTGTCGCAGACAGACGCTAAAAGAGTAGCTTGCAACTCTTACAGAGTATGCGGACTCGCTAACAAAATTTGGAACCCCACATCTGCGAGATCGGGAGAACAAGGAAAGAGTTTTCCCCATACCCAATTTTGCGTGCAGCGCATTACAGCTATTTCAAGTAAATAGACTATGCAATTGTGGTTCAAATACTAAACAATCGACCGAATAACGCCACCATCTACCCGCACAGCTGCACCATTAGTTGCTGAAGCTACGGGACTAGAAAGATAAACTACGATCGCTGCTACTTCTTCATTAGTTGCAAAGCGTTTGATTAAGGAACTTGGGCGGACATTTTCAAAAAACTCCGCCTCAACTCGATCGGGACTAATACCACGTTCCTGTGCCAGGTTGGTGATAAATTCTTCAACTCCCTCTGAACGAGTTGGCCCTGGGAGGACGGAGTTTACTGTAACTCCAGTCCCCACAGTCATTTCTGCTAAACCTCTGGCAATAGCTAGCTGCGCCGTCTTAGTTGTGCCGTAGTGAATCATTTCCACTGGGATCTGAATAGCAGATTCGCTGGAGATAAAAATTATCCGCCCCCAGTTTTGCTCTAGCTGCTTTTGCAGATATTGCCGACTCAAACGGACTCCACTGAGAACGTTAACCTCAAATATTTTTAACCAGTCATCATCTGTAATATCAAAGAAGGTTTTTGGCTCATAAATACCCACATTGTTTATGAGTATATCAACATGAGGAACCTCTTGAAAGAGCTTCTCTAACCCTGATGCAGTGCCTGCGTCAGCAACAACACCAGAAACTTTCGCGTCCGGTGTAGAATGCTTAATTTTAGCGATCGCTTGAGCTACTCGTTCTTCAGACCGACCGTTGACAATCACTGATGCACCTTCTTGAGCTAGCCCAAGAGCGATCGCCAAACCGATACCTGCGGTTGAGCCACTCACCAGCGCGGATTTACCATGCAATTTCAAGTCCATTTCGCTATTTCCCCGTTAGTTGAAACAGAATGCTCTGGGATTGGTGACTGGGGACTGGAGATTAGGAACTGGAGAGCAGGGGAGCAGAGGGGAAATAACCAATGTCCGATGCCCCATGCCCCATGCCCCATGCCCAATCCCCAATGCCCAATTCCCCATACCCTTAACTTAGATTAAAGATGCTGTGCTAAGGTTTTATTCAAGGTAGTTTTTGGAACTGCCCCTACAACAGTATCGACCTGCCTACCTCCCTTAAAAACCATCAGCGTCGGAATGCTGCGAATTCCATAATGGCTAGCTACAGTAGGATTCTGATCTGTGTTCAGTTTCACAAACTTCACCTGTCCTTCGTATTCCGCAGCAACTTCATCGACTACTGGGCCTACCATCCGGCAAGGGCCGCACCAAGGTGCCCAAAAGTCTACTAAGACCGGAATTTCACTTTCTAAAACTTCTTGCTTGAATGTGGCTTCCGTGACATTTGTAATGGATGACATAAATTGCCTTCCTAATTAATTCTATAATTCGATAATATCGAATAATCAAAATATATGCCACTTGATGAGATAATGCAACTATGAGATTTCTTTATCATCCAGATAGAAAAAATATTTCTTTACCAGGAGTATTGTATGCATTGGGCGATCCAGTGCGGCTAGAGATTGTGCGGCTGCTGGCGACTGAGGGGGAACAATGCTGTGCCCAGTTTGATTTTGCGATCGCTAAGTCTACGATGTCAAATCATTTTAAGATTTTGCGGGAGTCTGGGATAGTCTTTACACGGAAAGAAGGGACACATCACATTAATATTCTGCGGCGTGAAGATTTAGAGATGCTGTTTCCAGGGTTGCTGGATGCGGTATTGAAAGCGGCTCAACCATTGCCTGTTAGTCCTGCTACTAAACAAACAGCTTCAAGGATTTAGGGGGAATGGGTACTTGTTTAAGAATCTTCTCGTTTTTCAAATTGTGTTTCTAAATCGGCAAAGATATCATGTTGTTCTCGAAAAGTCCTTGGCGTGGGAGATAAACCTAAATCTGTAGAGAGCAAATCAATCCCATCGATAATTTTGGGTATCTGATATCGATCGACTTGTAGGCTAAGAAAGCATTTCTCTCTGTAATCTGGTCTTTGTTGGAATAGTGCGATCGCTCTTTCTAAAGGGCGCATAACCTGATATGCTGCTTCAGCCTTCTCAATTGATGCTTGAGGGATTGGAGATTGCAACCTGAGAATTGCTAGATCGATTAAATCTCTTGCCTCAACACTGTCATCCGCATAACGGTCAGAATTTGACAGCAGCTTAGAGGTAAAACAATCATTGAAGCTTAAGCAGGGAACAAGCGACCACTTTGGATATCTTGGTGGATCTAGTTGAAAACGAGTTTCGGCAATGATTTCTGTTTTAATCGGCATATCATCCACAAAAACTATCATCCGAATTCCATATTGGTCAGTTGTGCTACGTCCAACTTGGATTTTACTTAAATCCCGAAATAATGCTTCATGCCCACCCTCAAATACCACTGTACGTAAATATTTATAGCCTTCTGTACCAACAGAAGAAATAAAATCAACATCCTTACTCCAGCGATATTCTTCAAACTCAAATGCCAGAAGGGTTCCGCCACCGAAGTAAGCAGAACCCTTTCTAAGTATGTCAGAATCTAAGGATTCAAGAACTGTGAGAATTTTATTATGGTGTTCAAACCTGGAATTCATAAACAAACTTGCAACCAGGATTTATAACGTTTGGCGAGTTCCCGAAGAAAATTGAGTTCTTCACCTTCAAGATTATTAAATAGGTTGCGATATTGCCAACCACGCTCGTAGCGACTGAGCATTTGTTCTAAAGTAAACCGATATACATCGGCAGTTTGCCAACAAATTGATTCCAGAAAAGGCAGCTTTTTAGGGACAATAACAGGATTAGTTGTTGATGTTGCGGTTGTCATAATTTTTTTATCCCAATTATCCCAATTATAAATTATCCGAACTGGGATAAACTCTTCCTTTCCAAGCACCGCCGCGTCCTTGCCAGTGACGGAGTGCTGAGTCTAGAGTCATTAGGGTATAGAGAAACGCGATCGCAGGTAAACTAAAGGCTAACCAGGGAGAACATTTATAAAAGCGGATCGTCGGGTAGTAAGCGAAACTCATTAACAGCCATCCTAATAAACCTGTAAGTGCGATCGCCCAACTACTCCAAACCGTACCTAGAATTACACATACAGGTGGAACTAGATAAATCAGAGGCATTCCTACCAAAGTGCCTAATAGTAGTAATGGAGAATAATTCAGTTGAGTATAAGCACTACGAGCAACCATATCCCAAATCGTCGCTAGCGAATCATAAGGACGAATGCTCCGAGTCAAGCTACTCAATCCTAACCAGATACGCCCTTGGCTAGGGATTGGGTATAGATCATTGTTTATCCCCCTTGTCTCCCTGTCCCCTTGTCCCCCATTCTTAACAGCCTGAGCAAGGGCACAATCATCAATTAAAGCTTGGCGAATCACTTGAATACCTCCGATTCGCTCTAAAGCTTCACGGGCGATCAGAATAGATCCCCCGGCTGCTGCGGCTGTGGGATTGTTGGGATTATTAACCCAGCGAAAGGGATAGAGTTTTTGGAAGAAAAAGACGAAAGCCGGAATCAAAAGTTTTTCCCAAAAGCTCTCACACCTAAGTCGCACCATTACCGAAACCATGTCTAAATCTTCTTGGACGGCTTTAGCAACGAGGCGGCGAAGATTACCAGGATCGTGTTCGATATCTGCGTCAGTCAGTAAAAAATAGTCAGGTGCGAATTTACTAGCGCTTTTTATACCTTGTTCAACTGCCCAAAGTTTACCCGACCAACCAGAAGGCAGTAATTCGCCTGAGATAATATGTAATTGTTGAGGTTTCCCGACAGCGTGTGCAACTCCTTCGGCAAAATTTGCTGTCCTGTCTGTACTGCGATCGTCTACCAAAAACACGTTGAAAGAACCAGGATAATCTTGGAGTAGGAGCGATCGCAAGGTAGTTGGTAGTAATTCAGCTTCGTTACGGGCTGGAACTACTGCACAAACCACAGGTAAAGATTGTAGCTGAATTTCTGTAACCTCTAATTGCTGGTCTGTCCGCCAAAATTGTCCCCAAAAACACAGTAATCCTAACCAAATTGTCAAGGATAACAGCATCAATCCTAATACAATTACATCCATGATCTATTGCAAATTCTCAGTGACTCAGACACAATACTATGTCTACCAATAAAGGAAAAATTTTTTCATCGTATTACCGTATTCATAACTAGTGTTGAGTGTGAGGTTAGATAGGATTTGATGCAAACACAAGACAGGGTAAAAGTCAATCAAATTGCCGAAGCGATCGCAGCCAGCCAAGAATATCTGCTTTCGATTCAAAATCCGGCAGGTTACTGGTGGGCAGAGTTAGAATCTAATGTCACCATCACTGCTGAAGCCGTTCTTTTGCATAAGATTTGGGGAACAGACCAAACCAGACCTTTACACAAAATTGCAGCATATCTGCGTCAAGAGCAACGACAGCATGGCGGCTGGGAACTTTTCTACGGTGATGGCGGAGAACTTAGCACTTCAGTTGAAGCTTACATGGCGCTGAGGCTGCTAGGTGTACCAGCAAACGATCCGGCGATGATTCGGGCGCAAGCTTTTATTCTCAAACGGGGCGGTGTTAGCAAAACTCGAATTTTTACTAAGTTGCACCTAGCTTTGATTGGCTGCTACAACTGGCGCGGTATTCCCTCGCTACCGCCTTGGATCATGCTGTTGCCCGAAGCTTTCCCAGTTAATATCTACGAGATGTCTAGTTGGGCACGTTCCAGTACAGTACCGTTGTTGATTGTATGCGATCGCAAACCTGTTTTTATCACTAACCCAACTATCAACCTAGATGAGCTATACGCTGAAGGTGTCGATCGCGTCCGGTGGGAATTACCCGAAAGTGGCGATTGGACAGATTTATTCCTCACCCTAGATCGTGGTTTCAAGTTTGCAGAAAGCCTAAATTTAGTACCTTTTCGTGAAGAAGGCATCAAAGCCGCCGAAAAATGGATTTTAGAACGCCAAGAAGCTACAGGCGACTGGGGGGGCATTATTCCGGCGATGTTAAATTCAATGCTAGCTTTGCGCTGTCTGGATTATGACCGAAGCGACCCGATTGTGGAACGAGGTTTGCAAGCAATTGATAACTTTGCCATTGAAACAGAAAATAGCTATCGGGTACAGCCTTGTATTTCACCAGTTTGGGATACAGCTTGGGCGATGCGTGCTTTGGTAGAATCTGGCTTTGCACCAGATGATCCGGCTGTGGTAAAGGCGGGTGAATGGTTGTTGCAAAAACAAATTTTGGATTATGGCGATTGGGCTGTAAAAAATCGTCAGGGAAAACCAGGGGCTTGGGCTTTTGAGTTTGAGAATCGCTTTTATCCCGATGTAGACGACTCGGCGGTGGTGGTGATGGCACTACATTTAGCGAAACTTCCCAACGAAAAAATCAAACAGGCTGCGATCGCACGGGCGGTAAACTGGATTGCATCTATGCAATGTAAACCGGGTGGTTGGGCTGCCTTTGATTTGGATAACGATCGAGATTGGCTCAACTCTATTCCTTATGGCGACTTGAAAGCCATGATCGATCCAAACACCGCAGATGTTACGGCTAGAGTCATAGAAATGCTTGGTGCTTGTGACTTGACAATTGATAGTGATAATTTGGAGCGATCGCTAACTTATCTTTTGGGCGAACAAGAAACCGAAGGCTGTTGGTTTGGTCGTTGGGGTGTAAATTATATTTACGGTACGAGTAGCGTTTTGTCAGCCTTAGCGTTAATTGATCCTCAAAGGCATAAACTCAGTATAGAACGGGGAGCAGCTTGGTTAGTGGGATGTCAAAACCCCGATGGTGGTTGGGGTGAGACTTGCCGCAGCTATGACGATCCCAGTCTCAAAGGAAAAGGAAATAGTACTGCATCTCAAACAGCTTGGGCTTTAATTGGCCTCTTGGCAGCAGATGAAGCAACTGGTAAATTAGCTCTTGAGGCTATTGAGAAGGGAATTAACTATCTAGTTGCAACTCAACAGCCTGATGGTACTTGGTTTGAGGCTGATTTTACTGGGACTGGCTTTCCTTGCCATTTCTATCTCAAATATCATCTGTATCAACAATACTTTCCTTTAATCGCTCTTGGTCGCTATCAAGCAGCGATCGGTTCGACGAACCTCCCCCAATCTTGAACTTGAGATAGATGTTAACTTTCTTTAGATAGTAGGTAGAGAACTTTTTAAAAGTGATGGTGATGGCTAAATTAGATCCTCTTACAGCGAATTTTAATCAAACGTGCCACAGTTAAAAGTACTAAAACCAATATTGGACTTTGTTTTAGGATTTATTTTTGTGGTGGGTTTGATAAAAAACTGCTGTAAATCCTCCTTTTTAAGGAGGATTTTAAGAAGTAATTATTATCGCCGAGCTTGATAATCTTCTGAAGACTTTGGATCTAACTCCCAGCGATCGCCATCACGATCCTCTAAAATATCATTGGTATGGAGAAACTCAGAGTCATCCATTTCTAGCCCCACTGCTGCTTCTAGCTCTTCAGTTACATTATGATCGGGAGTGGCGGTGCTACCACCAACAGCTTCATCTCCAACTGCATCTGCATCTTGCCTATAAACATCAACATCACCAGTCATTTCAGGACTAGTTTCTGTATACTCACCTCTTTCTTCTTTCATTGAGCGCCCAGCAATATTGTATCCTGGCAATTCTTTCACACCAGTACCGTAGGATTCGGTAATTTCCTGTGGCAAATCATTGGTTTGAATTTCGTCATTATGATTATGATTTTTTTTTGCCATGATAATAGCCTTTTTCTGCATTATCACAATAACGTTTTCCGACCGAGAAGTTATCTTGCTAGAGATGTATAGCTTTAGAAATAAAAGAATCTATCCCCTTGGAACGAAGCTAAAGGAGCGATCGCACCAGTAAGATTGGAAATATGAAATCATGGTCAAGCAACTTGTAGTTGAAATTTTTAGTTATGAGTTAGGAGTTTTAAACCGAAATTATTCATTAGTTAACTTCTCACTCATAGCTATTTTTTATTAGGAAAAAAACAGAATTTGAGTGGTTCTATTCCGTTAAAAACCCAGACACTTTAACTGTCCTTGATGAATATTGTAGCTAGTTAAAAACTAGAAATAAACAGGCAATGCAATCTATGACTGACTATAACAATCATTCCGAGAATAAAAAAGTTGCCATCCTCATTGAACAGGCAGTAGAGGATGCCGAATTTACAGTTCCTTATAATGGACTAAAACAAGCTGGAATAGAGGTAGTAGTCCTTGGTTCCCGAATGAATGAAAAATATAAGGGTAAACACGGCAAACTTAGTATTCAAGCTGATGGTACTACAACAGAAGCGATCGCAGCCCAATTTGATGCGGTGATAATTCCTGGTGGGATGGCTCCCGATAAAATGCGGCGGAATACCAATACAGTACGTTTTGTCCAAGAAGCTGTACAACAAGGAAAATTAGTAGCTGCGGTTTGTCATGGCCCACAAGTTTTGATTGATGGCGATTTACTCAAAGGCAAACAAGCCACTGGTTTTAGTGCTATTGCCAAGGATATGATTAACGCTGGCGCAAATTATCTAGATGAGCCGGTGGTAGTTGACGGGAATTTGATTACATCTCGTGAACCTGGAGATTTGCCAATTTTCACCACAGCTATATTAAGCCGTTTGGGTTATGGTGGCAAAGATGCGGCATTACCAGATGAGAAAGACACAAGTGCTGAATGGTGGAAACTAGCTGATGCTTGGGGTGGCTCAACTAAAGGTGATATCAGCAGAGGTTTAAATAATGCCCTTGCTGGTGAACGTTATTCTCTAGAAGCATTTGAGAAATACTTAGAAAAGGAATCAGATAACGAAGTAAACTCAGTCTTTCAAGAAATAATTGCTAATAAACAGCGCCACATTGAAAAACTGGAAATCTATCTTCATCATTTGGGTGAAAAACCTTCTTTAGGGGCAAACATTGCTAATCAGTATGCCAAGGTGAAAACTGCCTTGACAGGAAGTGATGACATATATCAGTTACGTTCTGCTTTAGGGGATGTGCAAACTGGTATAGGCGATATTGGTAATTTGTGTGCAATGTTAACTGACCCAGTAGCGACTGCTATTTTCAAAGAAATTTACCACGATTTATTGAAATCCGAACAGCGATTAGCAGAACTATATCGGGCGCGGATAGCTGTTCAAGTTCAAGCTCCTAAGCCGACTACAGGGGTGGCGGTGTCAATATAATTCCTAATTCGTAATGACGTTCTCTACGAGACGCTAAAAGCGAACGCAAACTCGCTACCGGGGGTTGTGCCCATAGGAGCCAGCCACACATACAACATCTTGGAACCATTCACAGATGTTGAAGCAACTAGTCCACCGGCTCAAGTCCACGGGTGTGATGAAAATTAAACCATAGAGAACAAGCTGTTTTCAATTGCGTGTAGTTTAGGGGCGCACAGCTAGCTGTGCGCCCCTACCGCGTATTGCTTTGAGAATTGCACAATAAAAATGTGAGGCGATCGCCTTTCACCAATTTCTCAATAAACCTCGCCAGCATTTCCTATTGCATCGATCGCAGCCTCTAAGGCGATCGCTACATGAGTCCAATGAGTTCCCCCCTGGCAATAAACCACATAAGGCGATCGCATTGGCCCATCAGCCGATAATTCCAAAGTACTCCCCTCAATAAATGTCCCTCCAGCCATGACTACTTTGCTCTCATACCCCGGCATTTCATCTGGGATAGGATCTAAGTAAGAACCAATGGGAGAATGCTGTTGGATGGCTTTACAGAAAGCAATTAGCTTTTCGGCTGAACCAAGTTTAATTGCTTGAATTACATCACCACGGGGAGCCAAGGGTGCGGGATTCACTGGATAACCGAGTTTATCAAATACATAACCAGTTAAATATGTCCCTTTCATAGCCTCCCCGACCATTTGCGGCGCTAGAAATAAACCTTGGAACAGCAGGCGATTTTGGTCAAAAGTAGCACCACCATAACTACCGATACCGGGAGCAGTGAGGCGACAAGCTGATGCTTCTACTAAGTCGGCGCGACCGGCGACATAACCACCAGCGCTGACAATGGTTCCACCAGGATTTTTAATTAGCGATCCCGCCATTAAATCAGCACCTACACCTGTAGGTTCCTTTGTTTCAATAAATTCGCCGTAGCAGTTATCCACAAAGCAAACGGTGTTCGGGTTTTGCTGTTTGACTAAGTGGACAATTTTTTCAATATCGGCAATTGATAAACTAGGTCGCCAAGAATAGCCACAAGAGCGCTGAATTAACACTAAACGAGTATTTTCAGTCACATTAGTACTTAAAGCTGGCCAATCTATAGTTCCTTCGGGGGTTAGCTCCAATTGGCGGTAATTTATGCCAAACTCGATCAGGGAGCCTTGACCTTGACCCCGTAAACCAATGACTTCTTCAAGCGTATCGTAGGGAGAACCGACCACTGCTAACATTTCATCTCCGGGACGGAGAACACCAAACAAAGCACAGGCAATCGCATGAGTTCCAGAAACGAACTGCACCCGCACAGCCGCAGCTTCAGCACCCATAACTTCGGCAAAAACTTTATCTAAAGTTTCTCGTCCTAAATCATCGTGACCATAGCCACTTACACCAGCAAAGTGGTGTGCGCCCACACGGTGATTACGAAAGGCATCCAGCACTCGTTTTAGATTATGCTTGACCTGAGTGTCAATTCCAGAAAAAATTTCTAATAGTGCCTGTTCTGCTTGCCGCAGCTGTTCTAAGCTGTTCATCAGTTCCTCGTTCAAAAAAAATTAAATTATAGATATGCGGATTTTAAAATCGCACAGACTAGGCAGGAAAATTCAAATTCAGGTTATCGCATGACAATTGCTACTTCAACCAAACCTCAAATTAACTGGGTTAACACCCTGTTTTTCATTGGACTGCACATCGGCGCTTTATTTGCCTTTGTTCCTGGTAACTTTAGCTGGACGGCAGTTGGTGTGGGTTTCTTGCTGTACTGGGTGACTGGCGGTTTAGGCGTTACTCTAGGATTTCACCGCCTTGTTACCCACCGCAGTTTTCAAACTCCCAAGTGGCTAGAATATCTTCTGGTTTTCTTTGGGACACTCTCCTGTCAAGGAGGCCCAATTGAGTGGATCGGGACACATCGGATTCATCATTTAAATTCTGATACGGATACCGATCCCCATGATTCTAATAAAGGCTTTTGGTGGAGCCACATGGGTTGGCTGACTCATTATTGTCCCGCTCACGCTGATGTTCCTCGTTTCACCAAAGATATTGCCGAAGACCCAGTTTATCAGTTTTTAGAAAAATATTTCATTTTGATCCAGATTGCCTTGGGTGTATTGCTTTTGCTTCTGGGTGGCTGGCCCTTTGTTATTTGGGGAGTTTTTGTTCGCATTGTCTGGGTTTATCACTGCACTTGGTTGGTAAACAGTGCGACTCATAAATTTGGCTATCAGAGCTATGATTCTGGCGATCGCTCGACTAATTGCTGGTGGGTAGCTGTACTGGTATTCGGTGAAGGCTGGCACAATAACCATCATGCCTTTCAATACTCGGCTCGTCATGGGCTGGAATGGTGGGAAATCGATTTAACTTGGATGACAGTTCAATTGCTACAAGCGGTTGGCCTGGCTAGTAATGTGAAGTTGGCCCCAACAAAGCAGTAAGTCAATTTTGGATTTTGGATTGCCCATAGCGTAGTGTAAAGCCTGCGTCTTTTGAATTGAAAGAGACCACAAGGATACTTGGCATCGGGACATGAACCGAAATAATCTAAAATCCAAAATCTAAAATTATTAGTCAAAATTCTGTACTTTTGACTCCTGACTAATAATACTTACTGGTGCGCTTGTGTCTATTAGGTTGCTATAATCCGAAGCGCTAATGTGAAGAATTTGTGCGACAAGTTGCTTTTTTGTGACTTGGTGGAGGAGTTTTTTGTTTTTCAGGTGTTCATGACTACATCAATAATTAACAGCCAAAAACTAAGTGACGAGCCTGGTAATTCCGACTTCCGGCTCAAAGATATTATCAAAACCCTGCCACGGGAATGTTTTCAGCAGAACCGTCGCAAAGCTTGGACACAAGTAATACTAAGTGTCTTGGCAGTTGCCTTGGGTTATTACAGCCTGATTATCACTCCTTGGTTTCTTTTGCCCCTAGCTTGGATTTTTACGGGTACTGCTTTAACAGGTTTTTTTGTAATTGGTCATGATTGTGGTCATAGGTCTTTTGCCAAACGCCGTTGGGTAAATGATTTGGTGGGGCATTTCTTCATGATGCCTTTAATTTATCCTTTTCATAGTTGGCGCATTAAGCATAATTATCACCATACTCATACCAATAAACTGGATGAGGATAACGCTTGGCATCCAATCAGACCAGAAGTGTTTGAAAATTGGGATACAACCCGTCAGTCTGCTTTCAAGCTGTTCATGCGTAAACGCCTCTGGTGGGTAGGTTCTATCGGACATTGGGCTGTTGTGCATTTTGATTGGCGGAACTTCAAAACTAAAGACCAATCCAGCATCAAGCTTTCTGTGGCTGTAGTGGTTGTATTTGCTGCGATCGCTTTTCCGCTTCTCATCGCCACAACTGGTATCTGGGGATTTGTCAAGTTCTGGCTAGTACCCTGGATGATTTACCATTTTTGGATGAGTACTTTTACTATTGTTCACCATACAGCCGCAGATGTTCCTTTTGCGACAGCAAATAAGTGGAATGAGGCTCTAGCACAGTTATCTGGCACTATTCATTGCGATTATCCGCGTTGGGTAGAAATCTTGTGCCACGATATCAATGTTCATGTCCCTCATCATATTTCCACTGCGATTCCTTCTTATAATTTGCGGTTAGCTTACAGCAGCATCAAAGAAAATTGGGGGCCTTATCTCCATGATGAGTGTCAGTTTTCTTGGCCTTTAATGAAGCAGATTACAGACGAGTGTCAACTGTACACAACTGATGTTGGCTATAAGACTTTCAACGAACATTACACACAGCAATAAATAGCGCCGTGATTACACTCACGCTCTTTAATTAACGAGAGCTTTGATCGGGCTGTGTTTTAATAGAATCTGGCAATTGTTTAATGAATAAAATTTTAGATAAATTGCCAGAAATTATCCTCTTGTGTGTTAGCGATCGCTAGGATCGTGGGCATTCTAGAGTTGAGATGATCTTGTCTCAATTAAAGTTCCGATTTATATCCAATCAAAAGAATCCAGTGTCATCAAATATCATCACGTTCAACGATTCTACTGGCTGTGAAAAGTCTGAAGATACGACTAAATTGCCTTTCACTCTTCAGGATTTAAAAGTTGCAATTCCTGCTGAATGCTTTCAGCCCAATGTGACAAAATCACTTTTTTACTTCTTTCGTGACATCCTGATTATCGGTCTGCTTTATGCAGTTGCTTCTTCCCTGGATTCTTGGCTTTTCTTTCCGATTTTCTGGCTAATGCAAGGAACGATGTTTTGGGCTTTGTTTGTAGTCGGACATGACTGCGGACACCAATCTTTTTCTAAGCATAAATGGCTCAATGATTTGATTGGACATCTTTCTCACACACCAATACTTGTTCCTTATCATGGTTGGCGGATTAGCCACAGAACCCATCACAAAAATACTGGCAACATCGATAACGATGAAAGCTGGTATCCGGTAAGCGAATCGCAATATAAGGAGATGCCTTTAGCACAAAAGATAGGCAGATACTATGTTTTTCTATTGGCTTATCCTGTGTATCTGTTTAAGCGTTCTCCTAATAAGGAAGGCTCCCACTTTTTGCCCAGTAGTTCGCTTTTCAAACCATCGGAAAAATGGGATGTTATTACTAGTACTGTGCTTTTGATTGGGATGGTAGGTTTGCTGGGTTTCCTCACCTACCAATGGGGCTGGATGTGGTTGCTGAAATATTACGCTGTCCCCTACCTTGTGTTCATTGTTTGGCTAGATTTGGTGACATTCTTACACCACACTGAGCCTGAGCTTCCCTGGTATCGTGGAGAAGATTGGACTTTCCTAAAAGGCGCAATTTCTAGTATTGACCGTGATTATGGTTTAGTTAATCATATCCATCACGATATCGGTACTCATGTTGCTCACCATATATTCCTTAACATTCCTCACTACAATTTGCTGAAGGCAACTGAGGCAATCAAACCAGTGATGGGTGAGTATTTCCACAAATCAGAAGAACCAATTTGGAAGTCATTATGGAATTCATGTATCAGCTGCCATTTTGTCCCTGATACTGGTAGTAAGGTTTACTACACATCCAAGAATAAGTTGGTTAAAGACTAAGATTCAGATTCCCGACTTCTTAAAAGAAGTCGGGAATCTTGTATTTTCGTCAGTGTTTTATGAATATTGACCGTTTAACACTTTCTCATTCACATAAACTTTTATAAGAATTGAATTTAAGATTACCTCAATACGTTCAGAAAACTTACCTTTTGAGGAGTTTGAGGAGCGATCGCATATAGGATTACTATTTGATTTTTTAACGAAATTAGTAGAGTGTGTTAGAACGGAGTTCGTAACGCACTATTATCAAGGGTTTGATGCCGTACTCTCCGTGCTAACACATCCTACGGATATTTTCAGAAATCAAACCGGATTCCTATATTACATTATTAGTTCGTCAGTATTTGAGCGTCCTTAGACTGCGGTAACTCTCAACTTCCTGGCTGTAAGCTTACTAAATCAAGAGCTAAAATAAAATAGATAGATTAAATTTGCTGATTCTTGCCTCTACTCTTACAGTAAGATTTATTTTTTCCAAACTCTTGCTGTATCGGTAGGTAAAGATTAACATATCTGTGGACAGAAGCAATATTTCGTCAAACCAACCCTAACTAATGTGACAAACTCTTGATCTGCCTACTTTGAATCCTGTTTAGCACCAGTTAACTTTATCTAGTATGTAGTGCTTTAAGACCATTAGCTGCTAGGGTTATAAATTAGCACAGACTATACTATAGACAATTTACCCAAAACTTTTTTCATCTTTAAAATCAGAGGTATCAATGATTATAACTAATTTTAGCAAACATAGAAATGAATTTAAAGAACCTAAAGTACTCAAGGCTAAACCGCATTGGCAAGGACAAAATTTGACTGATACTACGGTCAAAGGTAAAGATCCCAAAGTACAAGATACAGTAAATGATAGTTCGATTGTCAATAACTTGAATCGTGGTCGAGTTGCTATTTTTATTGATGGCTTAAACCTATTTCATACAGCTTTACAACTTGGTATAGAAATTGACTACGTTAAATTGCTTTGTCATTTAACTAATGGTTCAAGACTGTTGCGTGCTTTCTTCTATACTGGGGTTGATATCAGCAATGAAAAGCAACAGGGTTTTTTATTGTGGATGCGTCGTAATGGCTATCGTGTAGTGGCTAAAGATATCATGCAACCAGCAGAGAATTTCAAAAAATCAAATCTGAACGTAGAAATTGCTGTAGATATGATCACTTTAGCTCCCTATTATGATACTGCGGTCTTAGTTAGTGGGGATGGCGATCTAGCTTATGCTGTGAATGCTGTCAGCAGAATGGGGGTTCGAGTGGAAGTGGTGAGTCTACAAACTAGTACTAGTGAAAGCTTGATTGATGTTGCTGACTGCTTCATTGACCTCGACAGTATTAAAACACACATTCAGAAAGATTCTAATCTTGGCTATAGTTATCGCACGCCTTCAAATTCAAACCTTTAATCCACTCTGGCGGAAGTTTGTCTACTTTTAACAAGGGGATTTTGCCCCTTGTTTGCCCTTTATTTGCTCCAAGTCTGATTATTAATTGAAATGGATATTTTAATAGTTGAAGATGAACCAGAAATTGCTCATTTAATTGAACTATCTTTAGAAAAAGAAGGTTTTTTTTGTCGCACTAGCCGCGATGGAATGAATGCTTTGCGGATGTTTCAGGAGCAACCACCCGATCTAATCATTCTAGATTTAATGATTCCTGGTTTGGATGGATTGGAAGTTTGTGCCAGAATTCGCCAGAAACCAGGTGCAAAAGATCCTTACATTTTAATGCTTACGGCTAAGGGTGAGGAAATCGATCGCGTGATTGGTTTATCTACTGGTGCTGATGATTACATGGTAAAACCCTTTAGCCCTAGAGAATTGGTAGCTAGGGTACGGGCATTATTGCGGCGTAGTCTCCGCCAAGGGGGACAACATCAAGTAAATCGTACCCAACACTTTATCGTCGATGTAGACCAGCGCACTGCTAGCCGTCAGATGAATTCTCAGCAACCAGAAATTTTGGACTTAACTACCCTAGAATTTAATTTGCTAACCACCTTTGTTAGCAATCCCGGTCGAGTTTGGAACCGTACTCAACTAATTGATAAACTTTGGGGAGATAACTTTTTTGGCGATGAACGAGTGGTTGATACTCATGTAGCTCGGTTGCGAAAAAAGATTGAGCCTGATTCGGCAAATCCTACTTTTATTAAAACTGTTGTTGGTGTGGGCTATAAATTTGAAGATCCTCCGATAGCGTAAGGGGCTTCCAACTAAAAAAATATCCCATTGCTTTGCTTTGGGGGTAGGGAGCAGGGGGAGCAATAATCGTGTTAAGTCTAGAATTTGGGATAATTTATTTTTTGGAGTTCCCTAAATATTATGAAAATGGGGCTGAGAACGCGCCTATTTTTCTCCCACTTAGTAGTAATGATTGTGGGGGTAGCTAGTCTGGTGAGTATTAGTAAAATCTCTTCCCCCCACTTATTTGTCCTGCATTTGGAACGATTAGAAAATGAGGGGTTTGACTTAATTGATGTTCGGACTGAATTGGTTACAGGATTTGAACTTGCTTGGCAACGAAGCACTATTTGGTCAGTCTTAGTCGGCACTACCGCCGCCGGAGGGTTGAGTTATTGGGTGTCCAGACGGATTATGCAGCGCTTGACAGAAATGGAACAAATCACCCAAAAATTTGCTGCTGGGCAGATGGATGCACGATTACCGATGTCTGATATTCCAGAACTGAATGGACTGGGTGCAAGTTTTAACCGGATGGCAGCCAGTCTAGAAGGGGTGGAAGCGCGGCGGCGAGAGGTGATTGGAGATATGACCCATGAATTACGAACACCGTTAACAGTTGTGCGTGGTTACTTAGAAGAACTGGCTGATGGAGAAATTGAAGCATCTCCTGAAATTTATCGACGTTTAGCTAAAGAAACTAGGCGCTTAGAGCGGTTGGTGAACGATTTACAAGAACTGTCTAAGGCAGAAGCTGGTTATCTACCAATTAATATCCAACGGGTAAATCTGCGTCCGTTGTTGGAGTCATTAGTGGAAAAATTCACCGATCAACTGTTAGAAGACGGGCCAGTTTTGCTCTTACAATGTCCATCTGTGCTACCTCTTGTATTGGCGGATATTGACCGCACAGAACAGGTGTTGGTTAATTTGCTTGGTAATGCGGTGCGTTACACTAACGAAGGTTCAATTACGATTCGTGTTGGAACTGAAGCTTCTCAACTCTCGATTGCGGTTATAGATACAGGCATTGGTATCGCTCCAGAAAATTTGCCTCATGTGTTTGAGCGTTTCTGGCGAGCCGACCAATCGCGCGATCGCCATTCGGGAGGGACAGGTATTGGCTTAACTATTTCCCATCGTTTGATTGAACTACAAGGCGGTCAAACTCAGGTAGAAAGCGAGTTGGGAGTTGGCAGTACATTTAGATTTTTTCTACCTTTGGCTTAAATTTGAGTCAAAACCCTTGAGATACAAGGTATTGACACAAGGTAGTCACGGTTGTGTCATACCCAATTGTTAACTTAAAAATATACAAAATTTAATCCGCTTGGCGTTAGTAATCTTTTGCGCCGCTTGCTGCCCCCAAACCCCCCTTTTCTAGGGGGCTTTATTCCCTCCTTAAAAAGGGGGGTAGAGAGGATGAAGCCTTAACTAAAGCGGATTAATCCAAAATCTGGTTTTTTTGATGGGTGTCGAGATTTTGGAATTGTATAGAATATAAAGTTTATTTGGCATTTGGGTAGAAGTGTGTATGTCTACTTTTGTTTTGGCTGCTTTTTTGGTTAGTTTACTCAGCGTTTCGGGTTACGTTGCGATCGCCTACTTGTTCCCTCAAAATCGCTCCCAAGACTGACCAAATAACGATCTCAGCGTGTTTTGGGTCAGCTTCCAGCGTCATCGAAGTGTCGGAAATTGCTTCATTGGAGAGGATTGTAATGATTTTATCCAAAGGGCGATCGCATTACAGTCAACATAAATAATCTGTTTACCAACATTGCCGATCGCCTCAGCTACTTGCTTTGCCGCTTCTGTCGCTAAATTTCAAGTTGGTGAGTAAAAAAAGTACCCAACCCTCCCCAAAGAATTGGGTAGAGTTGGGGAGGAGCGTACTTTATTTAGTTGCAAACTGCTATATATTACTTATGCTGTAGCCGAAAGCTATATTTTCAATCAAATGTGTCAAAAATTTGGACACTATTTTGGTAGTTATCTTAAGCTCAAAAACCAATGGTAAACGTGTCAGTTCACGGGGATCGCTTTTATCTATTGGCTAATCAAAGTAATAATGTTTTTTCACGTCGCTTGTGATTTCCCAGATGCAGGACATACCAATCACCAAATCACCTTTACCCATTTGCACTGGCTGTCCACCATCAGGAGTAACAACTAGATTACCTTCCAAAAAGTAGCAAGTTTCTTGAGAATCATAAGTCCAAGAGAATTTTGAGACTTCCTTTTTCCAAATTTCCCATTTATAGACACCCAGTTCATTGAGGCGTTCTTGTCTGGGTTGATGCTCAATTTTAATTTCCATATTGTGTTTTTTCTAGTTATGTTCAGCAGTAAGATTGAATATCTTCTCCACACTGATCTACTAGGTAACACAAAGCGCGAAAACGTAAATACACAAGTTCGTTATAAAGCGGATTTAGCTTGCACATTGGTGGAATGTGGGCTATTTTGCGACCAAAAAGCATGATATCACGCTCGAATGGACACTGGGCGGGAATCAGTTTAGCAATAAATTTGGCTAATTTCCGATTTTGAATCTCAATTGTGTCTAGCCATTGACGTAATGGTTGCAATAAATCTAATTTGGGTTGAGCTAATTGGCTTTCACTATCCGCTTGATGATTTTGTCCTAAAGGTGGAATAAAAGCAGATAGAAAAATACGCCGATTATTTGTTTTAAGCATGGTTTTAGGCAAGGTTTTCCTTGTGTAGATGAACTATTTGCCGATTGGGAGTATTACCATCTAATTTCTCTAGTCAATTTGCATTTTGCTTGTTTGTAAGGAAAGAAGCAAAATAAGCTCAACTCAAAGAATTTACATGCATCTTTGGAGATAAATGGTTTAACTAATTGTTATTTAAACCCACCAAATCAGGAAGAACTGTCCCGTTAAATACAAAATAACAAAGAAAATATAAAAATGGCATTTCTTTAACTTATGGATTGCTAATCTCGTAAATAGCAAATTTATATATTACATATAAATGTCTAGTTCTGAAACTGACTAGTATCTAGAGATGGATTTTCGGGGATAAAAAAACAGTCTACTTCTGACTCCATATAGGCTTCGCTAGGATTAGTCTGCAATATCTAGCGATTTTAGAACATAAAACATATAATAGTCTGTGCAATATGTTACATTACCTAACCTAGACATTATCTAATAAGTAGCAAGGAATTGTTTGATAAGTCCAAGCTAATACACTTACGACTTATAGCATTTACAAGAATATTTGCAGTAGGTGTAAAGACGTACAGCAGTTAATGGTGTTAACTTAACAAAAAGGCGGTTAGAAACTGCATCAATACAAACAAAACCCACACAGGAAGATTTTAAAACCTTAATTTTCCCTTAGTCCTCTGAAGTAGACGAGAGTTTATGCAGTCGTGAATTCTATTTTTGGGGCTTATATCGATACCAGTATACAGAAGTATGCCCCTGCTAATATATCAGGTATTTTGTGAAATGGTATAATAATCAAAAGCTTATTTCTTAAAATATCTCACGCGGGAACGATTTTGATATTTGTCGATATAATCTACATTCTTTTGCTCTAATTTTGACAGCGAATTAGTTGGAAATTCTTTTGGTGAATATATAGGGTTATACCAAGGTTGCTTGTCAAAGTAATCTTGCAATCCAGGAGTCTCAAAACGACGACCGTGATGGGCAAAAATCGAATTTCGCATAATATCTAGTTCCAAGCCCTCTTTACCCTCCAAATCTGCATCAGTTACAAGTTTTTGGGAAAGCCATAAATAATTGTTGACGGTCGTGGTAGCTACTGGCGATATTGATGTAGCTGGGGAAGGTGTAGATTGAGTAGGAACAGATGGGTTAGTTGGTATAATCGGAGTTTCTATCACCGGGCTTGCGATCGCTGACGGTGTTTCTGAAGGTAATACCGTTTTATCTGCTGTAGATTGAGTAGGTTTTGTTAAGACTTGACTAATAATCACAGATGCACCAATCAACCCACCTGCGATTAAACTGCCGATCAGGATATTATTCTGACTATTACTTTGAGCGATAGGCTGTGGTTTAACAGGTACTGTCTGAGGTGGCGGTGCAGAGACTATAGTCGGTTGAGTCAAGAGGGGTTGCGTCGCTGGAATGGGATTTGCTATGTTCTGCAAAGTATCCAGCATTGCTCTGGCTGTTGGGTAGCGATCGCGCGGATGATATGCGATCGCTCTGTCGATCGCTCCTGCTACGATTGGGCTAATATGACTCGCATATTGTCGCCAGACAATTTCACCCGTCTGGGAATCGGTTTCTAGTTGTTGCGCCTGTTTACCAGTCAGCAAATAAATTACCGTCATTCCTAAACTGTATAAATCACTCGAATAAACAGGTCTACCTGCGGCTTGTTCGCTGGGCATATAGCCAGGTGTACCAATTACAATGGAACTGGTAGGATTGCCTTGAGAATTCACTACTGTTCCCATTGATTCCCGGATAGCGCCAAAATCAATTAGCACTGGTTTACCATCGCGATCGCGCACAATGATGTTATCCGGTTTAATATCGCGGTGAACGATATGCTTAGAGTGAACGTAATCCAGGACGGGTAATAAATTCATAAATAATTCCTGGACAGCGCTTTCACTAAATAGCCCTTGCTTTTGAATTTTTCCAGTTAGGGTATCGCCTTCAATCCACTCCTGAACTAAGTAAAATTGTCCGCCAGAAGAGAAGTAGGCATATAATGCCGGAATTTGGTCATTTGCGCCACCGAGTTGTTCCAAAATTGCTGCTTCGCGTTGAAACCTCTCTTGCACTAACTGGTAAATTTGGGGATTGTTGTGAATCGGTCTTAGTTGTTTAACCACACAACGGCGCTTTGAGGGCATATAGGTATCCTCTGCTAGATAGGTTTCACCAAACCCACCAGCGCCCAGTGTGCGGATAACTTGATAGCGATCGTTCAGCAGCTGTATTGTCATGGGAGATTATAAGCGATATTCATGTCTATAGTTTTCCCCAAAACAACCTTCATTTCAAATCCAGCAAACCTTCTTCTTTCAATTTAGGATTAAAGCGAATTTGCATTTGCAAACCCCGCACTTCTAGCAATTGTGTTGAAATTTCTGCTTCTACTCTCCGCGCCACATTTTTAAGAATTTTTATTTGTGCTAATTCATCATTAGCTGGATTTTGATATTTCGCTTGTTCTTCAGGTGTCATGATAACTTTTACATCAATGGGATGCGTCCATTTTTCCTTGTTATCCCCATTTCCCCAAGGCACACTGCCATTTTCAGCAATCCAAGCATTTTCAGTATTTTCTAAAATTGTGCGACTAGGGCGTTCAATAGTTTGAACCTTGACCCAATAGCAATGCTGTGGCTGACGGACTAAATGCTGTTTCAGGCTGAGATAAACATCACGAGAATAGCCCACAAATTGCAGCACTTTTTCTCGATCAAAGATAGCATATACCCCAATTTTACTCTGAAATTGTTCGGGTAATTGCCCGCGATCGTCAATGTAAGGAATATATTCCAAGGTTGCTAAAGAAGAAAGATTCGTTTCAAGAGCCATACATCAAATATCAAACTTACTATTTGCCTATTAGGAAAAAATTATCTTCAAAATTAACTATTACCAATTTTTTGGTAAATTGCACAAAGGCGACTTGGTTTAAAAACCTTAGCACTAAACATGTAATTTGGCGGTACATTGATGATGGCATATTCATCAGATTCATGATATTTCTCAAACTCGGCTGGCATTCCTTTAGTGGTAGTTAAGCTGTAAGGAACTGGTTGGAAAAGTAATTCAGTAAATTTAACTTGCTCACACTGCAACTGTTGACTAATTTGATTTAAGAAAGCAACGCTTGTCAATAAATTGAATAGAGTTTCTTGAGCTTGTGTTTCAAGAGTAAAACTGCTATCAAAGTTCTGGACGATTTTCAGAGGCATTATCTGTATGGGTAGTTATTAACGACTAAGTGAAAAATTACCACTTTAAGATCAGCCTATGGGATTGTGGGACTTCTGTCAGCCACAAGAGGAAGCTAAATTATTAAGAATTATGAAGTTTAGCCGATTTCAGGGATAGATGATTTTTATTCAAGGCTGTGCTGATAAACTTCAGATATTATACTTAGAAATATAAATATCAAATTCATAATTAAAATTAAATAATTAGCTGTAGTATAACAATTACTACAAAAGGCCATGATCCGAAAGTGATACCTACGGTGGGCTACGCCTACGCACTTTACCACATCAGCCTCCATCCTCCCTGAAAACGATTCTCACACAATAAAAATGAGTGGATAATCGTGATATAAACCACAACTGTCCACTCAAACTTTGCTAAATGCGCGTTAGTAGAAACAACCCAATTAGACTATTGAAACTTGGGAAAGTCCAAACCAATCTAACGTGACTCGGTTCCCTGATTGGGGCTACCTGCTACAGAATCCTCTCCTGGTGCTTCTGGTGTAGCACTGGGTTTAGCATCACTCTTTTCAGCATCGCCAGTTTTGCGGATACCTTCCTCAATGGGGGTCTGGTAGCCACCAGAAGCCGTAGGCGTACCTTCTTTATTATCAGATTTTTGTTTTTCTTGTTCAGCCATGACTACATTCCTAATCATTTATTCTTGGGATCATCTTAAATAAATTAGTGATGTGAGTGTATCTATCCAGAATCTAGTTATTGCTGATTCGCCCCTCTATCGAAAGTATTGTTTAGTACTACTTATGTATGCTGACAAAATCCAGAAATGTAGAATTTGTTAACCTTAGCACTCTTACTATCGTTAAAGTAGAACTTGGAAAGGGCTTGATGTCCAAGATGCTTTTGAAATTGCTTTATTGATAGTTGACAGGTGCGTTGATGCTCACACGGGTCAAATCAGCGTCACAAGTCAAGTTGGAGTCGGCACGACATTTACTGTAATTTTGCCCTTAAATTCTGAATTATAAAAATCTAGCTTGAAAACCCCAAAGTTTACTCCTCAAAAACCCCAAGTGTTGAGGAGTAAACTTTTTTATCTCGGTTATGAAAAGTAGTTATAGGTTACTAACATCCCGATTTTTAGAATTAGCAACTTGGGTTTGGTAGTGCCGCCATTTTGTCTGTTGACGTACTCTTTTTTCTTCGGTGAGGCTATCAAAACAATAAGCACAGGAGATACCTTCCTCATACTTATCAGATGCCTTATCTTCCTCAGAAATTGCATACCCACAACTGAAGCACCGCTCAGAACTCCCTTTCTCCAGCCCATGACTAACGGCTACCCGCTCGTCAAAGACAAAACATTCTCCTTCCCATAAACTTTTCTCTGCTGGAACTTCTTCCAAATACTTGAGAACTCCGCCCTTGAGATGATAGACCTCTGCAAAGCCTTGGGCAAGCATGAAGGATGAAGCTTTTTCACAGCGAATGCCACCTGTGCAAAACAGAGCAACCTTTTTGTGTTTAGTTGGGTCGAGGTGACGTAGCACATAATCGGGAAATTCTCGGAATGAGCCAGTTTGAGGATTTTCTGCTCGTTGAAAAGTACCGATATTCACCTCATAATCATTGCGGGTGTCAATCACAGTTACTTCAGGATCGCTAATCAAGTCATTCCATTCTTGGGGACTGACATAAGTGCCAACTTGCTCATTTGGATCGATTTCAGGCAATCCCAAAGTGACAATTTCTGGTTTCAACCGCACCTTCATCCGCTCAAAGGGCGTGGTTTCGGTATGGGACTCTTTATATTCTAGGTCTGCTAAACGGGGGTCAGAACGCAGAAACCAGAGAACAGAATCAATCGCCTGACGCGAACCCGCAATTGTACCGTTAATGCCTTCTTGTGCCAACAAAATTGTCCCCTTGACACCTTGTGCTTGGCAGTAAGACAGTAGGGGATCTCGTTTCTCGGCAAAATCTGGCAGCTTGACAAATTTATACAGTGCTGCGACAACTTGGATATTTTCTGGCTTCATCCCTTTAGTAATGGAACAATAGTAAGTTGGAATAGCAACGGCAACCAAAGTTACCGACTATTTTAATTTTATGGGGGTTTAGCTCAGTTGGTAGAGCGCCTGCTTTGCAAGCAGGATGTCAGCGGTTCGAGTCCGCTAACCTCCATTGGATATAATTTTGATAAATTTGCGATCGCTAGGAATATCCCAAAGCAAACACACCTAAATCAAAATCCCATTCTTTACTACTACAGTATTGGCAGTAACACATGCTAGGGAATTAGTCAAGGGATAGATAAGTTGGTGTTGCATCCAATTGCCCTAATATTCAAAGTCGTACTTAGTTAGATAAATCTTCGGGCGAAGATAGTCCGATAAAGTACTGCTACAATAGGCATCTTAGTTGGCATCATTAAGAGCCAGTTAATCAAAATTTGACTTATATATATTTAGGGGGTTATTTGAAAAAGCGTCCATTGGGGTTAGTGGCAATTGTTCTGTACAAATCATTTACCGCCTTGCTGCTTATGGTTACTTCAATCGCTTTATTATTGACGTTAAAAAATTATCAAAATTTAGAGGCTTTTTCAGACGATTATGTTTTAGAAGGTAAATCGATAATCATTGATTGGGTTTTACAAAAAGTTATCAACTTAAATCCCAGAACTCTGGCATTTAGCGGCATTGGCGCAGGAATATATGCTATTGTTACTAGTATTGAAGCTGTTGGGTTGTGGTACGAAAAACGTTGGGCACATATCTTAGTATTGGTACTTGTTGGTGTCAGTATTCCACCAGAAGTTTATGAATTAATTCGGGGAATATCTCCTATAAAAATATTAGTGTTTTTGCTGAATTTAGCAGTGTTTAGTTATTTATTACGAAATTTTCCTAAACATTCCACTTAATTTTTTACTCGGTTATGTAGTGCTGAGTTCTGAGTAAGAAGTAGTACTTATCAATCTTTTCACCCAGCACATTGTACAATCGTTAGAAATCCAATCTGGAGAGCGACTTGCCTAAAACGATTCACTCTACTCAACCACCACTGAAATTTATTCCCCAACGCCTTAATCTGCCAATCCTCCAGATTGTTCGGTGGTTATTGCCGATCGCACTACGGTTTCGCACTCAGCCTTGGCTATTGGCTGGTATTGTCAGGGTTGAAGCCAAGAATGTTGAGGTATTAGCTGAACTTTATCAGCAATTCCAGGCTGGAAAAATTCGCTTTTTGTTGGCATTTCGTCACCCAGAGGTAGAAGATCCCCTCTGTATGTTGTATTTGCTTTCTCACATTGTGCCACGGGTAGCTCGTCAGAAAGGTATTACACTGCGATCGCTTGTTCATAGCTATTTTCTCTACGATCGCGGGATGACGGTTTGGGCTGGAAATTGGCTAGGTTGGCTGTTTTCACGACTCGGAGGTGTGCCGGTTCATCGCGGAAGGCGACTAGATCGGCAAGCTATTCAAACAGCACGAGAATTGTTTGCTAATGGGAAAGTACCGATCGCAGTCGCACCCGAAGGAGGTACTAATGGTCATAGTGGCATTGTTAGCCCACTGGAACCTGGTGTTGCTCAAATAAGTTTCTGGTGTGCAGAAGACTTACATAAAGCCAACCGGACTGAGACTGTGATCGTTGTGCCGATCGCCATCCAGTACCGTTACCTTGAGCCACCTTGGTCTAAACTGGATTGGCTCTTGAGTAAGTTGGAAGCTGATAGCGGCTTGGCAGTTAAAGAAATTGATTCGGGCGATCAAAAAGAAATTTACTATCAACGCCTCTGTAGATTAGCTGAATATCTCATTACCGAGATGGAAGAGTTTTATCGTCGCTTCTATCATCAAGACATTCCAAAAACCATCTCAAGTGATGAATCTGCTAGTCCTAATCAGGTGTTGATTGCCCGACTTCATCGCTTACTGGATAAGGCTTTAGAAGTTACCGAGCAGTATTTTGGAGTTCAAGCGCAGGGTAATTTTATTGACCGATGTCGCCGCTTAGAAGAGGCTGGCTGGAATTACATTTATCGAGAAGATTTGCCAGATATCAATGCTTTACCAGCGTTTAAACGTGGTTTGGCAGACTGGATTGCAGAAGAAGCAGACTTGCGAATGCGGCACATGCGGATGGTGGAAAGTTTTGTTGCAGTCACAGCGACTTATATTCAAGAACAACCAACGGCGGAACGCTTTGCAGAAACAGCTTTACTTGTATTCGATATGCTTTCTAGAATTCAGGATACAACACTCCCAGGACGACCCCGCTTAGGTTTGCGACAAGCACAAATTACAGTGGGAGAGCCAATTTCAGTTACAGAACGTTGGTCAAATTCTCAGGGCGATCGTCACGCATCTAAACAAGCGGTAAGCGATTTAACAAAAGATTTGCAAATCGCTTTAGAGAAGATGATTGACTAAATTTATATGAAAAAAAGGAGCCTGAATCAGACTCCTTAATAAAAAACTAGTAATCAAATTGTGATTACTTGATAGTTACCTTACCGCCAGCTTCCTCGATGCGCTTCTTGGCATCTTCAGCAGCATCCTTAGTAATACCTTCTTTAACTGCCTTGGGCGCAGCTTCTACCAAGTCTTTCGCTTCTTTCAGACCCAAACCGGTCAATTCGCGGACAATTTTCAGTACGGCAATCTTCTTATCAGCTGCGACTGAATCGAGAATCACTTCAAACTCGGTTTGCTCAACAACTTCCTCAGCAGCAGCAGGGCCACCAGGTCCAGCCATCATCATCATACCGCCAACGGGTGCAGCAGCACTCACGCCAAAAGCTTCTTCAATTTGCTTCACTAGCTCAGAAGCTTCCAACAAAGAAAGGGTTTTTAGTTGTTCTAAAATTTGATCGGTTGCAGCAGACATTGATATAACTCCTGTAATTTTGATTATTTATTAGTCATTAGTCATTAGTCATTAGTCATTAACTCATTGGTCATTAGCTTTTGACTTTTGACTGACGAACTACGAAGTCTATTCAGCAGCAGTTTCAGTGCTGCTATCAGGTTCAGCAGCAGTTTCAGTGCTACCACCACTTTGCTCTTGCTCGGACACAGCTTGCAAAGCACGAGCTAGTGAACCAGGAATTTCGTTGATACCCACAGCAATCTTGGTAGCCAAGGCGTTGATAGCCCCAGCAATTTGTGCAATGAGTTGTTCCTTAGATGGCAAGTCTCCCAGTACCTTGACATCAGGTTCTTTGAGTAGGCGACCTTCCAGGACACCACCACGAAGTTCTGTCTTCTTGGTGACTTTTTGGAATTCTTGGTATGCCTTAATTGCCGATGAAAAATCTTCTTTTACCAACAAAAAGGCGGAAGAGCCATTGAGCAATTCCGACAAAGGCTGCCATTTTTCATCATCTTTAATAGCAATGCCCATCAGGGTGTTCTTCGTCACCTTACAAACAGTGCCACTAGGACGTAGCCGCCGCCGTAAGTCTGTGATTTCCGAAACTGTTAGCCCCTGATAGTCAATTACCAGTGCCAGAGTTGACTTACTCAAAGTTTCTTTGAGGTCAGCTACTATTTCTTTTTTATTTTCTAGTGTTCTACCCATTCCAATCTCACCTCCTTAAAACAATCGGTGATTGCCCTACTTGTAAATTTCTTCTAAACCTGAACCCAAACAACAAACCCCGACTAATTTAGCCGGGGTTGAGTATTAAGACTCGTGATGCCATAGTTATCACGCCTTTCGGGGTGGTAATTTTGACAATTAGAGTTTTAACCTCGGCAGGATATTTAAGCTATTAGCACCTGCTGTCTCCGGCTTTGCCTATTTAATTTTGTCATTAGTCATTTGTCCTTTGTCTTTCGTCCTTTGCTTTTACAAATGACCAATGACTAATGACTAATGACTAATAAATTAACCAGCTTCGCTCAGTTTTAAATCTCGTAGGGCGGTGACATCAATTTTAATTGATGGCCCCATTGTGGCTGACACATAAAATGTGCGCCAATAACGACCTTTAGCTCCTGAAGGACGGTTACGGTCAATCGTCTCCTGCAATGCCTTCAGGTTGACTAATAAATCTTCAGGCGAGAAGGTTGTCTTACCAAACATAACATGGACAATACCAGTTCGGTCGGCTCGGAATTCTAGTTTACCAGCTTTGAATTCTGCGATCGCACCTGCTAAATCAAATGTTACGGTTCCACCTTTGGGCGATGGCATCAAACCACGCGGCCCAAGCAACTTACCCAGCTTTGCCACTTGTGGCATCACATCGGGCGTAGCAATCAGTTTGTCAAAATCCATTCTACCTTTCTGGATCTCGTCAATCAGTTCTTCTGAACCGACTATATCAGCACCGGCGTTGCTGGCTTCGTTTACCTTTTCGCCTCTGGCTATCACCGCCACCCGAACGATTTGTCCTGTACCTTTGGGCAGTGCTACCGTTGTCCGCAACTGTTGGTCTGTATACTTGGGGTCAATTCCTAACCGGATATGGGCTTCGGCAGCTTCAACAAATTTAGCTGTTGCTGTGTCTTTGAGAAGGGCTAAAGCCTCCAAAGGATGATAATCCTTATCTTCTACTTTTGCTTGGAGCGTCTGCAAACGACGCGATATTTTTGCCATTTTTTTCTCCTGGGGTAATTCCGAAGCTTCGCCTCTCCCCCGATAATTTTTAGTTATTTGTCCCTTGTCCTTTGTCTTTCGTCAGTTACCAATGACTAATGACCAATGACCAATGACTAATCCGTGATTGTTATACCCATATTCTTAGCCGTTCCCGCCACAATCTTCATTGCCGCGTCGATGTCGTTGGCATTGAGGTCGGGGAGTTTCGTTTGGGCTATTTCTTGCAATTGTGCTTTGCTAATTGACCCAACCTTCTTTTTGTTGGGTTCATTCGAGCCTTTTTCAACCTTCGCCGCCTTCCGAATCAGCACTGATGCTGGTGGCGTTTTGAGTACAAAGGTAAAACTCCGGTCTTCAAAAACCGAAATTTCTACAGGTATTACCATTCCAGCTTGGTCTGCTGTTTTGGCGTTGTACTCTTTGCAAAACATCATGATGTTAACACCATGTTGACCCAAGGCGGGCCCGACTGGTGGTGCTGGGTTGGCTTTTCCAGCATTCAGGGCCAGTTTAATGACCGCCACTACTTTCTTCGCCATTTGTATTTAACTCTGTTTCTCTACCTGATTAAATTCCAGTTCTACTGGTGTATCCCTGCCGAAAATTGAGAGCAAGGCTTTAAGTTTACTCCGTTCTGGAGACACTTCAATTACCTCGCCTTCAAAGTCTTTAAATGGCCCAGAAAGCACCATTATCTTATCACCAGTAGCCATGTCAATTTTGACAACAGCTTCCTGTTCGCTGGTTTGTTTGAATATACGTTCAACTTCTGAAGCACTCAGTGGTATGGGGTGGACATGACCGCGACCCTTGCTGCTACCACGTTTTTGTTCTGAACCGACAAAGTTAATTACATGAGAGGTGTTTCGTACCACCTGCCAGGTATCATCATCCATCATCATCCGCACCAGCACATAGCCAGGAAAAACTTTTTCTTCTGTATGCTGGCGACTGCCATCTTTGCGGATTTTCACCGCCGGCGTTTGCGGAATTTCTACTTGGATAATTTTGTCAGCTACATCAAAAGTTTGAATGCGTTGCTCCAAGTTAGTCTTTACACGCTTTTCACAGCCTGAAGCTACTTGCACAGCATACCAGCGTGCTTCTTTTGACGCTGCTTCTGCTGTTTCTCCTGTTTCCTCCGACTGCAACGTGGAGTTGCGAGGTTCGTCTGTTGCAAAAGTCATCAGAACACCTGTTTTGCTGCCCAACCAAACAATCCATCGACCAAGTATATCAAAGATGCGGAGAGTGCCACCATTAACAACACAGCAGCTGATTCGCTCACTATCTGTTTCCGACTGGGCCAAACTACTTTGTCAAGTTCTTCTTTGGTTCCCTGTATGAAGTTGCCTAAGCTAAACCCATTTGTAGTTTCTGGCAATTCTGCTTCACTTTTTTTAGCCACGACCGTTTATCCCTCGGTTTCTTAGTCAATTTTGGATTTTGGATTTTAGATTTACCCCGTGCTTTCAGTCCAAAGTAATCAATTTGAGATTTTGGATTGAGAAGAAATCTAAAATTCGGTTATCCAGTTTTGCAGTTTCGACTCTATTTTACTTAGTTAACTGAAAGCAAAACAACTGCAAATACAATAAGTTTACCCGAAATTATTATCGCTAGCTGCTAAATTAGCAACTGCGTAATTATTTCGGGCTTTGTTTTTTGCTCTTGAGCGCGCCCTGGAGGACTTGAACCCCCGACATCAGGTTTTGGAGACCTGCGTTCTACCAACTGAACTAAGAGCGCACAAGCTGTTTTTGATTCAGTACATTGCGCTGAACTAAAATTTTAGTTTAACGCAACACGCGATTTCCATCATACTTCAATTTCGTCGAGAAAACAAGTTAGCGGCAGATGCCGCTTGAGATTTCTCCCATACTTTTGAAGAACGGATCACAAAGGGCGGTCAAACCGTTGCTTAATCCTGGTTGCCTTACCTACGCGATCGCGGAGATAATACAGTTTAGCACGGCGTACCTTACCGCGACGTAACACCTTAATGCTGTCAATTCGAGGAGAATGCAACAGAAATACGCGCTCAACACCTACACCTTGAAAAACCTTACGGACTGTAATAGTTTCGTTGATGCCACCATTGCGTTTGGCAATCACGACTCCCTCGTATGGTTGTACCCGATATTTTTCGCCTTCTTTAATTTTCACTCCTACTTTTACGGTATCGCCCACATAAATGTCGGGCAAACTTGATTTTAACTGTTCCGCTTCAATGGAGCGGATAATCTCTTGAGCGCTCATAGTCTTTCTGTCTACTTAAAAAAAACCCACGATCATCAATCATAAATCGATAATCCTATTTCAGTCTACTTCTACTTATTGGAGATTGATAATTTTACTGAGACAAGACTTGGTAGATCGAAGCTATATTGCAAAATACTGTACCACAGGTGTCAATTTATGAAATTTAGCGTCGTCATCAGTACTTATAATCGCTTAAACTTGCTGCAAAGAGCAATTGAGTCGGCTCGGAACCAAACGATTGAGTGTGAGGTGGTTGTTGCGGATGACTGTTCTTCTGATGATACCCAAACATACCTCAAAAGCTTAGGAGATAAGGTGGTTTACCATCGAAATGAAGTGAACCAAGGTCATGCAGCAACGGTAAATGCTGGAGTTGCCAAAGCTAGCGGCGACTGGATTAAGTTTTTAGATGATGACGACTATTTAGCGCCTAACTGCATAGAAGAGATGGCTAAGGCGATCGCACTTCGTCCTGATGCTGTAATCTGCTCTTGTGTGGCGGCTCAGGTGGATGGTAATGAAGTTGAACTCAGTCGCACTCCACAAGTTGGCCCCGGTTTAGCTTTTTATATCCCACAAGCCGATATTCATTACGGTATGCTCTTAGAGCTTGTACCCTTTGGTACACCTGTACAAGTAGCTTGCCGACGTGATGCTTTCCTGCAAACTGGTGGTTGGGATTCCACACTGGATGCTAACTGTGATGACATCGATTCGTGGATTCGGATTGCTCAGTTTGGCGATGCTATTTTCTTTAATCAGTGTCTTGCTTACCGCACTATTTGGCCCGGTGCGTATAATCAAAAGTTTTCTTTATCTCGGCGGTTGGCGACAAATATTCTGATGAAAGAAAAAATTTACACTTTGGTAAATGACCAACATCGCTCAAAGATTCCTGTATTTCAAGACATCAAAAATTACCTCAAACTCCACTGGATTTTAGTAGCACTGAAGCAAAAAAATCTCAAGAGTTTCCTTTCAATGATAGATCCTTCTATACTTTCTCCTCGGTCTTGGAAGTTTTTGCTAGCTGCGGCCTCATCACGCCGTTCTCAGGGAAACAATTCTCAGGTTCGTAAACTTGTATTGATTGAGTCCTAGCTTTTTAAGCATTGACCATCGTTTGATTATGAGAGAACGTTATACCTGAAGAAAAAACATATTTAGAGCTTTCAGAAGTGGATGGAGGCTCTTATAAACTCTATGAAGTTATAGTTAATGACTCCCATTCACTCATTTTTTTATAGAACCGCAAAGCTTGACTAGAGAAAGGTTCCCAATCTTTCCTTTGGCTTTAGTATCAATAGACACTCTCAACAATTTGGGATTCTCATCTGATGCCTGATTCTCCCGAAACATATTCTCAAATATGGCATCTGTTTGGGGAATATTTTTTCGCAAGTCCCTAACCGTACACAGTCAATAAGTCTCTAATATTACGATATTAATTTGTGAACGGTTATCTCGAATGAGCTACGACACAAATTAGTTAAAGAGCGGCATTAATGTATAAAGAACGACACTAATTTGTGAACGGCGACATCTAAATTTGTGAATGTATAACTAGAAGCCGAAACTCTTATATTATCGTTATTCTTAAAGTGGCTCAGGTCGGAGTTGAACCAACGACCCCAGGCTTATGAGTCCCGTGCTCTAACCAACTGAGCTACTGAGCCATATTTACTCAAAGTTATTCTTTAGTTTAGCATATAAATTTGCTTAAGAATAGCCCCTGTTGCAATTTTCTTACAGCTTTCACCTCTCTTTCACCTCTGTTGAGGTCATAGAAAGCAAAAGAGGGAGTTTACTGGTAACAGCGAGGAGTCCTCCACCATACATAAAAGTTGGTGGGGGAGGAATGCCTCTGGGGAACTGGGAACTGGGAAAAATTTTTTAAAATTTGATGGTGGGTAAAAGCCCCACCATAATTTTTCGATTTTACACCCAGTCCCCAATCCCTAATCCCCAGTGAAGAGTCCCTTGACAGTCAAAAATTACACGCGATTGGGTGGTAAGAAGGCTATTGGGTTAACAGCACCCTTACCTGCTGGATGGATTTCAAAGTGGCTGTGTGGCCCAGTGCTGTGACCAGTAGTGCCCATTAAAGCAATTGTTTCTCCTTGATGCACCTGTTGACCAGGTTGCACCAGAATTTTACTGTTATGAGCATAGCGAGTCGAGCTGCCATCAGGATGGCGGATTTCAACAAGGTTGCCGTAGCCACCGTTGTTCCAGCCAGCTTTTTCAATAGTCCCCTCAGCTGAAGCAACTACTGGCGTACCAGTAGAGTTAGCAACATCAATTCCCTTGTGCGGTCTTCCCCAGCGCATACCAAAGCCAGAAGTTAGCGTACCTTTTGCTGGCCAAATGTAAGCTAAGGTAGAAGTAGATGGAGGAGGTGTCAGTTCGTCAATGGGTCTTGGCAAATATTGATCCACTGCTGCCAAAGGTGGTATTACCTGTGGAGAAACTGTCCTTCCCCGCATCATTCCTAATGATTCAGAGGCATTTGCTCTTCCAGAAGGCGTTGCAACTCTTGTGGCAGATTGAGTGCCAGATGGAGTCCACTTACTAGCAGAACCGAGATTAGGCAAGAACTCTGGGTTTACTGGTTCGGTAGAACGGACAGCAGTACTGAATTGGGGTTTAACTGGCTGAACGCTATAGTTAGACCTAATTGGTGTAGGAACTGGAATTGGTATTGCTACACTATTCGGTCGAACTGCAAAATTTGGTACTGTGAAATTATTGGGGGTGGAAACAGGAGTGAGCATTGCAGCATTCTTAGTTTCGCTCGCTGCTGGTGCAACTAAGTTACCAGACTGTTGGGCGCGATATTTCTGCTGTAATCTCTGAATTTCCGCTTGCAAGCCCTGCAAACGATCGCTATTATTTCCCCTTGCGACCTTATTTACTGGTGTTTTAGGCTGTCGCATTTGGGCAAAAGCTGTTGGCACTGGATCTTCACCACCGACACCATAAGACCTAGTAGTGGTAGGGGCTACTTCTAAATCGGTGGCATTATTTGTCTGAACTGGATTATTCGCAACTACCAATGTCGGGACGGCAACGCTGCTGTTGTCGGCAATAGATGGTAATTGTGAAGTCGATGGTAAATAGGAGTTAGCATTACCAATGTTTACAGGGGAGGTGGCTACCTTTGGAGTTTTCTTGGACTCTACAAAAGTAGGTTTACTCGCTACTGTGGGTTTACTTGCTACAGTTGCCTCAACTTGAACAGCAGGAATAATTAGTTGTTGACTAATTTTCAGTTCATTGGGGTTATTGAGGTTATTTGCCTTAACTATTTCTGATACTGAAGTATTGTATTTGCTGGCGATCGCTGCTAGTGTATCTCCAGGCTTAACTTCATAAGATGTTCGAGCCGAGGACGCAATAACTGTTGGTGTAGATGGTACTGGTACAATCGCACTAGTCTGTGTCTTCTGTTTTAACTTCGATATCAAGTTCGCTTTGCTTGCATCGCCAGAAGTGTCCGACTGGGCTACTACAGTTTTCTCAACTACAGTCGTCGGTTGCGCCAAAGCAGTATCAGATGGTGATGAGTTTGCAATTTCCCCAGACTGCAACTGTGCCAGACTGTTTCTTAACCGATTAGATTTTTCTTGTAAGCGATTCAGTGCAAACTCTTGTTGCGCTTTAAGTTGTGCATTTATTTCACTGTTGACTACACCAGATGTTGCCACTGTTTGTGGCTGCCCATTTAGTGATACACTTGTACTAATAACTCTATTGGCACTAGGGTCAGACAGATTATTGACTGTTGGGAAACTAGTCTCGGCTAATGTGTTGTTCAATCCCTGTGCCACTTGCGGCTTCAGGTTAGTGGAATTTTTATAACTGGCTATTGCTGGGGATAATGTTTCTGATGCAGGAAGCTGCAAAGACATTTTATTTGTAGCGACTTGCCATTTAGCTTCAAGCCCAGGCACTTGTGAGACTGCCGTTGGTTCCACGATAACAGGATTTTCCGGCACGCTCGCTGATGAGACTGCATGGGATTCCAGCTTTGTGGAGGCAAATTTCACCTCGGTGTCAGGAACAGCTGAGGTTGCCTTTTGGCTGCCTACTGGCACAGCTGCTTGGGCTTGATCGCTTTGTCGAGTCACCAAAAGGCTGGTTGCTCCCATAGAGATTGCCAAGCCAATCATGGCAGCTTTTGTCCGCACCCGGCGGTTCACTTTTGGATTCATCACATTTAGCACTTCTACCGGGGCATCATCGCTGCTGGGGTTATTGTTCAACACAGCTTTTACTCTCTTTTTTAATGCTCGTTTCAAAGACGACCTCCTATGATCACTAGCGCTTAACTGACCTCGATTTTTCAGTTGGATACTAGTCAATGATTTAGATCGCAACAAATGATAGATCGAGATCACATTCACCAGAGATGCTTACGCAAGATTAACCTGCTTCTCTGATTTAGACAAGTTTACATGTATTAGCAAAACTTAAAGTTTGCTGTGTTTACTTATCCGAACCACTCCTAACACCACTTAGGACGTTTTACTCTTTACCATTATCCGCGTTTGTCTTGCGTCAATCGCGGGGACTAGACAAATCATTTGCCAAGTCCATAGTCGCTGCCGAGAATGAAATTGCTGCGACTTCTGGAAAAGTTATGCCTCCTGCTGTAGATATCTTCAAGATATTTCTACCCAATCAGTCTTCTTCAACACGAGACTTTACGTTGATTATTCCCTAAAAAACAACCGTATTAACTATCAGCTACTTTTAGGCTGCTTTCTGGCGTTCATCAAGCTAATATAGCTCAAGCGCAGTAACTCACTGGATTGTAGCGCTTTCGCTCCTCATTGAGGATGCTTCAAATTCATCAAAATCTATCATTCAAATTTGGCATTATCTCAAGTTTTATATATAAATTTCTTATAATAACCTTGCTCCCTTTGTAAGTATCTTCCACTACAATTTGCGAATAAACCTATTTTTTGGTATATTCTTTTACACATTTTACTGGAATCAAGAAAGCTTTTCCTGCCACAAGTCCCCCGTCTAATATAGATGTCTTCAGATATCATAAGTATATTTACTTATAGTGATGAAGGTAGAAAACTATTGCAGATAGCCTAACTGACGACGGGTTTCAAATAAGCCAATTGCTACACTTACTGACAGATTTAAGCTGCGAACCCCCGGTTGGCCCATAGGAATATACAGAGTGGCATCGCAATCTGACAAAATTGTTGGTGGTAAGCCCGTAGTTTCACTACCAAACAGTAGCCAATCATCGGCTTGAAATTGAAAGTTGACATAATTAAAATTTCCACCAACGGTATAACCTAACCATCTGCCTCCCCGCTCTTGACGTACTAATTTAAAGGCTTCTAGAGATTCGTGATAGTGCAGTTTGACATAAGGCCAGTAATCCAAACCGGCTCTTTTGAGGTAGCGATCGCTAATTTCAAACCCCAATGGCCCTACCAAATGCAACTCCGTACCTGTCGCTGCACAAGTACGGGCAATATTACCTGTATTAGGAGGAATTTGTGGGTTAACTAAAACTACCTGGGGCATTGTCCGTATAATCTACGTATTGTATAAAACAATTTATTGTCAATGTTAAATCTACCAAAGGGTAGAGGCTATTCATAGGTTTTGTTAATAATAATCAAGCATCTTCCATCGATTAAATTTTTAAAACAATAGCATAAATCCTCCCAAAGCAATGCCTGAGAGGATATTTGGCTAAAATCAGTAAATATTAAGTTTTATGTCGAGAAAATAAGTGCTTGTGTCTTTTGGGGCTAGTGTCTCCCAGAAAATCTACCGTTGGTCTAAAGACACGAAATGCTGACAGTACTAAGGAAGAGGCAGAAAGGATGGAAATAAAAAGGGGAAAGACTTACTGCAACTTCTCACCTACTCCTCTGTCCTTACCTCCCTGCTACCATTGCAGGCATTAACACTGCATCAATGATATGGATCACGCCATTGTCTGTCAGAATGTCTGTTTTGAGGATATTGGCGCTATTCACTTTAATTTTGCCGTCGGCAGATTCAATCGCTACAATTGACCCCTCAAGCGTCTCTGCCTCATTAATCTCTAGCAAATCATCAGACCGAACATCACCACTAGCGATATGATACGCCACAACTTTCTGAAGCTTAGGGATATCTTTTAGTAGCGAATCTAAAGTTCCTTCTGGTAGATTGGCAAAGGCTTCGTCAGTTGGTGCAAATAGTGTGAAAGAACCAGGACTCTTGAGAATTTCTATAAGATTTGCAGATGTAGCAGCCTTAACCAGGGTATTGAAGTTTCCCGCGTTGATAGCAGTTTCCACAAGATCAGCCATAAGGATGTGTGACTTTAGTCAGGAGTATATAAGTAACTTATAAATTGATTAGAAGGCTTTTAGCCTCTATCAACAGAGAGGTTGCTGGCGATTAAATACACAGCAGCAGATTTATCAGTGCTGCTACACTGGTGAATGACCCCCAGAACCACTGAATTATGCTAAAGCGTTCTAAGTTCGAGACAACTCAGTCTCAGATTATGCATCGGGCTGAGGATCTGATTAGTGCAGCCTCAAATCGTTACCGCATTACGGTTCAGGTGGCAAATCGTGCTAAACGTCGGCGTTATGAAGATTTTGAAAATAACGAAGATGCGATGATGAAGCCAGTTCTAAGAGCAATTATCGAAATGTCTGATGAATTGACTCAGCCAGAGATTATTGGCGAATTATAAAAACAGTAATGGGTTGAGAGTGCTGTTAGCGTTAGCGGGGCGTTTAGCCCATGCTGAGTGAAAATGCAGTGTGATAGCACTCTCATTTCAAGATATCGTTACTATGAGCAAAAAAAAAATTCTACCTAGATCAATCCTCTCAAAACTCGTGACTCAGCACGGGCTAAAAGCTTCGCTAACGCTCACACCACTACTACTTGCCTTAATGGTAATGAGTGTAACTATTTTGGGTTCAGGGGTGGGTAAATCACTACATCGAAATTTATTTAGTATCCAACCTGCTTATGCTCAGAGAATCACTCCTGGCGATGTTTGGCAGCTAGTTTATCAGCAATTGCCAGATTTACCACGGGAAAACAAGTATATCAGCAAAGAAAATGGGAAAGTTGCCGAAACCAACACCCTAGTAAATCGCTTGATTAGATATCACGTTTATACCAAAGGGCGTGCCCCAATTTATCGCTTGGATTGGAAGCTGACTTTAGCTGATTACCTAGGTGCGAATGAAATTATGTATGATGCTACCTATCCAGGGAATGATTCACTACGAGAAAATCCTATTGATGGCGATAAAGCTGCGATCGCACGTCTTACTCACAGTCAGCGAGATGCCCTAGTGCAAGTCTTAGTAAATATATTTAACCCCACTTCCCAAAATACCCCATCCCCCAGTCCTGACACCACAGCTACTCCTAGTAAATCAACTACTCCACAGTCACCCCAACGAGGAGGTGCTGAACTACTGAGATAGGGGGAAAGTTAGGAATTATGAGTTGTAAATTCCTAACTCCTAACTAATTATGGAACGTGTTATCAAAACCGGATCTGGCTGGCGGATTGGCTGGAATCCCGATGCACCTGAATTTAAAGGTTTAGTCGGTACAGATAATTGGGCGATTGAGTTAACTGAAGCCGAGTTGAATGATTTTTGCCGTCTACTAGCACAGTTAGCAGACACCATGAAGCAACTTGCAACTGAATTAATGGAAGAGGAAAAAATTGCTTGTGAAGCCGAAAGCGATTTGTTATGGATGGAAGTGGAAGGCTATCCTCATGATTACAGTCTGCGCTTCATCTTGAATACAGGGCGATGTGTAGAGGGTAAATGGGATGCTTCTGCTGTTCCAGATTTACTGCAAGCTACTGGGATGCTTAAAGTTTTTTAAATTTGCCTCTTGATTATCCTAAAGCTTTGCTATATGATAGTAATTCTGACCGGGGCGTAGCGCAGCTTGGTAGCGCGCCACTTTGGGGTAGTGGAGGTCGTGGGTTCGAATCCCGCCGCTCCGATTGATGATAAGCCATGCCTGCTAGTCTTTTCAAAAGATTGGCAGGTTTTTCAATAGCTTTCTATCCGAAAAACTCAACCGAATACCAATTACATACCACACAGAGTATAACCATTTACTGCTTAATTTTGGGGGTTGTTTTTGTGTTCTTTACACCCCCTGAACGCTCACCAAAATTACAGACATAATTCATAATTTATCCCTGCTTTTTGTCAGCATCTCCTGTAATCTGAACAAGTTGATGGAGGTTATCACCACTGATGTGATATGCTCCCCCAAAACCAACTACAAAACGACCTTCACTAGGAGTTAGCTGGAAAATCCGAAAGTCAGACAAGCCCCGCAAAACCTCGATAATTTGACCAAACCGCCCTTGAAATTGCTCAACAATTTGATTCCATTTATCAGTTTCACGCTCGATCAAAGTTGCAGTACAATCAAAACTCAAACGACGACGGGCAAAAATTAGATTACTCTTGGCTTCATCCTCGATAAACAAGACACTAACATGAGGATTAGCATAGAGATTTTTGGTATGAGTTGAAAGACCACTAACATAAATGTAGATATTCTTGGAATCATCCATTAGCAAGGGAGCATAACTAGCATTGGGTATTGCCTGGGCGCTAACGGTGCTAATGATTACACTCTCAAATTCTTCGGGAAACTTTTCGTACTCAGCTTGAATGTCTTCAAGTTGGCTCATAAGTAAATTACCGTTTGATTGGGAACACCTAATTAAGTATCCTACGTGATTGAGCGATATTTCTGACGGACTATGACGCTCAAATACTCACTATCGGCATTGCATGGAATACCAAATTATTTGGTTTAATTGTAGCTAGTCTCCATCATTGGAGGGAATAGCTTAAACTATCTCCTTTCCATTGTCCTCTAATCAAGCAAATTTCTGAGTACCGGAGGATTTTGAGAAACAGACATTGAGCTAGACTTAAGAAAGTTATGAGGACGCAAATATGACTGACAAAAATCGTTCTCAATGGGATTTAGGTAGGTTTGTCGAAACCCTAACTTACTTTGAGGTAATTCCTTTCCTTAACTGGGTACAGCAGTTAATCCAAGGTCGTTATAAGGATAATCAAGATAGACCCAATGGAGGGAGAAACGTGGGTGTAATACTAGTAGCAGGTGCAACAGGTGGTGTAGGTAAAAGAGTGGTGCAGCGATCGCTCCAACAGGGTTATAAAGTTCGCGCCTTAGTTCGAGACATTGACAAAGCGCGGTCAATTCTTGGTAATGATATAGACTTGGTTGTTGCGGATATCACACAACCAGAAACCTTAACTTCTTTAGTAATGGCTGATATTCAAGCTGTTGTTTGTTGTACAGCAGTGCGCGTACAACCAGTTGAGGGAGACACAGCAGATAGAGCAAAATATTATCAAGGTGTTAAATTTTACCAGCCAGAAATTGTTGGCGACACCCCAGAAAATGTAGAATATCAAGGTGTTAAAAACTTAATCCAAGCGGCTGCAAAATATCTACCCCAAGCAAACGAAAAAATAATATTTGATTTCACAAAGCCATCAGCAGAATTAAAAGATAACTGGGGGGCGCTGGATGATGTTGTCATGGGTGGTGTGAGTGCTAGTAATATCCAATTAGTAGAAAATACAGCTTTATTTACTGGTAATGTCTCCACCGCTAACTCTGGCGGATTTGCTTCTGTCAGAACTAAGAATTTTGACCCACCCTTCAATTTATCTGGTAATAAAGGTGTGAAATTGCGTGTCAAAGGTGACGGTCAGCGTTATAAAATCTTCTTACGGACAGATACAAAATGGGATGGCATAGGCTATAGCTATTCTTTTGACACTGTAGCTAATACCTGGATAGATGTTCACATTCCCTTTGCAGATTTAATTCCCGTCTTTCGGGCAAAAGTTGTCAAAGATGCGCCGCCAATTGAGCAGAGGAGAATTTGTTCGTTCCAACTGATGTTGAGCAAATTTGAATATGATGGGGCTTTGAATCCTAAGTTTTCCCCCGGTGGTTTTAGTTTACAGGTGGAATCAATTAAAGCTTACGGCGGGACAACTTTACCACAATTTATTTTAGTCAGTTCAGCAGGCGTGACTCGTCCCGGTCGCCCTGGTATTAATTTAGATGAAGAACCGCCAGCAGTGAAATTAAATGACCAATTGGGAGGAATTTTAACTTGGAAGTTGAAGGGAGAAGATAGTTTAAGAGAAAGTGGAATTCCTTATACGATTATTAGACCTTGTGCTTTAACTGAGGAATTAGGGGGTAAGGAATTAATATTCGAGCAAGGTGATAATATTAAGGGCAAAATCAGCCGTGAAGATGTGGCAGAACTTTGCGTACAAGCGCTAAAAATAGCGACAGCTTGTAATGTTACTTTTGAGGTAAAACAGGGAGACAATAGTGTGAACTCTATCGATTGGCAGAGGCTATTTTCTAACTTAGAACAGGATAAATAAATTAGGACTAGTATTTGATTTGGAGAAAAGATACGTAGGGCAGACAGTCGTGTGGGCGGGTTTCCCGACTTGAGCGTTCGCGACTGTGCGTAGCGTTACTGGCGTTGTGTTAGCACGGAGAGTACGGCACTAAAACCTTGATGATGGTGCGTTAGGAACTGCGTTCTAACACACCCTACAATATCTAATTTTGTTCAAAAATTAAATATTATTTCTATATAGTGGAAGCTGGTTTCAATTTCCGCAGGAAGTTAAGCATGGCTGAAATCACATTGTCCGGCGACTCAACTAAGAAACCATGACCACCACTGTCGAGGACTACAAGTTCAGCGTTGGGAATGCCTTGGACAAGTTGCTGAGAAAACTTCAGTGGGGTAAGAATGTCTTGTTTACCAACTAGAACTAGGGTAGGACAATGAATTTGTTGAAGGCGGTCTGTTGTGTCAAAGTCAAGCATAGCTCGACTGTGATGATGGAGTGAATGAGTCGCTGGTGGGAAAGGATATCTGATTGCAAATTCGATTAGACCTTCAATCATCCCAGGAATCGAGTAGAAGGTATCTGTAAATATCCAGGGTAATATGACTTTTTCATAAAGTTTCAAGTCTACATGACCGCAGAGATCGCCCCAAGTCTCAATGATGCTGTTAAATAATCGATCGCCCTTTGCCAACGATGAAAGTAGCATCAGACTTTGTATCTTTTCAGGATGTGCTAACACTAATTCTTGGGCTATTTGACCACCCATTGAATGACCTGCTAGATGCACCTTATCGATCGCCAGATGGTCGAGCAAGGCTGCAACATCATTAGCCATCTGTTTCAGACTATAGGGGGTTTCGGGAGCAGAACTTCTCCCCATACCTCGGTTGTCTAAGCGAATCACTTGATATTGCGAAACCAATGATGGCATGAGCAGTGACCAATAGGCATGATCGCAAAGAAAGCCAGCTATCAATAGCAAAGGCTCACCTGTTCCCTTAATGTCGTAAAACAAATCAATCTCGTTAGTCTGAATCTTTGGCATAGTCAATAATTCTGCTGAACCCGATCTGAAGCAGGGGTGGACAAGGCTACACTCCTACGTCTTTAATCTCTCATCTACCGGAATTTGATAGCCGTTGGCGAGGCTATTGTTCACTTACTATGGTTGATAGCTTTAGCCTTTCATAACTTGCAATCCGACGTTAGATTACCACGGAATCGGTTCCTTTATTTTAACTGGTAACTTGTAACATTCATCCCAAAATCATTTGTAATAGCAACCAAACATTTAAGCCAACGATGACAACAACAACTAACCAAGCTAAAGATTTTAACCACAAGGGATTCACAAACTCACCCATCAAGCGGCGATTACTTGTAAATATCACTAATGGAATCACTGCAAATGGTAACTGTAAGCTGAGGATAACTTGACTGAAAACTATCAGGCTACTTGTACTATGTTCACCAAAAATAATGATGGTAATTATCGCTGGAATGATGGCAAGCAAACGGGTTATTAAACGGCGTAACCAAGATGGAAAGCGAAATTGCAAAAAGCCTTCCATAACAATTTGTCCTGCCAGAGTTGCAGTCAGTGTTGAACTTTGTCCAGAAGCAAGTAAGGCAATACCAAAAATAGCACTGGCAAAACTAACTCCTAACACTGGCGAAAGTAATTTATAAGCATCTTGAATTTCTGCTACATTTTGATTACCAGAAAAATGAAATGTCGCAGCAGATACAATCAAAATTGCTGAGTTGATAAATAGTGCTAAAGACAAAGCAAAAGTTGAATCAATTGTGCCAAATTTAATTGCTTCCCACCTTTTTTCAGTATTAGGTTGCCAATCACGGGTTTGCACAATTGAGGAGTGTAAATATAAGTTGTGAGGCATCACTGTTGCCCCTAAAATACCGATAGCAATATAGAGCATTTCAGGATTTTGTAAAATCTCTTTTTTGGGTAGATATCCCAACAAAATCCCCCCCAGATCGGGACGAGAAAAGATAATTTCTGCTGTAAAACAGATGCCTACTGTTGCTACCAGCATTATTACCAGGGCTTCTGTATAGCGAAAGCCTTTATGTTGCAGGAATAACAATACCAGAACATCCAGTGCTGTGATGCAAACACCCCATATCAAAGGGATACCAAATAAAAGTTGTAGGGCGATCGCACTTCCTAGTAGTTCTGCTAAGTCACAAGCTGCGATCGCAATCTCACACAGTACCCACAAACAAAAGCTTACCCTTGGACTGAAATAGTCCCGACAAGCCTGTGCCAAATCTCGCCCCGTAGCAACTCCCAAACGTACACATAGTGATTGGAGTAATATTGCCATCAGGTTCGACAACAAGATCACTGTTAATAGTGTGTACCCAAACTTTGACCCCCCAGCGATGTCTGTTGCCCAATTTCCAGGATCGATGTATCCCACTGAAACCAAATACCCTGGCCCTGTATAAGCCAGCATCTTGCGCCAAAAGCTGCTGCTGTTAGGGACTTTAATGCTGCGGTGAACCTCTGGTAAGCTAGGTTTGTTTTCTGGGGGAGCCATTTATTTTGCCGTCAATCTTCTCATATTCTTTTCATAATCTCATAAAATATAGAATAAACATCAACCTTTAGGCGAGTATGGATCGATGACTTGGATTTACCACAAAGTCGCCTTCTCTACGAGAGACTACACGAACGCCTAGCCTCTCGTAGAGAAGAGAAGAATAAGTCCTATAAACGATCGATTCAGTCCATTTGAATGGAATACAAGCTATCAGCCCTAAACTGAAGTTCTGGGCGGGATGTCAGTCAGCGTGAATCTGACAAAAATGTGGGCAGAGGATTTTTCGACTAATGGCAAAATCTTCTCAGTCATTTAATTCCATCAATTCTTTGGTTTTCAAATCAGCCGCTATCGGTTGAGAACATCCTTCAATCTGAGGAGAGATAGAGCAAATTGCATCTGTTGTTGTTTCAAAACAATTTGATAACCCAATTGTTTTTAACAAACCTGAACGTTCTAGTAATTGTTTGACTTCGGGTTGTAAACCTGTGAGAATTAAGCGGCAATCGTGCCGTTCCAAGTCGTGGTAAATATCCTCTAAGGCTACTAACCCAGTTGTGTCCATATTTGGCACAAACCGCAACCGGAGAATTAAATACTTTACTTCCGGTTGATGGCGGACAAAGGTAACAAACCGTTCAGCAGCACCAAAAAATACGGGGCCATCTACCCGATAAACGGCAATTTCCTTACCTAATTCCAGAGGAGTACCAGGGGGAAATACTTCAGTCTCAGGTATTTTGACTAGGCTTAAATCGCTCATCTGTTTGATGAATAAGGCTCCGGCTGCAATCAATCCCACCTCCACAGCCAGAACTAAGTCAAACAAGATTGTTACTAGCCAGGTGAGAATCATCACAGCAAAGTCGGAGTAGGTAGCACGCATTAATAAACTAATGGCTTTCCACTCAATCATCCGCACGCTAACCACCATTAGAATACCAGCAAGTGCAGCTAAAGGAATCTGTGCTGCTAGGGGTGCTAAAGTTAAAACAATAATGGCTAAAGCAACGCCGTGAATTACCCCAGATAGTCGGGTTTTCGCGCCAGAACGGACATTGATAACAGTCCGAGCGATCGCACCTGTTGCGGGGATGCCACCAAAAAATGGCACAATAATATTTGCCAATCCTTGACCAATTAATTCGCGATCGCTATTGTGTTTTTCGCTCACCGTCATCCCATCAGCCACTACTGCCGATAGCAACGATTCAATACTTCCCAGTGCTGCTAAAGCCAAAGCCGGATTAATCAGTTCCCGAATCAACCTAAAATTATTCCAGTGGGGAATACCTTGGGGCATTGGTAAAGATTGGGGAATGCTGCCAATTTTGGGTACATCCAGATGGAAATAAGAAGCGATCGCTGTTGCCAAGACCAACCCCATTAAAGAACCTGGTATTGTGGTATTGATCCTAGGCCATAAAACCGTGGTTGCAATCACCACCATTGCCAACCCAACAGCAGCCCAGTTTAGAGCTTCTACATGACTTACAGTTTGCCAAACTTCCGGCAAAAAATGCTCGCTACGCGGTAGTTTTAAGCCAAAGAAATTATTTAACTGACCACAAAATATAATCACGGCAATACCATTGGTAAAGCCTGCTGTCACTGGATAGGGAATAAACTTCACTAGCTGTCCAAGTTTAGCAACCCCCAAGGCAACCTGGATAATCCCAGCCATCACCCCAGCAATCCAAACTTTCTCAATGCCGTATTTGGCGACAATTCCCACCAAAATCACAGCCATTGCACCTGTTGGGCCTGTAATCTGTACTGAGGAACCACCAAAAATTGCCGCTACAATTCCTGCTACAATAGCCGTGTAAAGTCCAGCTTTTGGTTCTACTCCACTTGCCACTGCAAAAGCTAAAGCTAAAGGCAAGGCTACCACTGCTGCTGTCAGTCCTCCCGTCAAATCACCACGCAGTCCACTAAATAAACGACCCAGACGCTGTGGTTCTTGGAGGATATCAGATATTGCCATATTCCATTTCAACTCTCATAGACAATTTGTTAATAGACAGATAGATGTCATAATCCCGGTAATTAAGCACAATGCCCGGAACCTCAAAGAGCCTGGAGGGAAAAGCTCCTTTATTATAGACATCTCCGAAAAAAGTCAAAATTATATTGTTATTAACTTGTACCGGGCGATGCCTGCGGCGGGCTACGCCTACGCAGTCTTGAAGAATCCGCCCGTTTTGGTTTTAGATGAAGCTACCTCGGCGGGAGATAATAAAGTAGGTCGGCGTAAATAATTATCGTTTGGATAAGGCAGGGAGCAGGGAGCAGGGAGCAAGGGGCAGGGGGAAAAAGGGTTTGAGCCTTATTTACTTTTCTTCACACAGTTTGGTTTTATTGTGCCAACTTACTGAAAGTAGAAGCGGCAATCTGGCGATCGCGCAAACAGATTAGAGTAGATAGAACTATCATTTTCTACCATCTGCAATACCGATTGCATTTATGTCATAGAACATGGGAAATTAGTATAGTCGGGAACCCATGAGCAATTGCTGGATAAATCCCGGATTTATAGTCTCTGGCGGTACAATCAGGTTTTAGATAAGTTTCGCGCCTTATTTCTGTCTACAATTACGAATTACAAATTACAAATTATTTATGTTTTTTGGCAATAACCAACCAGAATCAGTTGATAACAAGTGGCGTGGTCAGTTGGATAGATTTGTAAAAGCAAATCAGCAGGACTTGGCGGCGCTGTTTTGGGGATTGTGGTTAGCAAATGGTGAAAGTCAGGGTACTGTTGGTATTGATTTGCAACCAACGCCGCATTTTGTTTATTGTCCGAAAGAGCAGATAGAGAATTTAAATATTAAAGTTGAAAATCGGCTTCAGGAAATATTGGGAATTGTCGAGAATCATAAGCCTGAACTGGAAGTTGTGATGATTGGGATTGGTAAGGGTGAAATTAAGTTAATTCAGTTTGCACCGGAACCCGCACCACCAATTTGTTTTGAGCAAGTTGGGAAGGATGTAGATGGGTTATTAGAAGTTTTAGAACAGCGCATGAATGAAACTTTTAATTTATGACTAAGTAGGTCGCACAACTAAAAGTAGTAGCGCATTGTAATGTGCTACTACTTTTAATTAAAGGGGTTTAAGTACAGAGCTAAATCTCCAATCTAAGGGAGCATCCCGTTTTGGCAGCCCTGCGCTAAGGCGCACGCTACGCGAACAGACTAGAAATCTGTATAGCCGTGATTTCCAATCGCCCGGTGTTTCTTTCAAAAGTGGATGCTCCCCAATCTAATGGCTTTCAATTATATGGTTGATTGAATCTCCTACTCACTGCCCAAGCTGAATTATGAATTTCGACTCCCGTATTCTCTATCAATGCTATATCAACATCTACTAGTTATCATCTGTACGTTTATCATAAGGCTCACCTGTAAAAGGTTGTACCCCAATAGCAGGATAAGCATCATCGTTAGGGCCAAAAATCCGCATTGCAGCTTCAGAAATATACTGGGTTATATTAGCAAGGATTTTGGAAATAGCCATAATATCTGGACTCCTTATTTTTGAGTCGCTTTAATTGTGCTACCTATACTTTAATGCTGATATTCTTGACTGATACTAATCCTCAATATATCGAGAAGATATGCAATATATATTCAGATAACTTCGCAACACTTTATTTTGTTAAAAAGCCAAACTTTTCTCTTTTATTCTAATTCAAACTTAGCCATTTATTCAACCCCAGTCTGGTAAATAACCTAGAAAATCAACTTGCCTTATCCCAGCAGGAGATTTGATGGGGGTGCGTAGACACGTTGGCGTTTGCGTTCGCGTCTCTCGAAGAGAAGTGGCTTGTCATCATACATCACAAAGCGAATTTGACTACAATTCTGAGAAAGAGTAGCAAAAACCTAATGTCTAAAAAGTCTGATTCGCAGTTCCAAAATCTCTTTACTTCAGCCAAATCAACCAATTGGGACGAAAGATTAGCCCAAATAGCCTATCGCTTTAACCGAGAGTATCAACGTGAAACCTTTGAACTACCAACCGAAGTCCAGGGGATGCCGATATTCCGTGAGTGGGTTGGAGGTAGTTTTGCAGGGAGAATTGCTTCCCCTTTTTGGGAAGTTGCTCAACCTCAAAAAAACCAGCACTGTATAGATATTGGCTGTGGTATCAGCTTTTTAATCTATCCTTGGCGGGATTGGCAAGCATTTTTTCATGGCCAAGAAATCAGTAACGTGGCACGCGATACCCTTAATTCTCGCGGGCCACAGTTGAATTCCAAGCTGTTCAAAGGTGTTGAGTTGGGAGCAGCCCATCAGTTAAACTATTCACCAGAGCAGTTTGACTTAGCGATCGCAACAGGATTTAGCTGCTATTTTCCACTCGAATACTGGAATGCAGTATTGGCAGAAGTTAAGCGAGTCTTAAAACCAGGTGGACATTTTGTGTTTGACATCCTCAATCCAGAACAACCTTTAGCAGAAGATTGGGCTGTTCTGGAAACCTATTTGGGGGCTGAGGTGTTTTTAGAGCCTGTAGCTGAGTGGGAAAAAACCATTAAGGCGGCTGGTGCGAAAGTAATAACTCAAAAATCAGGGGAATTATTTCAATTGTATAAAGTGCGATTTTGAAAATAAGTAGCTAGGCATCAAGAGTGCTGGTAAGTAGTTAGACAAAAATATTTACAGTCATTGCGAGCAGAGCGAAGCAATCCCAACCGCAAGCGAATTGCTTCATTACGCTTCTCTACGAGACGCTACCGCGAACGCTTCATTCGCAATGACATTGTGTAATTAATTCTGTCCAAGTCCCTTAAGATTAGTTATGTCTACCTACTTACCATCACTCAGGGATAAGTGGACTCATTGGATCTAAAGAAGTTGTAAAAACAAAATAGATTACTCCAGTTCCGAGAATCATCACAGCAAGACTGAACAATAACACCCATCGGTCTGTTGGTTCATAAGTATCTTCTTCGATATCACGACGGACTGCAAAATAGTGGGCTGTTGAGAGCCAGACTGTCATTAAACCCACCAAAGAGAAGACTAAACCTAACTTCCAGCCGTTGCCAGGACGGGGTATCAAAGGTACTTGGAAGGCACGCAAACGCACAATGACGACACCAAAACCTAAAAGAGCGATCCCTGTCCGCATCCAAGCAAGGTAGGTACGCTCATTTGCCAAGTGATCTCGGATTCGGGACGGATTGAGTCGTCCTGGCTTTTTTTTATCTTTATCTTCTTCTGTTGATTTCAATTTTAACTGCATCAATAATACCCTTATCCCCAAAGCGCCTCTTATCAAAAAAATGCGAAGGTAGTAGGAAATTTCTTTCCTGATGACTCGCACCGAGCGCAATAGTTGCGCTATTGAAATATGCTTATTGTGTTTGTACATTTTTTCAAAATTAATTCTAATGCAGATATAAAAATAAAACAAGCCTGAACGAATTATTCGGAATTAGTAATTGATGGTACAGAGCAACTGTAAGTAATAAGGGTTCATAAAAAAAACGTAAGAATTCAGCCAGTCAGAATTCATAATTTAGAAGGCATCTAGTCTGATTGGCAAATTTATTCATCAAATTCTCTCCTGATTCTTTAACTATTCCGACTCCTGTCAGCCTAATCCTGTGGGAAGCAAGCTACGCGCACCGTCTCTAAGAGTTGTGGGGGTAGCCCATTCTGATTTTTGAATTCTCATAAAAAAATAGCCAAGAATCAGAGAGATTTTTCACCAGTGCAAGTCAGGTTTTTTCTCTAATTTTGGCTGTTACCCTGTTGAAATTGAAAACAATCATTCAAAAATAGACTATGCAGTTCTATTTCAAACTAACCGATAGAATCAAATGCTTTTATTTGTCAAAATGATAAATGAAAGTGATTATAATTTTGACACCAAGTTGTAGGGATACCATAAATGGCAGGAATGACGCTTGAGCAGCTAAAAATCTTTCTAGCTGTGGCGCAGCACTTACACTTTACTCGCGCAGCAGAGGAGCTTTATATTACACAACCTGCCGTCAGTGCAGCAATCCACAACTTAGAGCAAGAATACGGTGTGAAACTGTTCCATCGGATTGGTCGCCATATCGAGATTGCTGAAGCGGGTAAATTACTGCAAGTGGAAGCACAGAAAATTCTCGATCAAGTTTCCCTGACTGAAAGGGGATTGCGAGAATTGAACAATCTGCAACGAGGTGAATTGAAATTAGGATCGAGTCTGACAATTGGTAACTACTGGCTACCAAGTAAGATTAGTGAGTTTAAGAGCCTATATCCCGGTATTCAGATTAACTGTAGCCTTGCCAATACAGAAGATATTTGTCTCGGAACGACCACAGGACAGTTTGATTTAGGTTTGGTGGAAGGAGATATCAAGCCAGCACTCCAGAGGACTCTAGAATATGAAATAGTAGGGAGCGATCGCTTGCAAATTGTGGTAGGTCAAAAACACCCTTGGTTTGAGTGGGGAGAAATTGACTTAAACCAATTGACTAAAACTCCTTGGGTGATGCGCGAACCAGGTTCTGGAACCCAGCAAAGGTTTGAAGAAGCCTTACTAAATTGGGGAATCAATCTCAGTGAACTGGATGTAATTTTAGTATTCAATAGTGGAGAGATGACAAAAGCAGCGATCGAAGATGGTGTCGGTGCGATCGGAATTTCTGAGTTAATGGTAAAAAAAGAAATACAACTAGGAACTCTGCGGGCAATTCGAGTGATTGATAATAGAGAGGGTAAGGGTGCGATGCCTAAGTTGGGCTACACCTACGCAGAAATAGTTCGACCTTTTTTTAAACTCAAGCATCGTCAGCGTTTTCAAACTGCTCTTTCTAAAGTATTTGAACAAATGTTGATATTGTCTATGTTAGATAGTTCACATCAACATATAGGAATCCGCTTTGATTCTTGAATTTATCTGCGTAGGTAGGGAACAGGGAACAGAGAACACACATTAACAATGCAAGCCAACGCATTAACAATATCGAGTATTGCCAAATTTAATTTGCTACGAATTAATCAAATACTGTACTAAGGGATTTCCAAGGAATAAATTATCCTAAAAAACGAACCACAGAGACAAGGCAGCGTGGTCTTGGGGGTTTCCCCCATGAGCGACTGCCGCGCAGAGAAGCCAGTGCGTTGCGGGGGTGGAGGAGTTTGTAGCACCTGGCGCAACACAGAGAGAAG
>NZ_JBALBW010000133.1:0-33971 GCF_036919895.1 Nostoc sp.
GGCTGATTGTGGTTTTTGAGTTGTCGTTGTGAGAGACAATAACTCTACTACATCGGCCCTCTCTCCTCATCCTCTTATTTTGGCTAAGGTATTGAAACAAGAATCAATTCACCAAGTTTTTGAGCATTGCTACTTGCAGTTTTCGTATTCTTAACAGCATCAGCTATGAGCAAAAACTTTAGTTGTAAAAAACGTTCTTTGTGAGTAACGCCTATTGAACTGCTAACTAATTCGGCTTCTAGGGTACGAGGTAACGTAATTTTCTCATAATATTTATCCTGTTCATCCCAATAGCCACACACTTTATAATCACACTGGTCAAGATGTTCTTGAACAAGAAGATTAGCATCTAAACTTTGTAATATTTCAGTTAAATCTTGCCAAACTTGATGATTTTTTAATTCGATCCTTGTCATAGTTATGTGAGTTTAATGTTCTGTTACCAAACTAGGGAAGTGCAATATAGCATTTTCTAGTCTGGTGAGGTGCAGTAACAACAATGAGTAAACCAAATTTTTAAAATTAACGTGCGCCTCCGTTGGAGACTCACGTTAGTTAAAGCAATAAATCACACAAGATAGGAAAGAATTTCAATCCTCTTGTGTCTGATTGCGTTCCTGCTCTTCTGCTTCCAGAATCGCTAATAAAAGAGCTTCTTCCTGAATTTCAAACTCTTCTTCAGAAAGTTCTCCCATATCAAAAGCAAGTTGGAGTGTAAGAAGCTGCTTGCTGAGATTTTCTTTATCATCAATTTCAGTATTGGCCTGTTCTAAAATTTTTTCCCCAAGCCACGTTACCCCCATTAATGGGCCAGTAATCGGTAATAGTAAGAAGCGCAAAACCATATTAATTTACACTTGTGTAGATTTGTTAAAACTGTCTCACAAGACCGTAATCTTGCTGATGACATTATATAAAACATTACTTAGTCTTATGTTGATGCCAAAATGTGATGGATTTGAGTTCAGTTGAGGCTTATTGACATCTGTATTTTATATTTCCGATGTGCAAAAAGTTACTTTTACATAAGATTATTACTGACGAGGTACTTAGAGCTTGACAACAGTATTAAATGCATCTCCCCAACGATTTGTCAATACCCCTGCTGTTCAACGCATCGCTCAACGTGCTTTGCGCTATCTACAATCAGGTTTTTCAATACATTTGCGTGGTGCGGCTGGAGTCGGAAAAACCACTCTGGCAATGCATCTAGCTGATTTACTCAACCAGCCGATCATCCTCTTATTTGGAGATGATGAGTTTAAAACCTCAGACTTGATTGGTAATCAATTAGGTTATACCCGCAAAAAGGTTGTTGATAACTTCATCCACAGCGTTATCAAAGTTGAGGATGAACTTCGACAACACTGGGTTGATGCCCGATTAACTCTAGCTTGTAAAGAAGGATTTACGCTGGTTTACGACGAATTCAATCGATCGCACCCAGAGGTAAATAATGTTTTACTCTCCGTACTTGAGGAGAGGTTGTTGGTATTACCAACAAACCAACATCGAGCCGAGTATATCCGGGTTCATCCTAAGTTTCGGGCAATTTTAACATCAAATCCTCAAGAGTATTGTGGAGTTCATGCAACTCAGGATGCTTTGATGGATCGTGTTATTACCATCGATATGCCTACACCTGATGAACTGAGTCAGCAGGAAATTGTGGTTCATAAAACAGGTATAGATTCTGAGAAAGCAGAAGTAATTGTTCGCTTAGTACGGACGTTTTGGAGTCGATCTGGCTCTGGGATGGGCGGTGGATTGCGTTCCTGTCTGATGATTGCCAAAATCTGCCACGAACACGAAATTTCCATCAATTTCGGAGATTCTTACTTCCAAGATATTTGTGCCGATATCCTGCTTTCTCGCACAAATCAACCTCTGATAGAAGCAACTCGGCTACTGGAAGAGGTTTTAAGTGAATCGTATCGTAGTATAAATACTCAATCTCAGCCGTCAGAGATAATACCAAACAACCAAAATCAGATTGTATTGGAACAACGAGTACCTTACGAGCATGAAGTCTACAGCTACCTGTGTAATTCTCCAGGAAGGCGTTTCTCTGAATTGGCAGTAGAACTAGGGATCGATCGCAGTCAAATTGTGGCTGCACTCAAGTCTCTCAGGGAGCAGGGAGTATTAGTCCAAATGCAGGGCAATGCCGAGTCGCCGAACGTATTACAAACAGTTGCTTTTGATTCTGGTCATTTAATAAACAAATGAGTACTAATACTAATCGGGGAGCTATCACCACATCAACTCAAGGTTCTACCTTGGCAGATATTCTAGAACGGGTTCTCGATAAAGGCATTGTTATCGCAGGAGATATTTCTATTTCCGTAGGCTCCACAGAACTGCTCAACATCCGAATTCGTTTGTTGATTTCTTCTGTTGATAAAGCCAAAGAGATTGGAATTAACTGGTGGGAGAGCGACCCCTATCTTAATAGTCAAACTCGCACCTTATTAGCAACTAATCAACAACTTCAAGAGCGTCTTGCCAGTCTAGAAACAGAACTGCGATCGCTCAAAGTACTTAATCCTATTAATAATCAGAATGCAGGCGATTAGCAAATCAAAAGGTTCCGATTCAGGTTTAGCGCCGTTGTTACTGACGGTTGTTGAGCTGCTACGCCAACTCATGGAAGCTCAGGTGATTCGGCGAATGGATGCTGGCAACCTCAGCGACTCTGAGTTAGATCGAGCTGCCGAAAGTCTGCAAAAGCTTGAACAGCAGGTTGTTCAGCTTTGCGAAATATTTGATATTGACCCAGCCGATCTAAATATTAACTTGGGTGAAATGGGAAATTTACTTCCCCAATCTGGAGGATACTACCCCGGTGAAACCTCTAGTCAACCCTCTATTCTAGAACTCCTCGATCGCCTATTAAATACGGGTGTTGTGGTTGAAGGTGACTTGGACTTAGGACTGGCTCAGTTAAGCTTAGTTCATGCCAAGTTAAGATTAGTACTCACTTCTAAACCCCTGTAACTTTTTATTCTTTTTGGTGAGACATTCTTATGAGTTATGGCTTTTACATTTATGGAATTTTGACCTTACCTGCTCCCCAAAATTTAAATTTAGAGGGCATAGATCGGCAACCTGTACAAATTAAAATTTTGGATGGTTTTGCAGTCATCTACTCTGAAGCACAGCAAGAGCGTTATTTGGCAAGCCGTCGTAACCTGCTAAGTCATGAGAAAGTCCTTGAGGACATCATGGAAGCGGGCGATCGCAATTTATTACCCATGCAATTTGGACTTTTGATTTCCAGCTGGGAAACGGTTGCAGAGCAATTAATTCGTCCTCATCAAGAAGAATTGACGCAATTGCTTGCGAAGTTATCGGGTTGCCGAGAAGTTAGTGTCAAAGTTTTTTGGGATACTGAGGCAGAAATTCAGGGATTGTTAGCAGAACATCCAAATCTCAAAACTCAAAGGGATAAGCTAGTGGGTCAACCCTTGAGTATGGAGCAAGCGATCCAAATAGGGCAAACCATCGAACGGGGAATGAGCGATCGCAAGCAAGACATCATTGATGTATTTCAAGGCACGCTCAACTCCATTGCTGTCGATATGGTGGAAAATCCTCCCCAAGTGGAGACAATGATTTACAATGCAGCCTACCTAATTCCTTGGGAAGCAGAATCACAATTTAGCGAATATGTTGAAGCGCTAGATCGTCAATTTGAAGAGCGTTTGCGAATTCGCTACAACAATTTCACTGCCCCTTTTAACTTTGCTCGTCTTCGATTATTGATTTCCAAATGAATTAATTTTTTTTACTGTTAAACAGCAATAAAAATTGAAAATAAAAAATTATTTTTCTTTTATTTAAGTAAAATCAATGAACGACATATTTAAAGGATTTGAACAGCTATTAGAAATTGCCAAAGCTTTAGAAGAAAAAGTAGAGAAAGGCGAGTTAAAAACTTCTATTGAAATTCGCTCTCATAATCTTAGTAGTATTCCCCGGCAAGGCAATATTCCGAGAAAAAGTAATTCCAACCGAGTCAGATCCAATTCCACCGATGCAGCTACACCAATGGATGATGCTGATGTCACCACCCCATCAGCTAACAAGAACTCAAAAGCTTCTTGGCAAGGTGTCGGCGGCTTGGGTGATGTTCTCAAGGAAATTAGAGAGTTAGTTGAAATTCCCCTTAAACGTCCAGATTTATTAGCCAAATTAGGGTTAGAGCCTCCGCGTGGGGTTTTGCTAGTTGGCCCGCCCGGTACGGGAAAAACTTTAACAGCCCGTGTTTTGGCAGAAGAGTTAGAGTTAAACTACATTGCCATCAATGGCCCAGAGGTGATGAGCAAGTATTATGGGGAAGCGGAAGCTCGTTTACGAAGTATTTTTGAGAAAGCAACTCGTTCTGCTCCCTGCCTAATATTTATTGATGAAATTGATAGCCTTGCCCCAGATCGCAGCCAAGTGGAAGGTGAAGTTGAAAAAAGACTAGTGGCGCAGTTGCTTGGGTTAATGGATGGGTTTGCTAAAACCGAGGGCGTACTCGTATTAGCGGCAACAAATCGTCCCGATTATCTCGATCCAGCGCTGCGTCGTCCGGGACGCTTCGATCGCGAAGTTCAGTTTCGGGTTCCCGATCGCGATGGACGATTAGAAATACTGACGATTTTGACAAGTGCTATGCCCTTGGATACTTCGGTTAATTTAGGAGCGATCGCTGATTTAGCCGTCGGTTTTGTCGGTGCTGATATCAAAGCTCTTTGTCAAAAAGCAGCCTACATTGCCCTTCGTCGTCAAGTTCCCTCGCTCAACAGTCCCATTCCTGAGAATATGACTGTTATGCAGCAGGATTTTCTTGAAGCAATTAAGGAGATAAAACCCTCAGTTCTCAGGTCTGTAGCAATTGAAACACCGAGTGTAAGTTGGGATGACATTGGTGGTTTGGATGATGTTAAACAAAAACTTCAAGAATCTGTAGAGGGCGCACTCCTTTATCCCGAACTATACGAGCAAACCAAAGCCAAGCCTCCCCGTGGAATTCTGTTGTGGGGGCCGCCGGGAACGGGAAAAACCTTACTTGCAAAAGCGATCGCTTCTCAGGCTAGAGCCAACTTTATTGCTGTGAATGGCCCGGAATTACTCAGCCGGTGGGTAGGAGCCGCAGAACAAGCAGTTAGAGAACTCTTTCGCAAAGCTCGGCAAGCAGCGCCTTGCGTTGTGTTTATAGATGAAATTGATACCTTAGCACCAACACGGGGACGATTCACTGGTGATTCTGGAGTTAGCGATCGCGTTGTCGGTCAACTGCTCACCGAACTGGATGGGTTGCATGAATGCCCTAAAGTACTGTTAGTAGGAGCAACTAATCGTCCAGAAGCGATCGATCCTGCCTTGCTCAGAGCCGGAAGATTAGACTTACAAATCAAAATCGATCTACCAGATCCAGCCAGCCGATTAGCGATTTTACGAGTTCACAATCTAGATCGTCCCCTGGCTGATGTCGATTTAGAAACCTGGGCGACAGCTACCGAGGGTTGGAATGGCGCAGACTTGGCTTTGTTGAGCAATCAAGCTGCTTTAAGCGCAATTCGTCGATACCGCGCCCAAGGATTGAGCGACTCCAGCCTGATTCAGATTACAAATGATGATTTCCAAGCTACATACCAAATGCTTGCTAATCAGCGCCAATCTCAATAGTGGTTCATCGTATTATGAGGAATTATAATACGATAAAGTTCAGTATTTATACAGACTTAATTAATAACCCAAGTTTATGTCAATATACGCCTATGCTCTTTTAGTACCGACTGCATCCGGGCTTATTCTGCCTTTAGGGATGGAAAAAAATACCGAACTCGTTTACTCTTCTGGTTTAGCTGCGATCGTAGAGTCGGAAATCTCACTGGAGGGAATACAAGCAACGGATGAGCGTTTACTTCAAGCTGTATTAATCCACGATCGCGTGGTTCGAGAACTTTTTCAACAAACTCCCCTTCTTCCCCTACGCTTTGGGAACGGTTTTAGCTCTGTAGAAAAACTGCTGAATCATTTAGAAAAGCACCAAGAGCAATATCTAGAAGCCCTAACTCAGCTAGCAGACAAAGTTGAGTACAGTTTAAAATTGACACCCAGTTATTTACTTGACGATTCTGACACTATTGATGCTAAGGGGAAAGCCTATTTATTAGCTAAAAAACAACGGTATCAAGCACAGCAAGCATTTGAAGCACAACAATGCGAACAGTGGGAACTCTTGAACCAGTTAATTCTCAAAACATATACAAATGTTATCTGTGAAACTCGACAGCCAGATGTGCGGCAAATCCACTTTTTGGCACAACGTAACGATTCAACGCTCAGTACGCAGGAGCTTTCCCTCTGGCAGGTACAATGCTCACACTGGGAATTGGCACTGAGCGAACCTCTACCGCCTTATCATTTTCTTAAAAATACTCTCATGTAAATTCATGAAAATAATATTTAAATTCTTCCAAGAAACAATAAGGACGATCTGATTTTTTATTTAACTTTAAAAAACATTGTTAACTTTTCAGGTTTTTTTTATTTTTTGCTATTTCTCTGATATTTTTGGGAATCCTAAATTTAGGAAGAATAAAACACATTGTGTAAGTTTTACCTATTGCTCAATGAGAGCAAGATGAAACCAATAATCAGAGTTGTGAGAGTAAAATAAAATGGCTGTTGAAAAAGTTAATTCATCTTCTAGTCTAGCTGAAGTTATTGACCGGATTTTGGACAAAGGAATTGTAATTGATGCTTGGGTACGTGTTTCTTTAGTTGGGATTGAACTGCTATCAATCGAAGCTCGGATTGTAATTGCTTCAGTTGAAACTTACTTAAGATATGCCGAGGCAGTTGGTTTAACATCTCAGGCTGCTGTTCCATCTGCTGCTTAATAGCACATTATAAAAAGGGAGTCTTCATGGCTCCCATTTAATGTTTCTAGTTAACAAAATAGGAGATTTCATCTGATGGCTCTCAAGAATTTGTGGGAACAAGAGCGATCGCAGCGATTGCAAATAACTGCTGAACGCCGTCAACAAGTTAACCAGTGGAAACAGCTAACTCAACAAGAATTTCAGATGCAAGCAGATTTGCTTCATCAAGAGTTGAGCAGTTTTGTTACCAGCCTTCACAACAATAGAAACTTACAACAGCAGCAATTTCAGCAAGAGATTGTAGAGCGGCAATTGGAAATATTGCAAATAAAAACAGATGTCTCGCAACGCCAGCAAGAATACCGCCAACAGAGGGCAGCAAAAGCTCAGGCATTATTCCAAGATTTGCAAAATTTTCGGGCAACCTTACATAACAGTGTTTGGGGCAATTACAGTCATGAACAAGCAGTTTACCTGACTCCTGCTCAAGAAGAGAAATTAGTTGCTACAGTTCAAAAATGGTCAATCTCCCGTTCTGTAATTAAAGCCACTGGTTTTCGTCCTTCTGCTAATACCATCACTAAGAAAGTGTCTGCCTCGAATGCAGATACTCTTAAATCTAAAGTGCAGCAATATATTCAGCAAGCTGAAGGAGCTACTCTGATAGAAATTGAAGAGGTGATAGGCTTAAGCCGGGTGCAAACGATAGATATCCTGCGCTCCTTGATCAAGCAAGGGGTACTAGAACAACGCGATCGCCAATACTTTATTCGGCAACAAGCAATTTCTTGACACATAGTACACAATCGATAAGCATTAAAGCTGGTCTATGCTTTGTAGTATTCAACATTTCCATCTTTTTAGGGACTTCCAAATAAAAAAATATTCCAAAACTGACACAAAAATCCCTTTAATCTCTCCTCTCTCTGTGTTCTCTGCGTCTCTGCGGTTCGTTTTCTGGGATAATTTATTCCTTGGAAATCCCTTAAGGTCTGTATTGCAACTACATCTATATCAGCAATTTGCTCAGTAAATGTAACATGGCAAAAGTAATATAGTTAACCTATTAATAATTAGAAAAAGAGCTTAAATCTTTGTTCAAGCTTCCGAATTTTAACTTTAAAAATGCCCAGATTGGAAAGGTATATAACAAGCTGGGTTAGCTCAATCGAGGTTTTGAACTGTGCTATTGGCGATCGCACGATGAGGTTAATAAGCTGGATTGTTTAAGGACTTCTAATGTAAATGCAAAACTCAAGATATATAAGGAGGTGCGATCCATTGTGAATCAATTGATCGAGCAACTTCAAACTAAATTATTCACAGGCAGGCTGAATCTTGAAGCAAGGGATGGGCCGACTTGGACGCTATATTTTCGTTTAGGACGATTAATTTGGCAAGCTGGCGGTTCTAATGCTAATGAGCGATGGCGACGACACTTGTCGCAGTACTGTTCTAATGTGGATGTGACACACTTGGAGCGGCTTGTCTCTCCCCAGGAAAATTATCGCGAGTATTTCATTCTTACTAAGTTGCGAGAACAAAAATTAATCGAACAACAACAACTTGTTAGCCTGATTACAAGCTCAATAGCTGAAGTCCTGTTTGATATAATCCAGTACATTGAAGCCAAAAGAAATGGCGACAATCCAGCAGGTCAGTTGTCACATACTACCGTTGTTGGTGAAGTTCCTGGGTTTCTCCTAGCTGTAATACCAACTGAGGAAGTCTTGAAAAAGGCTACACAAGCTTGGCAACAATGGCGAGATGCAGGACTGGCTAGTTACTCGCCTAATTTATTTCCTGTCATTCAACAAGTTGAGCTACTGCAAGGACAAGCATCCTCTAAACAGATTATTTCTCTAGTTGATGGAACAAAAACTTTACGAGGTCTAGGGCAAAAAATCGGTCGGGATGCCTCAGTTTTGACCCGGTTATTGATGCCATCGGTAAAAGCAGGAGCGATCGCTTTTTCACCCATCCCCAGCCCCAGGAAAGTTGAGATTAGTAAAGAAACTGGCAACCCATCCAGTACAGTTAATAATTCTAATTCTTCACTAAAGACAGAAGAGAACACTTTTATACAAGTTGGGCCCAATTTTAACAAAGTTGCTCCCCCAGCGACTAGCAAAGAAATTATCAGTCCGCCCAGTGCAGTTAATAATTCCAATTCTTCACTAAAGACAGAAGAGAACACTTTTATACAAGTTGGGCCTCCAGCAGCTAACAAAGTAATTATTGATGTCTCAAGACCTTTAGTAGCCTGTGTGGATGATAGTCCAACGATCTGTCGTAGTTTGGAGGAAATTATGACCCATCAGGGTTATCGTTTTATTGGCATTCAAGACTCCTTGACGGCAATTTTAAAGCTAATTAAAAGCAAGCCCGACTTCATTTTTTTGGATCTTTTGATGCCAAAAGTAAATGGCTATGAAATTTGTTCTCAAATCCGAAAAACTCCAAGTCTTAAAAATGTGCCGGTTGTCATCTTAACGGGGAAAGATGGAATAGTAGATCGGATGCGAGCAAAATTAGTAGGGGCAACTGAATTTTTAGGTAAACCCGTAGAACCAGACAAAGTAATCAATGTGCTTCACAAGTATTTAAAGGTTTAGGTTGAAGCGACATTCATGACAGTGGCTCCCCTACACCCATTTTCAAAACATATTTTGGATGTTAATTCATTTGTCGCAATCATTTTTCAAGTTCTGAATTAAATAGCTAGGAAATAAAAATGAAAAAAGTTCTTTTAGTTGAAGATAGCCTCACAGAATCCGAAAAGATGACACGTTACCTGGAGCAAGGAGGATATTCAGTTTATGAAGTTCGCAGTGGTGAAGAGGCTCAACTCAGGTTAAAACAACAAAAACCTGACTTGATCTTACTCGATTTGATTTTGCCCGGACAAAGTGGATTTGAGTTCTGCCGCAAGTTGAAAGCCGATCCTATAACAAAAGCAATCCCGGTAGTGATTTGCTCAACTAAAAACACAGATGTTGATAAAACTTGGGGAACGATGAGTGGTGCCGATGCCTATTTAGTCAAACCTGTAGATGAAAATACCTTGCTCCAGACTGTTAATAAATTTATTCGCTAAAGGAAACTGGGGCAATGGTACAGGTCAACGATAGCTTTTCTTCGCTACCCATTAATAGCCAATTTCGACTTGAAAGCTCTGCCCAAGGAAACAACCAGAGGTTTTTAAGATTTCCGTTGAATGCAAAGGTGAATGGGTTACTCCCACTAGGTGATTTGCGGGGAGTAATTCACGTTGCACTCACAGAGATTTTACCAGTACCACAGGTAGCAGAATTCTTGTTAGGCATCATGAATTGGCGGGGAGAAGCTATCTGGATTATTGATTTAGCAAATTTACTGGGAGCAACACACTGGTGTCGGCGGGAAAATGTACGCAACTCTGGCATGGCGATGCTGGTTCAAGTCCAGAATCAAACTGTCGGGCTGTTGGTGGAGCAAGTCAACACCATTGAAGTTTATGACCCTCAAGAGCGATTAGCGATTTCGGCATCGATGTTGCCCGGCCGACTAAGCTCGTTCTTGCAGGGTTACTTTGTAGATTCTCAAGGTAGCCCTTTGATGTTACTTGACACCCATGTTGTGATTCAAGCCCTTCAGTCTCTTTAAAAAAGTTTAGTTATTAACTCCGACAATCTTAATAGCAAGAAAGATTATGGTAATGCAACACAATCTTACACCCAGCCAACCACACTCAACTTCCAGCAACGGTTCTAAGGATACCAGTAATGGGCATACTGTTGGTTTACCTACACAACAGCAAGTCATTTCCACTCTAGAAGAATTGCGAACTGAATTGGATCAAGCTGATTGGGTAGAAACAGGGCCATTGCGAGACAGAATCCGCAAGTTAAAAGAACTGGTAAATGTATTGTCATATCAGGATGGAGGAGATGGATTAGAGGTAGAGCAAGTACAAGCGATCGCTAGCAAAATCCGCCAATTTTCCGATCTAGATAGCTTGCTGGCGACTGTTGTCGTGGAGGTACAAAGCGCCCTACAAGCCGATCGCGTGGTGCTGTATGAGTTTACGAATCCGACGCTGGGGATAGTTGTTGCGGAGGCGATGAGGGATGGCTTTACCCCAATGCTGAAGGAAAAACTGCCCGCCGTCACTTTTGGCTTAGGTTCTGCTAAGGCTTATCAACAAGAAAAATTAGTCGCGATCGCAGATACTTATACTGCAAACTTGTCTCCTTACCAAAAGCAACTCATGGAGCGGTTTCAGGTTAGAGCTTGTGTGAGTTTGCCAATCTTAGCAAAAGATGGGGTTTGGGGTTTATTGGTAGTGCAGCAATGCACTGCTGCTCGGCAGTGGCAAAATGCTGAAATTCGGTTACTAAAACTGATCGAGCAGGAATTAGAAGTGCAACTGCAAGTTGCCGTGATTCAGGCTAAGTTGCAACAAGAAGTAGAAAAAGACCAAATTCTGGTCGGTGTAGGGAATAAAATTCTCCAGTCTAAAGATTTGGATACCATCTTTCGCATTGCCACCCAAGAAGTGCGACAGTCACTAAAATGCGATCGCGTGGCAGTTTATCGTTTCCAGCCAAATTGGACTGGGGAATTTATCGCTGAATCCGTTGGATCTGAGTGGGTTTCTCTATTAGAAGAACAGCGAAACAATCCAGCAATTGTCAATAACGTTAACTCTTGTAGTGTTAGGAACCTTGCAGACGAAGGGGGATTGGTTGGGACAACAGGGCGATCGCCCAGTGCAGATAGCTACATTCAGCACACCCAAGGCAAAAATTTCCATCGCGGACAGATTTATCGAGTCAGTAATGATATCTACAGCGCTGGTTTTTCTGACTGCTATATCAAAGTTTTAGAAACCTATCAAGCCAAAGCATACATTATTGTTGCCATCTTCCTGGGAGAGCAGTTGTGGGGCTTGCTCGCTGCTTATCAAAATTCTCAGCCTCGTCAGTGGAAAGATAGTGAAGTTCGACTGATGGTGCAGGTTGCATCTCTGTCTAGTATTGCGATTCAACAGGTGCAATATCAGCAACAACTTCATAAACGCTCTGAGGAGTCAGCTAAACTTGTTGACCGAGAACGTACTGTTTTCGGCATCATTGAAAAGATTGGGCAAGCAATGGATCTTCGGACTCTTTTCCGCACTGCAACCCAAGAGTTGCGGCGATTTTTAAAATGCGATCGCGTTGTCATTTATCAAATTTATCCAGATTGGAGTGGAGAAGTTATTGCTGAATCTGTGGCTGCTGGTTGGCCGTCACTGTTGGATATGCAGGAAGAAGATGGCATTTTAAAAACAAGTCTGCTATCTACAGATCGTTGCAATATTAAGGACTATGGCTCTCCTGCTAAACCTGATGCCGATACCTATCTGAAGGAAACCCAGGGTGGAGTGTACACCAAAGGAACGCGCTTTCGTAAAGTCAACGATATTTATGCTGCTGGTTTTTCACCCTGCTATTTAGAATCATTAGAGAAGTTCCAAGCCAAAGCATACATTAATGTTCCCATCTTCCGCGCTGGTAATCTCTGGAGTTTGTTAGTAGCCTATCAGAATTCTGATGTTCGGAAATGGACTGATGAAGAGATCGGTGCTTTGTTGCAGATTGGCGAACCGTTGAGCATTGCCCTCCAGCAAGCTGAGTATGTCGAACAGCTGCGGAAAAAAAATCTAGAAATGACACAAGTAGCTGAAATAGAAAACGCACTGGCCCGAATGGCGGAGAGAATGCGTCAATCCCAACAGCTAGAAACCATCTACCGCACTACTTTGGCAGAATTGCGGCAGTTGTTTAAATGCGATCGCCTAGCAATATATCGCTTCAACGCTGACTGGAGTGGTGAATTTATCGGTGAATCTGTAGGAAGTGACTGGATACCTCTGGTTGGCCCCGATATCAAAACCGTATGGAAAGACGAACACCTACAGCAAACCGAAGGAGGGCGCTATCGCAACAATGAAACCTTGGCCGTCAATGACATCTATACTGTTGGTTATGCCCAGTGTCATATCGACCTACTAGAGCAATTCCAGGTTAAAGCTTACACCATCGCTCCCATTTTTGCTGGAAACAAACTTTGGGGTTTGTTAGGAGCTTACCAAAATAGCAGCCCGCGCCAGTGGAATTCCGAAGAGGTGCGATTACTGACCAAATTGGGCATTCAGTTGGGGTTAAGTGTACAGCAAGTTGAGTACATTGAACAGCTGAAGATGAAGAATTTAGAGTTGGCGCGGGCAGCAGAAGAGGAACAGGTGCTGACAGGGATGGTGGACAAAATCCGTCAAGCCCAGGATACAGACACAATTTTCCGAAATGTACTGCCAAATTTACGCGAACAACTACAGTGCGATCGCCTAGCAGTATTTCGCTTTCATCCCGACTGGAGTGTGGAGTTTGTTGCCGAATCCGTAAAAGATCAATGGCTGTCTTTAGCTGGTTCCGACATCAAAACGATTTGGATGGACGACCATTTACAAGAAACTCAGGGCGGACGCTATCGCCATCATGAAACCTTTGTTGTCGATGATATTTCCACTGCCGGTCACGTTCAGTGCTACGTAGAGATATTAGAAAAAATCCAGGCTAAAGCTTACGCGATCTCTCCGATCTTTACTGGAAGCAAACTCTGGGGCTTTTTAGGAGCATACCAAAATACTGGCCCTCGCCAATGGAAAGCCAAGGATGTACAAATGTTGCGAAAACTATCCGTGCAAATGGGTATAGGTTTGCAGCAGATTGAGTATATCGAACAGCTGAAGAAGAAGAATGCAGAATTAGCGCGAACCGCAGAAGGGGAACGAGCATTAACACGGCTGTCAGAAAAAATCCGCCAAGTTCAAGAGCTAGATACAATTTTCCGCAATGCCCTACCAGAATTGCGATCGCACTTGGAATGCGATCGGCTAGCAGTGTATCGCTTTAATCCAGATTGGGGTGGGGAGTTTGTTGCCGAATCTGTAAGTCGGGAATGGGTGGCTTTGGTTGGCCCCGATATCAGGACTGTATGGGAAGACGAACACCTCCAACAAACCCAAGGTGGACGCTATCGCAACAACGAGACCTTTGTGATTAATGATATTTACACTGCCGGTCATGCCCAGTGCCACCTGAAAATTCTAGAGCAATTCCAGATGAGAGCCTATATCATCACCCCGATTATTGCCGGCAACAAGCTCTGGGGTTTGTTAGGAGCTTACCAAAATAGCGGCCCGCGGCACTGGCAAGATAATGAAATCAACTTGGTAACGAAAATCGGCACGCAGTTTGGGGTTGCAGTCCAGCAATCGCAATACTTACAACAAACTCTAAGCAAGAATGAGGAATTAATCAAACTGGCAGAACGGGAAGTAGCAAACGCCCGATTTTCCTATCGCTTGCCCAGTCGGTTAACAGAGATGGCCCAAAGTAATGGTAATGTTCTGGAATTTGTTCAGTTTGCCACCCACGAACTTCGTCAGCTACTCAAAGTAGATCGAGTTGGAGTTTACCGTTTTGAGCCTGATTGGTCTGGAGAATTTGTAGTTGAGTCTGTGACTGGGGATTGGCCTAAGTTGGTGGGAACTAGCCTTGCCAAAGTTAGAGATACCTATCTTCAGTACAACAAAGGAGGGCGTTATGTCCGTAAAGAAAGTTTGCGGGTTGACAATATATATATTGTTGGTCATGACGAATGTCACATCCAATTGTTAGAACTGTGGGGAACTAAAGCCTACATGATTGCTCCGATTTTTCAAGAAGATCGGCTCTGGGGGTTGATGGGAGTTTATCAAAATAGCGCACCGCGCCAGTGGGAGCAATCGGAGGAAGATGTTCTCAACCAAGCCAGCGTCCAGATTGGTATTGCCCTGAATCTTGCAGACTACCTAACACAGGTGCGTACTCAAGAGCAGCAACTAGCAGAAGCAGCAGAGCGCGAACGCACCGCCCGGGAAAAACTCCAACAAGGAGCAATGCGCGTTCTCATAGCTTTGGAACCATCCTTCAGTGGCGATCTCACTGTTCGAGCGCCCCTATCTGAAGATGAAATTGGGACGATCGCCGATGGTTACAACACTACGATCCAAAGTTTGCGAGATTTAGTCCGACAAGTGCAGATTGCTGCTGGCAGGGTGAGTGAAACTTCTAGCAACAGCACCACCTCAGTAGTAAAACTATCCGACCAAGCTCAACAGCAGGGAGAACGCCTCGAACGCGCTCTGGAACAATTACAAATGATGGTAGCTTCCACCCAGATAGTCGCTGCTGATGCCCAAAGAGTAGGGCAAGCGGTTCAAGAAGCTAATAGAACCGTCCAAGCTGGCGATTCTCTGATGGAAAAAACCGTAGAGGGCATTTTGGAGATTCGGGAAACCGTGTCTGAAACAGCGAAGAAGATTAAACGCCTAGGTGAAGCTTCTCAGAAAATCTCGAAAGTAGTGAGTTTGATTGAAAACTTTGCCACTCAAACTAACTTGCTGGCACTCAATGCTGCGATCGAGGCTACCCGTGCCGGAGAATATGGCAAAGGCTTTGCGGTGGTTGCAGATGAAGTTCGTTCCCTGGCTTATCAGTCAGCTAGTGCTACCACAGAAATTGAGCGACTCGTGCAAGAAATTCAAAGTGGAACCAACGAAGTTACCGAAGCAATGGAAATAGGGATTACCCAAGTTGTTCAAGGCTCGAAATTGATCGATGAGACTCGTCATTCCCTCAGTGCGATTGTGGCAGCCACCAACGACATTGGTGGACTGGTACAAGGAATTACTCAAACAGTTTCCACTCAAAGTCAGCAATCTCAGATATTGACAGAAGCGATGATGGATGTTTCGGCGATCGCCCGCAAGACTTCAGAAAGTGCCATGCACATTTCCGAGTCTTTTGAGGAACTACTGATGACTTCACAACAACTGGAAACCAGCGTTAGCCAGTTCAAAGTTGACTAATCTCCCCAAACTTTTATGAACCCCGATCCCAGTAATCAAGAGCAGGCTTTTCTTGCGGAAGCGGCAGAGTTGTTGCAAACCATTGAGCAGAATCTGATCGGTCTACTTGATGAAAAAACAATCGAAAAAGTTCATGCCTTGATGCGAAGCGCCCATACTATCAAAGGGAGTGCTGCCAGTGTTGGGCAAGAAACTATTCAGACAATTGCCCATCATTTAGAAGATGTATTCCAGGCGTTATATGCTCCAGAACTGGAAATCGATCCAGAATTGGGTGCTTTGCTTCTAGATGCTTATGAGTGCTTACGAACTCCATTGAGTGCAGCCTTGATGGGCTTAACCTGCAATGAGGCAGAAATACTTGATAAAACTGCCTCAATCTTCGCCCAACTCCAACATAAACTAGGCGACTTTTTTGGTCGTGAGGCTCCGCTTCCCAGTTCGGAAGAACTTGGCTTTGATGTGGTAGAGTCAATCTTTTCTGGGAGTGTACTCCAGGATTTGCAACAGTTAGAAGCTGACATCCAAAGCCAAGATCCGCAACAAATTCAAACAACACTCAACTCTCAAGCCGAATTTTTTGTTGAATTAGCAGCATCTTATGGCTTATCTGGATTGGAAGAAATTGCCCAAGCGGCCCTAAACGCGCTCAAAGCACATCCAGACAAAGTATTGCAAATCGCTCAGGTAGCTTTAGAAAATTTTAAAGCAGCTCAAGCAGCAGTACTTGAAGGCGATCGCACTCAAGGGGGAGAGATATCTCCACAATTGCGAGAATGGGCAGGAATAACCATTTCTGTCCAAGAACCGCAAGAGCAGCCAGTTGCGATCGCTGTCCAACCAACACAAACGACTACAACTGAGAATAAGCCATCCCCCCTCCTCAGTGCCAGCGAAGCGGAATCAATTTGGTCGTTTTTCCCGAAGCGGACTGATAACTCCGTAGCGAAAGCACCGGAGGTACTGGCACCTATTTCTCAGGATGCGGTAGTAGTCCCCTCTGCCATAGATCGGATTTTACGGTCAATCTGGATCGGAGATCCACAGACATCCTGCCGATACTCAGACTCAGATCGGCCAGCCTCTCCACCACCAGCGCCAAGCCTCCAGGCTCAGTCATCGGCATCACTTCCTAGTATCCGAGTAGCGATAGAACAGCTTGATCGCCTCAGCCATACAATTGGGGAATTGCTAATCAACGAAAACCAACAAAACCTGCAATCTAACCACATTCAAAAAGCAGCCCAAGACACTCTAGTACAGTTTTTTTACTGTCAACAACAACTTAGTAAAGTTTCTACTTGGTCGGATCGACATCTGCTGCTTCCCGAACGCAAGCAGCGACATATACATGGATCTCCACGAGTTATCTCTGCTACCGAGGCACAATCCAATTTTGATGCCTTAGAAATGGATAACTATAGCGAGTTGCACATTCTCCTGCAAAATCTTACAGAAGACATGGTGCAATTAGGAGAACGGATTGAGGCTGTTAATGGCTTAGTGCAGCAATCTCGCTTTAGTCTTGGAAAGCGCAAGCAACTGCTTTCAGGAGCGCAGGCAGATTTGCTGCAAGCCAGAATGGTTCAACTAGGAACAGTGTTGAATCGATTTCCCCGCCTCCTGCAACAGATGGTAGCAACTTATCATAAGCCTGTTGAACTCAAGCTTGGTGGTACGAAAGTGCTAGTGGATAAAGCTATTTCTGAGCAGTTGTACGATCCCTTGCTGCACATGATTCGCAATGCCTTCGATCACGGCATCGAACCGGTAGAAACCCGGCAGCAGCAGGGTAAACCAGAAACTGGAACAATTACAATTCAAGCCTATCATCAAGGCAACCGCACTACTATTGAAGTCCGGGATGATGGTCGAGGCTTTAGCTGGGAATGCATTCGCCAGCGAGCTATAGAAAAACACCTGCTGACTCCCGAACAAGCCGCCTATGCTTCGGAAGACCAACTAGCAGAGTTATTATTTGAACCAGGCTTTTCTACCGCCAAGCAGGTTGGTGAGTTATCTGGCCGTGGTATAGGCTTAGATGTCGTTCGCACTCAATTAAAAGCTTTACAAGGTTCGATTGTGGTGCGATCGCTTTCAGGACAGGGAACCACCTTCATCCTGCAATTGCCTCTGAGCTTGACAACAGCACGTTTGCTCGTTTGTCAATCTCAAGGCATTACTTATGCCTTGCTGTCTGAAGGAATTAGCCAGGTTTTATTACCGCAGCCAGAGCAGATTCAAGTCCAGCAATCTTTAAACGGACAAGGCATCCAAAAATTCTGGCAGTGGGGAGAAGGGCAAAGTCAGCAACTAGTTCTCATTCGCCCACTTGCCAATTTGGTGGATTACAAATATCCTTTATTCACCCAAGACCACAATTTAAGCCTAAGTCCTTTTCCAGTCAAACAACGGAACACCATTGAACCTCTACTGCTATTGCAAACAGAGCATCAATATCTGTGTTTGCAAGTCGATCAGATTTTAGTCGAGCAGGAATTAGTAATTAAATCCCTTGGCAGCATCCTGACTTTACCTAGTTACATCCAAGGCTACAGTGTGTTGGGAAATGGTAGCCTTACCTTAACCATTGACCCGTTGGAGTTAGTTCGTAAAACCTGGGAGACAGATATGATGCCGACTTCCTCGGCATCAAGTCTTGCAACTAAACTATTGCCCGCGCCTGAGCCTTTTCTTGCTCTAGAGGTGCAGCAATCCAAGCTAACTATAACGCAACCGCAGCAACAGCCAATGGAAGTCAATACAGCCGTTGCTCAACCTAGCCGAGCGGCGGTGTTAGTGGTAGAAGATTCGGTTGTACAAAGGCAAAGTTTGGTGCAGACGCTCCAGAAAGCCGGTTATCAAGTGTTGCAAGCAGGCGATGGTCGAGAGGCGATCGCGCAAATGATTCAACACAGAGATGTTGATTTAGTGATTTGTGACATTGAAATGCCGAGGATGAATGGATTTGAGTTTTTAGAACACCATCGCCAAGACGAGCGTTTGTCGGGGATTCCTGTAGTGATGCTGACTACTCGTAGCGGACAGAAGCACCGCCAATTAGCTTTAGCTCTAGGGGCGAAAGCTTACCTGACCAAACCCTATTCAGAACAGAATTTCCTCGCCACGATCGCTGAACTGGTTCATAGCCCTTAGCCCCACCCGTAACTTTGCTATGCTTAACACTCCCTTTCCGTTTAAGCGATTATCTGGCGCTGTGAGCGATCGCGACTCACTACGAATCGTTGTTTTTGCGATCGCGGACTATTTATTTGCTCTGCCAGTTGGTGCAGTTCTCAAGGTGATTGCTTGTCCTCCTATTATTAGCAGTACGGTTGAAAGTGGTATCGGGATGGTTGATTTGGGAGCGCAAACGATCGCGATCGTGGATTTACGCCAGAAGTTCATTTCGCAAGTACAAGCCCAACAGCCGCACCAAGTTCTCTCTGCGGTTGACACTTCAGGGCGCTTCTTACTTCTCACCCAAACGCGGACTGGAGAAATTTGTGGGATTCCTGTGGACAAGCCCCCTGCTTTAATTGATATTCCTTTGGAAACTGTGCGTCCGGTGCCGTGGTCTTATCGGCAAGTGGCGGAATTAAACTTTATTAGCCACATGGCTGTCTTGTCTGTAGCACCAAACGAGGAACCACTCAAAGTACTTCTTCTAGGCATGAGCCAGATATTGGCTGATAGGTTGGGGTTGCCCGGAACAACCCAGCCATTGGCTCCTGGGTTGGTATCATGCGAACAACGGCAAAGATTTGTGCGCTTTTCCTTGGGGAATCAAGGAAGTGGATTATTACCATTCCACTCAGTACTGGACATTATTCATCTCGCTAGCCAAGAAATTTCCCCAGCCCCGGCCTTACCAAGTTGGATTTTAGGTTTCTATAATTGGCAAGGACAGATGCTGCGGCTGGTTGACTTAGAACATTTGCTTGGTTATGTGCCGCTTCTGAAACAGCAGCCACGACCAGAAAAGCCGATGGTTCTAGTTCTTGAACTGCAAAATCAGGTAGTCGGATTTTTGGTCGCTCATGTCTACGATGTAGAGTGGCAGGATTTACCGCAAGCACAATCAGCACCAACCGACTTTTCCCCAAACAAACTGCTAAATTTTGTTCGAGGTATTCTGCCAGGCGATCGCTGGATTTTAGACACCAGAGCCATCGCCCAGACTTTGCAGTGGCAAACCCACTGATTTAACTTGATGCTGCCAAGGAGTTTTCTGTGACGATCGCAACTTTAGATCCTAATTCTGAAACCCAGCCTGTTGAAAATGAAATCCAAATAGAAGAAATTTTGGCTAATGTGGCTCTAATCAAAGCAGTCTTTCAATCTGCTAAGGGGCCAAAGGTCGCTCAATTGCAGCAGAAAGTGAGTCAAATTGAAGCTTTTATCCAAGCTTTGGCTCAGGATTCGCCCAGTGACAATGATGAAAATGTTCAAAGGGCTTTTCAAATCCAGCGAGAACAACTTGCGGCCATCGAGCGGCTTATGCAGCAGACAAAAGGTCAAACTGCACTTTTGGAGGTTACAGTCACCGCCCTTCGAGATGTTCTCAACGCCGATCGCGTTTTGATTTATCGTTTTGAGGAAGATAATCGTAGTCGAGCGATCGCTGAAGCTACACAAGCGGGTTTGACATCCCTACTCAACCAATCCCTACCGATAAATTTGTTTGTTACTAAACCCGATGTTGGCGACGGACAACACTTACAGGACAACCTAACTCAAGTATTAGAATTGACTCCCCGCCAACAGCAATTTTGGCAACGCTTTCAGGTGCAAGCTAGCCTGTGTTTACCCTTGATTGTCAAACAACAGCTTTGGGGTTTTTTAGTTATTCATCATTGCCTTGCACCCCGACAATGGCAGGAAGCAGAGCGCAGTTTGCTGCAACAAGTAGGAATGATGTTGACAATTAACTTGCAGTGGGCTGAAATAGTAGCTCCACCTGTTCAACAGCTTGAATCTTTCGATCGCTCCCAGTTACTAGTGCCATTGCAGCAGGTGAGCCAAGCTGTACAAGAAGGAGCAAGAATCGCCGAGCTTGCCAACGAGCATTTAATGTGTATTCAAGATACTGTTGCTGTTACTAATAAACAGCTGCAATACCTTGGTGAATTTTGCCAGCAAGCTTCTGGCTTTGTTCGTCTTGTGGAAGGCTTGAGTACCAAAATTCAAGTTTTGTCTCTGAATACAGCCATCGAAGCCACAAAAGCTAGCGAGCAGGAACAAGGTTTGCTAGCTGCTGCCGAACAGGTGGAAATTCTCGCCCGTCAAGCCCGCGAAAGCACGCTAAATATAGAGGAATGGTTTCAAGAACTCCAAGTGGCGGCAGCAGATGTTGCTTCTACTATCGAACCGTGCGATCGCCAAATCAGTGCGGGGTTGGAGTCAATCGTGCAAATCCAGGAGCAATTTAGAGCGATCGCCGACATCGCTGCTTGTACCCTCAAACCAATGTCGAAGCCATAGAATTGTCACAAACCCCATAGAAACTGAGAGTTGTTCATGAGTACCGATTTTGTCCCCCAACCGCAGAACGACGATCGCTTCCTAGAAGAAGCGATCGATCTGTTACTGTTCTTGGAGCAGGAGTTGCCTAACTATACAAAAGACAGTAACCCTGGTACAGCTTTGGCTCTCATGGAAGCTGCTCGCTCTTTGCATTCCATTGCCATAGCAGCCGAGTTAGATGCCATTGCCATAGTTGCGGCTGCATTATGGGAGATTTTTCAGCTTTTGCATCAGTATCGGGCAACTATCAATGCCTCAATCGCCTCCCTGTTATCGGAAGGATTGGATTGTCTACAGATGCTGTTGATGGCATTTTTAACAGCCTCGCAAATTGACGAAGTAGAAATTCTGGAACGGATGTCTGCCATTGTTGCTCATCTACAAGCAGAGTTTGGCGATCGCCAACAAAGCGCTATCCCCCAGCAAACAAACCTTGATACATCGATAGAGCAACCGCAGGAACATCAACCAGTTATCCAGTTTAGCGATCGCTTGACCAACGTAGAATCTTCTGCGATTCTATCAGAGCAAGTTATCAAGGAAAACCTGGACGAGGAACTAATAGCTGAAACTAGCCCCGCCGAGTCTAGCAGCCTTTGTCACGTAGATGTCGAGCAACTTCCCGCCAAGGTAGAGGAACTAGCAAACCTTAAGGAGTATGAGGAAGGAGATTCTCATGCTTGGTTGGGAGATTTTTCCCAGCCTACTGAAGCACCTCTAGTTAAATCTTTTCCTCATCACCATCCCCTCTCTTTGCAAGAATCCATTCCTACCATTGTTGCATCAAGTATTCCCGCCGCCACACCCATCAATATTAAGCATCTCGAACAACTAAACGCGCTGATTGCAACATTATTAACTACCTATAATCAACAAGCATATCAGGAAGAACAACAGCAACATACCATCGGGCAGTTGCTCCGACAAGTTAAACGATTACAACACCTGCTGGATAATCTACAGGAATGGTCAGGACGTTTAGCAGCAATTTCAGATACCCTTTCTCCTTTAGCTGCTTCTCGCTCTCAGCAATTATACAGTACTCTTCAATCTGTTTTGGCTGAAGCGTCTCAAGTGTCATCAACTGTTCATTCCCTTAATCACAATCATCATCAGATTAAACAAGAACTTATACAGCAGGAAAAGCTGCTTAACAGTTCTGCCAATTTAGTCAAAACAGTTACAACTATTCCTTTAAAAGTAGCCTTAGAACCATTGCATCGGCTTTGGTCTCAGTTACAAGCTCTACAAGATAAATCTGCTACACTACATTTACAAATTAGCGATATCCAAGTCGATCGGGGATTTAGCGATCGCCTCCGCGCCCTTCTATTACATATAAGTTGCTATTTGCTAGAGCAAAGTATTGAATCTTGCCAAACACGTCAACATCTTGGTAAAAATAGCATCGGTATTATTGAAATTAAAGTTTACCAGCAGGGAAACCAACTGATTATTGATGGCTGTGATGATGGTGCAGGACTTAACTTATCTCAAATTTATCAACAAGCTTTAGCCCAAGGACTCGCCCTGACAAAACCAGGGGATATCTTACAAGAACTGGTAATTGAACCAGAGGTTTCATCTGTTTTATGCGATCGTGCTGCCTTAGAGTTAGGAGTAGAATTAACTGAAGTTTGCAAGCAATTAACAGCTATTCAGGGAAGAATAGTATTGAAGTCTAAAGCTGGACATGGTACAGCCTTCTCGCTCCAAATTCCCCTGGATCAAAAAATCGATCGACTTATCGTCTGTCAAGCTAACTCCAAAGTCTATGCATTTATTGCCGATTCTGTAGAACAAATCTATCTATCCCAGTCCGAACAAATTATCCAAACTCAAGCGGGACGCATGTTATTTTTGCAGTCTTCCGGCAAATCCAGTAGCTTCCTTGGTTGCGCTGATGAGGATCTAACAACAGAAATGCTCGTCCCTATCTACTTATTGACTGATGTCCTTATTTTTCCTAACCACCTTCCTACCCCAGTTAACACTTACACTACAGATACACTAAATGCTTTCAAGCAGGATAAGCCGTTATTAGTATTTCGTTACTTAGACAAACGATGTGCTTTAGAAGTAGATTGCATCATCGGCAAGCAATCCGCTGCGATCCATCCTCTGGGGGAAGCAGTTCCAGTTGCTGCTTATATCCAAGGAACTAGCGTTCTTGCCAATGGGCAACTTAGCCTGGTTTTGGATGGTCGCCTTTTCACAAAATCTCTAACTTGAACCTAATCCCTGCGATCGCTCTTTTTGATGCTTTCTCTTTGAATCTGATGGAGGCGATTCATCACCTGAAACCAAGCACACAGGCGATCGCATTTTCATCTCAGCTAACAAATAATAACCAAAATCTGTATACAGCACTTCCGGCAGCTATGAGGTACACCTTAAAACTGAAAACCTTGACAGAATAGGGGAAAGGAGAAAAGCTGTATTGCATAATAGCCGGAAGCGCTGTATGTACTAAGATGCTAAGAGAGCTATTTATCCTTTCTTAAGCAGAATTATTGCCAACTTTCACCATGATAAATAATTGGTTTAATACAGCTAGATTAGGGATGTTTATTCATTGGGGACATAGTTCTCAGCAAGGATGTGAGTTATCTTGGCCGTTAGCTGGGGGTGTATTCAGCCTGCCTTTTTGCAAAGATATCCCAGTTGAGAAATATCACTCCACAGCTAATACTTTCAATCCACAGGAATACAATCCTCAAGAATGGGCACATTTGGCAAAAAGTTTAGGAATGCAGTATGCCATATTAACAGCCAAGCATCATGATGGTTTTGCCCTATTCCATACGCAACAATCAGACTTTTCAATTGCATCCGCACTTTATAAAAAAGATATTGTACGCGAATTTATCGAAGCGATGCGTTCTGCGGGATTGCGGATTGGTCTTTATTTTTCTCTCAGTGACTGGCATCATCCTGACTATCCGGCTTTTACAGAGGCAGATAAACCTTATCGCTTTGACCAGTTACCTCAACCTACACCACAACAGTGGGAGCGATATATTCAGTTTCTGTTCAATCAAATACGCGAATTATTGACCAACTACGGTCAAATTGACATCATTTGGTTTGATGGAAGTTGGGAACGCACTCCAGAGCAATGGCTTGCTCAAAAATTAGCAAACATGATTCGTGATTTACAACCTAATATTCTCATCAACGATCGCCTACCTAATTGTGGAGACTTTGAAACTCCTGAGCAGTTTATTCCGCCTCAACCACCTGCTCATCCTTGGGAAACCTGTCTGACTATAAATGAAAGTTGGGGATATAACCGAGACGATCGCAACTTCAAATCTTCTCGTCAATTGATTCATACCCTTTGCGAAGTAGCAGGTAAAGGAGGCAATCTCTTGCTCAATATTAGTCCAATGGGTAACGGACAAATCCCTTCTGAGCAGTTAGAGCGTCTCAAAGATATAGCAGATTGGATGGGGAGCCACGGTGAAAGCATACTTGATACAACCCCAGGATTAGAACCGTGGCAATTTTATGGCCCCTCAACTCGTAAGGGTAATCGCATTTATCTACACCTATTAATGAAACCTTACGAAACAATATCAGTTAGGGGTATACCAATCAAACTGGTAAAATCGGTGTTTGTTCTTGCTGATGGCACAGCACTAACCTATACAAGTCGCTGTGCAATTATCGATTCTATCTTCAATTCTAATCCGTTAGGAGAATTAACAATTGATGTACCTGAATCAGTAATTAATCAATACGTTACAGTGATTTGTATTGATATTGATTCAAAGAGTAATTAATATAACTTAACTAACATTACTGCGAGGGCGATGTAAAAGGCGGTAAACTACGCACCAAAAGCAACTTTCCTCGCTTGAATTTTATAGTTACTTTCTGCCTCTAATTTGCATTTCTTGCTGGCGCATAGGCATAGCATCAATTTGCTCAAAAATGGAGTTAAGGGATAGATGGCTGGTAAACAATGACGTGTGTACAATCAATAATTAAGTAGCAGTAAATGTCAGCATAGCACCTGTGTTTGGTAGAGTAATTCTAAAATGCCAGAATTTCTTGATAACCCGAAAGCATCACGACTATGAGAATAGTTCACGGCACCTGGATACCAAAAGGAGAAAATGACTCAAACCTCAAGTGCCGCATCACGCTCGGACATCCCCTTGCTAGTTGAAATGATGACAGAGTTCTATGCTGAGTCTAACTATCCGTTGGATTCCCAGTGGGCAACCAAGAGCTTTGCAACGATTCTCGATCGTCCCGATCTGGGGTCTATTTGGCTATTGCGTCAGAACGGATATCCCGCAGGTTATCTCGTGCTGACGATTCGCTTCAGCATGGAATACGGTGGTCTGGACGCATTCATTGATGACCTGTTTGTGCGATCGCAGCATCGACGCTACGGAGTCGCCAGTCATGGACTCTCACTGCTGTTAGCTGAGTGCCATCGCGGCGATGTTCGCGCTTTGCACGTAGAAGTTGCACCAAACAACGTGGCTGCCAATGCTACATACGCAAAGTTTGGTATGGCATTACGTCGCGATCGTCGTCAAACGCTTACTGTTGAGCTAGGCTCGTGAGTCGATTGTCACGTCTTGAGTGTAGTCTTTTAGACAATTGAATTTTAGTCCTTTGGATAGTAGCGTAGACAGGATTTACTTACAGACTTTTTTTGAAAAACTGGATATAAATGGTCTTTCAAAGCGTAAGTGAAACAGATAGGCAAATAGTAATGAAAGTGTCACGCTTACTATGTATTGTATCACTGTAAACATCACTGGAGATATTTGTAGGCTAATAAGCCAGTGACGCACTAAGGTTACTATTGGGCCATGAGTGAGATACAGACTGTAAGAAAAGCCTCCTAGTGCGAGTAACCAAGGATGCTCAAATAAGCACAGAATTAAAGGACGTGTTTTCTGCTCAATTACAATTTTAGTGCAGTAAATTATCAAGCAAGCAGCAGCGATACTTGCAAAAGTTTCAAAACCCAAGGTTCTACGCCTAATTTTCCCCATTCAGTGAATATAGCAATGCCAGTAAAAATTGCGGTAAGTCTACCCCAAGACAAAGACTTTCTGAGTTTAATCAAATGTGGCCTTTGGGAAAATACAATGTCTGCTGCCGCCATTCCTATAGTGAATGAACCAATAAACCAAGGACGGCTGACATCCATATAACCATTAAATAAATAGTGGGGCGTAAGTCCGATTAAAAAAGCCGTAGAAATAACCGAAAACCAACCCCATCGCCGCCGCAAAGGTAGGAACAATAGAGGAAATAAGAAGTAAATTTGCCATTCTAATGCTACACTCCACAGGGGCAAATTAATAATATAAACTTGCGTTCCTGGAGTCAAATTGTGAACTAAGAAAAGATGTAGAATTACATCTTTAAAGCTGAACTCAGGAGAAAACCAATCGTAAGAAAGATCGCGCCAAGAGAAAGTAGTAAATCTCTCTAAACCTAAGATCACTAAAGCTAATAGGCAGCAGAGAAAAATAACAACATAATAAGGTGGTATTATTCTCCGCGCTCTCCTGATAAAATAATCAAATAAACTTCCAGGGATAGAGTCTGTTGGAGAGCGAACTACTGGTAACATTAAACAGTATCCAGAAAGTACAATGAAAATTGCAACACTAAATGAACCATATCTTACTAGTTTTGTAGGGAAATTTATCCATTGAGGTAAATTCTCTAAGTGTTGTAGAGAAATATGGCAAAACACCACATATAATGCTGCCAAACCACGCATTCCATCTAAGAAAGAAAGGCGGAGCTTTTGCTGGTTAAATATCTTTGAAATTTGAGCCATTTACTTAATAAAATTTGGTGTTATGTACAATTATTTCGCTGTCAATTGTATGAAGATTTGTAGGTATTATATCTACCTCTATGTACACCAAAATGAATATAGAAATCAGATTTGATTTATGAAAAAATATAAGTATATGTAGCGTGTGTTAGGCGTAAGCCGTAACGCACCTGATTCCAAGGTTTTTGGTACCGTACTCTCCGTGCTAACACATGCTACGTGTATTTCAAAAATCAAATACTAGTCCTATATCTATGTGCGGTTAAGATATCTAAGAATTATCTCAAATCACAGCATCTTTAACTTTTCGTCTTTTTAAGAAACCAGACATAAATGGCCGCTCAAAGAATAAGTAAAAATAGTAAGCAATGATTAATGACATTACCGTACCTACTAAATAGGATGCTGTGGCAAACATATCTGGGGAAATTGGCAGATAAAACAGAAAGTAACGCACGAACACCAAGACTGGCCCATGAGTTAGATATAGGCTATAGGAAAATGTGCCAAGGGCAATAAATATATGGTGTTGTAAGAATCGGAGTAGGAAAGGTAGTTGTTTATCCTCAACTATTGACTTGGTGAAGGAAATAAATAAACAAGCAACTGCAAGACCAAAAAAACTCTGATTAATCCATATATGTAATCCTAGTTGTTGCCACTCAGTTAAAAAGGCAATACAAGTGAAGATAATAGCCAACCAACCCCACGAGAGGGAATTTCTCATAGCTACTAGCTTAGGTTTTCGAGAAAATCCAATATCTGCTGCTGCCATTCCTAAAGAGAACACACCTAAAAACCAAGGACTTGCTGATTCAAATAATCCATTGAACAAATAGATAGGTGTTAGTCCAATTGCAAAAGCGATAATGACAACTAACAGTAATCCAAAATGTCGCCATATAGGTAATAGCAATAATGGCAACAAAAAGTATATCTGCCATTCAGTTGCGACAGTCCACATCGGTGGATTAATAGTCAGGTATGTGCTACCGCTAAGATTATGAACTAATAACAGGTGAGATAAAATATCCATTAACGAAAACTTAGGAGAGTATGCTCCAATTCCGGCATCGTCGTTCCACTGAAAGCTGGTGAGATTCTCTAAGATAAAGATAATTGCTGCTATTAGTAAACAGATGAACAGAGTCACATAGTAAGGTGGTAGAATTCGTTGCGATCGCCTCTTAATATAATTAATCAAACTTCCTTTTAAATGACCATTTTCAGAACGCGCTACTGGCAGCATCAAAACATAGCCAGAAAGTGCAATAAAAGTTACAACACTAAATGAACCATGTTTCATAGTTCTGCCAAATAATGACCACAATGTAGGTAATTGTCCGCCAATTGATGGTTCGATATGGACAAATACAACATACAGAGATGCCAATCCACGTAAGCCATCCAAGTAAGGGAGATGTAGTCTCTTATCTGTAGATTTTTCTGCAATTTTAGTCATTAAATTAATCTCCTCTTATGTTTCTGCTGATAGATACCTTGACCTCTAATTAACGCTAGCAACCTTCTGAATAATCCTCAAAACTTTGATTTGATTATGTTTTCAAAAAATTGTGTATGGAACTAGAAAATGGTCGCCTGTGTCCGAGTGAACTACCCAGGCGAACTTTATACAAACTTAGTTTGAAGTTAATAAAGTTGATTCTGTAGATTTGAAAAGTTGTTTCCCCTCACGGCTTTTAATTACTCGTGCAGGTACACCCACAGCTACTGAAAATGGGGGAATATCTTTAGTAACAACAGCGCCAGCACCAATTACACTGCCTCTACCAATGGTGACACCATCTAATACTTTGACCCCATGTCCTAGCCAACAGTCATCCTCAATCACGATTCCTTTACAAGTAATACCTTGGTATTTAATTGGTTCTGTCGGATCTGCAAAGTTGTGATTATTGGCATATATTGCAGTGTGGGCTGCAATTAAACAGTGCTTGCCAATTTTGATATCTCCAGAGCCGCTAATACAAACACTAGGGCCAATAAAAGTATCTTGTCCAACGTGAATAGAAGTGTTCTTTAATGCCCCGATTAGAACGTTACGCTCAAGAATAACTCCATTTTCGAGATGAATTCTATTGTTTTCGTGTCCTTTTCCATCGATACGAACACCTTTGAAAATATATACTCCATTCCCAATTTCAATAGCATCAGTACTAATAAATTCAACACCGTCTTGAATATAAACTGAGCTACCTATCCGGTCAAAGATAGTGCGATATAGCAAATTCCGTAGCTTTACACCCCCAAAAATTGTTGGAATATCGCCTAAAATAGTGGTCAACAAAATTTGTTGAAACCGCTTCAACTTTGAAAAATGTTTCAAGTTATTCATGGCTCTATTATTCTCACTTAAATTGTGTTCTTAGAGATTTATGGAATTGTAAAATGCCTAAGACATCCTGCATTTGAGTCTTGTTATCTACCATCTATATTTCTATATCTGCATTTTAAGATTGCAGATTAATAAAAAATAGGATGGCTAAGATAAAGGGTTTAAAATATTTGAAAAACCCAATACAAGCTCTAAAGTTAGAAGCTATTAAATACAGGTGTTATTTAATTGTTAGACATAGCTATACAAGAAATGCTGTATCTGTTTACAAGCAAATTCTGTAATTACAGCAGTTTGCAATGTTCGGAATTCTGCTGTATTATTTAGCACTTGTACTACTTGAAAATTAGAGAAAACACTTTTTTATATTTGTCACTGATGAATACTGAAGCTTAATGCTTTACCACAACATCAAACACCTAACTCTCGATGTGTATTAGTTAGCAATTTGACAAGCTACTATAATTCAGATATTCAGTCATCAAATATCAAAGTAATTATTTCAATTCAATTACATCTGTTTATATTGTTCCCAAGTCGGAATCAAATTTCCTCGCTGCCATCAAGATGTAATTGTCGAATTCCTCATAAAATTTCCAAGCAAGTACAAGCACATTGAATTAGGGCGGAGTATCTCCAACTTCAGCCATCACATTGAAGTTAACCATCGGAGCAAACAAATAAATACTTCCCCGATTACTATAACGGCTTACTTGCAGCCAGTTTTTAGAGTCTGCTGCTGTTTTCATCATTACGTACACAGAGAATTTACATATTCACTAAAGCGCCTTGATAGTGACACAAGTAGTGTGCTTCCACTATCGTAAAAGAGACTTACAAAATTATCATCAAGAAACAGTAAAGTTTAAATTAAAAATATAAAGTTTTGAAAATAAGCATATTTTTATAATCAGTAAATTCCTAATTTAAGACATTAATGATACTATCCTAAAGTCTCTATTAATTAAATAGATAACCACTAGAAATCAGAGTAAATACAGATAAAAAAAGCGATCAATATTTGATTTTTGGTGCTTCATTAGACTGTAAATTTTACTGTTAATTTCTCATTTCAAGTATTGCTAGTAAGTTTTGTGCTTGTGTTCGATAATAAATCTACCTAAACAGCAAGACAGGAATATGGCTGCTGCGTAGCATTTGGGCTGTAGTACTGCCAATGACTAAGTGCCGAATGCGGCTATGTCCATAGGCTCCCATAATCAGTAAATTGATATCTTGTTTTTCTACGTAGTTGGTTATAACCTTTTCTGCTTCGCCATGTATTATCTGACAAATTGGTGCAAAGCCAGCTGTACGTGCTTTTATTTCAGCAGTTTGCAGGAGAGACATGGCTCCTTCATCTCCCTGTTTCTTTGCTACAGTGAGCAAATGGAGTTCCATGTCTTTAAAAGCAGGTGATTGCACTAAAAACTGCAAAGCTTTCTGACAACTCTTACCGCCATCATAAGCTAGCAGTATCTTATCTATTGGCTGAAAGTTACGTGATGTCACAAGGCAAGGTTAGCTACTCTGGGAGAAAGAAGATCCATCAGTGCGGAGAAGAATTCTTTTCATAATTGTGTTTGTGATAAGTAGGCGCACATAATTAAATGTAAAATGCAAACCAGTAAAACCTGTTGCTGTTGAGGGTTTTCTTTTCTCCCTCTTGATTTGAAATAATGTTGAGTCAAGAGTCAGAAATTATTTCTCTCATCCCTTGTTGGTTGAGACTCAATACGGTTCACTTAAGGCTATAACTCTTTTTTTTACGTAGACGCTTCGGCTTCCCGCAGGGTACCACAGAGGCGCAGAGAACGCAGAGAGAATAGAGAAGAAATGGTTGATTGAACTGTATTGGGTTGGGACTGACTTCTATGTAACTTAGTAGTTGTTTAAATTTTCTAGTGCATCTGGTTTATCGTGAATAGCTAGCTTTTCTATTAATGTTGCACTTGCTTCATTTAGCCCTACGATGTCTACTTCTGCACCATTCCTACGAAATTTCATCACTATCTTATCTATGGCTGCAACTGCTGATTGATCCCATATATGGGCATGGGTTAAGTCAATTTTCACACGTTCTAATTCTTCTTGAAAATCAAAAGCAGCGATAAATTCTTCTACTGATACAAAGAAAAGTTGACCTGCAACGCTGTAAATGCGAGAAGTTTTATCTTCGCTAAGAACTGTGTCTACAAACACGACTTTGGCAATGCTACGGGCAAATAAAACTGAACTAAACACTACACCAACTGCAACTCCAATTGCTAGATTGTGTGTGAGTACGGTAAATAAAACTGTCGTAATCATGACGGCAGTTTCACCTCTGGGTACACGGTTTAAGTTCTTTAGAGATGACCAACTAAAAGTTCCAATAGAAACCATAATCATCACTGCAACTAGGGATGCCATTGGTATTTGTCGCACCCATTTACCTAACACCAAAATGAAGAACAGCAAGAAAACCCCAGCACATAAAGTAGAAAGACGGCTGCGCCCTCCAGACTTAATATTGATGACTGACTGCCCAATCATGGCACATCCCGCCATCCCGCCAAAGCATCCCGCTACGATATTTGCAATACCCTGACCCATAGCTTCTCTGTTCTTATCACTGGGGGTATCGGTCAGTTCATCAAGTAGTGAAGCTGTTAACAATGACTCCAATAAACCCACTACAGCCAAAGGCAAGGCATAAGAAAAGAGAATTGAGAATGTCTCATAGTTTAATGGAATTGTCGGTAAGCTGAACAAGGGGAATGTAATGGGTAATTCGCCCATGTCACCTACTGTTGGAACCTTTATCCCTGTAATCATTGAAAAGGCTGTTAAGACAACGATCGCAACTAAGGGTGAAGGTACAATTTTGGTAAGCCTGGGTAACAGGTAGATGATGGCAAGAGCCACAGCAAGCATAATATAAACTTGCCAGGATACCCCAACAAGTTGTGGCAACTGAGCCATAAAAATCAAGATTGCTAAAGCATTCACAAAGCCAATCATTACGGCTCGTGGTACATACTTCATCTGGCGACCTAGTTTGAGCCAACCACAAATAATTTGAATGACACCAGTTAGAATTGTCGTTGCAAACAGATATTGCAACCCGTGTTCTTTTACCAATGTGATCATTACCAGTGCCATCGCTCCCGTCGCTGCTGAAATCAGCCCAGGACGACCTCCTGCAAAGGCTGTCACTACTGCTATGCAAAACGAGGCGTACAGCCCAACTTTTGGATCGACACCTGCAATAATGGAAAATGCGATCGCTTCTGGAATCAGTGCTAATGCTACTACAGTACCAGCTAGGATGTCTGCTTTAGTATTGGAGAACCATTCTCGCTTCAAAACTTTTGTGTTCAAGTTGTCCTCTGTGATTTATGGGTGAAATTTAGGTATACAGGCAATTAGCCAACTCTTACACTCGGTGGAGTAGTTGAGGATTATAACCATGACAATTCACAAATGCAATCTAGATAGTGTCAAGGATTTAAAACCCCTGATTACTCTTTCATCCACGACCATATTGCTAAAGTTTATGCCAATAATTTACATCCATTCAGTTTGTAATTTGTATGTGATTTGTAGAATATACAAACTGTTTTGGCATTTACTTTCAGTTAAAAGTTGACTCAATAGAGACAGCTATGTGATTTGTTTTCTTGTTACGAGAAAACATTACCTGATTTGAATGGGGAATAAATGTAGCTCAAAACCAAGTCATTACAACACAAATAATTGATGTTAGACTTCTGGATACCCACTTATTACTTGAGTTGATTTTTTTACTACAATGTTGTTCAAAAAAAAATGAGACTTTTGATACAATTTGTCTGAGGGGTAGTCTCTATGTAGTTTCAAGGTGGACTATTTTTCTGTCTTAAGCTGCCCATAAATACTGTAAAATTTAACATCATCAGATTTTGATCGATTAAAGGTTACTACAACTTGTTGAAGGCGAGCGTAACCATTGGGGTTTATTATACCACAAGGTCTAGATTAGAGAACCCGGATTTCTCACTTGTGAGAAATCCAGGTGTAATGGTTGCTTATCCCTCTTCTGTTTGATTGGTTGAGTTGGCAGGCGATTAAGTCGCATTGGTCATTTGCATTTTTATTTAACCGCCGTTGGCTAGATTTTGGAAATCTACTTATATTACAAAATGAAGTGCGGAAAGTAGGTAAAAACAATCCAGTTGGAGCAGTATAGAGCGGAGATGGAGACTCCGAAAGCTCCGGGTTACATCGCATCAAAAAAACGATATTTTTACTTTCTTTCGAGTTCAGTTATTAACAATCAAAAATGGGATTACTGTATAATTTGTGCTTATGCTTGGTAGTGCTAACGATGTACGTGCTTTAGATCCCACTTTCCGCACCCCCAAGTGTCACAGTAGGTAAATTACTTAGAAAAAAATGGAACCAAGAATAAAAATACACATCTAGAGATAAAAA
>NZ_JBALBW010000134.1:0-12132 GCF_036919895.1 Nostoc sp.
ATTAACCCAGATTTTTGCCAAGCTTACTGCTTTAGGTCGTATTCATCCCGTTTCTACAGGCGTTGAACCCTCATAAATTGGCAATGGTATTGATATAACACCCCATTTTATTAATTTGTCTTTATTTTATGTGCGATCGCAGTTATTTTACAATGTCGCCCTTTGGGATGCGATGCCTACAACGGGCAAAGCCAACGCACAGGGGTAAATACACAAAAAACCCCGGCGAAACTAACCGAGGCTTAAGAGAGAAGTGAAAATGACAATAAGATACAGCGATACGGCAATGGAAAAATCTTAGCTAACGCTAAAACTAACCAAAACTAAAGTTGTGACAATTAAAGTTGCAAAAAGACCCTGTAAAACGTATTTACGTTGTTCCCAGATTGCTGGGTACTCTGCGTAGTATACCTTGGGTTCAGCTGCGTAGTTATTGATGATGCCGTCTTCATTTACAGTGGTGTACATATTTTTTTCTCTTTTTTTGTTTACTTATGTAACTAAATTTAACAATTTTGTTACAAAATGTCAATAGGGCTTGACAAAAAAATTTAATAAGTTTAATGAAAATTACTTATTAAGAGATGGGGGATTTTAGCTAAAGCGGTTCTAGGCAATGAAAGCAGGATGTCTCTTAACCAATTGCTACACGTCCTCTTAACCTGACTGCCATAAAAAACCAATACTGTTCATTTAAGGCAAGAGACACGATGAATCGCCGTCTCTATCAATAATCAGTCTTTCGTCTTGACGGCGATTCATCGCATCTTGACGATCTAGAATTTCCATCAAAAAACATTAACCGAACCGTATTGATAAAAAACCCCCAATAAGTTGGGGGTGTAAATTGCCCTTGTGTGGCAAAGTGGAGCAAGGTAGTTTTCAAGCTGATAAGCTAAAAATCTTTTAATTTGCATCCTCAAAAAAATGAATCTCTTGTGGGGTGGGCATCTTGCCCGCCCTAGTTGTGCAAATAAAATGCGCGACAGCTTATTAAAGTTAGCCTTCCTTGAACTCGCTCGGATTCATCATTTAAGTAACCAAAGTTTTGCCTCTTCGGAGGAGCCGAACTAATTCTTCATCACCGCATCCAAAAGCACATTGGCATCAAAACGGACTACATCGGTGCAAGGTAGCCCGGTTTCTGCTGTGACTTGAGCGATGCTTTCCTGTGCCGCTGATTCATCTAAGTGTGCCGTATTAAGTGCTATACCCACTACAGAAACGCTTGCAAAAGCACCACCAGCACTAGCAACACTTTCATAAAGCCGAATTACCTCTGATAAAGGTGGAATTAAAACATGGGGATGATTACGGACATGGACTTGTCCCGCCCGATGGGCTAATACCAGTTGAGTTGGTTGGGAACCACGAATCAGGGGTAGGGTTGCCGTTGAACCAGGGTGTAGCAGCGAACCTTGTCCTTCAATGTGCAGGATGTCGTAGTTTTTGCCATAGCGCATGATTACCTGTTCTACAGCACCAGCAGCAAAGTCTACCCGCACGGCATCTAAAGCCACGCCATCACCTTCTAACATCACCCCAGTTTGACCTGTGGCAAGAAATTTAGAACGCCAACCCCGCAGTTTTGAGGCCCAATGTAACTCTAAGCTAGTTGACATTTTACCGATCGCCATATCGGTTCCCACCGTCAACACCCGCCGACAGGGGAGGGTGCGTGCCATTCCACTGGCAACACTTATATTAGGCGGCTCTTTGCGGACATCCCAAATTAATTGCCCTGGTTTGACTAGTGCATTTAACTCCGGGATGCTTGCCATTGGTGTATGTAAGCCGTTCACCAACGACATCCCAGCTTCTAGAGCATTTTTGATTTCTAGCCAGTAATCATCGGGGATAGCACCACCACTTGGAGCAATACCTATTACTAAGACTTCTGGCTTGTACTCTAGGGCTGCGACTACTGATGCCACAATGGGTACATCACGTTTGATACCTGTTAATTCTGTCAGAGATTTGCCAGCACACTCGCGATCGATGACGGCTACAATTGGTGACTCGCTGTAACGTAAAATTGCGAGTCCTGTTTTGCCGTTAGGCCCGCTAATTCCGTCGTGAAGTAAGATAGCTACTCGTTGATTAAGTGGTAGACGCACTGTGTTTTACCCCCAAACCTGGTAAATCGTTTAGCAAAACTCTACCTTCTTTTAGCAATGCACCTGTAAAGGGATCGTCGATTAAGTTGAGATGACTGTCTAAATCTAAATAATCAGCTAGTGGCGCTAGCTGTAATGCTGCTGTATTAGCTAGCGAACTGTCAGAATAGCAACCGAACATTACTTGCAACCGATATGCTCGTGCTGTATGTACCATTCGCATCGCCTCTGTTAGTCCGCCTGATTTCATCAGTTTGATATTAATACCATCTACGTAGTTTGCCAAATCGGGGATATCAGAACTTGTGAAACAACTCTCATCGACAAAGATAGGTAGGGGAGAGTGTTCTTTGAGTTTAGCTAAACTTTTTTCCTGACCACGTAGCAATGGCTGTTCTACATACTTTATACCTAGATTACTCAGCCAATTGCACATTGCGATCGCATCTTCTAAACTCCAACCCCCATTGGCATCAACAAATAACTCAATTTCCGGTGCTTCTTCTCGCACTGCCAACAGCATTTTTTTATCTGCATCTATGCCATCTGGACTACCTAACTTCACCTTAAAAAGGCGGACATCGGTAAATTGTAACCAGTCTCGCGCTCTGGCTCTGGCACCTTCAGGCGAATTAATCCCAATTGTGACTGAAGTTGGTACTATTTGATTGCGATCGAGTCCCCAAATTTGCCACAAAGGTAATCCTACACGCTTACCCAACCAGTCGTGCATTGCCATATCTAAGGCTGCTCTAGCAGCAGAAGGAATCTGGTTTTGGATTAAAACTTGCTCAATTTGCTGTCGCTGCAAGGGGCTAAATACTTGTAACAGTGGCACAACTCGATCTAGAGAGTCTTTGATTGTATCAGTTGATTGTCGATGATTACCCACACCGAATGGCGATGCTTCGCCCCAGCCTTCGATACCATCATCTGAAATCCTCACCCATACATTCGTTGTCTGTGCCGTTGTCCCGCGACTAATGGTCAACGGAAATCTCTTGTTTACTGTAAATAAATTTACATTTATTTGCATATTTATTTTACATAATATTATGTTATTGCAAAAGTCAGTGTAAGTTTAAAGTTTAGATTATCGGATGTATCTGTTATACTTTTTTACATTCATTACTTAGTTACTAAAGTTCCTAGACATAATTTTATTGGTTACTAAATTTATGAACAATTTAAGAAAATGGAAGACTTTAAAATCAAAAATGGTTTTAGATAACCCTTGGTGTCAAGTAAGGCAAGATGAGATAGAACTGCCCAATGGTAAAATCATAGATGATTATTTTGTCAATATGAAACCAGACGTGGCGATGGTTTTACCTATTACTAGTAATAGAGAAGTTATTTTTGTCCGGCAATACAGACATGCAGTAGGTGAATTTTTCTTAGAACTACCAGCAGGGAATTTCGATCCGATAAAAGAGAATGCCGAAGTAGCCGCAATTAGAGAATTCACAGAAGAGACTGGTTATATACCCCAAGAATTTAGAAAAATTGGAACTCTATACGATAAGCCGAGTAAAGATACCAATCAAATACATTTGTTTATAGCAGAAAATGTAAGTAAAGTTGGAGAGCAAAAACTCGATATTACAGAAGAAATTGAAATTGTATTTATTCCTATAGAATCAGTTTTAGAGAAAATTATTCAAGGAGAAATTTCTGTGGCGGGAACTGTCGCGGCTCTCTTTTTAGGTTTAAAATTTCTAAATTATTAATTATTGTCAGCACTAAAATCAGTGGCAGGAAAATTTACTCAAAGTTGGGCGATTTTGGTTAAGGTTTTACAAAGATTTTAAGCAATCCAAAAATAGGTAAGCGCCAAGGTGATAACAGTTAGGGGTAGCCCAAATCGCAAATGTTCCCCAAAAGTCAGCCTATATCCCTGTTTAGCAACAGCCTCCGCCACAATCAAGTTTGCTACCGAACCCAGCAGAGTGAGATTTCCTGCCAGTGTTGAAGCCGCCGCGAGTAGTAGCCAAGTGCGGGTGTCAGGATGGGGAATTAGGTGATGTAATAGCAGTACAGCCGGCACATTCGATACTAAATTTGACAACAACGCCGTTATCCCCAAAATACTCAAGGGATCGTGAGCAAAACGAGAAAGCCATCCCAAAGAACCAAGTTTTTGCACACCTTCGGTAAGGATGAACAGCCCACAAAACATTAACAGCAAATCCCAGTCTACCTGTTGTAAAATTCGCTCTGGCTTAAGGCGGCGCGTTACCAGTAATAGTCCAGCAGCAATTAAGGTAACTTCAGCAGTCGGAATTCCAATTAAAAATGCTACTAGTAATCCAGTGGTAATTAATAGACTTTTAACTAACAGTGGTTTGAGGACATGGTAGCGAGGTGGTTTAACTTTTAAATAAGGGCGAAGCGATCGCACTTCTGGATACAACCACCACAACAAACCTACCTGAATCGTCAAACAGATCAACGCAAGTGGTGTTAAGGCTTTGGCAAAGTCTAGATAACTAATGCCAGAGAAAGAACCGATCAAGATATTTTGCGGATTACCGCTCAAAGTGGCAACGGAACCGAGGTTAGTTGCACCTGCTAGCGCTAGCAAATAGGGAATAGGTTTAAGCTTGAGTAACTGGGTAATAGCAACTACTAAAGGTGTCAAAATTAGAGCAATCGTATCATTCAGAAAAAGTGCTGAGAGGATGCCACTGCCAAAAGTTAACACCACCAGTAACCCAAATGGGCTGTGGATGCGGCGGATTGTATAATCAAGGGCAAGCTGGAAAAAACCAGAGGCGGCGAGATTGGCACTGATTACCATCATCCCAAATAGAAAAATTAGTGTTTTGTAGTCGATCGCACCCCACGCCGCAGGCAAATCTAGCACTCCCAATGCCATCAAAAAGGCAGCACCAACAATGGCGATCGTCGCCCGATTCATCCGCAATCCGGGCAAGTAACCTAGCCCTAAGCCGATGTAGGTGATAATAATCACGAGATACCGCAAAACTACCATTTCTCTATTCCCTAAACGTAGTAAGCCCTGATTTAGAGCTTACCGGATAGGCTGTAGACTTAGTTTCGGGCATGAAAAACCAGAAGAAAATTAAGGCAACTGTTGCGATCGCCGCCATACCCCTCTTCTGTCACTTTCCAGCAATTTTCTTTCTCACAAATGATTTAGGATTGCTATAGTAAAGAAAAATTAAGTCCTATTTGGTATTAGACTGGTTGAGCAGCGGGAACTACTAAAAGTCTTGGTATGAGGACGTTTCCTGGCTGCTCTAAAATGAAACGAACACAACGAGCGATGTCCGCAGGTTGTAGTGAACCTCCCGAATAGACGAAATTTTTTTGCTCCTCACCCCATTTGTCGTATAAGCCAGTGTCCACAGTCCCTGGGGCAATGCTTGATACACGAATATCGGTTCCTGCTAGTTCCACACGCAGCGAATCCGTAAAGGCTTCAATGGCAAATTTAGTACCGCAATAAGCAGCTAGTTGGGGAACTGTTAACTGGAATTAATAGCAGAAAAACTGTAGTCACTTAACTTAAGCGTCTATTTATCGTTTAAGTAAAAATCAGCACAACCATAGTTATTTACCTATTTTTGTTGATTGCAAAGCTGCATTTCCTTGAGTCTATAAATTACAAAACACAATTGCAATGGTTAAAGTTTTGAAGAAAGTTTGTATTCTTTCGGTTCTAATGCGTGTCATTAGTTGAGCCAAGTCACAGTAGCAGCGAGGTAAATTTCACTGAGAAAGTTGAATTTGAGCAAGTCAATAGTGGGTGGCGAGTTCACCGAGAGCAAAACGCACTCTCAACCTTAGCAGTGAGCGATGCTTACACCAACCTACTTAATATCTTGTGCAATGATTTTGTCTAAACAACGTTCTGCTAAAGCTGCAATAGTAAAAGAAGGATTAGTACAAGCAGCAGAACCTGGAATAAGTGAGCCATCCACAACATAAAGCCTGTTGTATCCATATACTCGCCCAAATGGATCGCAAGCTTTTCCGATGGGAACTCCTCCTAAAGGATGACCAGTAATAGCAGCATCATTATTTTGAGATGTTGCTATTGGGGATGTAGGTACCATACCTTCTTTAATTTTATGCCGAGGTCGTCTACCAAAATTATTGATGCTATTGTCAAAGTCCAAGAACGAACTATCCATAACGCTTGTAAACACTCTCTGTAAGCCCTAGCTTTGGTAGTACCACCAAGTCGGTTATAAAAATAGTAGAAAGTATCGATAATTGGCCACCAGCTAGAAAACTGTTCATATCGATACCAATGTTCTTCCACTGGTGGAGTTGCAGGAAGTACAAAGTAGAAAGTGTTTTCTGGTTCTTCTAATACTTTGACTTCTGTATCCGCAGGAAATGTAATTCCGGTTTCTCTTTCAAAAACAGTTCTTGGGTTAGTCAATATCTCCTGCTTGAGTGATTCATCATTCCAAATACGATCGATCAGTCGTGTTTGTAAAGCTTCATAATAAGGGCCAAAATTGGTGATATCTACACCTGACCAAAGCTTACTAACTTCAGGGAAGTTAGTAGAGGTATCTGAAATAGGAGCGTTTGTTGTAACCATGATTAGCTATCCTTGAAATTAATGGTATGGTAAAGATCAAACTTGTTTGGTATTACACGGTTTAATTGACTGCAACTACCAAAAATATGGATTTATGGTGCTGTAAATTTGACGCTAAATCTTCTGGATTTGTCTTATTCAGCCGTCGTTAGATGAGCTTCTATTAGTTTGACGATCATCATTATTATAAAACCTAAAAAAAATGACTATAAGGGTTAAAATTTCGTAGTTAGGTTACATTATTTTGGTGCAAAAGTGAGTTCATCCCTGAAGAAATTGAAGCATATCAAAAGCGCTTTTCAGAACTTCAAGCAACAGTACATCTGATGTCTAGGCTCTGGAATCAGCCGAGTGTTCGCTTTTTCAGTGATGAAGATACGGGCAATACACCTAAAACCATAGACGTAAACATTGATTTTCAAAATGTAGATGTTAACGATTATGCGGCTGTGATTATGTCCGCTAACTATACCAGTGTTCGTCTACGTTACTTTGAGCCACCAACAGGTCAGCCAATCAGTGCAGAACAAGTTCGCACTTCACCGGCTGTACAATTTTATGCCAGCGCTATGGCAAATCCCAGGATTATTAAAGGCGCACTTTGCCACGGTCTTTGGATTGTGACACCAATACCAGAATTGCTCAAAGGGCGACAAGTTATCTGCCACGAGGTAGTCCTTTGGTGCAATTTATACTCCATCACCTTCAGGTGTTGTGGTGGACGGTGATCTTGTGACTGGTCGTTCAAAACACGAGGTTGAACCATTCATTGATGCGATTACTGAACAAATCCAACAATTATCTATTGCCACTAATCGTTTCTCAAGTAGAAGAACTACTACCTCAGTTTCAAGGCTGAAAGTTGCCAGCTAATTATCTCAAAACAAATTCATGATTAGGAGACAATCTTGTGAAAAAAATTCTCATAATTTTATCGGAATATGGTTATTGGGGTGAAGAACTGGTAGGCCCCCTAGAAACTTTTGATGCTGCGGGGTATCAGGTTGATTTTGCAACTCCAACAGGAAAAAGACCAGTGGCGCTCCCTCCGAGCATGGATCCTACTTATGTTGACCCACCTTTAGGTCGCCCAGTTGTCTCTCAAGAGATGGCTGAAAAAGTCAAGCGCTTAGAAGATCCGAAGAATCCACGGTTAGACAACCCAATCATCCTGTCACAATGGTTGCCCGATCGCCCTTACTGGAGTGCCGAAAAATTCCTGCGGGAAATGGAAGCATATAACAATGCTCTCGACGAAATACAGCCAGATTTGGATCAATACGATGCACTATTGATCGTGGGTGGTAGTGGCCCGATCGTTGATTTAGTCAATAACCATCGCGTTCATGACTTGATTCTCAGCTTTTACAAAAAGGGCAAAGCGATCGCAGCAGAATGCTACGGTGTAACTTGTCTAGCCTTTGCTCGTGACTTAGCAGACCGCAAGAGCATTATTCAAGGTAAGCACGTCACAGGTCATTGCAAGGAATATGATTACAAGGATGGTACAGGGTTTGTTGGCGCAGACATTAACATGGGGCCACCTCCCTATCCTCTAGAGTATATTCTCCATGATGCTACTGCCCCAGACGGCGCATATCACGGTAATTTTGGCAAAGAAATCTCTGTGATTGTTGATTATCCCTTTATCACAGGTCGTTCTACCGCAGACTCTTATACAACCGGTCAGAAATTAGTGGAAGTTCTCGATAAAGGACTAAGGCGGTACGGATGGTAAGCTTGACCAAACAGATCAACGAAAAGCCTTTGATGGCTAACAGAAATGGTCGCTTTGCAATTATTGAACAACTTCTGGCAGATGGGATAGAGTACATGTTTGGCAACCCTGGCACAGTTGAGCAGGGTTTCCTAGATGCGTTAAAGGACTATTATCCAGAATTTAAGTATATCTTTGCACTGCAAGAAACGATCGCAGTCGGTGCTGGCGATGGCTATGCCCGCGCCACCAAAAAGCCTACGATTGTCCAACTCCATAGCGGAGTCGGTTTAGGAAATGGCATCGGCATGATTTATCAGGCCATGCGCGGTCATGCACCATTAGTAGTCCTGGCTGGCGAATCTGGTATTTGCTACGATGCGATGGATGCCCAAATGGCGGCAGATTTGGTCAGCATGGCCAAGCCTGTAACAAAATGGTCAACTAGGGTCGTCGATCCCTCTTCTTTGTTACGCGTGTTACGCCGAGCCATCAAAATAGCTGCTACGCCACCGATGGGGCCGGTGTTCGTTTCCCTACCGATGGATATCCTTGATGCTGTTAATTATGAAGAGGTTGTTCCGACTTCTTTTCCAGTGACACCGGTTGCTCCTGAAGCAGAGCAACTGGAAACAGCAGCAAGTTTATTGGCCGCGGCTAAACATCCCCTGATTATTATGGGCGATGGTGTAGCTTTTTCCGATGCCCAAGCTGAATTGACAGATGTGGCAGAACTCATCGGCGGACAAGTCTGGGGAGCAGACTCATCGGAAGCGAATATGAGTGCTAGCCATCCTCTGTTTGGAGGGTTGCTAGGTCACATGTTTGGCGATGATAGCCGTCGGGTTACATCTCAAGCAGACGTAATCTTGATTGTTGGAACCTACGTTTTTCCAGAGGTATTCCCAGCGCTGTCTGGAGTTTTTGCTCCTTCAGCCAAAATAATTCACATTGACTTGAATACCTACGAAATAGCGAAGAATTTTCCCGTGGATCTTGGGCTGCTTGGCGATCCAAAAACTAGTCTGAGCAAATTAGCGATCGCCCTTGAATCAACTCTGACACCCGAACAGAAAAAAGAGGTTTTTGTCAGAGCTAGCCAGATAGCTGATACTAAAAAGCAGGAATCGGCGGCTCGACTTGAGGCTGACAAGGCGGTTCGGGATGCAGTACCTCTGCACATGACTCGTTTTGCCGAGGAATTAGCTGCCCATTTACCAGCAGATGCGATTATTTTCGATGAAGCCATTACCAATTCTCCAGAACTTTGTCGGTACATACCACCGACAAAACTCGGACATTATTTCCAAACACGAGGCGGTTCGCTGGGTGTTGGGATTCCGGGAGCGATCGGTATTAAACTGGCTAATCCAGATAAAACTGTGTTTGCCTTCACTGGTGATGGCGGCAGTATGTATACGATCCAAGCCCTCTGGACTGCTGCCCACCACAATATAGATGCCAAATTTGTCATCTGTAATAATCACAGCTATCAAATCCTCAAGTTGAATATTCTGCACTACTGGGGCGAGCAACAAATACCAGAACACGACTACCCATCTTCTTTTAACCTCTGCAACCCAAGTATCGATTTCGCTGAATTAGCAAAGTCTTTAGGGGTTCAGGCGATTCGGGTAGAAACCCCAGATCAGATTGCCCCAGCTATCCAAAAAGCATTGGCTCATAACGGGCCATTTCTGATTGATTTGATCCTGACAAGTGAAATTGTCGGTACAAAGATCGGTGTCAAGTGTGGACAATAGTAGACCGGAATTTTTACTAAATTAACACGGAGAAAAGCCATGACAGTAGCTAAATTAGCACCTTTAACAGAATTAGAAATCAAGCAACTAGCAGCAGACTGGTATTTGAAACTAGATGTTCACGCTCCGCTAGAAGATTATATTCCTTTTCTAGCTGAAAATGGTCTAGAAATGCGCTTTCCTGAAGCTACAGTTTATGGTTTTGATGGATTTAAAGGTTGGTACGATCGCGTTATCGGGATTTTCTTTGATGAAGTCCATACTTTAAAGGAAGTCAATGTTACGCCTTCAGGAGACGAGACGAGTGTTCAAGTCATCGTCAAATGGGAAGCTAGCGTGTGGAATCCACCAGCAGCCAAAAGCCAACGCATTGTTTTAGATGCTTATCAAACTTGGATCGTCAAGCGATCGCCTAATACTGGTAAGCCAGTAATTGCAACCTACATTGTCGATTCACTTAGCTACTATGAAGGGTCTGCTCAACTTTAAATAAGTTTGCAGACATCTACGAAAAAGTCAAGTTTTGGGGCGCAGACGACCACTGCAAAAATTATCTGTAGTTATTAGCGCTCCAGACTCATAATTCCATAACAATTACAGGAGAGATAAAAGTGGTAGTTTCAACAATTTCACCCGGACGGCAATTCTTTGACAAACATCTCGAAACTATTACCGCCGGAAAAATCGATGAAATGGTGGACAGAGATTATACAGAAGATGCTGTATTAATCACCTTTTTTAACGGCTTTGAAAACACACCTGCACCAATGACAATTAATGGCCGTAAAAATATCAAAAAATTCTTTCACGATTACCTCAAAACAATTGAATATATTGATATCAAATCTCTCGATTTCACGGAAGCAAAAGGCGCTATTTTCTTCCAAGCAAAATTCACCTGTAAACTTGGTCTAGTCTCAGTTGGAGATGCTTGGACTATGCGTAACGGACAAATTGCTTATCACTTTGGTTTTTGGGTTTAAGGAACGATTTTTTAACGCATAGGCGCTTCTCTACGAGACGCTACGCGAAAGTCTTACGGCAGGGTAGTAGCGGAGTATTGCTAAGTTTAATTCGCGATGAATTAAGGGAATATTGTACTTAGTACAACCCGGTTTTTTTCAGTTTGAATACACTACAAGAGAGGATTACGATGAGTACGCCAATCGAACAATTGATTGTATCTCCTATCAGCAAGCTCTACAAGGAGCATATCGGTTTTATTAAGGCGAAAAATCTTGATGGCTTGCTCAATCAGTATGCTGATGATGCTTTGCTGATTAGCACTTTGACTGAAGATCGTCAGCCTCTTTATGTGCGTGGTCGTCAAGCACTCAAAGAGTTTTTTGAAGGTCGGATTTTCGGTTTAGAAGACTTTGAAATCCGGCTCAATCAGTGGGCTGAAACTGAAAACACGCTGATGATGGTAGAAGAGTTAAAAACCGTAGGTAAAACTGGTGAAGTCGGTAGTGTAGAGTTTTACGATAACTGGTTTTTGCAAGATGGAAAAATTGCTGTCCACTTTGCTGGTGTAATTCAGTATCCCGATAAAACTTATGTAAATGCCGGAACAGTTAAATCAGAAGCACCTGACTCTCCATTGGGTAAGTTTTATAAAGAGCATATCGGCTTCATTAAAGCCAAGAATGTTGATGGTTTACTCAATCAATATACTGAAGATGTGCTGCTGATTAGCACCTTAACCGAAAACCGTAAACCTCTTTATGTCCGTGGTCGTCAAGCGCTCAAAGAATTCTTTGAAAGTCGCATCTTCAGTTTAGAAGATTTGGAAGTGAAGCTTGACCAGTGGGCTGAAACCGAAAATACTCTGATGATAGTTGAAAGCCTGAAAACCAGAAGCGTCCAGCAATTCTCATTTTGAAAAAAAATCAGAGAAAATTCTTTATTTAAATAGAGAACTTGTGTCGAAGCATAATTTTTTGACAAATAATTATC
>NZ_JBALBW010000135.1:0-46562 GCF_036919895.1 Nostoc sp.
TGCTAGCGATCGCCAAAATATGATTGAAAAACCTAGCCAGAAGCGTTGAAAACTATACCTGTTATTTTCGCTTTTCTGTCAATGCGTAAGTCCTAGAAAATCAAAATATTAATCGTATCAGCTTTATTACTTACTTTTCTTTCTGGTTGTAAAGATTGTCAGGCTAAAAAAACTTCAAATCCCGCTCATGTGAAGCAGTTGCTCACAACTAAAAAATGTCCCAAGTGTGATTTAGGTGGTGCAGATTTAACAAATGCTGATTTAGCTGGAGCAGATTTAAGAGAAGCTGAACTGACTAATGCGAAATTAGACGGAGCCAATCTAGAAGGGGCTGATTTAACTAAAGCGGAACTAAGATGGCGAGATGATGTTGGCGACAAAGGGAAAATGGGTATATCAGAAATTGGTGATGATTACTGTAATGTTACCTATGAGGCTTCATTCAAAGGAGCTAACTTGAGTAGTGCTTCTCTAGGAAGTCTTAATTTACAGAAGGTTATTTACAATTCTCATACTATTTGGCGTGGAGCTTCTTATAACGAGTTTACACAGTTTCTTAATGGATTTAATTCTCTAAATGAGCAAATGGAATTTAAAAGGCTTTCTCCTTTTTAAGAATTTATTATTTTCTAATATTATATTAATTAACTTGCTTGTCGCTGGATGTGCTGAGATATATTCACCAGGTGATGAACCACAATATGAAAAAATTGCAGAAGATAATATTATATCTATGATTCAGACTCAAAAAAACTACTTTTCAACCCATAAAACTTTCCTGAAACCACTTGATAAACCATTAAAATCAAATTCATCTTTTTTCAGAACTGAAAAATGTTATGGTTACTACAGTAAAACTATTCCTGAAATTAATGGTACATCAACTGTAAACGGTATTTATATTTATGCAAGACAGGAAGCATGTGATGGAAATTGGGGCATAGATTTGAGTTCTTATGTTGGTGGTGTTTTTGCCGTTCCTATTATTGATACTAAAGAAATAAAAGTGGTAAGTATCGTATGTAAAAGTACTGGGCCAGGATATGCACCCTTAAATTATCGACCATACTATACAAATGGTTTAGTAGATTGCCCTCCTGAAGCCAAAAAAGTATATTTAGAAACTGAATTATTTAAGAATAAAAATGATGACGCAATCTAACACCATTAAACAGCAGCGATCGCAAAGAATATTAGAACTATTTGCGATCGCACCTACGCCACATTTTTGACTGATATAATTCCCTCACCACACCACTGAATCAGTAGCCATCTGTCAGAATCTTTATCCAGTGCTGGCTTGATACGGAAATTAAAAACCTCTTGCCATATCTCTACTCCATACTGGGATACAAAATCTGCCTCCAGTTCTTTGAAATGTTCCCATTGCCGATTTCCGATAGCGGTCAAGATGGGAATGATTGTGGTGATTGAAACTTGTTCAGCGACGGTTGTCATTCTGGGTAGTCCTCAAAAATACAAATAATCGGCATAGGTGGTTTTTTGGTGTTGATGATTTTAACCAACCGTTTCCCCTTCCTTCTCGCAAGCGCAAAACAGGCTAACTCTGTTTCTGCTGCTGACCAATCCCTTGGATCTGTTACCGGGTCAAACTCCTCTTCATCTGGGTTATTTGATTGGCTTTCGTCGCTCACAAATTTCTACCTGCTTCATCTGCGAAAATTTTAACAATAGCTAAGGATATTAGCCTTTTTGGTACAATCGGAGCGATCGCTTCATATATACGACGAGCTAACTTGATTTGTGCGCCTCCACAACTGTACCCACCAAACACGCTTTATTCAAATTAACGCCGCTCAAATTTGCACCTTCTAACTCTGCACAGAGTAAATTCGCTCCCGTCAAATTCGCCCCTGCCAAATTCGCCCCTCGCAAGTCAGCTTCTTCAAGGTTTGCTTCACTCAATAATGCCCCTTGCAAATCGGCGCGACTCAAATCTGCACCTTTGAGATTTGCCCCTGTCAGGTTTGCACCGCGCAAGTCAGCACCGCGCAAATCAACGCCTTGTAAGTTCACATTCATCAAATTGGCACCACTTAAAAAAGCACCCACCAATGACACATCACTGAGTCTTGCTCCCATCAAGTTAGCACCACGCAAATTGCTACCCCGCAAGTCAGCACCCGTTAAATCTGCCTGCATCAGATTTGCTCCCATCAAGTTCGCACGCAAGTCAGTTTCTTGGAGGTTCGCACCCATCAAATTCGCTCCCTCCAAATGTCCACCTTCGAGTTTAGAACCAGTGAAATTAGTGCCAACAAGGGTAGCGCCAGCAAGATTAATTCGGCTTAAATCGAGTCGGGAGAGTTCCTCGTCTTCTAAATTTGCCCCTGGAAGTTGTTTGAGTTTTCCTAATTTAATGGCTTCAATATTCATGTAAAGTAACTACCAATCTCTTCACTGATCTTGCTGTGGCTATCCCATTGGGAATCAAGTATCCAGATGCCGGCGCTGAATTTGGGTGTCATCAAAGGTAAGTCGAGTCCCTGTTGTAAACCCATAACTAATAAAGCTAGGGTATCTACAAGTTTAGGGTCAAAGCGGGTAGATTGTTGCTGTTTGCACTCATCTAAAGCTTGAGTAAATATCTGCTCCCGGCTTTGATTTGACGATTTTCGCTCATTGAGTCGCCACTGAAAATCTGCCAATAATGCCAAAATTCTCGACTCTAGGGGAATTTCATCACCAGCTAAACCTGCTGGTTCCCCTGTGCCATTCCACCACTCGCTTTGGTGAGTAATAATTTGGGCAACTGCTCGTAGTCGTGGCATGGTTCGCAATACTTGCGCCCCTGGTACTAAGGGACAAGTTAAGGGAGAACTGGGGGCATCTTCTTGGTAGCGTGTGGATATACCACCAGTGAGAACGCTTTCAGCTTTTTGTAATGGATCTATGCGATGTAACAAAGCCGCCAAGCGCAATCTTTTAATCTGCCATGCGGGAAGATCCAAAAGCTGGCCGATCGCTTCCGCAAGTACTACCACCTCCGCAGCCGCCATTGGATTGTTGACATCTGCCATATCCATCAGTTGCGCCATTCGCAAAAAGGCTTGGATTTCGTTGGAAACCAAGTTGCGATCTAGGGTTTGTTGGTGAGACGCTGTGGGGATGGATAAATTATCTTGCCCAGTCTGGAGGTAATCTACTACACGTGAGACAACTGCACCTAAATTTTCCGATCTGGTCATTGACGGTACAATTTGCTCTTTATCGGCTGTGAGTTTTTTTGCCAGTTCTGGGTTGTATTTTTTGATGTGAGCGATCGCTATTTCTGCTGTGTCTTGCACTAACTCTGGCTCAAATGTCCATAAGCCATAGAATTTCCGCTCTAAGTCTGATGTCGGCACTCCAGCGCTACCATAATCAGCTTCCGATAATTCTTGACAAATTACCATTGCTGTGTAGTTGGGCGATAAAATAATTAAGTGCCACTCCTGCGCCACTGGATCGCCTGAATCTAATCCTACTAAGTCTACATTGGGTAGCTGGCTGGTAGGATGTTCAGCAAAGCCCGACTCAGAGGCGGCCATGATGGCAATTTGGCAGCTGCGCTGGGCGATGTCTGCATATCGTTCAGCTTCTTGTAGATACCATTTCCCCTGTTGAAAGGCTGTGATAACGAGGGGTGTACCGTCATCGGCTAAGATATGGTCTTCTAGAGCGTGGCACAGGGCAACTAGGGTATTTTTGTAGTAAACACCGAATCGAATTGGCCTGGTGGTATGGCGATGGGCTGTTTCTAGCTGTTGTAAGATTGAACCTTCTAACATGGGATTTGGTAAAAATAACCGCAGAGGCACAGAAAAGCCAGTGTGTTGGGCGGGTTTCCCGACTTAAAGCAACTGGCGCGACACAGAGAAAGAGAGGGAGAGAAATTCAGTTTTTTAGGATATACCCGCTAACTGTTTTTCTTTCGTCTCTATTGGTGCGGAAAGTGCTGCTTCTAAGTCGGCACAACCCAGCTTTTCCTCCAAGATGTTCATGACTTCGCGCCCGAAATCGTTGGGATTTTGTTGCCAAGCTTGTAAGCAGACTTCGCCGAAGAATGAACCAAGGGGTTCGGGATTCCAAAGAAGTTTTTTGGCTGTCCACGGCATCAAACTCATCGGATCGTATCCTGGTTTGAGGATGCCTTCTTTAAAAGCATATTCTTCCAAATGGGTATGGGGTTGTAGTCCAATAAAGAAGATAGCAGGTTCAACTTTATCAGCACCGAAAATCCTTTCTAGTTCGCGGTGGTAGGCGATGGTTTGGCGGATGGTTTCGGGACGTTCGTCAATGACGTTAAAGGAGTAGTTGACGGAAACTAAATCGTTGAAACCAGCTGCTTTTAAGTCACGGCAGTTTTGCAAGACGGTTCGCAGGTTATACCCCATCCGCATTTTCCGCACGAGTTCTTGAGAACCACTGGTAATCCCAATCTCAAAATAGTTCATCCCCGTTTTTGCCATCAAGTCGCACAATTCGGGTGTCAAATTGTCGGCTCTGATATATGCTGCCCAGTGGATATCTGTCATACCAGAATCGACGATTTTTTGCAATAGTTCTATGGCATCGTCGATAAATTTTCGGGCGGGGATGAATTGGGCATCTGTAAACCAGAAATTGCGAATGCCGCGATCGTATAATTGGCGCATCTCGGCAACTACTTCATCTGCTGGGTTGATGCGTACTTGTTTGCCTTCGACAACCGTATAGACGCAATAGCAGCAGTTATGAGGACAACCACGCTTAGTTTGTACACCTATATAAAAGTCTTCTTCTTGCAGGTAAAAGTTAAATTCCGGCCAGATGCTTTCGATATAGTCGTAGTTACAAGCTGTCTTTTCTATTGGGGTGGGTTGTTCGTGAATTAGCCGTTCCCGTGGTTGAGTTTCTCCTGCAACGTAACAGCGTTCATCTCGAAAATCTTTACCACCTAAAAGTTTTTCCAGCAGGGTTTCGCCTTCACCCACAGAAATAATTGTCCCATTAGGTAAACTTTTACCCAATTGTTCGTAAAATACGCTGACTGCACCGCCACCTACAACTACACGGGCATTAGAATTATATTTTTGGGCACGCTTTAAACCGCGTTTGATTAAGCCCTGATTTCGCCATAACTCAACATAGTAAGCGATGAAGATTCGTAAGCCGCCAAATCCGCCACGTAGTTTTAATAGAGGATTCTTAGCGTAGTAAAATTCAAAGGCGTTTTGCAGTGGGTTGCCACCACGCCCGCCAACTGGGGCATAAATTTGAATATCCCGCCAAGAAAATACTAGGAGTGTCGGTTTAAATTCATCGATACAGCGATCCAGAGCAGAATTGTAATCTAAAGGTGGCACTGTTCCTAAATCAAAGATGCGCTGTTCAATATTAGGAAACTGCTTGTGGACATGATCGCTCAGGTAGACAACCCCAATAGGAAAGATGGGGTTACAAGGAAGGCGAACGTAAAGAATTCGATTTTCCATCATCTGTGTTTTGACTTCCATCTTGCCAATCTTTGGAGAAAGCGAGAAAAATATCGAGTTTTAAAGTCTGTGCTTGTTTAATTTTGTTTTTATTATCGCGATCGCACTTGACATTTCATCTGATTGCTGGTATTGAAAAATTAATATTAGCAATTGCAGAAAATGATAAAATTGCTATGCATAAAAAATACATAGAATCTTATAGATAGGCTTTATGAAGATATTTTTCATATAGCTTTACCATAACATTGACTTTATTCATTAAGCGATGATCCCAACCTATTAATTCTGGAATAGATGAAACGGCAAAACTCACTTCTTCGCTAGGCGAAAAGCAAGGGGATCGTCGTCTTATCTGTCTTAAGGGAATTCAAGCTTTGATATGAGGAAAAAATATCAAAAACTTTTGTGCATAGTGTATAATTCCGAAAAAGCCACAAATAATTACAAAGTTTTTATAACTAAAAATATATCTTTAGGAAGAAATAATCTCCAAAGACTCAGTTGGTATTCACAGTTACAGCAACTGGGGATCGGTGGGTGTTAGGCTTGGCTAGTGTAATGTAAAATTGTGGCGTAAAGCTCCTCAGCAGTTATGGCTCAAATATTAGATCCTCTACCACCTGAACAATCAGGAAAAATTCTCTGCTGCTACATTAATGCCACGAGCAAAATACAGGTAGCTCGCATCTGCAATATTCCTAACTGGTACTTTGAAAGGGTTGTTTTCCCTGGACAACGTTTAGTTTTTGAAGCTCCACGAAAAGGTCAATTGGAGATTCATACAGGGATGATGGCAAGTGCGATTTTATCAGATAAAATTCCCTGCGATCGCTTGATGCTCGACGAACCTAGTACTGATGAGTTTGATACAGACTCATCATTTGGCAAAGACCCTATTAATACCAAATCATTGGTGCAGCAAATTAATACAAACACTGGAGATAGTATAAAACCCTTACAAGTCGCTCTTTAGCAGCCGTTAATTAAAAAAAACAATTTGACTCAATTTCAGGGTTGCTAAATTCGGCAGCCCTTTTTTATTTATTAGTCATTGGTCATTGGGTAACGGTGTTTTCCCAATCCCCAGTCCCCACTCTCATCTACAATCATTCTTATGAATCTGCCTTCATTTCTTTGGTTGTGGAAAATAGCCGCCTGGTCGATGGGGTTGTCCCTGCTGGCATATCTGATGTTAGCAATCACCGGCATTTCGATGTTTAGGGCGAGAACTTCGCAGCAATTTCCTTTTGTTACGTCATTTATGGGCGGAAATCAAGGGGTGCGATCGCTCCACTATTTAATGGGCATCAGCATGGTAAGTTTAGTGCTACTATTGCTAGCGATCGGCATTGTTGGCACTTTAGGACACTTTGGTTCTTTAGGTCACTCGTCACACTTGGCATCTGGATTGATAGTTGTAGCATTAGTTTTACTGTCTGCTTTCAGTGCCACGCAAATTAGTGCCAGACGACCTTGGGCTAGACCCTTACACATCGGCGTAAATATTATTCTATTTGTGGGATTTGCCTGGGTGTCGCTTACTGGTTGGATTGTAGTGCAAAAGTATTTACCCTAAAGAATTACGAATTGAAGAGTCCAGCTAAGACATAGACCTACCTTACAATGAAGAAAAGCATTGTAATTGAGCCGTGACTGTAAACTCAGCCAATATTTCAACTTCTGTTTTTCGTCTGTCTCCTTTGATTCGGATAACGTTGCTGAGTCTATACATAGCACTCACAGTTCCATTACCCTTTTTATCACAGGTAACAGCCGCACCCGTACCTCCAATATTATTGTGGATAGGGATTGGCATCGGCGTAGTTGCCTTGTATGCAGTATTGACTGAACAAGTAATAGTAGATGACCAGGGAATTCAGGTTACTTACCCCGCCTGGGTTCCTCGCTTTTTCCGTAAAGGCTGGTTTTTACCTTGGTCAGATGTGAAAGAGTTAAAACCGCGCACCACTGGTCAAGGAGGGTTAGTTTATTACTTCCTCAGCCAGGATGGGAAAGCTTATTTACTACCTATGCGTGTATCTGGATTTGCCCGTTTCGTGCAAATTGTCCAAGCAAAGACGGGTATTGATACTACAGATGTTCGCCCTTTAGCCCAGCCGTGGATGTACCTGATTTTACTAGTATTCACACTGCTGCTACTATTGGTCGATGGCTGGGCGATCGCAACAGCCTTAACTACCGCACAATTAACGTAACATTGGGCACTGGTTATTTCTCCCCTATCTCCTCACTCCCCTTGAATAAAGCAACACTTCGGCTAGAGCAAGTTAATCTGTTTACAAAGCTGAAAACCCAACTTCCAGGGAATCAGCAGGGATACCCTATATTACAGGATATTTCCTTAGAGGTATTTCAAAGCGATCGCATTGCCATTCTAGGGCCAGTAGGCGCAGGGAAAACTTCGTTATTACGTCTCCTCAACCGCCTAATTGAACCCACAAGTGGCAAAATCTATCTAGAAAATCAAGAATATCGCCAAATTCCTGTCATCCAACTACGCCAGATGCTTGTACTTGTATTGCAAGAATCAAAGCTGTTGGGGATGACAGTTCAACAAGCGTTGGCTTATCCTTTAGTTTTGCGTGGTTTACCCAAACAGACAATTCAGGAACGAATCAGTTATTGGACAGAACAACTGCACATTCCTAATGAATGGTTAGGGCGAACTGAGGTACAACTTTCTGCTGGACAACGACAACTAGTAGCGATCGCTCGTGCCTTACTCATCCAGCCTAAAATATTATTATTAGACGAGCCAACCTCTGCCCTTGATGCTGGTACAGCTTCTCATCTAATGCAAGTCTTAACCCAGTTGAGTCAAACTCATCAAACCACGATTCTGATGGTAAATCACCAACTGGAACTTGCCCAGATGTTTTGCACTAGGTTATTACACCTACAACAAGGACATTTATCCGCAAATCAAACAGTCTCTGAAATCGACTGGATTCAATTACGAGAAAGCCTAATTAAAGCAGAAACTCAAGACGATTTTGGATTTTGAACAAGTTGGGAGACAGAAGTAAAAAGTCTTTATCTTACCTTCCTAATGCCCAATTCCCAATCAAACCTGACTACTACTAAGTGTCGAACGTTGATTATTAAATCTTTCTCTAGCTAACTTTGTTGTTTGTGATTGTGAAATATTGGTATTCAAAATTTCCATGTTAAAACGGTATCCTACATTGCGGATAGTTTGAATCAAGTTCGGTTGACGAGGGTCAAGTTCCACCTTTTTCCGCAGCGATAAAACGTGAGTATCAATGGTACGAGGGTTATCGATAGCATCAGGCCAAGCACGACGCAGCAATTCCGACCTACTCAGAGGTACTCCTCCAGCTTGTGCCAAAACATACAACAAACTGAATTCTTGAGGCGTTAAATCGATAAACTCCCCTTGAAAGCGGACACGGCGCTGAACTAAATCGATTTGCAAAGTGCCATAATCCAAATAAGCTGGTGCAGTAGGTGTGCGTTTCCGACGAATCAGCGCCTCTACCCGTGCTAAAAACTCTTGCATCCCAAAAGGTTTGCTCAAATAATCATCTGCACCCGCCTTTAAACCTGCCACAATATCACCTTCACTATTGCGGGCAGATAGCATTAAGATTAGAGGCTGCTCCTGACGATGCAACCAACGACAAAATTCAATGCCATCGCCATCAGGCAAGTCTGCATCCAATACTACCAGTGTTGGTTGATGGCTTAAAAATACTTCCCTTGCTTGATAAATACTGGCAGCTTGATGCACGCGGTATTCTAGCTGTTGCAAGTGCCAACCCAACAACGACCTCAGATGGGGATTCCCCTCAATGATTTCTATACAAACCGAACCCACAGCGGCAAGACCCCTTAGCGTCTGATGACTTTCAAAGTAACAAGCCCGTCACTAAGGTTTTGTAGCCTTTGTTACTTCAATCGCTATTAGCTTTACATTTCCTCATAAGAAGCGTAGCAATATCTTTAATTTATGCCTTGCCGGAAGGCAATTAGAAATATTATTAAATTTTTATTAAATTTTTCAGCAGTGTTGTTATACTTATGAAAAATTCTTTCAGCTTAACATTCTGCTTTTACATGGTGTAATGTGGCAAATATCTAAAATTCAATCAGCTAAGAGTTAATGCAACAGCTTTTTAACCTGATGGGAGTAGATTTTTTCGCAAAAATTAGTGCCTATATCCAAGAACATAACACCAATACAATTGGGCTATGGACTATGAAAATCAGAAAAATAATTTACCAGGAAACCAGAATCAATGTTTTCTGGAATAGGATTAAAGTAGCGTGTAGCTGCTATGAGGGTACTACCCAAAGTAGATGTGTTGACTTTGAGTTGATGTCAAAGTGAAATTACACTTCACTTTTGAGCGTGAATCATTTACAATTCTCATTCCAAGAGATTAATACAGCAGTTATGCTCCAAGACACACAAACCATCCGCTATTACCAAAGACTCACCGACGCCTTCGCCGAGTTATGGAATCGCGGTTATCGCACGGATGACATGCGGATGTATTTGGATGGATATCTAGCCGCATTGCGACAAAGTAACGTCATTGAACCTTATCTGATTCATCGTCTAGAAGAGGAGGCCAGCCGCTTCTTGTACGATGGATCAAATTTTGCAGTGCCGCAACCACAGCCCCAACCCGATTACTACTAAGTACTATTTACTTGGTCATTGATAGTAACCGTTAATTACCGCAGATAATTATAGCATATTATCTGTATTGGTCAACATTTTGCCGTGGTGTGAGATTTTGGAGATATTGTATTGATTAAACGCATCCCCTCAGCCTATATTGGTTTTGCCAATGTGACTGAGGGGATTGTTGATTAGGTATTAAATTAAGCCAACATAAATAAAGTATTTTTGTCAGCAGCCTATTAAAAAACCTTGAAAGAGGAGACATTATTTCTCTCCCCTTTCAAGGAAATTAAAAGGGCATATTGCCTTGATTGCGTAAAGAGAGATTAGGAAGCTAGTGCTACTTCTACCTTTTGCTGCAATTCACCTTTTTGGTACAGTTCAATCAAAATGTCAGAACCGCCAAGAAATTCACCATTGATATAGACTTGGGGAATTGTCGGCCAGTTAGAGTATTCTTTAATTCCTTGACGAATTTCAGAGTCTGATAGAACGTCAACCGTCTCGAAAGGAATGCCCAAGGTATTGAGAATCTGCACAACGTTGTTGGAGAAACCACATTGGGGCATTAACTTGTTTCCCTTCATGAAAACTAAAATCTTGTTCTGTTCTAACAAGTTATCAATTTTTTCTTTGAGTTCTGGTGTCATGGTAATTGTGTTTCCTATGTTGCATTCGATGATGACGAGTGAGGAGCTAAAAATCAATCACTCCTAATTCCTAACTCTATGTTTACGAAGCTGGTGTTGCTTGCCAAGCTTCGGGAGTATATGTTTTTACTGCCAAAGCATGAATCGCTTCAGTTGACATAGCTTGCCCCAGCGCACCATAAACTAACTGGTGCTGTTGCACTAGTCCCTTACCTGCAAAGTGCGATGAAACTACTGTTACTTGATAGTGGTCACCGCCACCAGTCAAGTCTTGCACCTGAACTTGAGCGTCTGGCAGTTCCGCCTTGATCATTGCCTCAACCTGCTGCGGACTAATCATCGCTATTCCTGAAAAAACTTACTTTTCTATTATTAACAGATATAAGGCAAATGCCTGTTCCAACTTCACGTGTTTGGCAGGGCTAGGGATAAATATGCCTCTGAGGTGGATTTTTGAGAAGGCTGGATTGAATGGCAGATAATTTCATCCTAGCACTGGGGCGTTCCAAGGTGCTGCTCTCCTTGAGAAGGATTTGAAAGATGTGGGAGTTCAGAAAAACAGGCAACCCCAATTTAATTTATTTTTTTGGGGATGAGGAAGACGAACTACCACCTTCTCTGGGATAGGGAGAATCAACAAAACCCAACTCAAACAGCTGTTTATAGGCTTTTTTGCCTAAATCCCGTGTCGGGTTTTGACTTTTAATTATTTGAACCAACAACGGCACAGCTAATTCTGGCTGATTTTGGGCGCGATGTACCAATGCTAGCTGAAAGGTGGCTTCATCTCGCTTTTGGGCTGTTAAGAGAGCTTTTTGGCGCTGAGAATCAGAAACTCTATTGTCAATTCCCGAAAAACTAGAATTTAACTCTTGATAAAAATTAGATAACTGATTATAAACCTGACGTGCTTCTTGTAGTTTTTTAGCAGCTAAAGGATAGTTTTGAGCAGAAACGGCTTGCTCTGCCTCTTTTACTAAGCGATCGCCACCTTCAATGCTCAAAAGGCTGTTACTTTGGGTTATAGGACGCAGGTTATTGGGATCGTTGGGGTCAATGGGTTGTGGTTGGCTGGTAGTGCCTGGTGACTGTGATACCTGAGCATTCACAGGTGATAGCAGACTGAGGACTGCTATGACTGATAAAAGGGTACGGTGCATCAAGGTAACAGCGGCAGCAGTGTTCATGGGATCAATTAGTGCGACAACTATATAAGTTATGGAAACTTCGGGTATCTTAACTCTGTTTTGGTCTTGGACAAAGTAAAGACACATCCTAAGTATCTCTGATTTAGGACTGAAAATCGCTTTAGTAGAGTTCCCATTACCCTTGTATAGTAACTAACTTAAATCCTCATGATGAGCGATCGCTAGGATATACTAGGCTGACGCATTAATTTTTCTGATTGTGCTTTCTCATTGGTTTACTAGCAATCGGCTTGTAACTATCTAACTGAAGTAAGTAAGAATATTTCTTCTCAACCAATTCAGTAGTTTGCAGATAATTGTTAGCTATTTGCTCAAAAAAATGCCAATTTGGCTGGTTCTCCTGTCAATAGGGGGTAATCTATATATGTATACATTCCCAACGGTTGTAAAATAGCACTAAGTTTTTGGTGACTTATTCAAGATGGATATAGCAGTTAGCAATTAGTGTCAAACCTTAAAAACGTGTAGTTTCTTCATCATGCACGGTCAATGATTAAGGCCAGTCTTGGGACTCTTGCAGTTTGATGAGATCAAGAATTAGTAATTTCTGCAAATGCGTGATTAGTAATTTTTGTTTCTTGATGGCTTAATTGTTGCAGTGCTTTTCCTAAATCATTTGTGATGCTTTTGGCATCTTCTTTTATACAGCCACTCATATAATCGTTTACCCTGATTGGAGAGCCAATGTCAATACTCACATCTGTACCCCAACTTGGATAAGGTTGGCTGTAATTAATGCCTATAGGTATAATTTTCACTCCCAACCCAGAATGACTAGATTCAGCACTTAAAGCAAGACGAGCAATTCCCGGTTTCAACTGGTGAACTTGCCCATCACGAAAAATATTACCTTCTGGAAAAATAACCACAGTTTTTTTCTGCTGAAGTAGCTCAACTCCATGTCGAAGTGTACGAATTGACGGATGCTTAGAATTTACAGGAAATCCCCCCAAACGTTTGACAAACCAGCCTTGCAAACCTTGGCATTCGTCAATAGTCACCATAAACCGCAGGTCTTGTTCTCTCCGACAATTAGCAGTAGCGTAGGGTACGAGCAATGCATCCCAACGCGCCCGATGAGTAGGTGCGAGGATCACAGGCCCAGTTGTAGGGATATTTTTTTGTCCGGTTATTCTAATTTGTCCAAAGAATAATGGTAATAGGCAGTGACGGCCTAATAAATATGCCAGAGGACTTAACCAAGGAGAAACCTTTGAGGTAGTAACAGCCACCGGATAATTTGCTGGTGTATGCTGGCAGGGATCGGATGAAGAGTGAAATTCAATCATGACGAATGCAGCTGATTGACGGGTAAAATTTAACAAAAAGCCTGATTAGTTACACCGTAGATTCTCTTGCGTGACTTGTCTTGTGCTATATGGACAGTTTTACCTCTGTCTGTTAGTTTACCCTACGCCGCCTAGTAGCAAACCAAGCCTGTAATTGCTGACGACAAGCTGACTCTAGAATGCCTCCAATGACCTGGAGATGGTGATTAGAAGCAGTACTATCGGGTATGTTAATAACTGTACGAATTGCGCCAGTTTTTGTATCGTCTACTCCATATACAAGTTGTCCTACACGCGCTTGCAAAATAGCACCTGCACACATCGGACAAGGTTCAAGAGTTACGTAGAGAGTACATTCATTAAGATGCCAATTTTGTAAAGTTGTTGCAGCTGTCTTGAGAGCGAGAATTTCCGCGTGGGCGGTAGGGTCTTTGTCGCGCTCTTTTCTATTTTCTCCTTGTGCTAGCAATTTGCCTGTTGAATCAATAATAACAGCACCGACAGGAACTTCACCTGCATCACCGGCTGCTTTTGCTAATTTTAAGGCACAACTCATCCATTGTTGATGTATAAGATATTCCGTGTATTTAGTTTGCATATTCTTATCAATATAAAAATTTCAAAATTCAACACATTTTCTAGGGTGTTCGTCTTGTAAGCTTTTGAGCGGCTAAGACACACATTTTACAAGAAATAAAAAGCATATAGCCCGCAGACTAGAAATCTGGGGCTAAATAATTCAAAATTCTTAAATTCAGTATCACCAAGCCAACCGTTAGGGTTAATTTGATTTCTAAATAGCGGCTTGGGCTAAAAGGAGATCGAGTTGGCTTTGTGTGTCTAGCTGATAGAGGTCATCGCACCCGCCAATGTGCTGGTTATTGATAAAAATTTGTGGTACTGTGCGGCGGCCGTTAGAACGTTCTGCCATTTTTACTCTGGCTGCTTCGTCGCTGTCGATTTTATATTCAATAAAATTTACACCTTTCCACCACAGGAGCATTTTGGCACGAATGCAGTAAGGACAAGTTTGCCACGTATAAAGTTCGACGTTGGCTTTGACTCGCTCTGGATGACGATTTAATAGGGGATTAAGAAAGTCCAGCATATTTTCTTAAGCAAAATTTTAATTGTATCTCTAGCCTAGATCATTGCTTACCGCATCGGTGCTAGAACCCACTTTTGGAAACTCTCTAAATGATTCCAGTAAGACAAATATCCTGTCAGTGCCCAAATTAGAGCGGCTACTATATACCTGAAGATAGATACTGAAGAAAAGTAATATTCTAGATATATATTGCTATCCATAATTATGCTAGTTTTTAACTTTGTTAGTTTTGAACACGTTTTATACTGAAATAATATTGAGTCAAAAATCAGGATGTGCTAAATGGTACTTTTCTAACGAGTTAGCAGTAAAACTTAACTTTCTTCCACGTGTATCCGCCCTTTGGTAGACTTGAAGACTGAAATAGCCAGATAAAGCGACAGAAATTCAAGCAGTTGAGAGGGCAGACTCTGTGGAAAATACACTTGGGTTAGAGATTATTGAAGTAGTAGAGCAAGCCGCGATCGCTTCCTCGAAATGGATGGGGAAAGGCGAAAAAGACATTGCTGACCAAGTAGCAGTGGAAGCTATGCGGGAGCGGATGAATAAAATCTATATGCGGGGTCGCATTGTGATTGGGGAAGGCGAACGCGACAATGCACCGATGTTATACATCGGGGAAGAAGTTGGTATCTGTACCCAACCAAATGCCAGTAGTTTGTGTAACCCTGATGAATTAATCGAAATTGATATTGCTGTTGACCCCTGTGAAGGTACGAACTTGGTAGCTTATGGACAACCTGGTTCGATGGCTGTCTTGGCAATTTCTGAAAAGGGTGGATTATTTGCTGCTCCTGACTTTTACATGAAGAAGTTAGCAGCACCTCCCGCAGCAAAGGGCAAGGTAGACATCAACAAGTCAGCAACAGAAAACCTCAAGATTCTCTCTGAGTGTCTAGAGCGCTCTATTGAAGAACTCGTGATCGTGGTCATGAAGCGCGAACGTCACAACGATTTAATTAAAGAAATCCGTGAGGCTGGAGCAAGAGTCGCCCTAATTTCCGATGGTGATGTGGGTGCAGCCGTCAGCTGCGGTTTTGCTGGAACTAATATCCACGCTCTGATGGGTATTGGTGCGGCTCCTGAAGGTGTAATCTCAGCAGCAGCAATGCGTGCTTTAGGTGGACACTTCCAAGGTCAACTGATTTACGATCCAGCAGTCGTAAAAACTGGTCTGATTGGAGAAAGCAGAGAAGCCAACATCGATCGCTTAAAGTCTATGAATATCAATGACCCCGACAAGGTCTATGATGCTCATGAACTGGCATCTGGTCAAACTGTTCTGTTCGCTGCTTGCGGTATTACCAGTGGTAATCTGATGAATGGTGTACGTTTCTTCCACGGCGGAGCCAGAACTCAAAGCTTGGTAATTTCTAACCAGTCAAAAACGGCTCGATTTGTTGATACAATTCACATGTTTGGTGAACCCAAGACTCTCCAACTGAACTAATTTTTAGGGAATGGGGAATGGTAAAAGTAGGTGTAAAACATTTGGGAAAAATATTTTGATAAAACACAAAAATGTTCATCCAAATGCTTCATCCTTACACTAGTTAGTAGTTAGTATTTAGTGATTAGTTATTGTTTGTTGGTTGGTTGAAAAAACTATCAACCAATAAATAATAACTCCCCATTCCCTATTCTCACTCAATGCCCGATTGCCAACTACCAATTAGTAACTACGATTTAGCAAATGAATATAGCAGTGGTGGGGTTAAGTCATAAAACAGCCCCAGTAGAAGTCCGGGAAAAACTGAGCATTCCAGAACCACAAATTGAAAGTGCGATCGCTCAACTGGCCAGCTATCCTCATATTGATGAAGTTGCAATTCTCAGCACTTGTAACCGCCTAGAAATTTATATTGTCACCAGTGAAGCAGACCAAGGTATTCGGGAAATAACGCAGTTTCTTGCGGAATATAGTAAATTACCCGTGATTTCTCTACGACAACACTTATTTATGCTGCTGCATGATGATGCCGTGATGCACGTTATGCGGGTAGCAGGTGGTTTAGATAGTCTGGTACTCGGAGAAGGTCAAATTCTGGCTCAGGTGAAAACTACTCACAAACTGGGACAGCAATATAGTGGTATAAAAACCATTTTGAATCGATTATTTAAACAAGCGTTGACAGCTGGAAAGCGGGTTCGCACTGAAACTAGTATTGGTACTGGGGCTGTCTCTATCAGTTCGGCCGCTGTAGAGTTAGCGCAGATTAAAGTGGCAAATTTGGCAGCTTGCCGAGTGGTAATTTTAGGCGCTGGTAAAATGTCACGGCTGCTGGTGCAACATCTAATTTCTAAAGGTGCTGTGGAAATTAGTATTGTAAATCGCTCTCGCGATCGCGCCCTAGAATTAGCAAAGCAGTTCCCCCAACAACCGATCCAAATTCATCCACTATCAGAAATGATGGCAGTGATTGCCGATAGTGATTTGGTATTCACAAGTACTTCGGCAACAGAGCCAATACTTGACCGTGCCAAATTAGAAATGGTTTTAGAAGTTCAGCGCTCTTTAATGTTATTTGATATTTCTGTGCCGCGTAATGTTCATGCGGATGTAAATGAGTTGGAAAACGTGCAAGCGTTTAATGTCGATGATTTGAAGGCTGTAGTAGCCCAAAACTACGAAAGCCGTCGCAAGATTGCACAAGAAGCCGAGAAACTTTTAGAAGAAGAAGTGGAAGCCTTTGATATTTGGTGGCGCAGTTTAGAAACTGTTACCACCATTAGCTGTCTGCGAAATAAAGTCGAAACCATCCGCGAACAAGAGTTAGAAAAAGCTTTATCGAGATTGGGTTCGGAATTCGCTGAAAAACATCAAGAGGTGATTGAAGCATTAACACGGGGAATTGTCAATAAAATTTTACACGACCCGATGGTGCAATTGCGATCGCAGCAAGATGTTGAAGCTAGACGGCGCTGTATGCAAACTCTGCAAATGCTGTTCAACCTCGATGCAGAGGAACAGTTTAGTTAAATTAAGCAACAACCCTGACTTTTGGTGAGAAGTTGGGGTTCTGAACCAATCGGTTTGAAATTAGATATACTTCTAATTAGATGAGTATCTAATTGGAAGTTAGTTATGCAACCAGAGCAATTTGACATATTACTGCGCTTTTTCAAGGCATTAGCGGATGATAGCCGATTGAAGATTGTAGGTATCCTGGCGAATCAGGAGTGCAGCGTCGAAGAATTGGCGGCGCTACTGCAACTCAAGGAACCGACGGTATCTCATCATTTAGCGAAACTTAAAGAGCTAAATTTGGTGACAATGCGCCCCGAAGGCAATAGCCGTCTATATCAATTGGATAGCGAGGCTTTGCAAAGCATTAGCAAGGACATTTTTACACCTGAGAAAATAGCATCCTTAATTGAGGATGTGGATACTGAGGCTTGGGAAAGCAAAGTATTGAAAAATTATTTCGAGGGTGACACTCAACGCCTCAAAGAAATTCCTGCTAGTCGCAAAAAGCGTTTAGTTATTCTCAAGTGGTTAGCAAACCAGTTTGAGGTAGGAGTTAACTATCCTGAACGCCTAGTAAATGACATTCTCAAACGCTACCATCCTGACTGCGCTACACTGCGACGAGAGTTGATTGCTTCCCAGTTAATGCAGCGAGAGAATGGGGTTTATTCAAAATTAACTTGAGATTATTTAGCGAGTAGCTACCAAACTGCTTCACTAAATTTGTGTTTCTTCCTCGGTAAAGATAGGAGACCACAATTCAGTAATGGGCAATTCCCAATCGGTAAAAACGGTTTGAACTTGTTCTAAATCTTTGACTGTCATCATCGACATAGATTTTTTTCCACTCCAATTTCATCTCTGATCTATTTTCCCAAATACGCTTCTAAAACTTTGGGATTGCTTTGAATCTCTGCGGGTGTACCGTCAGCCAAATTCTGCCCCTCCGCAAGTACCCAAACGCGATCGCACAAGGACATAACAACATCCATATTATGTTCGATAATCAAAAAGGTCATCCCATCTTGGCGGTTCCAAGTGATAATGCGATCGCAAATATCATCAATCAGTTTCGGATTCACCCCGGCGGCTGGTTCATCCAACAAAATTAACTTGGGATTAGTCATCAGCGCCCGTCCCATTTCTAACAGCTTGCGTTGTCCACCAGACAAGCAACCAGCGTAATCGTGTGCTTTTTTTGCCAAGCCCACTGATTCTAATAGGTACATTGCTCGCTCTTGCAGTTGCTTTTCTTCCTTAGCCACAACGTGCGGCTGTAACTGCACCTGCCAAAAATTTTCACCCGTTTGTTTTTGCGCCGCCAGCAGCATATTTTCTAACACCGACAACCGCGAGAGAGTCCGCGCAACCTGAAAGGTGCGGATTACTCCCTGCTGGGCGATTTGATATGGTTGCAAGTTGTGAATCGGTTCACCGTCAAAAATCACTCGTCCTTTATCTGGGCGAATAAAGTTCGAGAGTAAATTAAAGAAAGTAGTTTTACCAGCACCATTGGGGCCAATCAAGCCCGTAATGCTGCCTTTAGCAACTTCGATTTGTGCCTCATTAACAGCTTTGATACCACCAAAGCTTTTAGAAAGTCCAGTGGCTACCAAAAGGGGAAGTGGCGATGACTGGTTATTTACCAAGGGTAAGTTCCTCCTTTTTCCCTAGAATACCTTGAGGTCGCCAAATCATCAGGATCATTAAAATTAGTCCGATTACCATGATCCGAAATGCACCCAAACGGGCTTCATCAAGGGGGACGATTCTGGGTAAGACTTCTCGCGTCAGCGCATCGTAAGCAAAGAAAATTACCGCGCCTAAGATTGTGCCAACATTATTCCCAGAACCACCTAGAATTACCATGATCCAAGTATCAAAGGTAATCTGGGGTTGAAAGTTATCGGGGTAAATGGCGGACAGTTGCCAAGCAAAGAAAGCACCAGCCATACCTGCGATCGCACCACCTAACATTAATGATTGTAATTTATACCAAAAGACATTTTTTCCCAGCGCCTTCGGAATTTCTTCATCTTCACGGATGGCTTTGAGAATTCTACCCCAAGGCGATCGCACCAAAATTTCTAAGCGCCAGTATACAAAAGCTAAAACCAACAGCAACACCAGCATCAAACCCGCTTTTGGATTGTAATTATACAGTCCAATTACCCCAGAAATATAGATTGCTGCTGCCAAAACTGCTAAGACAATTCCCACACCCAAGCGCGACGCAAATTCTTGCTTGCTACTTGTCCTTTTGCCTAAATCAGTAGTCCGAGATATTTGGGTGGTACGAATCCATTGCCACAATGTAAAGAAGGTTACAGCCGCTAGTAGCGTTAACAATCCAATCATCACTAATCTGACAAACAAATTCGGCTCTGTAGATAGGGGTATGGGATAACTTTGCACACCAAACGCTCCAGAAATCCAGGTATCACCCACAGGTAAATCTTGATTATTTACTACCAAACGAATTAATTCACCCGTACCAATAGTGACAATTCCTAGATAATCTTCGCGTAAGCGGAGAGTTGCAAAACCAATTATCAAACCCAACAGAGCGGCGACAATTGCCCCGGCTACTGCCGATATCAGTAGGGGTACGCCCTTTAAGCTTAACAATACCGTTGTATATGCTCCCAGGGTCATGAAAGCAATATGACCAAAGTTAATTAACCCCGTAAAGCCCCATTGTAAATTTAGTCCTAGTGCAAAGAGAGCAAAAAGTGCTGTAGAAATTGCTAAGAAAATGAGATAGTCAACCATGTTTAGGAGTTAGGAGTTGGGAGTTAATACCTATGGTGTATAAGTCTTTTAGAGTTGCCCCAGAGGTTTTGATCTCCCCAACCCCCCTTAAAAAAGGGGGGTAAGAAATCTCAAAGTTCCCCTTTTCAAGGGGGATTTAGGAGGATCGCAAGATGTTTTACATCGTGTGTAGAGATGTACACCGTAGCCTCCAGTGCTTGGCGAATAAATTTTAGCGTAGCTTGAGCATAGTGCTATATTGCCGTTAACCTTTGCTAATTTTGTGGGAATACTATTTATTGTTGGTGTTGAGTTGTAGGTAAAAATTAACGTATGAATTTGCTGCGACTGAGAATGCATCACTTAATCGAGCAGTTAGCCGATGAAGACTTGCAAGACATTTGGAACGTTCTCGAAGCTTTACATTGTGACTTTTATATGCTCAAAGCGATACAACAAGTTAAGCGATCGCAGCAACCGTGGGATATATTAACCCATGAAGAAGCGGTACGACTGTTGATGTTTTTCTGATTCAGCAGCGCTTTCTTTTCTTGTGCCAGTGGCCCCTCAAGTTTTGGTTAAGGTAACGCCTAGTGAGTCTAGAAATGCGCTATGCAAGGTCTTTTTTGCTAGACCTGAAAAATTTAGAACCTGCTGCTTACGAGCGGGTGCATGATTTTGTCTTTGTTGAGTTAGCCCAAAAGTGGCAGTTGAGCGATCTAAAAGAACTACGACAGCTTGATGGTGAAGGCATCTTTCACCGCTTCCGGCTAGATAATTATCTGATTGGTATAGAAATCAGAGGTGAAATTGTGAAATTTTTACGTGTCATCCCTATGCCAGATGTTTAAAGTGAAGAGTTAAGGGAACACTGAAAACTGTAAACTGTATAAGGCTAGGCAGGGATCGCTATAACCTTACATTAAACTGGTTTTTGAAAAACACTTTATTTGAGATTTCCCTATGGATGCTAGGGCACTTTGGCAACGATACCAAAACTGGTTATATTTCCACGAGGGATTGGGACTGTACTTAGACATAAGTCGAATGCGGTTCGATGATGCCTTTGTGGAATCGTTGCAGCCGAAGTTTGACAAGGCGTTTGCGGATATGGCTGAACTGGAGAAGGGTGCGATCGCAAATCCTGACGAGAATCGCATGGTTGGACACTACTGGCTGCGAAATCCTGATTTAGCGCCAACTCCAGAACTTACACAAGAAATTGTCCAAACCCTAGAAGAAATCGAAGCCTTTGCGGAAAAAGTCCAAACAGGTGCTATTCATCCTCCCAGAGCAAGCCGCTTCACGGATATTATCTCTATTGGCATTGGTGGTTCCGCCCTCGGCCCCCAATTCGTCGCAGAAGCCCTTGCTCCTGATTTCCCACCCCTGAAGATTCACTTTATCGATAACAACGATCCGGCAGGTATCGATCGCGTTATCAATCATCTCCGAAATAGCCTCGCCAGCACTTTGGTATTGGTGATCTCCAAATCTGGGGGAACGCCGGAACCCCGCAACGGCATGATTGAAGTTAAAAAAGCTTACGCCGGACATAATTTGGAATTTGCTCAATATGCAGTAGCAATTACCAGCGTTGATAGCAATCTCGATAAACTAGCCAAAGATGAAGGCTGGTTAGCCAGATTTCCCATGTATGATTGGGTAGGAGGACGCACCTCAGAAATGTCTGCTGTGGGGCTAGTACCAGCCGCATTACAGGGCATTGATGTTCGCGCCATCCTAGATGGTGCCAAAGAGATGGATGACGCTACCCGCGTCCCAGATGTGAAAAATAACCCAGCCGCCTTACTTGCTTTGTCTTGGTACTTTGCAGGCAATGGAAAGGGCGAAAAAGATATGGTTGTCCTACCTTACAAGGACAGCTTATTTTTATTCAGTCGCTATTTGCAACAGCTGGTGATGGAATCCTTGGGCAAGGAAAAAGACTTAGACGGTAAAGTAGTCCATCAAGGCATTGCCGTTTATGGCAACAAAGGCTCAACAGATCAACACGCTTACGTCCAACAGTTGCGTGAAGGTGTAGCAAATTTCTTTGCTACCTTCGTTGAAGTATTAGAAGATCGTCAGGGCCCATCCACTGAAATAGATCCGGGAGTTACATCAGGCGACTATCTTTCCGGTTTTCTCCAAGGAACCCGACAAGCACTTTATGAAAATCACCGCGATTCGATTACAGTCACCATTCCCCAAGTTAATCCCCGAACTGTAGGGGCATTAATTGCTTTGTATGAACGCGCTGTTGGTTTATACGCAAGCTTAGTTAACGTCAACGCCTACCATCAACCAGGGGTAGAAGCTGGCAAAAAAGCTGCCGCCTCCATTCTCGATTTGCAAACACGAGTGGTAGCAGTCCTCCAAAAAGAAAAAACTCCTCTTTCTCTTGACGAACTTGCCCAGAAAGCAGGTGCATCAGAGCAAGTTGAGGCAATTTACAAGATTTTGCGTCATATCCATGCCAATCAGCGAGGTGTGGTTTTGCAAGGCGATCTTCAGAAACCCGGTAGTTTAACCGTTTCTGCTAGCTGATAGCTCTAGTGTAAATATCCCATTTTGTCCGTAATTGTTGTATCAGCAACAATTTTTTATTGTGAAGCATCCTAGATAGAAGTTTTATCTTCCATCTAGGATGCTTAACTGTATAATTTGCAACTTAGTATAAATCCTATCCAGATGATTAGACCTCTTGCAAAAGTCCCTAACACCCCACCCCCAACCCCTCCCCGCTTGCGGGGAGGGGAGACAAAGTGTAGCTTTGGCGGGGTGGGGTTCTTTCTTATTTTTGATTTATGCAAGAGGTCTATTGCAAAAATAGCATAGACTTTATGCATTAATTGCATTAGTACGGATTTGCTATCACTTCACAGATGCGATTCTAATATCAGGGAATAAAGATGGATACCCCTGGTTAACACCAGGGGCTTTTTATTTAGAGCTACGCCTTAAACGTCAACACCGGACTGAATCGCGCCACAACGTCTACCATTTTTGCCTCCACTTGCACATCAATTACAGACTGAATCGGTTTGTAGGCGGCTGGTGCTTCTTCAATGCGGCGTTCTTCACGCAAGGTTATGCAGTCTACGCCAGTTAATCCCAGTTCTGCCTCACTTTGGGATGCACCTTTGCGGCTTAGGTCAAAGCGAGAATGAAGTCTTCCCGCCCCATGTGAAGCCGAATGACAAAATGCTGCATTGCCTCTACCCACCAGTAGATAAGAATCAGCACCCATTGAACCAGGAATAATCACTGGTTGCCCTGCATGGGCAGGACAAGCGCCCTTACGTGTTACCCATCCTTGACCGAATGGTAAGGTGATGTTGTGCGGCAAGTCGTAAACTAGAGGTGCTTCCACATCTTTGTATACTTCCCGTAAACGCAGACGTAGTAGTTCCGCTAACAGCAGACGATTCATAAAGCCATAGTTAGCAGCAGTTGCCTCGGCTTGCAAGTAACTGGCAACTAATTCGGGGTGAGAATGGTTAGAGAGAGGAAAAATCTGAGAATCAGGGTACTTCAGACCTTTTTGCCAAGTCGCCTTAGCTTTATCTCGCCACATTCCCCCAATATACTTACCCACATTTCGGGAACCAGAATGAATCATAAAAGCCAGTTGTCCCTCGCGCACTCCCCAAGCATGGGCAAGGGTGCGATTTTCAACTTTATCAACTCGCTGCACTTCTACAAAATGATTGCCCCCGCCAATGGTTGCTAATCCGCCATCGCGTACCAGTCCGGCATCGGGAACCAATTCTTCAGGCGCAAGTTTCCAGTCACCATCCATTGAACCACCTAAAAAGATGCGTTCGCACTCTTGGGCTAGTTGTTGCAAATCAGATTTGACTACACTCCCCGTAGGCTGATTTAGCATGACATCCAGCCAACCAGGAACTCCATATTGAAATAGCGATCGCATTGCCTCAGCAGTCATTGTCACATCACGCGTACCAAAGAAGTAATCCCCCTTCATTTTTTCTACGAATTGGTCGCGCTTTGCTAAGAATTCGTCGATTGTCAAATCAGCAACGTGCAGGCGCATTCCACAATTGATGTCAGAACCGACAGCGCCAGGGATAACCTGACCGATGGTTTCCACAATTGAACCAATGGCAACACCCGCATCACCTGGGTGAAAATCAGGCGTAGCACAGGCACGACAAACGCATCCGCCAGATGGGTGGCGGACACTTGCCAAATTCGCTAACTGCTTCAGCGCCTTAGCTTCTACGGGGAAGCCTTCTGGCAGAAGCACTTCCGCTACAGGTGCATCAGGAGAATTAACTAAACGGACAGAATAAGTACGATTGTTGTAACTTACATCCAAACCCTGCCGCTCTAAAGCACGCAGGAGACGCTTTAAATTTTTTGGCTGCATGAAAACTCTAAATAGAGCCTTAAAAAAGACTCTTTGTTGTGAAGAGAGTAAGAGACTTGGGTTCAGCAGCCGCGTCTCAAGTGTTGCGGAGGGTCATTTTCCCGGAATTGTGGGAAAAACAACAGTTATATAGCTTTGATAACACACACTTGCATCAGGAGACAAGTGTTTTGTAGTATTTTGTATTCTTTAGCGATTTATGCACTACATCTCTCAAGAAAATTGAACTTTAGCAAAAAACTTTTAAAATTCTCTAGACTCTCCAGCCAGCTAGAGAGTCTAGGATGAATTCAAGGCGACTCTCTTTCCAGTTATTTCTAGTTTGGCTAGGTTGTTCATTATTATCCCGTAAATCTATGACTCTCCAACTCACAGTTCCCAATATGTCTTGTTCTGTTTGTGCAAGCACCATCACTAAAGCAGTTCAGGCAGTCGATGCTAATGCCAGCATTCAGGCAGATCCCACAACCAAGCTTGTCAGTGTAGAAACTCAAGCATCAGAAACAGCAATCAAAGAAGCGTTAGCTGCTGCTGGCTATCCAGTCGGCTAAAGAAAGGGAATTGGGGACTGAGTACTAAGTAAAGGAAAGAACTATCCATTTACCCTCTAACTTTTTCCCTCTGTTTCCCAGTCCCAATTCCCAATTCCCAGTCCCCAGTCCCCAACCCCCAGTCCCCAGCATGGATACTCTCACACTCAAACTTCGAGGCATGAGTTGCGCTGGTTGCGCTAACAACATCGAAAAGGCAATTCGCTCTGTTTCTGGGGTGATTGACTGCAACGTTAACTTTGGAGCAGAACAAGCCACTATCAAGTACGATCGCTCTCTAGCAAGTTTAGAGAAAATTCAAACTGCGATCGCATCTGCGGGATACTCTTCTGACTCACTCCAAAAAGAATTGCTCTCTGAAGAAGATGATGCCGAGATTGCAAGTAGACAAGCATTACAACGCAAACTCTCCCTCAAGGTAATGGTAGGAGGTATAATCAGCATTTTCCTATTTTTGGGTTCCTTGCCCATGATGACTGGGCTGAACTTCCCCTTAATTCCCAGCTTCCTGCAAAATCCTTGGGTACAATTAGTGCTGACAACACCTGTCATCTTTTGGTGTGGTGGATCTTTTTACCGCACTGGCTGGAAATCTCTCAAGCGCCATACGGCGACGATGGACACGCTGATTGCTTTGGGTACAAGTGCAGCCTATCTATATTCTTTGTTTGTCACTGTTTTCCCGAAATTTTTTATTGCTCAGGGCTTGATACCTCATGTTTATTATGAAGTTGCCGCGATCGTCATTACCTTAATTTTGTTGGGGCGGTTGTTAGAAAATCGCGCTAGGGGAGAAACTTCTGAAGCTATCCGCAAACTGATCGGATTGCAAGCCAGAGATGCCAGAGTTATCCGTGATGGTAGAGAAATTGATGTTCCCATCGCCGAAGTCAGAATCAACGATGTGATTTTAGTGCGTCCTGGTGAAAAGATTCCGGTAGATGGCGAAGTGATTGCAGGTGCTTCGACTGTAGATGAAGCGATGGTGACTGGTGAAAGTTTGCCAGTCAAAAAGCAGCCAGGAGATGAGGTAATTGGGGCGACAATTAACGGTGCGGGTGCGTTTCAGTTTCGGGTGACACGAGTTGGAAATGATACATTTTTGGCTCAAATTGTCAAACTAGTGCAACAAGCACAAGGTTCTAAAGCACCAATTCAGCGCTTGGCAGATCGAGTGACAGGATGGTTTGTACCAGCTGTGATTGCGATCGCGATCGCTACTTTCGTCATTTGGTTTAATTTCACTGGCAACCTCACCCTAGCCACAATCACAACGGTGGGTGTACTGATTATCGCTTGTCCCTGTGCTTTGGGTTTAGCTACCCCCACATCTGTAATGGTGGGGACGGGCAAAGGTGCAGAAAATGGCATTTTGATTAAAGGTGCTGACAGCTTAGAACTAGCACACAAAATTCAAACTATCGTTCTGGATAAAACCGGGACTTTGACTCAGGGTAAACCCACAGTTACAGATTTTGTAACTGTCAACGGCACAGCTAATGGTAATGAAATCCAGCTTTTACAATTAGCAGCAACGGTAGAACGCAATTCTGAGCATCCTTTAGCTGATGCGGTTGTAAAATACGCCCAGTCTCAAGAAGTGAGTTTAATAGATGCAAAGAACTTTGCAGCTAATGCAGGTAGTGGCGTGCAAGCAGTTGTTGCAAATCAGCTTGTGCAAATTGGTACACAACGCTGGTTAACAGAACTTGGAATTAACACCATAAGTCTCCAGCAATATAAAGATGCTTGGGAAACTGCTGGTAAAACAGTCATTTTGATTGCAGTAGATGGCGAACTACAAGGAATAATGGGTATTGCCGATGCCCTCAAACCTTCATCAGCAGCAGTGGTGAAAGTCTTACAGAAGTTAGGTTTAGAAGTAGTAATGCTTACTGGAGATAATCGTAAAACTGCTGATGCGATCGCAAGACAAGTTGGCATTGAGCGAATTTTTGCCGAAGTACGTCCAGATCAGAAAGCGGCGATTATCCAATCTTTGCAAGGGGAGGAGAAGGGCAGAGGGGCAGAGGGGCAGAGGAGCAGAGGAGTAAAGGGAGAGAATTCTCGTAAATTCTCACTCAAAACTCAGCACTCAATTGTCGCAATGGTAGGTGATGGGATAAATGATGCGCCAGCGCTAGCACAGGCTGATGTGGGAATTGCTATTGGTACGGGAACAGATGTAGCGATCGCAGCTAGCGATATCACCCTAATTTCTGGAGATTTGCAAGGAATTGTCACAGCAATTCAACTTAGCCACGCCACAATCAACAATATCAAACAAAATCTCTTCTTTGCCTTTATTTACAACATCATTGGTATTCCCATTGCGGCGGGAATTTTGTTCCCGATTTTTGGTTGGTTACTCAATCCAATTATCGCCGGGGCGGCGATGGCTCTTTCTTCGCTATCTGTTGTTAGCAATGCCCTCAGATTACGTAACTTTCAACCAAAAGCTATCTCATAATTGCAGGGTGATTTAGGAAATGTTCAGTAAAAAAATGCTTTGGGGAAGCCTGACAGCTTTAGTGCTGATCGCTGGAACATCAGGTGTAGTATTCGCAGAAATGCCAGCCCATTCATCAGAGCAAACCAGCCAATTTCAACGCATTGAGCAACCTTTGGGCTTGAAAGTTGGTGTTGCGATCGCTGGTTTAGCCTTGATTGGATTGGAGTTATGGTGGTTTCTCCTCTATAAAAGTCCTGAGTCCTGATGTCATTCTATTTTTACTTTTTAACACTTAGGACGGGCTAAACCATAGCTATCCGCTAACAGGGGTGTTTTGAATAATAGGACAAATTGTATCTTCATAGCGATCGCTGGTATTTTTCCAGCCTGAAAGTAATCCCTTTATTTCAGAACGTAAAGTTAACAATTGATCGATTTGGCGATCGATGTGCAAGAGCTTGTCTTCAAGCTTTTCTTTAATTTCACCACAAGGAGCTTGTCCTTGATCGTAGACCTGAAGAATATTTCCAATCTCCTCTAGACTAAGACCAAGATTTTGTGCCCTTTTAATAAAGGCTAGACGAGTCAGCACATCCAATGAAAACTGGCGGAAGCCTCCCGATGTTCGTCTTGAGGACTTGAGTAAACCTAAACTCTCGTAATAGCGAATTGTCCTGATAGGGATTCCGCTTATATCTGTTACCTGACCAATTAAAAGCAGTTTTTCATTCTGAGTTAACACGGCAGATTTTCCCAACTCTTGCAACTATTATCACATAGAAAAATATGATTTGATTTATGAAAGGATACGTAGGCTGTGTTAGCGACAGCGTAACGCACCAAATCTTCGATAATAGTGCGTTACGAACTGCGTTCTAACACACCCTACAATACCTAATTTTGTTCAAAAATAAAATATGAGTCCTATACTTTAGTAGCTATTAAGTCATTTGAGCGTTTAGCGAAAAATTGGCATCAGTATTTTAAGTTTTTATCAAAAAAAAATTTACTAATCTTCGATTTTCTTAATATCTATTAGAAATGGATACTAGTTTACATAAGCTTATGTTAGGGGGTCATTATTTTAAGAATATTCATAGAATTTAGTTGAGATTTTGACTATTGATTTTTATCTATTTATCAGGTAGCTGTTTTTCCTGGTACTGAAAGTAACTGTTTTTTAAAAGTTTTCATGTTACTTCTAGATCAAATGCTTCACCTCAAGTGAAACTATAAAAATGAATCTCAACTCGCAGACTTTTAGCTCAACCCGTCGACCTAAAAATTTTAATAATCCAGAGCGTTTTGTTGAGGGATGGTATTGGGTAATACCCTCTCATAATCTGCGGGTGGGTGAAGTAAAACCCGTCAAGATTTTGGGTAGACAACTAGTAATTTACCGTGGTAAAGACAAAAGATTAGCTACCTTTGATGCCTACTGTCCCCACATGGGCGCTCACCTTGCTGAAGGCAAAGTTGAAGGTAATGCACTCCGTTGTTTTTTCCATCACTGGAAGTTTGATACAGAGGGGATGTGTATTGATATCCCATGTTTAGATACACCGCCTTCTCTAAAGTTACAAACTTGGCCTACTGCTGAAAAGTACGGCATGATTTGGGTTTGGACTGGAGAAATCCCACAACAACCCCTGCCTTTTATACCAGAATTGGAACAAAAAGAGTGTGATGTCGCCATCCATTCTCACTTCTTGCTGAACTGTCACCCCAATGTGGTGATGATTAATGCGATTGATGCTCAACACCTCAATACAGTTCACAAATTGCCACTAGAAATTATTTTTGAAAGAGATGAACTGAACGAGAATGCGATTATCTTCAGTAATACTACACCGATCAAAGACAATTTCTTCTTGATTAAGCTCATCCGTCTTTTCTACAAAAATGTCATAACTTACAGTATTTGCTATTGGTACGGTAGCATTGGCATTGTGACAATTGGCCCTGATTTCTTCCATGTCCACATGATGGTTGCAGTTCGCCTCTACGAAGGGGGAAAAACTGAAGGTCAAGTTCTGTTGATGACTAAAAAACGTAAAGGAATTTTTGGTTGGTTATGCAATCGAGTTGTACTATGGCTAACTAAGATTGCAGCTAAGTACTTTCTCATGGGTGACATCAAAATTCTCCAAACAATTCAGTTTGATTTGAGAACTCCCATCAAAGCAGATCAGTCAATCGTGCAGTTTATTAACCATGTTGAAAAACAACAATCCCTAATTTGGGGAACTTGGCAAGATGCGCGATTGCACGATGTGGAGAGCAAGCTCAAGCGCGAAAGATGGCAAGATAAAATGAATAATGACTAATATCATGTATATATGATCAGAATTCTGTAAAATTGCCTGGAGGTTACAAAGCCATAACTTAACAGGCTAATTATTTGATGGTCAATTAAACAGACATTGAGATAACAACTAGTAAAAGTTAAAAGTTCAACAAATTACTTTTAACTTTTAATTTATTTTTTACTGGGCTACTAGATAAATAAAAAGAAGTGGCAAAGCCACTTCCTAATTCCCAGGTAGAACCTAAGCTATGAGTATAACGACTACAAAAATTTGAAATAGTATAAATAAACACCAATTAGCTGGATATATCTGTTTTTCTTGTTTTCTAGGTTAGAAAATCCTCTTTTTCATGCGGCAAATAACTGTATATTTACATAGGTCTGATGATTGCAATGCAAACTTAATTTTATTCAGTTCATCGTCAACATGTGCCAATTTTACCTTTTTATCAAGAAGCTACCTTGTCCTGACGACTTGATAGCTAGACCAAAAAAATAAAATTTATTACTGTAAAAATAAGCAATTTCAGTATATACACTAAAAAGATGAATAACAGTAGCCTCTAGACCGTGGTGTTCTAATTGATGAGAGAATATTAAATTAACCATCACAAAAGTTTAAATTCATTGATCATGGCGAAAATCCAGTTTTCTAAAGGTCTTGACGAAGAAGTAACTCCAGAGGTGCGCTTGACGCGATCGCGCACTGGTGACAGTGGTACAGCGACATTTATTTTTACCAATCCGAAGATTTTAGATCAAGGCAGCACCGAAGACATTACGGGAATGTACTTGATTGACGAAGAAGGAGAGATAATTACCCGTGAAGTTAAGGCGAAATTTATCAACGGGAAACCGGAAGCATTAGAAGCCCTTTACGTAATGAAGTCTGCCCAAGAATGGGAGCGTTTTATGCGCTTCATGGAACGGTATGCTGAAGAAAACGATCTCGGACTCAGCAAAGCTGGAAAATAGAGCATAGGGCACAGGGCACAGGGCATAGGTAATTTTTTCATGTAGAATGCGCTATTCTCCGTGCCCAATTGTCCATTATCAAAAGTTCAAAGCTTAACCCATGACACAACAGCCCCATCCAGATTTACCTGGGATTACGGTAACTTGTGCTGTGATTACTGTCAGTGATACACGCACGCCCGAAACAGACAAAAGTGGCCAGCTAATTCAGCAGTTACTCATTGGTGCTAACTATGCTGTTGGAGCTTACACGATTATTAAAGATGAACCAACACAAATTCAAGAGCAAATAGAACATCTGGGTAAAAGTTCAAATTTGGATGCTGTAATTTTTAATGGTGGTACAGGTATTGCACCAAGAGATACCACTTATGATGCCATTGAGAAGTTATTGGAGAAAACTTTGCCAGGGTTTGGTGAGTTATTTCGTTTTTTAAGTTATCAAGAAATTGGTTCGCGGGCGATCGCTTCTCGCGCTGTTGCTGGTATTTATCAAGATAAATTAATCTTCTCGCTTCCTGGTTCCAGTAATGCTGTGCAACTGGCGATGGAAAAACTAATTGTGCCGGAACTTACTCACTTGGTAAGTCAGCTATATAAGGGATTGAGATGAGTAGCCTTTTAGGAAGCTACGTAAAATTAAGGAATAAAGTACTGAAATCATCCTTTCTACGCTTACATCTTGAGACAACCCAGAATTATAGTACAAACGGATGAAATGTTAATATCAGGTCAGCAATGGAGCCTATTTACTGGAATTGCATAATTGCTCACGGCATCACTGCATTTTCATACTTTGGCATCCCTATATTAGTAGGGATTTTCTTTGCCAAAACCAAAGCAACTATCCCTTCTAAGTTTTGGCTAGCGTTTTTATTATCAGGTGGATTCGTAATATTTTGCGGATTGCATCACCTTTTGGCGGTCTTTGAGCCAGATTCGGCAGTGTCGCTGTTGTACTTGGGCGTACTTGATGTAATGGCATTTGTCTCATTATGTGTATTACTGTGCCTAATACCAACCGCTTATCAAATTTTAGAGGCGATCGCCAAATATCAAGAAGATACGCGCGAACTTCAACGCAGCCAGCAGATGCAACGGCTATTCCTAGATCAAGGCCCCTTTGGAGCCTATATCAAAGATGAGCAATCTAGAATCCTCTACTATAACCAGGAGCTACAGTCTAGATTTTCGGTAGATTCACAAGAATGGTTGGGGAAAATTGATAGTGAATTTTTGCCAGATCCAGAAGAAGGGCGGCGGGTAATGGAAAACGATCGAGTCGTTTTGAAGACTCTACGCCCCTTGAGGCTGATTGAAGAGGTAAAAGTACCTGGTAATAATCAACCATGTTACTGGCTATCCTTTAAGTTTCCCTTTAGCGATGGCGCAACGGGCGATCGCCGCATCGGTGGGATCAGTATCGATATTACAGAATCTATAGAAGCACAGCGATCGCTCACCGATCTAAATCGGCAGCTAGAAGAAAGAACACTGAAATTAGAGGCAAAAAAACGCGAACTTATATATCTCTCAGATATGGCCGATATGCTTTATTGCTGCGACTCTGAAGATGAGGTGTATCAAGTTGTTGCTTTAACCTGTTCCAAGCTGTTTCCTAGCATGAGTGGTTGTGTCTATATAATTGCTAATTCCAAGAATTATGTTCAGATGAATAGTTCTTGGGGAGATGAAAAAAGCAGTAAAGAAATATTTTCAATATCTCAATGCTGGGCATTGCGAAGAGGGAAATTAAACCTCTTATCGCCTTGTAACTCAGGACTGATGTGCAGCCACTTAATACAGCCTGTTAATGGCGCACATTTGTGCTTCCCATTGTTTGGACAAGGCGAAGTAGTTGGGATTCTACACCTCTATGCTCTTGAAGAAATCAGTCCAGAAGATCAACAAATTACTGAGATTATTGCTAGAACATTAGGCTTTGCACTGAATAATCTATCGATAAAAAAACGTCTAGCTTATGATAATTTGCGGGATGGAATGACCCAACTATTCAATCAAAGCTATATGGAAACCATACTCGAACAAAGGCTAGCGGAGGCTGAACGGTCTGGACAACCTCTTAGTGTTATTTTCCTTGATATCGATAACTTTAAGGCATATAACTCGCGCTATGGGCATTTGACTGCCAATATTGTTATTCGGGGATTAGCAAAACTGCTATTAAAATCTATTCGCTCTTTTGATATTCCTTGTAGATGGGGTGGTGAAGAATTTGTGATTGTAACGCCTAATATGACGCTGGAAACGCTCAGGAAGCGAGTAGAAAAACTAAGGCTAGATGTTGAACAAATGCAATTGAAGGACGGCGATCGGATTCTTCAAGGCATTACCGCTTCTTTTGGAATAGCTGTCTCAGAACCAGGAATTACGGTTACGGATTTTCTGAATCGGGCAAATCAAGCGATGCTTGAGGCAAAGCGAACAGGCAAGAATCGGGTCATTGAGTATGTAAATAGGTGCAATTAAAATAATTTGTAATTCCTGAAACTGCAAATGGTGAAATAGAAAAATAGAATGTAGAGACGCTTCAGCGTAGCGGGATAAAGCCCAGTCCAGTTTCACATCTCTACAAGGTAGGTTTATAGATAATCCATTTTCCCGTATAAAAAACAACTCCCTGAAGAGGTGGGAGTAGTTTTTTGGTCTTCGACTATTTTCTCAAAACATAATTTGATTCAGAATGGAGCAATGCCTGGGTTGGGCTGCGTCTACATTAAACAGATGGTAGCTAAAATAGCCGCGATTATATAAAATACTCCAACTACTTGCAATTCTGACCAGCCAGTGAGTTCTAAATGATGGTGTAAGGGTGCCATTTTGAACAGGCGTTTGCCTTTGCCATCGGGGCCTTTCGTGGCTTTGTAATAACTTACCTGTGCCATCACCGAAAGAGTTTCTACGAAGAAGATACCACTGAGAATAAACAGAGCTACTAAGGTGTTTGTCAATAGCGCTACAGCAGCTAATGCTCCTCCCAGGGCGAGGGAACCGGTATCTCCCATGAAAACGCGGGCTGGATTACGATTATGAGCTAAGAAACCTAAACACCCACCACTTAAAGCCGCACAGAAAACCATCAATCCAGGTGCTGTGGGTGCAATTAAGGCACCTAATGCCAAAAGTGCGATCGCTACTGTTCCTGCTGCCAAGCCATCAATCCCATCTGTTAAATTAGTCGCATTACTCTCTGCAACTAGCACAAAACCTGCTAAAGGCCAAAATAGAAATCCTAATGGTAGTGTGAAGCCTACCCAAGGTAAAGCAATATCTGTAATATTAGAAGGTTGATTAAACATCAGCCATAGACAAAACACTGCTGCAAAACCTACTTGCAAAGCGAGTTTCGTTCGGGGAGATATACCTTTATTTGATTTCCGGCGGAGAATTTGCCAATCGTCGAGCCAGCCAATCAATCCGTAGCTAATTGTCAATGCCGAAACTGCAAGGACATCTGTAGCGAAGTTAGACAAGATGCAAGCAATTATCACACCTACAGGGATAAAAAATATACCCCCCATTGTGGGCGTACCTGCCTTTTTTAAATGAGCCTGGGGCCCATCTTCGCGGATTATTTGTCCAGTTTTGAGGGCTTGAAGTAAAGGTATTACCCAATAGCCCACAGCACCTGAACCCAGGGCACACAACAGCAGTGGCAGGGTTAACGACATACTTTGCCAAGGTAGCCTGTTGGCCATCAAATCTAAGAAAAATGCTGTTGTACCTAGACCAATAGCTAACAGAGAGGCTAGCACAATTCCAGAAATATTTAGTCCTTGCTCAGGAGATAATTTAGCGTCCACAGAAGTTTCCCTTCACTCCACACTTATTAAATTGAATACAAATAGCTAGGGATACTACCAAGTCCCTAGCCTGAAAAGGCTAATCCTCGGCGATTCCTATATCGTCATCATCATCATCAAGGTCGTAGCCAATTCCATCTTCTCCACCCATTAAGGAGTTTATTTCTTCTTCGCCATCTTGAAAATCCGGTTCGTGAACGTCACGTGTTATTATCCGACCCTTATTTTCTAACCAATCTAATAAAGAGGACTCTGGCTTGATGGGGATGACATGGGCTCGCTGGTTACGGAGTTCTTCACGTAATGGAGAGTTCAACATATCAAAGAAGACAAGAAAAGGTTTACGTAAGTTGACATTTAGAGTCTATCACTTGACACGGATCAATTTAGTTATCTTTTCAACCCTTTGGTTGATAAATCCGCATTCAGATAGAAATTTTTTATTTAGGCTTAAGTCAAGCGATTCTTAGTAATTTTATGGTTCTCCATATATGTGATGAATATCTTGTTTATGCTGATGGAAAGTGAGTGATTTTAGAGGTGACTAGGCGATGATGGGAAAAGCGGCTCTCATGGATGCGATCGCTGGTACTAATCGCGGTCTACTGGCGACTGAAGCCCAGAAACAGGCTATCTTAGCAGCGATCGCCAATTTAGAAAACTTTAATCCTACACCCCGTCCGGTGGAAGCTGGTAATTTGCTAGATGGCAATTGGCGATTACTATACACCAATAGCAAGGCTCTTTTAAATTTAGATCGTCTACCTTTTTGCAAACTAGGTCAAATCTATCAGTGTATCCGGGTAGAGACTACCAGTGTTTACAACATAGCTGAGATTTATGGCTTACCTTATTTGGAAGGATTAGTCAGCATTGCTGCTAAATTTGAGCCAGTTTCCGGTCAACGTGTCCAAGTAAAATTTGAGCGGTCTATTATCGGCTTACAACGTTTAATAGAATACAATTCTCCGGTAACTTTTATCCAACAAATTGAAGAAGGTAGAAAATTTCCGGCAATTGATGTTGCTATAAATAGCGATCGACAGCAAGGCTGGTTAGATATCACTTATATAGATAACGATCTGCGGATCGGCAGAGGTAACGAGGGGAGCGTGTTCATATTGAGTAAAACATAAGTTTGTGCAAAAATACTGTTTCGCAATGAAGGTAAGCTAGAATTGCTACCTTGTCAAGTAGGGTCTAATACAGTTTTAAATTTGGTATATGGTATGGGGTGGCCGAGATGAGAGAGATATGAATAACTAATATTCAATGTCCATTGACCAATGCGCCATACCAAATTCAGATAAATAACTTAACAAAGACTCTTGCCGCGACCTTCAGGTTGTAGAGTGAAATCAATTAGCCCTCTAGATTGGCGATTGATAACTAAAAGGGAAAATAATCATGGTTCAACGTGGTTCTAAAGTACGTATTCTCCGCCCTGAATCCTACTGGTTTCAGGATTTAGGAACTGTGGCTTCCATTGACCAAAGCGGCATCAAATACCCTGTAATTGTCCGTTTTGAAAAGGTCAATTACTCTGGTATCAATACCAACAACTTTGCCCAGGATGAATTAGTCGAGGTTGAAGCACCAAAGGCTAAACCAGCTAAAAAATAGCAGCAAAGCTACAAGTGGGTTATTTGATGCGATGATGAAGGGTAGTCTTAAGTCTGAAGTATGAAGTCTGAAATTTCAGTTCATTCATTCTTCATCCTAGCCTACCCTAATCTATGAGAGCCGCCCTGCGGGTATTTACGGTTTCTCTTGGGTAATAATAACTAGCCATCTACGGCTATGTAAGTTACTACCCCATCTCTTCTTTATTGAACCCCCAAGTACATCAAAATTGTCTGCTTAATCAGTTTGAATGCCTGAACTGCCTGAAGTTGAAACAGTCCGAAAGGGTCTAAATCAGTTAACCCTTAACCAAAAAATTACGGGTGGAGATGTGCTGCTCAATCGCACCATCGCCTACCCGTTTTCTGTAGGTGAGTTTGTTGATGGAATTAACCAGAATACAATAGCTACTTGGCATCGTCGTGGTAAATATCTCCTCGCCGAACTTTCTTCCCCTTTATCAACCAGTTGGCTAGGGGTTCATCTGCGAATGACCGGTCAACTACTATGGGTGCATCGAGATGAACCATTACATAAGCACACGCGGGTGAGATTATTCTTTGGGGATCGGCAGGAATTGCGTTTTGTCGATCAGCGCACCTTCGGTAAAATTTGGTGGGTTCCGCCAGGTGTTGCTGTAGAAAGTATTATGACTGGTTTGGCAAGACTGGCAGCAGATCCATTTTCACCGGAATTCACTGTTGAATATCTAGCAAGCAAACTTAAAAACCGTCGTCGTCCGATTAAGACTGCGCTACTGGATCAGTCGGTGGTGGCGGGATTAGGAAATATTTATGCCGATGAAGCCCTGTTTAAGAGTGGAATTTTACCTGAAACTTTGTGTATAGATTTACAGCTAAAGCAAATTGAGCGTTTGCGAAAAGCCATAATTCAAGTCTTAGAAACCAGTATTCAGGCTGGCGGTACAACTTTTAGTAACTTCTTAAGTGTTAAAGGTGTCAACGGCAATTATGGTGGTGTTGCCTGGGTTTATAACCGCGCTGGAGAACCCTGTCGAGTTTGTGGTACATCAATTCAACGGATCAGGTTAGCTGGGCGCTCTAGTCATTTTTGCCCACAGTGTCAAACGCTGGGGGGAGTTGGGAGACGCGATTAAGTAGGTAGGCGTAATTAAATATAAGATCAAACCTCACCCTCAATCCCTCTCCTTAGTAAGGAGAGGGAAGCCGGAGGCAGGCTAAAATGCAGATAAAACAATCTATAAATTTGAGAGGGGATTTATGGCAGTTAAAAAGGGAGATATGGTTCGCGCGATCCGCGAGAAACTGGAAAACAGTCTGGAAGCAAAAGCCAGTGATCCTCGCTTTCCTTCTTATTTGTTTGAAACCAAGGGCGAAATTCTAGATGTCAAAGGTGATTACGCCCTGATTAAGTTCGGGAAAGTGCCGACACCAAACGTTTGGTTACGTGTAGATCAACTAGAAGAGTTTAAATAATAGAAAAGAATTCAGGAGTCAGAATAGTAGTCTGTCAATAAATATAGCGGTTATCAGTTGATTAGGTACTGAACCCCACCCCCAACCCCCTCCCCGCACGCGATGAGGGGGCTATTACCTACCTCATGTGATTAGGAAGCGCTATAATTGACGAATAAATTTTCTGTAGAGACGCGATAAATCGCCGTCTCTACAACCGTCAAAATGGGTTTGACAAACTAATAGACCTCTTAATATAAATCACAAATAAGAACCCCACCCCGCCAAAGCTGTGCTTTGTCTCCCCTCCCCGCAAGCGAGGAGGGGTTTAGGGACTCGTACAACGAGAATTGTGCGAGAAGTCTATACTTCGGCTCAATCTGTGCGTCAAAATATTGAGCGATCGCAGGAAATTTTGGATAACAATAAGTGAGCAAATAATTCCTAATTTAAGATGCAAGTTCTCGGATTCTTCGGTGATGATTGTAATGGGTTAATTAAGTTTGAAATATCAACAAAAAGAAAAGGCAGGAGGATTTGAACCCACTGCCTTATTTGTTATTCCAAAATTTATCGCCCTATGAAAAGCAACACCATAAGATTAGTTTGGCGTTAGCGGCGGGAATCCTGATCTGCGGGGTCGCCGTAGGGGTCTTCGCTGGCTGGGCGAACGTTGCCAAACTCACCTTGGTCTGCGGGATCGCCGTAAGGGTCTTCGCTAGCTGGGCGAGCGTTGCCGTAAGACGCGACATCTGCGGGGTCGCCGTAGGGGTCTTGACTGGCTGGGGTAACGTTGCCATAAGATGCCGGATCTGCGGGGTCGCCGTAGGGGTCTTCGCTGGCTGGACGGACATTGCGGTCGCGCAATTTGGCATCTTCTTCAGCTTGATCGCCGTTCGATCCCAAAAGCAAATCTTTCGCCTTTCGGAAAAATTCATCTACCATAATCTGTCTCCTGATTTAAGTTCGTGTTTCCGACGTGCGCGATCGGCGTTATCCTCCGGGAAACCCGCTTTCTTATTTACACACGCTTCGCTAGTCTAGAGTGCCGGAGCTGCCTCTGAAGTTATACCAGTGAGATCGCGACCTGTGGCGCTCCGGTTATAGCCTTGGAATTGCCGATACTTTTGTGCTTCAGATTCTGGTACTCGAATTCCTTCTGATGGTGCTGTTACCCAATGAGCGCGATGTTCAGCATCACGGTAGTATACACGCCCATTCTTGGAAAGATAGTATTTACCTTGCGCTCCTTCTTGTGAAGCATTTTTATGCTGGTTGTATAGGTAATAAAGTCCCGCAGCACCTGCCAAAAGCGCAACTTTTTGCCCTGTACCCAATCCCTTCTTAGCTTCGGGTTGGTTTGTGTTGCGATCGCTTACTGTTCTACCAACACTATCATCAACAGGTGGTGGAACTGAGGCTTTTTGGGAACCGCCTCCGCAGCTACTCAGCAAGGGTACCATTAGCAATGCCGAAAGCAGCACTGCGAATAGACGCGAAACTATTTTACGTTCTTTATATATTGTATTCATCGGATTTCGTTATCACCTTTATTTGCTAAGAGCCTTGCTGTTGCAGAAACCAAGTTGGAATTCCTGTTATTTCGCCTGCGATCGGAAAAACATGTACCACTCGATTTGTAACTGCACCAGCTACAGCGTTTAAATTTTATCATCGTTGATTTTCTCAAGTCTTCCATCCTGCCTTTGACAGAAACTGCATTCATCCGAAGGAAATATATTGTTGATTTTTGATTAACCAAATTTAGCTGAAACGTCGCAATGTTCAGCAATTTCTCGGTTATTTTTTCTGGGTAAATAAATTAAAAAGATACAGTTACTATGCTGACCTTTGTCAAAAAATACACTCAATATGACATCAAAAAATACAGCCCAAATTAGCACTCGTCTTCTTTTGGCTTTGTGGGATTTGGGAGGAACGCAACAGGAAGTTAAGAAGGGTCAACTCACTAAGCGAATTGTATCGAAAAGCCAGAAGGTAGCAGATTATCAGGGTTCGTTTGAAGAATTGCAGAATCAGGGTGCGATCGCAATCTCTAAAAAGGGATATTCTCTGACATCTCCCAAAGGTTTAGAGGTATTGGGTGAGGGTTTGAGGAGTGGCGAGTTTAAGTTTGAAGGGACGATTGTCGGAACCTGGGCGGCGAATGCTTTGGTGAAGTGGATTAGTCAGATTGATGTTTCGGTAGTTAGTGCAGATGTACCAGTTAATGGGAAGAGTGCGTTAGCCAAGCTTTCCGAAGGAATCGCATCTTACGACGAGTTTAAATTAGTGGCGTTGGAAGTCTACGACAAGTTGAACTATGAGTACAACTTTAATAATTTAGTGCCAATTTATCGTATCAGAAGAGGAATTGGCGATCGCGTGAGTCGTACAGAGTTTAATGACTGGCTGCTAGAAACACAAGCCGACGACATTTTGCAACTGCAAGGAGGGAGCGTAGAAGACAGCGCACCCGACAAAATTGAAGATTCGGTAGCTACAGAATTAGATGGATTACGCTGCTACGCCACACGCCTGAAACCTTAAACCTTATTTGACTCTTCACACATTAACTTCACAACACTATGACTGTCACCACATCTACCATTGATGATCTAATTAAAAATCAAAATCCATTTGCAGGGCATATTGTCGTCAGACCGCAACAAATCTGGGGTAAGAGTTTTCCTGATGTTCCTTTGATTAACGCTCATGCGTCCAATGCAGTTTTTGATGCTGTTGATAAAGTCCGTAAAGGAAAACGTGAAACTGTAGGTATCACAATTACAGCAGAAAAAGGGTTAGGTAAAAGCCATATTATTAGTCGGATTCGCCACCGATTACAGACAGGCGATGGTAGCTTATTTATCTATATCAGTAAGTATGATAATTTGAATCAAATTAAGTCTCTGTTTCTGCAAAGTGTCGCATCTAGTCTCAGAGCTTTTGGTAGTCAAAAAGTCATGCAATGGCAGGAAATTGCAGCAGCTTTAATTAACGAAGCCAAACAGTGGGAATATACACCACAACAGTATATTAATATGTATCCAGGTTGGTTGAGTCAACACTCAACTAAAGCGATAGTTAATTTGACAGAAAGTGTTCTGAAAGTAAAGCCTGAAATAACCAATCCTTATATAGTGAAAGCAATTTTGTGGACACTTTCTCCAGTCCATATTAATTATGCAAGCTATTGGTTATCTGGTTTGGAATTAGCACAATCACAAGCTGAAGAAATGGGGTTGCCAAATCCTAAAAGCGAGGATAGAGAAGCTGAAGCATTAAGCACTGTGCGTCAAATTCTAGATATAACTAGCTATTATCGAGTTCCAGTGATTTGTTTTGACGAATTAGATATTGCAGATGCTGCTGATAATGGATTTTTAGCGGCACAAGTTATTGCAAGTTTAGTTAAGGATTTATATAACAGTCTTAAACAAGGTGTTCTACTGTTAGCAATGTATCCTCGTACCTGGGAAGACCAAATCAAGGCTTTACCAGAAGCTGAAGCAGTTATAGATAGATTAGTAAGCGATCAAGCTGACAGACAGCCTATAAAATTAAGCTTTCTTAATTCTGATGATATCGTTGCTTTAGTTAGTCAATGGTTACAAGATTTTTATAAGGAACATCAACAAACCCCGCCTCATACTCTCTATCCATTTGATGAAATAAAACTCAGAGAGCTTGGTAAAAGCAGACCTACCGTTAGGTCAGTTTTAAAATGGTGTGCAGAGAATTTTGTACCTAATGTCCCTATTATTGATAAGCCACAAATTCATCCGGTTCATTCATACTTTAATAGTGAGTTAGCAAATGTTGAAGCTTCTATTGATTCATTAATGGAAGACCAAAACAGTATTGGTGATGCTCTTTGGCTAGCTTTCAATAGCTTAATAGGAGAAACTTTAGAGGGAGTTAAAATTGAAGAGATTGAAGATATAGAAGCTAGTGCGGCAGACGAGGGATATATAAATTTCAAAATTATCGGTAATGATTGGAAAGTAAGGATTGGAGTAGCTGTAGTTCAGCAAGACGGCAGGTATATAGGTGCTGCATTGAATCGATTAATTGATTACAACAAGTTTGACCTAACTCGCGGTTGCCTAGTTCGCTCAAAGAATATTAATCCAGGTGCAGCATTAGCTAAAGAGCGTTTGAGAATACTGTTGAAAGAAAAGGGTGGAGAATGGGTGGGCTTGCAAAGCCAAGACATTAAACTTCTGTTGGCGATATTATTCGTTTACTATAACCGTGAAAGTTACGAACTAACAGAGGAACAGATATTTGAATTCATTGAGCAAAACCAACTAGCAATAAACAATCCTTTGATTCGAGAAATTATCAGCGATCCTTCTGGACAAGAACCTACTAATTTAACTGATGATGGATTACCTATTAGTATTCCTCAAAGCGTTGCTACTGCCGATTACATCGAACTAAATCTATAGCTAACTATAAATGAATCAGCAGTTTTCAATTCCAACAGCACTATGTCTACCCGTCCTTGATATTGAAGCTTTAATACAGGGGCGAACAATTGCAGCTTTACCCAAGATGTTTATTCGTCCTGGGCAAAGATTTGCACTTTATCCTGCTGATTCTTCAGCTTCAATTAAAGCTTGGGCTAAATGTGAACTTTGCCAAATTTTAGACGAGACTAAACCATTAGATATTTTGTCTAAATTAACAATATGGACACCAAAATTATTAAAGGAGATACTACAAAAACAACAATATCTTTTCCTGGCTTACTTGCGTGTCTATCAGTTACCTCAGTTACAAGAAATATCAGTAAATCCCAACATTCAGGAAAAGCTAGGAAAATTTGTTAGTTTACCTAATTCTCTAACGGTTTCCGAAACAACGCCAGTATTAAACGATCGCACTTTCGCCCAACGCAAACACCAGTTAGAAAAGCTAGAACCCCCACTACACCCTGAATTAGAAGAATTGCAGAGTGCGATCGCATCCCTAACCATTAGCCAACCAGCAGCTAAACAATTAGACGACGATATCAAAGCGTTTTTGGGTTGGAGTAGTGACAAGCTGATTATTAAGCAACCCGATGCAAATTTAGCTTGGATAAATGATATTGCAAAATTAGGCGATCGCAGTATCGAAAAAGATGAGGGTAAAAGCAACTATCAAGCTGGTACAGATTTTGAAATCATCGCACGCCGTAGCCTTGATTTTCTAGGATTCAAGGTTGAAGAAAACTACAAAGGTGGTGCAGGTGGCTTAGACTTATTTTGCTCACAACCTTATCCTCTTGTTTGCGAATGTAAAGCAGGTAAAAGCATTCCCGATCGTGCAGTAGAAGAATTAGATAGGATTGGCAAAAGGCATCTAAAAGAAAATTATCTTCAAGCTGTAAGGTTGATTATTGGCCCAGGTAAACCGACTAAAAATCTGAAAGAATCTGCTGAAATATCTAAAACCAGCATTATAAATGTAATGAGCCTACAAAAGCTAGTTGAATTGCAAGTAAAATATCCAGGTGCTATTAACTTAGTCGAATTAAAGCAATATCTACAACCTGGACAAATTGACTATAAAATTGATGAATATATTGATAAAGCTGAGAGAGAGATTAAATTGCGATCGCAGATTATCACAGTAGTGAAAGAACTGTCTGAACAAGATAACGAAAGTTCAAAAACTACACATCAGAGTTTTACTGTTACAGAAATTCGTGTTCATTACAATGCTACTCATAACCCCAGGCTAACTGATGAAGCAGTTCACGATTTACTGATAGAATTTTCTTCACCCTTAACAGGCTATTTAGGACGCAGAAAAGGCAGTGATTGGAATAGCGATCGCTTTTACTTCCTCCGCGATTTGCCTATTAACTAAAAATAGTATATGATTCCTATCTTTATTGTTTTATTAAGAATACCCGGAAAGTGACATAAGAGGGTTATCCCGGAGGATAAAAAACGAACCGCAAAGGACACAAAAGGAAGAAGATTTAAAAGGGTTTTTGCGTCAGTTCTATATATTTTTGATATTTTTGCCAAATTGGGATGCTCCCAAGGATAGTACGGCACCATTCTCCGTTCAATCAGAATTGCAGGTTATTAAGTTTGCATTCCTTAGTTTATTGGGTGGCTGTGGCTGGCGGCTATAGCTTCACCCATTTAAGAGCTACACAGTACCTAGCTCTTAAATGGCAATATAACTTTTTATAACATTTTATCAAACTTCCTCCCTAAAAGTGAATTACCATGCAATCATTAGAAGTGAAATGAGAATTAATTCGGCGACAGTGTTTGATTTTAGTATTGACAGGCTTTTTCCTTTTGGTATTACAGACTTCTCTCCGAAATCTAAATCTCTACAAACTTATGATTTTGGAGACATTTAATGTCAATTTACGTTGGTAACCTCTCCTATGAAGTTACACAAGATGCGCTGAGTGCTGTTTTTGCAGAATATGGTGCTGTAAAGCGCGTTCAGCTTCCTACTGACCGTGAAACAGGTCGTTTACGCGGCTTTGCTTTCGTGGAAATGAGTTCAGAAGATGAAGAAACCAAAGCCATTGAAGCCCTTGATGGTGCTGAATGGCTGGGTCGTGACCTTAAAGTGAATAAGGCCAAGCCCAGAGAAGACAGAGGTGGTTCCTTTGGTGGTGGTGGTGGTGGTGGTAATCGCGGCGGTGGCGGCGGCGGCTACAACCGTGGTGGTGGTGGTGGCGGTGGCCGCTACTAAGCTAAATAAGCGAAAGTCATTTAGTTGAATCTAGAAAAGGCTCAGGCAGAAATGCTTGAGCCTTTCTTATATTTGTGGTTGCTTTTGATTTATGCTACTCGAACTCCATGACCAGATCGTATCCGATTAGCTATGCAAAGTTGATTAATAATGAGTTGCCGACTTGCGATGATGGACGGCTGTGATGCCATCATTATCTAACAATTTGCCATTCTCGACGATCGCATAAACCAGCCAATGGTCGCCAGATTCGATCCGGTTCTGCACGGAACATTCCAGATATGCTAAGGCATCGCTAAGTATAGCAGAACCGTTTTCAGCAACTTCTGCGGCGACATCAGCAAATCGGTCTTGTCCTGGGCCGAAGGGTTTGAGGAAGTGCTTCATTAATCCCAAATGATTGCCTTCTTTAAGAATATTAAGGACAAATTTATTGCCTGTATGCGTCAGTGTTTCTACTGCGCGTTCTTTAGCTACGGCTATGGTTAAACCAGGCGGATTAAAGCTAGCTTGAGACACCCAAGAGGCTAACATAGCACTGGAGCGATCGCCTTCTTTGGCAGTCAGAACGCACAGAGAACCGACAATGCGCCCAACTGCTTGTTCTACAGTCGTAGCAGGTTGACTTGGCGATCGCACTTTTCTAGCTTTTTTCAATGCTTGGGCAAAGTCAGTTCCAGCTTCTTCACACAATTGTAAGGTGGCATCGTCGGGTTTGAATTTTACGCGGATGGTATCAAAACCAAACCGATAACCAGCATCTTTTAATTTACCTTCAATTAAATCAACGGCTTCCCCACTCCAGCCAAAGGAACCAAAAACACCAGTAAGTTTATTATTAGTCGCGGTGGATAACACAATTCCTAAAGCTGTTTGCACCGGTGTAGGTGCATGACCGCCGAGAGTTGGAGAACCGATGATGAAACCGCCGGCTTTTTCCACAGCCGCCCGAATTTCTTCTGGTTCGGTAAATTCGCAGTTAATCGATTCTACAGCAACGCCAGCTTTTGTAATCCCACGAGCGATCGCTTGGGCTAATGTGGCTGTATTTCCATAAGCTGATGCATAAATTAACGCCACTGTCAAGTCAGCAGATGTTTGCTGTTGACTCCATTCTCGATATGCCTTGGTCAATTCGATTAAGCCATAGCGCACTAAAGGCCCGTGTCCTGTAGCATACATTCTCACGGGAAAATCGGCTAGTTTATCCAACGCTGTTTCTACTTGACGGGCGTGGGGAGCCATGAGGCAATCAAAATAATAGCGCCGATCTTCGTTATATACTTCCCAGCCTTCATCAAATACTTGATCTCCGCAAACATGCGCCCCAAATAACTTATCTGTGTAGAGAATTTCTGTTTGCGGATCGTAGGTGCAAAGTTGATCTGCATAGCGGGGGTTAGGGGTGGGAATAAATTCTAAATTATGTCCGTTACCCAAATCTAGGGTTTCTTCGCCCCGCATCACCAGAATTTTCAAATCTGGATTTTCCAGCGCAGTCCGCAAATTTATCGCCCCTGGATTAGAACAGACAAAGGTGATTTGCGGAGCAATTTCTAATAAAGCTTTTAAAGTTGTAGCGCGGTTAGGATTTATGTGTCCCAAAATTATATAATCTAAGTCTTCCAGATGAAAACGCTGCTGCAACGCTTCTAAATAAATTTCTGTAAACGTTTCCCCTGGAGGGTCAATGATGGCAGTTTTATCGCTTTCGATTAAATAAGAATTAGCTGTTGTACCCTTAGCAAGGGCATATTCAATTTCAAATCTGAGCCTTGACCAACTGCGCGATCGCAGTATTCTTGTATCTGTCGCTATTGGATAAACTTGAACATCACGGGGTTTATTTGTTGACATAGCTTTATTGGGGATTGGGTACTGGTGATTGGGGACTGGTGATTGGGGATTGGTGATTGGTGATTGGTGATTGGGGATTGGTGATTGGGCATTGGTGATTGGGCATTGGTGATTGGGCATTGGTGATTGGGCATTGGTGATTGGGCATTGGTGATTGGGCATTGGTGATTGCTGATTGGGTATTTAGAAAACTTTTTCCCAGTTCCCAGTTCCCAGTTCCCAGTTCCCAGTTCCCAGTTCCCAGTTCCCAGTTCCCAGTTCCCAGTTCCCAGTTCCCAGTTCCCAGTTCCCAGTTCC
>NZ_JBALBW010000136.1:0-60115 GCF_036919895.1 Nostoc sp.
ATCTCCTTTCTCTAAAAAAATAGTTATTTTGTACTACATTTTGATTTTCAAAATGGGGTTAATACTCTATTTATTTCAAAATGAGAATTGCTGAGAAAGAATAGGCTAACGCCTAAAAGTTATGAAGTGTGTATTTATCTACTTGCTTAGTTGCAGGACTTATTTTTTACTCTCTAAAAGTGAAAATAAATAAAGAGTTTTACTCCAATAGTCGTGATGTCAATACGCCTTTAAATATTTTTTCTTTTCAATAAAGAGTTGTACTCCACTGGTCGTGGTGTCAATACGTCTTTAAATATTTTTTCTTGGACACTTCGTGTGAAGGGGGTGTAATTAGTTTCGTTTTCAGAGTTTAAATTTTTAGGAGTTAATAATGAACTTACTTGAAACTGTTGGACACGTTCGTACCGATCTTCAAAGTCTTCATGACTGGACTGAGCATCAATTTAGGATGAAGTCAATGTCTTCTAGTCGGGTTGCTTCTGGTCGAACTCACAAATGGTTTGGATACGAGGTAATACTACTAAAGCCTAATGCGAAAATTAATCCAGGCAATTGGGATGAGAGGGTTAATCGACTTGGCGATCGCATTTTCCCAGGATGGAATTGTGCCTTATTATGCCATTATCGTCCAGGTGGTTGCATGAAACAACACACTGACCATTCCGTTTTTGAGCCTCTAGTAGTATTGGTCAATATTGGACATGCTACTTTATCCATCGATAATCAGGAATATCAGCTTCAAGATGGTCAGGTTATTAAGTTTGATTCTAGTATTCCCCATGAACTACTTCCGGTTCTATCTGACCGATGGTCTTTGTCCTTTCGCCGGATTAAGCCGTAGTCTCTACCCTTCTAAACTTATGTAATCCTTTTCATGTAAGGATTATGGGGTTGTTATTGTATCGCTGATGTCACTCTATATTAAATCTTTGTAGCTTTCGCTCCCATCGGAAAAACAAACTTTCCCCATCCACCTCATCAGTCTCTTCATTTTCATCAATGAGGTCTTGGTTTTTCTCTTCTAATTCGCGCATATACTGCCTGAGTATACCCCCAACAGCGATCGCTCTACTTTTATGCAGTTGACGGGTTAACTCTAAAAACCATTCTCTATCACCCACTAAATCTGACTCTTTCACCTGATACTTGAGAATTTCTGGGATGAGTAGTGAAGGGTTATGATGTTTAGCGATCGCGCTAATATGAACAACGGGCTGGTAATCAATCCGTAAGCACTGCTGCCACAACGCTACCCATTTGGCATGAGAAAGATAGCCATGACTGAAATAGGAAGGCGGCACCATTGCCAAAATATGTAAATGCGGGTGTGCCGAGGCTCCATCTTTACCTTTGGTGACTTCTATGGACTTTACCCAGCCTTTCGCAGTCCATACCTTCAACTCAGTCAATCGCTTAAAAGCTTTATTTATCGAATCCAAGTTTTCCTTAAGTTCCTCAATCTGACAATTCTTTACAGTCAAGGTAATAAACAGCCAACGATGTTTGGGATAATCAGTGACAACCTGTGGGAGAATTTTGTAAGCTCTTGCTTTCCACATTAGCGATCGCCGCCACTGACAAACTGGACAATGACGAACCCTACAGAATCGGGCATCTGATAGTTTTAACTTGAGAATACCTTCCGATTGGTCTGGTACTAATTGAAACTTCAGCAACTCGGAACAGATTCTCATCCGCCAAGCATACTGTTGAAAATAATGTTCGTCTGCTTTGGCGTAATAATATAAGACTTTATCAGCATTAGCTCTATGCTTGTCCCAAATTTTACCTATAGGCGAAACTTCGGATAAACTCTGGACATTTTGATTTTTATGAAACTTATCTTGAGACGATATATCAAAAGCAACAAAGTTAGAGTCTGAGGCTTGAGCAGACACGAAATCACCAAATCAGCTTGTATCAACGTCTCAAATTAACGCAGGTTATACAGTCAAGCCTCAGTAAAAGTATTTAAGTAAGCAATAAAACTACTCCTGAAATTGGAAAGCTCAGGAAGTAGTATTTTCATCGATAGCTTCAAACTTATAACCGTAGCCCCGGACAGTTTTAATAAACTCTGGTACGCTAGGATCGACTTCCATCTTTTTGCGAAGCTGGCCAATATGCACATCAACCACCCGGCCATCTCCTACGTAGTCGCAACCCCAGATTTTTTGGATTAACTGTGGGCGACTCCAAGCTTGATTAGGATGACTTGCCAAAAAATGTAAAATATTAAATTCCAGCGCTGTTAAAGCCAGAGGCTTATCGTTAAGTGTTACCTCCCGACCCTCTGGATTAATTAATAGCTGCTTAAAAATTATTCGTTGTGTTGGTGAAGGGTTAACGTAGCGTATCCGCCTCAAAAGAGCTTCTACTCTAACTTCTATTTCTGCAAGACTAAATGGTTTAGTCATGAAATCATCAGCACCTGCACTCAAGATTTTAATTTTATCAGCCTCATCAGTCCTACTAGTCAGTATCAGTACTAAAACATTATTACGACTCTGCATTTCTTGGCAGAGGCTATAACCGTTAGCATCCGGCAAATTCCAATCCAGAATTACTAAAGCTGGGTTGAATTGCTCAAACATTGATAAGGCCGTTTTACCATCTGCTGCCGCCTCTATTTGATATTTCCGACTCAAAAAACGATGAACGAGATTTCTCACACCGAAGTCGTCATCAACAATCATAATTTTGGGAGTAGTCGCGGTAATCATAACCATAATGCTGCCTATTGTAGATTGGGCGATTCGCTGTTGCGCCAGTTTTGCTTTACGTGTTTCTGTTGAGAGTGGATTCACGCGCGTCTCTGCTGAGTACGATCGCTACTGTAGTACTTGTGTACAATGAATTTTCCATGAAGTTTATGGAAACTTCAGCTAGTGGAATGCCGATCAAATGTATAGCTTGTGTATATTCTGATTTTTTAGTGTATAGTTCTTGACTTTTATACTTAAGATAAGTGTAATTGAAGAGCATTTCTACAACCACAAATATTCTAGACACACACCAGATACTACAGCAGTTGATACAAATCTGCAAAAACAACTCATTCCCTGACTAATTAGTTCTTCACAAAGGCTCACAAACCTAACCACAAGCCAATCTAGATTCTCAACTCTACCTACTCAACCGGACTTTAAGCAATGGGTATCTCCTTCTGAAGAGGGACTACGAAAATTTACTCGGCGTGCATTTACATGTAGCTACCCTTCTAAGCATATACTACACTACAAGTTTCAGCCTGAGAGAATGACAAGCCAAGGACAGGACTGAGAGCATCACCAGAAGGTATAAGGGCAGCAAAAACAGCTTTAACAGACATTGCTCAGGCAGTCCAACTGATGGATATTTACTTCTAATTAAATATCGCCATATTGGTTATGACTGGCAGTTCAACGAACAGCAAAAAGAATTGTTGCAGCAATATTATAATGTAAATAAATTATTGGTAGATTGCCTTAATAGTACTGCTGGTGTAAATCCAATAGTGCGGCAAGAGATTGAAGAGACATTATTATTAGCGATCGCAGATATAGAAAAGGCACAGAATTCATAGGAAAATGGCTGAATATTTTTGATGAATGAGGTAGGAAATTTAATCACTTTAGATGTATTTATAATGTGTTTAAATAGTTAAAACTCAAAAGTGTAACTTCAAAATATATTTAGTCAAGTCAAGAAAACATCTTTTCCTCTAGCTAGTATATATTGTCTGTATTGGCAATGGATTAAATGGCAGAAAATATTTCAATTACCCAGTCTATCTAAAGAAATACTTTGAGGATATTCATCCCATAGAAAGAGCAATTAAATATGTTTAATCCGTTAGATTGCTTTTAATATCGTCAACAGGAAAAGTTATGGTTAACAATTTAGTCGGCGGCATCATTCCCCCACAACCACCAATAGAAGCACAATCTGATCCTCATGTCCTGAAGTCTCGTCTAGAATGGGGCGAACCAGCTTTTACAATCCTCGATGTGCGCGATCGCAACACCTTCAACCAAGGTCACATTATGGGAGCAATGCCCATGCCAATAGATGAATTGGTACAGCGTGCAGTGCCTTCTTTGGATCAAAGCCGTGATATCTACGTTTACGGTGCTAATGAAGAAGAAACTGCCCAAGCTGCACAGCAACTTCGTTCTAATGGATTTGAACATGTCTCCCAACTCAAAGGTGGTCTTGAGGCATGGAAAGCGATCGGTGGCCCAACAGAAGGTATTGTTGAATCAAAAACCCCCGCAGGTGCAGATGACTACAACGTTGTAGATCGGCTAAAAAATCACCAAGAGAATCTGCAAAAGGGAGGCACTAGCACCACAGAAGCCATTAAAAAAGGAGCTAGTAACCTCAAAGAAGGTATTCAAGAGGGAGCTAGTAATCTTAAAGAAGGCATTAAAGAAGGAGCTAGTAACCTCAAAGAAAGCATTCAAGAGGGAGCTAGTAACCTCAAAGAAGGCGTTAAAGAATCTAAAAATTCCACAAACAGAGATGATTCCAATGTTGGCTCTTAGACCAACAATAACTTAGAAAATTATGCTGAGTAGGGAATCTCACTTCTTTACTCAGCACTGGGAACGGGATAACCGTGCCGCTTCCACCAACACAACAATGCCCATTTAATCGATCAATGTTCAAACAAATCTTTAAATTGCAATAAATCCAAGGAAACTATTGTTGGCAAAAATTCAAAACATTCTTGAGCAATTTGCCAACGTTCCTCTCGTTTGAGCATTTCTGTTAACTTCTGTTGCACGCTAATTAAATAGCGCACATCATTGGCAGCATAACTCAGTTGAGCTTCAGATAAGCTAGTGGCATTACCCCAATCAGAACTTTGAGAGCTTTTATCAAGTTCCACTTTTTCTAACTCTTGCACTACATCTTTGAGTCCGTGGCGATTTGTGTAAGTACGGGCTAACTTACTGGCGATTTTGGTGCAAAAAACAGGGTTAACCTGAATCCCCAGATTAGCCCGCAAAGTGGCAAGGTCAAATCGCGCAAAGTGAAATACTTTTACGACATTTGCCGCTTCCAAAAGTTTTTTTAAATTTGGGGCGTTGTCTTGGCCTTTGGCTATGCGGATTGCAGTGACTTTCCCTTCTAGGTTGCACAGTTGGACGAGACACAAGCGATCGCGCTGCGGCAATAATCCCATCGTTTCTGTATCAACTGCGATCGCTGTTGATTCTAAATACTGTCCAAGGGCTGCGTCACTGAGATCGCGATCGCTCACCTGAAAATCTTGTAATGTCATGAATTGTTCAAAAATAATAGCAGTGTCTAGCAGATAAAAGTCTTGTCAGACACTACATTATCATTGTGCAAAAAAATCAGAAATTAAATCTACCTAGTGCGAAAAAATATTTGTGTCAGGTAGACTTCGCCTTGATTATTAGTAGCAACGCCAATTCCAGTGAGGTTGTAATTGCCTTTAAGATTCTTTAGATGTCCGGGACTATTGATCCAACCAGTCACAGCTTCCTCTACAGGGTTGCTATATCCCCGGTTGAAAGCAACATTTTCCGCCGCACTGTTGTAGCGAAGAGGGACAGCTTTAACTCGCTTTTCAAATCCCTGATGGCTAAATGGGGTTTTACCCTTAGCCATATTTTGACTATGAATTCTTGCCTGTCGAGTAATATTTGCATTGAGGGTCAACTTTGGCAGTCCTTTAGAAGCCCGATATCGATTAATTTGCTCAAAAACTGATTTTTCTAACTCAGTAGTTTTAAAAGTAGGAGTCGATATTGCAACCTGACTGGAAAAGAGCGACAACAGCTTATTACGGGTGGATGTATTCGTAGAAGAATAATTTGGTATCGGAACAGTCGTTAATCCACTAGCAAGGACAAGCGCACTTAAAGCGATGCCAAAAGCAGTTTGTCGGAACATGGAGAATTGCGTTATGTGTAGAGATATAAGACTTCTACTCTAACTTATTGTTCCGACGATATATACCACGATACTATTAAGGGTTGATGAATTTCGGCAATTTGGCTACATCCCTCACGAGAAGTACAAATAATCATTTCCAATTGTCAATATTTCAATAGATTGGCTTCATATAATCACGGTTATTTTTGCTGAGAATTTAAGATTTTCATGAATTACTAAAAAATAATCTAGTATTCAATAGAAAAGTGTCACGGAAATTACATTTTCCTACATCTAACAAAAGCTTTGTCAATAGACTGAAGTTTGGGGAATTTCCGAAAAAATCTAAATTTCGCTAAACCTCTCAACGAAGGAAAATTTGTGTGAAGTAGACTTTGCCTGTACTGGTGGCAGCAACGCCAATCCCCGTCTTGTCATAATTGCCTTTAATATTGGCTAGATGCCCTGGACTTTTGAGCCAGCCTTGAACAGCGATCGTGGCAGGATCGCTATATCCTTGGTTATAAGCAACATTTTCACCAGCTGCTATGTAAGAAATACCGATTGCTTGAACACGCTCTGAAAATCCTGTATGTCCAAAGGGAACTTTCCCATTAGCCATATCCTGACTGTGAATCCTAGCTTGATTATCGATCGCAGAATTACGAGTCAGTGCTGGTAGCCCTTGGGAAGTTCTGTAGTTATTAATTTGGATGAAAACCGACTGTTCTAGAGCAGCAGTGTTGATCCTAGATGCTGCCATTTTGAAAGTATCCCTTGATCCGTTTGATAACACGGGTGTAAAATTTGGATTTTTTACAGGAGTAGCGATCGCTCCACTACTGAGAACAATAGTAGCTAAAATAATAGTGTAGATTGTTGTTTTAATCATTTGCTGAAAGTAAAGTTCCAGACAATCTAACCAAAGTAGTGTCAATCTGACAAATTGGTTATAGGTCTATATACCTCTCTTTATGCCAGTTTTATGTTGCAAAACTGTCAGCAAACGTTTAAATTCACAATCTTACAAAAAGATTGTGCTGTTTATAAAAAACTTTCCTCTACCATTAGTATGATTGTTTTACATAAATAGCATAATTTTTTTCACTAAAACCTTTGTGCAACTAGCTTTGATTGAGAGGTTCTAACTCTTCCTGCACCACGCGCAACACCCGTGCAATATATTCTGCACGCCACTGTTCCCGCTCCTTAATTACCTTGGCATCCGGCTGGTAAGCTTCAATCTCAGTAGGCAATAAAATATTTTTAACCTCTAGCAACCGTTCAATGGTGTCTAGCCGCTCATGCAGCACGGACACCTCACCAGTCAAAGCCATAACGATCGCTAACAATTTATCCGTTTGCGGATTTTCTAAGTAAACAGGTCGTTTACCCTTGGCTGTTTTTACCATATACCAATTCTCCAAAAATCAGACTACACACACAAAAGAGGGAAACCCAGATAAAATCTGACTTTCTCAATTCCAAATTACGAATTGGTATTTACTTCGTTGCCGCGACTACAAACCAACTGCCTTGGCTAACTGAGTTGCCATCATTATTGACTTTTGCTTTCCATGCCCCATTAGGGACAAACTTCTCGAATGTCTTATCTGCGGCAAAACCCGCTTCAGTCGCTAGCGTCACCAAATCTAGATCGCGTACAGCACTCCAGAATGGTTCGTTGTTGTTAGCGGTTTCCCAATCAAAAATGAACTGTGTATACACATCCATGTGACGATACAAGGGTGCTTCCAGATGGAGCATCATGCCGCCAGGAGCCAGTAGACGATAAGATTCTTGCATAACTTTACGGACGGCTGGCGGGGGAATTTCATGCAGCAAAATGTGAGAAACCACTAAGTCAAATGATTCATCTGGGAAGTTAGTATGCTCGGCATTTTGCTGTGAGAAGTGTACCCGTTTGCCCAAGGCTTCGGCTCTTGCATGAGCATAACGCAACATGGGTGCGCCTACATCTATGGCATGAATTTCTGCATCTGGGTAAGCATCTACGTAAGGTAATGTGCTATTACCAATAGAACATCCCATATCGAGAATTTTTCTAGGTCGAAAGTCGGGATACTCTGGCAGAAGGTAGTTTTGGACTATAGATAGCCCCATGTCATTGTTAAGCGGCCCCAACCAACCCAGACCATAAACGTAAACGCCGCGATCGTAAGTTGCGCCAGCAGCTAGATCGTCAGCAGTGAATTCACTGTGATATCCTCCGGGCATACAATGAATATCTACAGCCTTTTGATGATTAGGTATTTGAAAATTTGGGTCGAGGGTTAAAGTACCCAGTTCACCAACCCGATCTTTGGCACGCTCAATCAACTCTGGCAGTTGTCTGTCAACACTAGTATTTACAGCATCCCATAATATTTCCTGGTTGATGCGCTTGAGGGCACTAGTCCATCGGTAGTAGGGTTCATGCTGCATTGCTTCCCGAATTTCATGACGATTTTGGGGAGGACGCTGATGTTTTTGTTCAAACTTCGGCTTGGCTAGTTTTTCATAAACTACCTTATTTCCAGGAGAAATATTCCTGAAAATGTGCATTTTTAGACTTTGCATGAAGTTTTGGCGTGCCAACTCATCGTGAGTGGGTTGCGGTAGCATAGGGTGCTGGAATTGTTGATCCATCATTGCTCTCTTCCAAATATTTTACGTAAATTTACGATTGATCTAATAACTTAGCTACGGTTTGTACATCTTTATCACCGCGTCCAGAACAGTTAATTACAATTCGGGGACTACCGCTTAGTTGAGGACATAGGGTTTCGAGATATGCGATCGCATGGGCTGTTTCCAATGCCGGGATAATCCCTTCCAATTTCGATAATCGCTGGAATGCTGCCAAAGCTTCTGCATCTGTCACACTATAGTATTCAGCGCGACCAGTGTCTTTCAAATAGCTATGTTCTGGCCCCACACCCGGATAATCTAACCCCGCACTAATTGAGTGAGCCTCAATGATTTGCCCATCTTCATCTTGTAATAGATAACTCATTGCTCCGTGCAATACACCAACTCGTCCTTTTGTCAAGGTTGCTGCGTGTTTTTCGGTATTAACACCTTCTCCGGCGGCCTCAATCCCAATGAACCGGATAGAAGACTCATTAATAAACTCATAGAATAGTCCCATCGCATTGGAACCACCACCTACACAAGCCAAGAGAATATCAGGAAGTGCGCCCCACTTTTCCATTGCTTGGGCGCGAGTTTCTTGACCAATTACTGCATGGAAATCACGTACCATCATCGGGTAAGGATGGGGCCCTGCTACTGAACCCAGGATGTAGTGAGTTGTTTCCACATTTGTTACCCAATCGCGGATTGCTTCAGAAGTGGCATCCTTCAGGGTTCCCGTTCCCGCTTCCACCGGACGCACTTCTGCCCCCATCAACTGCATTCTAAACACATTTAAAGATTGGCGTTCCATATCATGAACGCCCATATAAATTACGCATTCCAGCCCAAAACGAGCGCAAACAGTGGCTGTAGCAACTCCATGTTGTCCAGCACCCGTTTCGGCAATAATCCGTTGCTTACCCATGCGTTTCGCCAACAATACCTGACCAAGGGCATTATTGATTTTGTGAGCGCCAGTATGATTTAAATCTTCGCGCTTTAAATAAATTTGTGGCCCGGTGCGATCGGGTCGGGCATAATGAGTAGTCAGGCGTTCAGCGAAATACAATGGTGTGGCGCGTCCTACATAATCCCGTAACAACTGCTGTAATTCTGCTTGAAAACCAGGGTCATTGCGGTATTGCTGATAAGCTGTTTCTAATTCAGCTAGCGCAGGCATCAGCGTTTCAGGTACATACTTACCGCCGAAACGTCCAAAGCGACCTAGAGAATCGGGAACCTGAACAGTTGAACTCGGAGAGAGGGGAGTGGTAGTCACGGGCTGTTTTCGATGACGGGAATGACTTAATTATTATAGAAAAGTCTGGAGCATATCTGGAGTATACCTGGGGTATATCTAGGGACTGGGGACTGGGGACTAGGTACAAATTCCCAACTCCTGGCAATGAATCTGTGATGTTAGCCTAGAAATTGATATTCCAGCAGAATGGTTGCGTAGAAGTTTCCACTGCCTTTGAAATTTTTCTTAACAAACATTATCAAACATTATTATGTCTTCTTCCAATTCTAAATCTTCTGACAAAAGCTTTGTTTACCGCGAATTTGGCAATGACAATTCTGCCGCTACAGAAAGACCAATTCCAGAACTACCTCCTCAACAACAAAATCTTAAAGTACAAGCTTCTCGCAAAGGACGCAAAGGCAAAACTGTCACAGTGATTAGCGGTTTTCAAGCTAAACCGGAAACTTTGGCAGATTTGGTGAAGCAGTTGAAAACCCAGTGTGGGACAGGTGGAACACTTAAAGATAACGAAATTGAAATTCAGGGTGAACACAAGCAGAAAATTGTTGAGATTTTGATCAAGCTAGGTTATAAAGCCAAAATTAGCGGTGGCTAATCTTGAGTGCGGTTTACCGCATCTTAAGCGTGACCTCGATTGAGAGAGAGAATGTTATCTTTGAAAAGTACAAATATGCTTGAACAGTGGTGAATAACTTCCTCAACAAGCTATTTTCGTTGAGATTAATAGGAGGTTTAAATGGATTTAGTTCGGATTCTGTGTGCCATTTTCGTACCGCCTTTGGGAGTGTTTTTACAAGTAGGCTTTGGTATGGACTTTTGGATTAATATTGTTTTGACACTTTTCGGTTACATTCCTGGAATCATTCATGCAGTGTGGATCATTTCTAGGAAATAATTTTTTGTAGCGGTAGGTTGGGTGTCATTGGTGTTAACTTAACGCGAAATGGGCGGTTAGAAACCGCGTTTACACCAAGAAAACCCACCGAGGTGGGTTAAAAAACCTTAATTTCGTGTTAGTCCGCGTAGGCGGACAATGCCAGTGTAGCCGCAAATTCTATTCGCTGGGGCTTAAGTTGATACCAATGGTTGGGTGTACCAATCTCGACAGAGGCAATTCCTGAATTGCCTCTATAACAAGGCTTATAAATTTGATATCTGCACTAAGATTTTACTTTAATACTGTAGAGAAGAAGTAACTATTTTTTTACTTCCAATAACACTTTTAAAGGCACTATAAATCATGTCTATAAAGGATTAATCTCTATAGCAGTCAATACCAAGTTAGCTCTCATTCTTTAACAAGTCCCACTAGATATATTGAAAAGAATAATCTAAAATCCCAAATTGTTTGACTGAGTTCAAATTCAAGCAAAAGCAGCTTAGGGAGGAAATATGATAGGGTTATAGGGAAGGAACGCTTTAAGTCAGGCGATCGCTATCAGACTCGCTGCAAAAAGCCTGCGGAAATATCAAAAATTGGGGTGCGAAGTCGCTACTAGTTCAGGCAGATGTCTCCGAAGAATCAGACATTGTTGAGATGGACTCTGTATGCTGACTTTTGGAAAACCCGGTCAGCTTGAGACAAGGCTGGCGTACTTTCCACAATTAAGCCGATACATATTACGTAGTGGAATTAAACGCCCATGAATAGCGCCATCGAACCGAACAGTCAACTGGAAGCAAAAGCCTGGGAATTTTTGGAAAAGTCCATAATCTATTACCAGGGAAAACCGATTGGGACTGTAGCTGCCCACGATCCAGAGTTAGATGCACTCAATTATGACCAGTGCTTTCTCCGCGATTTTGTGCCTTCTGCCTTGGTGTTTCTGATGTACGGAAAGGCAGAGATTGTCCGTAACTTCTTAGTAGAAACACTGAAACTACAAAGTCATGAAAAGCAGATGGATTGCTTTGAAGCAGGAGCGGGTTTGATGCCTGCAAGTTTCAAAGTACATTTTAATGGGAATGAGGAATTTTTGGTCGCTGATTTTGGTGAGCAGGCGATCGCTCGTGTTCCCCCAATAGATTCCTGTATGTGGTGGATTCTCTTGCTACGGGCCTATGAAAAGTCTACAGGCGATTTATCCTTGGCGCGTCAGCCAGATTTTCAAGCCGGAATCAAACTAATTTTGGATCTTTGTCTGGTACATCGGTTTTCCATGTACCCAACCATGTTAGTTCCCGATGGTGCGTTTATGATTGACCGTCGGATGGGAGTCTACGAACATCCTCTAGAAATTCAAGCTTTGTTCTACGCGTCTCTGAGGGCAGCTTGTGAATTGCTTTTATCAGATGGAGACGGCGATATTTACCTCGGCAAAGTCAATAGGCGATTGGGATCTTTGAAATATCATATCCGCAACTATTATTGGCTAGACCTAAAGCGATTGGGGGAAATCTATCGTTATAAGGGTAACGAATTCGGTAAAGAAATTGTTAATAAATTCAATATCCACCCAGAATCAATCCCCACTTGGTTAACCGACTGGTTGCCCGAAACTGGAGGATATTTAGCGGGAAATCTAGGGCCGGGACGGATGGATTTTCGCTTTTTTGCTCTGGGAAATCTAATGGCAATTTTAGCTTCTTTAGCCAGCGACAAAGAATCTGAAAGCATCATGAATTTATTTGCCCAACGCTGGCAAGACTTGATCGGCTATATGCCTGTTAAAATTTGCTTTCCGGCAATGGAAGGTTTAGAGTGGAGAATTGTTACAGGATGTGACTCTAAGAACAGCGCTTGGTCTTATCACAACGGTGGTAACTGGCCAGTTTTGCTTTGGTTATTTGCGGCTGCGGCATTGAAAACAGGACGAACAGAACTTGCTCAAGCTGCGATCGCGATCGCCGAAAAGCGTTTATTTAAGGATAAATTCCCGGAATACTACGATGGCAACAATGGTCGTTTAATTGGCAAAGAAGCCAGAATCAATCAAACTTGGAGTATTGCCGGATTACTGGCCGCTAAAAAGTTTGTGGAAAATCCAGATTACTTAGAATTAATCTGTTTTCCAGAGGGTCTTGAAGGCCCAGGCTGTAGCCTGTAGGTATTTAATGCCCTATAAGAATCTACCCCAAAGATAATTTCGCGATGCAATTATTAAGGTGTCTCTGCTAACTATTTCCCTAGTCTCCAGTCTCTAGTCCCTTCTTCTCTAATCGTAAAAAGAGAAAATTAACCTCAAATTCTCAAAGACTCGATAACTGATACACTATATTGTAAGAGGTATCTGAAGTGTCATACTTAGTAATATCACCAGATAGTCTTTGCATAATTAACACGTTTTAACGTGTATAACACATGAAAACTACTTCAGATTTAATTCCAGAATTTGAAAAACTATTCAGACAAAAATTGCAACTAAATAATTGTAAGCTTAGAAAGAAAAGACAAGAGAATAATTACGAAATTATTACTCCAGCTAAAGACATTTTTTTGATGTATTGGTCTGAATTTCCAGATATTAACTTAATATATCAGGCTGTAGGTGTACGAACTCAGCAGACTAGTGTTTATGAGCGAGCTATCCGCTTGCATATTAGTTCTTGTTTGAGTAGCATCCAGGAGAATCCTACCTCTGAATCACCATTATTGGTGAAATAACTAATACTTAGATAAACCATATAACATTTACTAAGCTCTCGCCAGTTTTGTCATATAACTGACGAGAGCTTCTCACTTAAAATCTGTTGATCGAGAGATAAAAATGCAATCCGAAAAAAATCAAGATCGAGATCAGCTAGATTATAAAACCTTGTTAGCCAATGCAAAGCAAGCCTTAAAACTTGAATACCAGAAATCAGCAGCTTTAGCATCTCAATTGCAAGCCATCAAAACTCAGTTAGAGCAAGTTCAGGCTGAGAACAAAATTCTGAGGGAAAGTGCTTATGAAGATGTAGTTAAGCACTTTGAGGCACGGACTCAAGCAGCAGAAGCACTAGCATTAAAAACAGAAGTACGCCAAAGATTCCTGGAAGCTAATGGTTGCAAAGATGATGAGAGCTTCGATAGTCTATGGGATAGCATTAAAAATAAGATTCAGATCCAAGACGGTGAAGTGAGAATCGTTGCTCAAAATGGTACTCCTAAGTTCACCTTAACGGGTAGTATGATGACTTTGAGGGATTTTATTCAATCCCTCAAAAAAGACCCAATCTCTGAAAAATTCTTCTTGAGCTAGAGAACCAAATTAATAAAAGACTTTCGCTACAATTAGACTAAAGATTGTAGCAGAAAGCTATTCATCTTCGTCTCCTGGCGGTCTTTCGCTCTCGCTTTGTTGGGCGTTCCACTCCAAAATAATCCGTTCCAGCATCTCAGACTGCGTACAGTTATTAACATCGGCGTACATTTTAATCAACTGCCTCACTTTCGGACTAATGTGGCGGATCTCTAGTTGGTTACTTTGTAGCATGTTCATTAACTTTTAGTGTCTATTACATTATGTTGGACTATTAAACTATGCCTGTTGCAATAAATTTTGTTAATGGCGATCGCTCCCTGTCCCCTGCTATGTAATTATTTTTACTTTATAAATAATCCCTTAACCTGGTGGGGCTACTTCTTCAAAAGGACGGATAATTGCAGGGGCTGGTGTAACTTCTGGTTTAAAAATTGCCTGCAATGCTTGCTCTAAAGTTTGGGCCATAACAATTCGATTTTCGTAAGCCACTACTACCCTCACCAAGGTTGGTAAGCTATTTTGTGCAGCTTCTAAATAGATTGGCTCGACATACAGCAGCGATTGCTCAATAGGAATCACTAATAGATTGCCTTGAATGGCTTTCGACCCTTGGCGATTCCACAGGGAAATTTGCTGAGAGATTACTGGATCTTGGTTAATCCGCGCTTCGATTTGCTCTGGCCCATAGACCAGTCTTTCTTTAGGAAAAGTATATAACAATAACTTACCGTAATTAACACCATCCGATCGCGCCGCTAACCAAGCGATTAAGTTACTCCGTTGTCTGGGAGTATAGGGCGAAAACAGAATAAACTCTTCTTTACCAGAGTCCGCGCCAACAACAGATGCAGTGGGTAGACTAGTAATTAAATAGTACGGCTCTACTGGACGAGTTTCACTGCCATAGATTTCATTAGGAATCTGCCACTGGTCTTCCCGATTGTAAAATACCTGGGGATCGGTCATGTGGTAGGTCATCAACCGCTCAGATTGAATTTTGAAAAAGTCCACCGGATACCGAGTATGACTGCGGAGATTAACAGGCATTGTACTGAGCGGTTTAAACATTTGGGGAAATATCTCTGACCAAGTGGCAATTATCGGATCGCTGGAATCGGCAGTATAGAAATTGACACTGCCGTTGTAGGCATCAACCACTACTTTGACAGAATTGCGAATGTAGTTAATCCCATCGCTACCAGTGTCTGAGTAAGGATAGCGATCGCTAGTTGTGTAGGCATCAATAATCCAGTAAAGATAACTGGGATTACGGGGAAAATCTTGATTAGCAGCAGCAGCAACTAAATAAGGATCGCTGTCAAATTTCAAAAAAGGTGCGATCGCTTGAATTCTTTGCTTGACATTTCGCCGGAATAGCACCCTTGTCTCTGGTAAAAAATCCTGTGTCAGCACCATCTGCCAATCTTTCAAATACATGGCAAATAACCACCGTCGCCATGCTGAACCGATTTCAACTCCACCCTGACCATCGTAAGAGTTGTAAACATTGTCACTACCACTAGGGTAGTCTAGTTCTCTGACTCTTGTACCAGTCATTACATAACTATTAGTAATCTGACCGTAATAAATTCGGGGTAGCCCAAGGGGAATACTGTAACGAATAGCTTGACTGGAAGTTGTCAAAGGGCTACTACTACCGCTAATATCTTTGACAAAATATTCGGGTAGCCCTCCCGGCCCAACCGTATTAACTGGACTAACAGTAAATCCGAAACCGTGGGTATAAATTAAATGACGGTTAACCCACGTTTGAGCCGCCTGTGGTACGCCAGTATAGTCTAGTTCGCGTGCGGCAATCAGTACCTGTCGCCGTTCCGTTGTTTCAAATGCTTTCTGCTTAGGTTCTGATGGGTTTTGAGGGGTAGATAGTCGGCGTGAGGTGACATCTGTTTTGAGAGTATACCGATCGATATCCGCATTGGGGAACCGATAATACGGTCGAATTTGTTGCAACTGACGATTAGTTTGTAACAGTGGTCGCTGATCCCAAAGGCGAATATTCCGAATTGTCAAGTCATTCTTTTGAATATCAGCTTCAGTCAACGTTCCTTGAGGGTTGAAGCCTCTGGTATCGATCGCGTCTAAATCAAATGCTTGGCGAGTCAAGGCGATAGTCCGTTGAATGTAGCGTTGCTCTCGCTGCAACTCATTAGGTTGGACAATTAAATATTGCACTACCGTAGGTAAAACAACGTCAGCCGCTACAACTAGTACTAGATAAATCCCCAAAGTGTAAAATACTAAGGGACGATGCTGAGATTTAGATTTCCAGAAAAACGTTCGCCAAAGTAGGTAAAAGGCGATCGCTACTGCCACAACGCACAAGACAGTGTAAGCTGGCAACTGGGTTGTCACATCAGTATAGCTAGCACCATAACTAACACCACGGCTAGAATACACCAGTTCATAGCGACTGAGCCAATAACTCAAAGCTACTACCAGCATCAACAAGCCACCCATACCGAATAAATGACGCTGCTGCTGGGGCGAAAAACCAGGAAAAATCCCCTGACTCAAACTGTCTGCTGACAGAAGATAAGTGAGGGTAACGGCGACGAAACCATACAAACATAATCCCATCAACCAGAGTTCTAGCAGTTCCCAAAGGGGTAAGGAAAATACGTAAAAGCTGATATCTCGACCAAATAAAGGGTCAGTGTTGTTGAAAGGGGTGGGGTGGAAATATTGCAGCACCTTTGGCCAGTGCTGGAATAGGATGAATCCAAAAATCGGACTTAAGAAAACTGCGATCGCAGTTAGTAAAAATTGGGGATAGATTAAGATTGCGATCGCTACTCCCCCAATTAAACCGAGATACCAGACTTGAGAGACAATTTGCCTCAAGAGTTGCCAGATTGTCTCTGGTCTAAATAGGGCGGGAATGGGTAAAATACCCCGATTAACTGGAGAATGCCAGTAGAAAAGAGCAATTTGACCATAGTGAACCAGTATCAACCCGATTAACAAACTCAGTACTAGAGTTAGGGGTAATAACCAGCGCAATCTCAGTTTTTTAAAGCGTTGCGGCGGAAGTATCAGGGTTTCGTGGCTTCTTGGATAACTAGGGCTGAGAAAATTTGTTAATTCACTGGTGAGTTCTGCTTCCTCACGCCTGACTTCTTCAATCTTCAGAGACGGCGAATATTTTAGTCGTTGTGCTAAAGCCAGATTTAATAGTAAATAGGCAGCAGTTACCCCAGCCACGACTACCCACAAAATACCGCGAGTCAACACCCTCAAAAGAAATACTTGGAGGTAGCCGACTTCCTGAAACCAAAAAATCTCTGCTCCCAGGCGGGAACCCAAATCGAGGATTAGCCACAGCCCGAAGAATCCAATTAATAGTCTAAAGCCCCATTTCCAATACATTTATATGTAATTTAATAAGAAAGAATCTATAAAAGAAGGACTGGCAACCTCGTTCCAAGAATGCAATGAGGAGTTGGATTGGTCATTGTAGGGGCACAACATTGTTGTGCCCTTACCAAGTGTTGCATCCCAACGCGAATTCATATTTATGACATAACACATGATTTTAGATCAAAAAGGGATATCAAACAGGAAATCTTGATCATCAGAATTATGTTGCAGGTTTTCTAGATAATCTGCCCAATGTAGGGGATTATATAAAATATATTCTCGGATGTTATCTACAGATTTTTGCTCTCTTCCAATGTGTTCGTAAAAATTGCGCTGCCAGATTGATTGTCCTTTGGTCTGCCAAATTATATTAATGCGTTTGCTGACAACGCCTTTATAGCTGCGAATAACTGTAGAAATAGAACCATGTACAGGGTTGCCGAATTTTTCTGTATTGCGGTCAAGATTTTGATTGAGGGCACAACAATGTTGTGCCCCTACGGGTTTGTTGGTGATGATTAAGATGCCATGTAGATGGTTAGGCATGACTACAAAGGTATCTAATTCAATGTGGAGAAAATGATCGGATATTGTTTGCCAGCAGTTGAAGGCAATATGACCTAAAGAATTTAATTGCATTTCGCCCTTAACCACATTACCAAATAAACATTGCCGCGCTTTGGTGCAAATGGTGATGAAATATGCACCAGGTTGGGTGTAATCGTACCCTTTCAAGCGAATAGAATGGCGGTGGTGTCTTTGTGGATCATAGGGCATTGATTTTTACATACAGTTATTAGCAATATGTGTGTATTTTAATCGATAATTTTTATCTGCGTCCATATACATAACGTAGGGGCACGGCATTGCAATGCCCTCCAACCCATCTGGCATCTCAACGATAAACAATATTGTTTTGCACAGTGCGTATTACATTTGAATGATGCTAATAATTTCTATTGCCATTGATATAAATAACGTAGGGGCACGGCAATGCTGTGCCCTCCTACCCATTTGGCATCTAAACGATAAACAATATTGCTTTGCACAATGCCTATTACATTTGAATGATGCTAATTCTTCTACGGAAAATTGCAAATAAAATTTTGGCTGCGGTGAACAGTTCTATCAAGGCACAACATTGCTGTGCCCCTACGCAAGATATTGGTGATAAGTTTAGTAGTTAATTTGTGTTTTTTCAGGTTGCAGGTTTGTGAAGATGGGATGATAACGAAAGCGATCGCTCCTGACTCACCATCATTCACTCTTGAATTTCGGATGTTGCAGTTCAAAGCCCGAAGTTCCGAGTTCAAAGAGTAAGCAATTGCCTTTGGATCTCGGATGTTGCTGTTCAAAGCTCGAAGTTTCGTGTTCTCATCTCGAAATTCTATGTTCAGAGATTGAAGCTTCGAGTTCAGAACTCGGAACGCCGAGGAATTTACTCCAACATCCGAGTTCTGAGCCTCAACATTGCACCTTAGAAGGGCAATTACCGAGTTATTTTCTACAACGCTGCTGCTTGAGGCTTGACTTTCCGAGACTTACGGGCGAACCTTTGCCCCATTTCCTCAACTACTGTCTCTAAACCAGCGCCTTGTCCACTAACTTTGGCATAAGTATACACCTGCAACGCGGCTGCATAGGCTTCACTACCCACCGCTAAAAATGTATCATCCACCAATTCTTGGAATTGTGTGAGCGACAGCAATACTGGATACAACGCCTCAAACAATTGTACATCCTTCCGCATTTCATCCAGGTCAAACGATCGCGGTAAAAACTCTGGGTTCTGTGTCGCCACCTCCAATGCTTTGCTGACAAAGGCGCGGCTTTTATCTCCCATCTTGGGTAAAGCTTTCCGTTCCTCGTTAGTTAAATCAATCAAAAATGGTAGCTTCTCTTTAATTGTAGCGATCGCTTGCAACACAGCATCTCTATCTGATTGCGCTAGTGTTGCACTAATTGGGGCTGTGGACATAGAAATTAGTCTCCAGTAAGTTTCTTAACTTTAGAGTGCCCACATATACAACAAAATTACCAAATAGGGACACGGCATTGCCATGCCCCTACATCGTTGTGCCCCTTGAGAAAAATCACACATCGCGCTAGTCTTCATTGACGTAACTGCACGCTGTAACATTAGGCGATGACAAATCAACTCTCTCCGAAAATTCCCTCTTGCACTTGGAGCCGTCCCATCGGCTTAGGCTGGGAAAAACCTTATACCGTCCGCTACCCAAGTAATATCGATGATGGCCCTTGGCATGGTATGCCTTTAGGTGGTTTTGGTGCAGGTTGCATCGGTCGTTCTTCACGGGGAGATTTTAACCTGTGGCACATCGATGGCGGTGAACATACCTTCAAAAACGTTCCCGCTTGTCAATTCAGTGTGTTTGAATCCAATAGCATATCTTCCCAAGCCTACGCTTTATCTACCCAAGCGCCTGATGATGGTACTCTCAAAGCTTGGCAATGGTATCCAACACTTGCAGAGGGTACAGGAAATTATCACGCGCTATACCCACGTAGCTGGTTTGTGTATGAAAATATTTTTAACGCACAGTTGACTTGTGAGCAGTTTTCACCAATCTGGGCTGGGAATTATCAAGAAACTAGCTACCCTGTGGCAACATTTCTCTGGAATGCCCACAACCCCACAGATGCACCAATCACTCTGAGCATTATGCTCACTTGGCAAAATATGGTGGGCTGGTTTACAAATGCCCTGAAATCTCCCGAAGTGCGGGTGCGCGATGATGGTAGTCCGGTTTACGAATACCAACCACGCTGGGGCGAAAGTCAAGGTAACTATAACCAGATAGTTGAAAATACAGAACAGTTTGGCTGTGTTTTAAGTCGGGTTGGTAGCGATAAACCTTTAGAAGAAGGTGACGGAACTTGGTGTATTGCGACGCTGAAACATCCCCAAGTAGAAATATTTCATCACACTCACTGGAATCCTGAAGGAACGGGTGAGGAAGTGTGGGAAAGCTTTGCGAAAGATGGTTCTTTGCCCAATTATATAGATACAAATCCAGTAGCAGAAGGTGAACAATTAGGGGCGGCGATCGCACTTCGTTTCACTCTCCAACCAGGTGAAACTCTGGAAATCCCCTTTGTCCTCGCTTGGGATTTGCCCATTACAGAATTTGCCGCCGGGGTTAATTATTACCGCAGATATACAGACTTTTTTGATAAAAGTGGAAATAACGCTTGGGCGATCGCATCTACTGCATTACAAGAATACCAAAGTTGGCGATCGCAAATTCAAATTTGGCAACAACCCATTCTCGACCGGGAAGATTTGCCTAACTGGTTTAAAATGGCTCTATTTAATGAGCTTTACGACCTCACTAGCGGCGGTACTCTCTGGAGTGCTGCATCAAAACTTGACCCCATCGGTCAGTTTGCAGTGCTGGAGTGTCTAGATTACCGCTGGTATGAAAGTCTAGATGTACGATTATATGGCTCTTTTGGACTGCTGATGCTGTTTCCCGAACTGGAAAAATCGGTGATGAGGGCATTTGCACGGGCGATTCCTCAAGGTGATAACACACCCCGGATAATCGGCTATTACATGACAATTAAGGCAGAAAGCCCGATTGCAGTTCGCAAAGTTGCAGGTGCAACACCCCACGATTTAGGCGCACCGAATGAACACGTTTGGCAGAAAACCAACTACACCAGCTATCAAGACTGCAATTTATGGAAAGATTTAGGTAGTGATTTTGTCTTGCAAGTATACCGTGATTTTCTGCTCACTGGTGCTGACGATGTAGAATTTCTAGCAGATTGTTGGAATGCCATCGTTCAAACCCTCGACTACCTGAAAACCTTTGACCTTGATGGCGATGGGATTCCTGAAAACTCTGGTGCGCCTGACCAAACCTTTGATGATTGGCGGTTACAAGGTGTCAGCGCCTATTGTGGTGGGTTGTGGTTAGCAGCGCTAGAGGCTGCGATCGCAATTAGCGATATTTTATTAACTTACCAGACAGGTGACACAGCAGAGTTGGCAACCCAAAAATCCACTTATGAAACTTGGTTACAACAATCTCTTCCTATTTACCAAGAAAAACTTTGGAACGGGGAATATTACCGACTTGATAGTAAAAGTGGTTCCGATGTGGTAATGGCAGATCAATTGTGCGGACAATTTTACGCCCGACTCCTGGACTTACCAGATATTGTACCGAGCGATCGCGTCCTTTCGGCTCTGAAAACAGTTTATGAAGCGTGCTTTTTGAAATTCTGCAATGGAGAGTTTGGTGCGGCTAATGGTGTTCGTCCTGACGGTTCACCAGAAAACCCGAAAGCAACTCATCCCCTAGAAGTTTGGACAGGGATAAACTTTGGGCTAGCGGCTTTTCTTGTGCAAATGGGAATGAAGGATGAAGCCTTGAGGTTAACACAAGCTGTAGTCCAGCAAATTTATGACAATGGTCTGCAATTTCGCACCCCTGAAGCTATCACCGCAACTGGTACTTTCCGCGCTAGCACTTACTTACGAGCAATGGCAATCTGGGGAATTTACTTAGTTATTCACTGATTAGCTATCAAAACGGTTCTCATTTGGATGTAATACACTTTTCCTCTCTAAACCTCTTTCTTAAAAGGAGAGATGCTTTAAATCTTACTCTCCTCCCCTACAAGGGAAGGGGCTGGGAGTTAGCTCTAGCTTACATCCAAATGAGAACCGCTATAGTATTGTATATATGCAGAAGTGTTGCCAAATTTAGCCTATCTTTAATCTGAGAAAGCAGAGTCTAGATTGGTGATTTTATTTTCCGAGTGTTTCCGGAAGCGAAGGAAAATTTCAGTAATGGTAAGAGTTGAAGGATTGAGAACTCCAGACTACTCTATGCTGACTATATCTTTGTTCTAGACCGAGGTATTTTTGTTGAGCAAAGCACTCATCACTAACTCATGTCAATTGGCGATTTTTATTAGTATTTAGCCTAACTGCGGCAACATCCTTAGTCTCAACTTTATAATTTTATTTAATATTAATATATATAAAAGTTACTACTGAATGAAATTAACAGTTTTATATGTTAATCGGCTTTGTCTCTATTACTAAATTTTCTAATATTTTACATATATAGAATTACTATTTGATTTTTGAACAAAATTAGTATTGTAGGGTGTGTTAGAACAAAGTTCGTAACGCACCATTATCAAGGATTTAGTGCCGTACTCTCCGGAAAAGACAACGCCAGGTCGCTCAAGTCGGGAACCCCGCCCACGCGACTGGCTCCCCTACGTATCTTTTCAGAAATAAAACTGCATCCCTATATAACCGATGGTTATATATTTATTAGTTTATTCAATTGATAATAATTAAAAATAGTTATCTATATTATCATTAACCAGTAAGTTTTTTCCAAACTAGGCTATCTATGATTACTAGCTGATAATCATGAGATATTCACAAGTAGTTTACAGCAAGTTTATTTAGGTATGCTAAAGCTGTAGTTCTTGAAAATCCAGAAATATAAGGATAACAAATATCATTATCTAATTGAACTTATTAAAAAAATATGTTCAATCACCTGGTTGAGAACGTTTTTTTATTTAGCTTTTACTATTTTGAGAAGTTGTTTTACATCATAGTTAATGGTAGTATTTTTTAGTTACTCGACAATAATAAAGGGTTTAAATTGAGATTGTGTGGGGGGTCAGACCCCTCAAGAATTCGCAAAGGAGGACAAAATTAAAAGTTGCACAATCCGCAAGTACGTATCTAAATACATTCAGTAAATTTAACTTATAAATCTACTAACTTAGTAGATGACATTAACGACAAAAAATAGTATATATACGAATGACATTGTTAAAGCCAAGGATAAATAAATTTTTTCCACTACTCGAAAAAATATAAAAAATTGCCGGAAATTGCTTAATTAAGCAGTAGTAAGAAATACAGGCATTTTAACAGAGGAAATTTATTGAATTAGGAGTCAATAAAGTTTCAGAGGACAAAACTACATCTACCAAGAGCTACGCTGAGACTTTTGTCCTACCAGTCAAAGGAGAAGACAAAAGATAAATTTTTACCTTTCACTTACTAAAAAGCTCTAAGCAAAATTTCCTCAATTCATCGGAGGGAATCTGGATAATTAGGACTGAGCAGCCAACAAACTTGATTAAAAACTTGATTGTTTTTAATTAAAGGTTAGTTCATTAAAAGAATCATCAGGTCAAATGCAGTCGAAACCTCAAGCCAAGGGGACAGTTCAGCAATGAATCTATATAATTTGTATCCCTACTACAAGCTAGCTCTTGCCAAAACTAGTTTATTAGGGGAGTTATCAGCCAAAATTACTAAAAGTCTGCTTAACTGCACCAAGGTAAAGCTCAAACAGCAGAGAAGTTTCAGCCTGTATCTTTACCGCTCAAAGCTGCGGGAGCTAATCAGAGTTTGGGAAAGTTATGTACGCATCTGTTGATTGATAGGTTTTTATCTCACGTCAACATCCAACACCGCCAAATTGCTGATAATTTCCCGAAAGCGATTTAACAGCTGTAAAAAGGTTAATGCAGTTTGTAAGCCTTAATTGAAACGCCAATAATCGTAGAAAGATAACTAGTTTACTTCATCCAGGATAACTAAACACTATGATGAATCAAGACATTGCTGGTATTAGTAGTAACTTAGATACAACAGTAAAGGCTCAACAATTTGATAAAGTAGTTGAAGCGATTATTGCTGGAAAGTACTCTTGGGCATGTGTTTTAATGCTACGTTTTGCTGGTTATAATCCTCTCCATTACATTCCGTACCGTACCTACAATCGATTACTGAAAGAAAACTCTCAAGCCAACAGAATAAAACAACAGCAAAGTGAAAATCTAAAAATGCTGAAACACGCTAATGATTCAAGACCTGCTTATCTGGAAGTAGTTGGAAAACAAAAAACAGAAACTCGTGGTGGTTTAGACCAAAGATTGGGACAGCCAATTAACGAAAATCAATCAAGGAAATCGTCATTAAAACCAGAAGTTAATCAAGATATTTCCTTGAAACGTTGTGGGGTCAATTAAAAACAATTTGGAATCAAGAGATTCTGCTCTAGACTTGATTAAGTGTCTGAGAGCCTACCATGCGAGTTTAAACTCTATAGCATGGTAGGTTTTCGATCGCAGTGATTAATTTGATATTTTTTTGCAAAAATCTGCCAAAATGGCAATATATATACTTACAACATTGGTAAACTAATAACAACTACAACTTCGATACAAATAGAGGTGATTAGCGGCAAATAAGTTAAGTTTAAAAAATAAAATCAATGATTAGTTCTGACTATGAAATAAATCAAACTGATTACAAAAGTAGTCACTATTTCATGGAGTAAATAACTCCTATACCAAGACAAACGATTCAACCGTTGCTAATGGTGGTTCTTTTTCTGAGGAAGTCTGAGCAAAGAGAATTTGGGCAGGTGGATTCCCCCAATCCAAATTTTACACAGCTTTCATTGACTGCAGACAATGCGAGTAATGCTTATAAAACTTTCTATCCTGTGGTTGGTGTTGCTTTAGTTAATAAAGCAAACGCTTAACACCAATAACAAGAACAGAAACAGAAAAGTTACGGTTAAATCGTTGTCGTGGCTGGTGGAACTAGTAGGTCATACGCTTCTCTTTCAACTATTCTAATCCTAGTCCTCCCAACCTGGATTATCTCAGCTTTCTAAATTTTCAATTTATATAACAACTACTGGAAGTTCAAAATTTGAATAGCTTCCAGTTTTTTATGTGTAAATAAAAATAGGGTGAGCAATTTGCCCACCCTATTTTTTGTAGAGAATGGTTAATCTAAAAATGAATTAAACCTTGGCTAATTCAGGGGTAGGACGCTTGCTGTTGCGAATTGATGTAATCGCCTCAGCATAATCCTTAGCGTTAAATACAGCTGAACCAGCGACAACTGCATTAGCTCCCGCTTCCAAAACTTGCCAGGTATTATTTGCTTTCAGTCCCCCATCCACTTCAATCCAAGGGTCAAGACCGCGTTCGTCACACATTTGACGTAGCTTGCGAATTTTGGGTAACACACCTGGGATAAAGCTTTGACCACCAAAACCAGGGTTGACGCTCATAATCAGTACTAAATCGCACAAATCTAGAACGTATTCAATTAGCTCTAGAGGGCTACCAGGATTAAGTACAACTCCAGCTTTCTTACCAAGCTCTTTAATTTGCCCCAAAGTACGGTGCAGGTGTGGAGAAGCATTATGTTCGCAGTGTACGGAGATAATATCGGCACCCGCCTTAGCAAATCCTTCTACATACTTTTCTGGTTCCACAATCATCAAGTGGACATCCAGTGGCTTGGTTGTAACCGGACGAATCGCCTCCACAATCAGAGGGCCTATCGTAATATTAGGTACAAAACGACCGTCCATTACATCAACATGAATCCAATCTGCTCCGGCGGCATCTACGGCGCGAATTTCGTCACCCAGACGACTAAAATCGGCTGATAGGATGGATGGAGAAATTACAATGGGCTTTTGAGATAGGTTTTGGGTCATGGCTAGTGGGTTTTTAAGCGTCCTCGTCTGTACGCATTGTAACAAAACATTGAGCAAGACTCATAACTTTGATCCCGGCTTTTTTGGGAGTGGGTAGTAGGGGAAAAATAACCAATGCCCAATGACTAATGACCAATGACTAATAACCAATGACTAATAACTAATGACTAATGACTAAAAAACTAACCTGGATAATTTGGGGATTAAGTGCTTCTTGTTTGAGTGCGCCGGTAATTGCTTCAGCTTTAGAATCTGCTCTGGGAACCAACGGCATTGATGCTCTGAAGCTACACCAAGCTCCTTATAATTTAATCGGTCGTAAAATTGCTATTGGTCAAGTGGAAATTGGCCGACCGGGAATGTTTGGGTGGGATAAGGCAGTGTCTAAAAATCGCGCCATATCTTTAGCAGCAGTATTTTTACGTAATACTCCAGCTAAATCAAATACTGGTGTTGACCCCCACGCCTACAACGTTGCTGGTATGATGGTAAGCCAATACAAAGCTTTGCCGGGAGTTGCTCCTGGAGCGCGACTGTATTCGTCTGCGGTGGGTTCCACTAAAAATATGGGTCAGCCAGAAGAGTGTTTATCGGCCCAGCACATAGCGCTACAAAATAGTGGCGATGTCCGTGCTATTAACTTTAGCTTTGGTGAACCTCTGAGCCGCGATCCTAGACCAGAGGCTGTTTTAGATGGCAATGCTTTGCTAACTTTATGTGTTGACTGGTCTAGCCGTGTTCATGATGTTTTGTATGCGATCGCAGGGAACCAAGGTAAGGGCGGTATTCCCATTCCTACAGATAATTTTAACGGAATGAACGTGGCTTTTTCATCCAGCAGAGGGGGAGTTTTTAACAAAGTAGATGTGGCTAATCTAGCGGGTGCTAACCAAGGAGTGAGTGGAAGGCTTGCTGGAAGGGAATTTGATGTTGGTGGCCGTCGTGCTATCAGTTTAGTTGCTCCTGGGAATAATATTCCTTTGCTGAATCCAGATGGTAAATTGAATAAGGTTACAGGTACGAGTTTTGCAGCGCCTCAAGTTACGGCTACTGTTGCTCTATTGCAGGAATTTGCTGACCGACAGATAAGGACAAAACAACCCCACTGGAGCATCGATTCTCGGCATCATCAAGTAATGAAATCTGTATTGCTGAATTCAGCAGACAAAATTCAAGATAGCGGTGATGGCTTGCGGTTAGGAATGAGCCGGACGCTAATTGATAAACAAAATCAAAACTGGCTAGATTCTGATGCTTATAAAGATCCAAAAATTCCTTTGGATGCTCAAATGGGAGCGGGTCATTTGAACGCATTTCGCGCTTATGAGCAATTTAGTGCTGGTCAATGGCAGCCATCAGCTGCGGTTCCGGCTATTGGTTGGGATTATGGCACAGTCGCTGTTGGAGCATCTGTTGATTATGTGTTAGCAAAACCATTAAAGCAGGGGAGTTTTGTTGCTGTTACCTTGAGTTGGGATCGATTGGTGGAACTCAACGATAAAAATAAAAACCAGCAATATGACGTGGGCGAAAATTTTCGCGATCGCGGCTTAAATAATCTCGACCTATACTTAGTAAAAGCTGATGCTCAAAATTCCGATGCTGGTGCTGTTTGCTCCTCAATCAGCCCAATTGATAGTGTAGAACATATTTTCTGCCCCGTTCCTGCTACAGGCAATTACAAAATCCGCGTTCAGTTTCGTCAAAAGCTCAATGAAGCAACTCAACCTTATAGTTTAGCTTGGTGGAGTGTACCTATCAATTAGAATAGGAGCGCACAATCTTTGTATCTGTGTCATTACAGCGTTTTTATCTATTTGAACAATATTATCCTATCGGGACGCATAGCTGTGCGTCCCTAAAAAAGTTTGGTATTTCGTGAACTGAGAAACGTGATTTTATGTTTAAAAACCAATAACGGGGGTTATTTTGTGATTGGGTAGTCTACAATACTGTTATTGATAAATAGAAAAATTCCTAAAAATCGAAGTTTTTCATAATTCCTCTGCATAGCCGCCCTAATTAAGAATTAGCAGATAGAAGAAGTCGTGTTTTATTTCTCTAAGCTATTAACTTGCTGTTACAAAAACTGTAACAGTCCCATTTTCTATTGGAGCAAATGCAATAGTTAATCATTGACACAGTATCTGCGTCAACTCTAAGCACAGATCGGGAATCTTTGGCAATTGAGGTAGCAGAATGAATCGACAAAAATTTAGTGACGCAAAAGAAAACTTTCTGCAAAGACGTTATGGTGTGAGTCTAGGCAGACGTTATGCTCTGGCAGCTGCAAGTGTTGTTCTATTCAGTGTATTAGGGTGTTCTCAAGTTGAGAGTAACAAAAGCGCCCTTGCCCAATCTAGTTTACCTCAACCAGAAACTCCATTGCAAAAAAAAACAGTCAACCCTGATACAAGAATAGTTGAGTCTAGCAATAAGTTTGGCTTCAAACTATTTTCAGAAGTTCTGAAAGACGATAAAGGTGAGAACAATATTTTTATCTCACCTTCGAGTATAGCGATCGCTCTCGCCATGACCTACAACGGCGCTAGCGGCTCAACTCAACAAGCAATGGCAAAAACCCTAGAATTACAGGGAATGAATCTACCAGAAATCAATTCTGCTTACGCGGCGGCATTAAAGCAGCTTTTAGACAATCAGGATGCAAAAGTACAATTGAGTATTGCTAACTCGCTTTGGGCAAATCAAGATGTTAGCTTTGCACCAGATTTCCTCAAAAGAACCCAGGATTTCTATCAAGCTAAGGTTAGCAATTTAAACTTTAAAGATGCCGCAGCGTCAAGTATTATAAATAACTGGGTAAAAGAAAATACTAAAGGTAAAATTACTAAAATAGTTGAAAAAGTTGAACCAAATCAAGTATTGTTTCTAATTAATGCCATATATTTTAAAGGTAATTGGAGTAACGAATTTGACAAAAGGAAAACTGCCCAATACCCTTTTTACATCACACCTAGTAGACGAAAACAACACCTGATGATGTCACAAGAAGGTGACTATAGATATTATGAAAATGAAGAATTTCAGGCAGTTAGTTTACCTTATGGTAAAGATGGAAAAACCAGTTTTTATATATTCCTTCCCAAACAGAACTCTAATCTGAAAGCCTTATATCAAAACCTGAGTTTTGAAAACTGGGAAAAATGGATGACTCAGTTCAACAAACAAAAAGGCTTTATTAGGCTACCACGCTTTAAAACAGATTACGAAGTTACACTCAATGATGCCTTGAAAAGTTTAGGCATGGAAGAGGCTTTCAGCAACAAAGCTAATTTTTCTGGCATGGGTAAAAATTTTGCCATTAGCCAAGTTAAGCATAAAACTTTTGTCGAAGTGAACGAAGAAGGGACTGAAGCGGCTGCGGCTACTTCAGTGGGAATAGTTGCAACATCTTTGAGACAGGAACCAGAACCATTCCGAATGATTGTCGATCGTCCCTTCTTCTGTGCTATTAGGAATAATCAAACGGGAAGTATTTTGTTTATGGGTTCCATCATTGACCCACATTGACCAAATAATTTAACGTAATTTGTAATTAAAATTGTTCTAAGTCTTTGATTGTCAGAGACATAAGACATAACTCGCATTGCTGAGGCGATTTCTTTCTATCATAGGCGATCGCTTACCCATTCAAATTAACCAACACCTCACCTATCCACACAAGCTATCCCACCGTGCATACTTCACCATTGGCTTCTCAGGAGCAATCTGCCTTCGTTGTAATAGTTGATCTCTTTAAAAAACTCATACCTAAATACTCCTTCTGAAGTTGAAAAAATAGTTACAAGTCATAGTATTATCAAAATGCTACTTGAACACAATTTTATACACTTCAATAAAAAATCGGAGTAGTAATAATGGCTACATTCACCGTTACTAATACCAACAATAGTGGTGCTGGTTCACTGCGGCAGGAAATTCTAGATGCTAATGCCCTAAAAGGAAAAGACATCATCAATTTTGGTGGACTGTTTAACGATGGACTTGCTCATACCATCAGTCTGACTGGTAGTGGTCTAAATATCACAGATGACACAATCATTCAAGGCACAAATCCCAACTTACTAACTATTAGTGATAATAGTGCGACACGTGTCTTTGATATTACCACTGCTGTAACTGCTGTAATCAACGGGCTGACTGTTACCAATACATATAATGGCTACAATAATGGCACGGCAGGGGGTGGTGGTATTTCCAATGAAGGTACTCTTACATTAAATAACAGCATCATCACTGGCAATACTGTATACCATAATGCATTAGATACACAAGAAAACACCATCAGCGCGGGTGGTGGTATTTACAACACTGGCAGCCTTACAGTCAACTACAGTACTATTAGTAACAACTCGGCTGGTGATTCTTACTCTTACTACAGCGATGGTGGTGGTATTTACAACACTGGCAGCCTCAGAGTGAAAGGTAGCAACATCACTGGTAATATAATAGGTGACGAAATTGATAGCTTTGGTGGTGGTATCTATTCTGTCCAACCTTTGAAAAATGGTACCAACTCTAACAGCGTACTTGTGATAGATAGCACCATCACGAACAATTCGGGAGAATTTGGTGGTGGTATTTATTTAGAAAATGGAATAGTGAGTCACAGCACTATCAGTGGTAATTCGGCAGACTTTGGCGGCGGTCTTTATTTAATAAATGTAACCCTTAGTTACAGCACTATCACTAATAATTCGGTTCCTGCTAACGGCGGCGGTATCTTTTCATCTGGAGGTACAATAAGTTACAGCACCATCACCAATAATTCGGCGGGTGAGAACGGCGGCGGTATCATTTTATCTAGAAGTACAGTAAGTTACAGCACCATCAGTGGTAATTCGGCACAAGATGGTGGTGGCGGTATATACATAGATGCTAATGGTATAATAAATTACAGCATCATTAGTGGTAATTCGGCACAAGATGGCGGCGGCATTTACGCATATAGTGATGGCACAGTAAATCATAGTATCATCAGTGGTAATACGGCGAAAGAAGAGGGTGGAGGAATAGATGTATATCTTGCTAGTGTTAATTCTCAGATTTTTCTGAACGTGAGTGATAGCACCCTTAGTAACAATCAGGCACACTTTGGCGGTGGCATCTACAATGAAGGTGCCTTCATAGTAAGCAAGAGCATTATCAAACACAATAGAGCTTTCGGGATTGAACTTAGTTCTGGTAAAAAAGAGTCTGGTAAAGGTGGCGGCATTTACAATGATTCTATCTATGGCGGCACTACCACACTAGACTACAGCACCATCGCTTGTAACTTCGATACCCCAGAAGAAGATTCAACTAAGTTTATCAAGGTGGATAATCTTGTAGGTAAATTCATTAAGAAAGGCTCATCTGTGAGAGGTTAGCGATCGCTAACCCATTCCAACCAACTAACGCCCCATCCACACAAGTTATCCTTCACTGCGGAAACTTCCTTACCCCTCTTCTGTCACTCTCAGAAAACATTTGCCATTTCTGAGTTCTAGAGCTTTTGTATAGCAAGCGCTCGCACGATTATTTTCTAATAACAAATACAAGACCCATTTTTTCTAATAGTATAGCTTGTATTGATTGCCTCATGAGGCTTCTAGCGATCGCCCTCTCGGAGAGTGACAGAAGAGGGTTACAGCCCTTCCGGCGGCTATGAGGTACATCCTCAAAGCTGAAAGCTGTGATAGGAGAGAGGCTAGAGTAAAACTGTATGCATAATAGCCGGAAGCGCTGTAACAATCCTTATCTAGATAAACACAACTAAGAGATTCTGACTTTTCACGGGAAGTCCTCAAGCCCCAAAAAACGTGAATTTTTCCACAGGCTAATTCTCAATAGCTCTAAGTTAATGAAAATAGCTAACGGAAAAATCAGGGCTTGGAAAACCCTCAAAATGGCCTTTTCCACATGCCGTGAAAAGTCAGCTAAGAGATTGACGATTTTAGTTTGTTTAACGTCACTTGTAGGTGGGGCTTTTAGCAAGTAATCTCAAATCTAAAATTGACATGGTAAAAAATTCAAAATCAAAATATTTTGATTTTGAATTTTAAATTTAATTTTAAGGTAATGTCGCTTCAGAAATACTCAATGTGTTGTTAGCGTCAGCTTTCGGGGACTCGTTGGCTGCAACGGGTGCAGTTATTTCCCCCGTACCGCTATCGTTTGTCTGGCCTCCAAGACGCAAGGCACTTAAAGCGGTTTTAATCACAACAGCTGTGGGTACTGCCACAATTACACCCAAAAGTCCGCCAATTCTTGCCCCTGTTAAAACTGAAATTAAAATCCAAACTGGATTTAAACCTGTAAAACTGCCTAAAATTCGGGGGGCAATTAAGTTTTCGAGAATTTGCTGTACGATTAATGCTGCTATCAACACTCTCACACCCATTGAGAAATCTTGCAGTGCTACCAATAATGTAGTTAGAGCGATGCCCACAGAGCCACCAAAAGGTATAAGAGCCATCAAACCAATAGTTAAGCCGAATAGCAGCCCAAATGGTACTTTTAGCCACAAAAAGGTAGGAATGAGGGCTGAGGCCATGCAGGTAGATAAAATCAACTGGGTGATGAAGAAATTTTGAAAGCTCATGCGGACTGTTTTCGAGAAAGGATCGCGAAATTTAGAAGGTAGCCATTCCACTAAACTTTCCCAGAGTTCACTCCCATGCTGTAAAAGGTAGAAAGTCAAAACCATCGTCAAGAGGATATCTAGAAGACTTGTGACTGTAACTACCGCCAGATTTAAAACTTGTCCAGCGATCGCTTGTAATTGTCCCTTGACGCGATCGTTGATTTGCACTACCAGAGCATCGAGGTTAATCGGTAAGCCAAAAGTCTCAGCTTTTTCGTTTAATATCATTAACTGAGAGCGTCCAGAGTCGATCAATTCTGGCAAACGAGCCACCAGCTGTTGAGCTTGGGTAAGGGCCAACGGAAAAAGTGTCACACCCAACGCCAATAAAACCGATAAAGCCAGGAGAAATACTAGGATGGCAACTTGATCTCGTTTAGCACCATGATGTTCCAGCCAACTTACGGGGTAGTTGAGCAGAAATGCTAGGACTGAGGCTCCGACTAAAATGACTATGAGAGAATGGAAATAATTAAAAAAGACCGAAAGTGCCCAACCATTTAGAACTAGCAGCGGAACGAATAACGCGATCGCCACGATTCGCGCTATTGGTGTGAATGTTTGCCACCAGTCGAGTAGCTTGCGTGTCTGCATTTTGAGCTAATTGCGGGATAGAACTAAGTTAAATCTTTCTTTACAGCTTATTATCGCTAACTATATGAGTCTTATTCATCCCTCTAGTTTAGGAGTTAGACTAACCTCAATGGAAAATTTTGAACCGAAAGAGAATGGGGAGTGGGAACAAGGGGAAAAGGGGACAAGGGGACAAGGGGATAAAGAAAGTGCTTTCCCAATGCCCAATACTTCTATACGAGAGGCTGCGCCAACGACTTCGCTCAGTATAAATGCCCAATACCCAATACCCAATACCCAGTTGCTTTTATATTTGATTCCGATTATCGGCTTTTTTCCATCTTTGTGGACTCTTTATCGTGGCCAGGGTAGTCGGGAACAACTTGCTATTAGTCGTCTGTCTATTACTTTGGCACTTACTTGGCTGTTGGGATATTTATTATTAAGTACCGGAGCCGCAACTTCAGATTTTTTTCCGCTACGTCTATTTATCCTGAATAGCTTTCTCACATCGGGTTACTTTTTAGTGAGTATCTGGTTGATTTTGCGCCTGGCACAGGGCAAATCTGGGCGTTTACCAGGGTTTAGTACTTTAGCCGAACGAGTGTTTGGCAAGTATTTATCTTAATTTTTTAGAGTGATAATTTATCAGTGTTTTTACTTATTTAATAAAAAATTACGGTTGATTCATTTATATATCTAGTCAAATCCAGTTTATTATTGCCATACTTCAGTAAAACATCTCTAGATTCTCCCAAAAGAAGGAAAAATGCTGCTATAAGTGTTGTGGTTGACACTACATTAAAAAAGTTAGCACTGATAATTAAGAGTTAGCTATTATGGGTTGATTTGTCTGGATGTTTTTGGTCTGCAAATTTACCGAATTTAATTATTGAGTAAGTGTGAGGAAGTCTGTGACCATTCAAAGAAGTTCGGCGGAAGAAAACCAGTCGGGAAAAGCCTCAAAGTCCAATAAAAAAATTGCTCTAAACTCAAAATCTGGACGTTGGCTGTGGTTTTGGGTAGGGATGAGTGGGATTGCAATGGTGTCAGCAACAGCTGGGGCACTTTTGGCGGTGTCTTTAACTAGTACGCCTTTGCAGCAAGCCCAGCTAAGTCCACAGGAAGAGGCGGCCTTTGATGGCGATCGCATTTCTGGAGGTGTGATGCGATTTTCACAATTAACTCGCCCAGTGAATCTCTTAGTTATGGGGATGAGTGTACTTCCCCCGGATATCCAAAACCCTCCCCCAGAAACGAAAAACCTCAGATACCAGCCCCAGGTAAACTCCTTTGATGGTCTTTCGGATGTAATGCTCTTGCTTAAATTCGATCCAGAGACGAAAAAAATAATTATGCTCTCTATCCCCAGAGATACCCGCACACAAATAGAAGGGTATGGGGTGAAAAAAATTAATGCTGCCAATGTTGACGGCGGGCCAGCTTTGACTGCCAGAACCGTCAGTAATCTCTTAGGTGGTGCGGGAATCGATCGCTATATCCGAATTAACGTTTTGGGAGTTGCCAAGCTAATTGATGCTTTGGGTGGCGTAACAGTTTATGTCCCCAAAAATATGAAGTATCAAGATGATTCTCAACATTTGTACATCAATTTGAAGGCGGGTAAGCAGCATCTCGGCGGCGATCAGGCATTGCAATTACTGCGGTTTCGCCATGACGAACTTGGTGATATTGGTCGGATTCAGCGCCAGCAAATGGTCATTCGGGCTTTGATGGATCAAACACTCAACCCAACTACTGTTGCTCAATTACCTAAAGTTTTGGATGTAGTTAAAGACCACATCGACACCAATTTGACGGTTGAGGAGTTAGTGGCGCTAATGGGTTTTGGGGTGCGAACTAATCGCTCTAATATGCAAATGTTAATGTTGCCAGGTCGCTTTAGCGAGAAAGGCGAGTTTGATGCTAGCTATTGGTTGCCTAACAAAGATGGTATTGCTAAACTCATGGCTCAACACTTTGGTTTAGAGTCAGAACAGAGTCAGCAGACGACGACCGATCCACGTTCTTTGCGTGTAGCAATTCAAGATAGTACAGGTGGCGATCGCTCTAATCTTCAACCATTAATTAGAGCCTTGGAAAAATCTGGATATCGTAACATTTATATAGCTAAGGCATGGGGTGAACCTTTAGATGTGACTCATATTGTCGCCCAACAAGGAGATGGTGACAGTGCCGAATCAATTCGCAACACTTTGGGATTTGGCGAAGTGCGTGTGGAAAGTACTGGCAATCTTGGCTCGGATGTCAGTATCCAAGTCGGTCAGGATTGGTTGCAACAAAAATCTATTTTGGAGAAGGCGAAATAATTCGTAATGGGCTAGGCCCCGCTACGCTCTAAGCGCAGCTATGCCGCAGGCTTTACGTAATTCGTAATTAATTACACTGGTACAGATGCTGCTGAGAGCGAATTTACTATCTGGCTGAGTTCTTGGAGTTTAGCTGCTACTGTGCCATTGGTTAATAATTCTTCTGCTTTAGCTAAACCCTCTGGTATATCTGAACAAATACCACTCCGCCATAAGTAAAATCCACCATTCCACAAGGCTGTTTGCATTAATTCGCCTGGTTTACCTGCCAAAACATCCTGAATATCCGCCACCAATTCTTCAGTAGTTCCAAGAGGTACGTTCTTGGTAGTAAAGCCGTAATCACGCGGTGCGAGGTGCAATCGTTCTACCTCTTGAGATGCTACGGATGAAGATAAGCTGATAATTGCAGTGCGATCGCGCGGTAAGTCGCAACTACCTTCCAATCCTTTAACTAATGTAAATTTTGTTACTCCCCTCAACCCCAAAGCTATCTTAAACATTCCTTCTGTTGGCGGATGAACAAATCCAGCAATGACGTGAGCATCGCCAGCATAAGGACACCAAATTAGCTCCATTGTCGCTAAGGGTGGACGTTTGCCAAGTTGGTCGCGGTACTCCCAAATACTTGTAGTTAAGGGAAAATGCTGAGGTAGATAAATAAAGCCAATTCCTGTTTGCTCAAACACTTGCTGGGTTTTGACTAGTGGTAGAGTAGTCCAATCGACTCCTAAACCTTGCCAAATATCGATTAGAGGTAAGCCGTACTTTGTTGGCAGGCGATCGCCACCATGCATTACCACTGGTTGTCCAACTGCGGCGAGTAGTAAAGCTGTTACGGGACTAATTGGTGCTGTGCGGGTTCTGCCATCATAAGGGACACCAAGAGCGATCGCAGTTCGTCCAGAGTCGAATGGTTGCAGTTTTGGCCCCAGTTCATCATAAGCATCCAACATTCCCGCTAACTCTTCCCCCGTCGGACGTTTGATTCGATGAGCAATCAAAAACGCTCCGATTTGGGCTGGTGTAGCTTCACCCAGCAGCATCATTTTAGTGGCGGTGGCTGCTTGGACGCGAGTTAAATTTTCGCCTGTGTGGTTTCCGCTACCTACTTTTTGTAGTAATTCCCTAAATACATTACTCATTTATCTTTTGTCATTTGTCATTTGTCCATTGTCCTTTGTGAATAACCGAAAATGACCAATGACCAATGACGTTTAAGAAACCGATCGCTTCCGATCGATTTGTAATGGGATATTTTCGCGCACCAGTTGCCAAAAGTGCTTGATGGGGGGAATTTGCAGTCGGTCTTGAGTTGTTACCATAACTACCCGCCGAGTCAAACTCGAACCATCTGCTAAACCACTAGTACTATTGCTGGCTAAGGAACGAATCGCTAGGGTTGGATCTTGGCGTGCTTCCATTAATGCTGATTGAGGAAGCAAAGCTATCAGTTCTCCTTGGCGCACCACTCCCCGAAAGGCATCTAGGGTATTTACCTCTAAAGCCGCCTGGAGTGTAGCTTCCATTCGGTCAAATCTATCTTGGATTAAGCGCTGCATCCCATAACCATCTTTAAAAACCACTTGCGGATAACGAATTAGCTCCGACCAAGGGACGAATTCATATTGAGCTAAGGGATGATTGGCTGCGGTTAAAACTTCTATCGGTTCATCATAAAGTACTTCTACTACCATTTCTCTAGCAGTGGTTAAAAAGCGATTATTCATCACAATTGCTAAATCCACCAATCCATCTTTAAGGACTTTCAGGGCGCGATCGCTTCCCAATGAAGTTACCCGCAATTGCACATCTGGATAATCATGACAAAACTTTTGCAACACTGGTGGTAAGTAAGAACCACATAAAGAGTGAATCACGGCAATGCAAAGTTCTGGTTGCTTTCCGGCTATTAAATCGGCTAATTCTTGTGTAGCTGTCTCCCATTCTTGGCAAATTTTGCGGACACGGGGTAGTAAACATTCACCTCCCAGCGTTAATTTAGCGTGAGTAGTTCTGTGAAACAGTTCTACACCCAAATCTGCTTCTAATGCCTGAATTTGCCGGCTAATCGTTGATTGGGTAACACCACATTTTCGCGCTGCTTGTTGAAAACTGCCGGTTTGGGCGATCGCTAGAAAGGCTTGCAACTGCTCTAGGCGCATTTTTATGTAGCCTGAATTACATTTATCAGCTTCATTAAGTTAACGGCTTTTTAACCACAATTTAGTATAGTTTGTTACAGTATGTTTTCCACGATTTAGATTTGTCTAAATCAGTTTTTACTGCTTTTGTCATCAATTATCCGCTTTGCACGGATTTTTTCGGAAAATATGGCCAAAAAAGACTTGACTATTTTCTGCTGAAATATATGAATTTTTAAATAAGATTTTCAAGCCATCACATTATGCGACGGATTATTAGGTGTCAGTAACACAAGTTTTTGTGCAACTTACAGATACAGATGCGATCGCGTCAATTCGCTTCTCGAAATTAAAAATTATATTTTTATAACCCTTACTCAGTCACGATCTAAAGCTGAGGTGTAAAGTCAGGCTAAACGAGGGTAGCATTAGCAGGACTAAGTTCCAAATTGTCTAACTATTCTGACTGCTGGATTCTGACTACTAAATCCTTACGTATTTACCTTTCTATTTCACCTATCTGATCTGCATCATCTGCTACTCCATTACGAAAGCGAACTTCTAAGCCGTGTTCTGGCTCCCAGGAACACTCGGCTATTAATTCAAAGGTAGCAATATGCAGGTCATACTCAACGTGGGGCGGCACATAGATATATGAGAAAGTCACCTCATCCCAAATCTGAATGGAATTAGCCATCTGCGGCATTTCCTCATCCCCTACCATCTCACGATATACATCATAATTTTGCAGCACCAGAGGCGCAGTGATGCTTAACACATCGCTTGGCAAGGTTAAAGCTTGCCGAATAGCTTCACGCTGGAGCGATGAGAGTTGCCCTATCTGCCCCTGTTCAAAATCCACGCAAATCGATACACAGCGATCGCCTAAAACCGCACATTGTTCTAGAGTCCAGTGGTTGGATTCGATTCTCATCTGTCCAAACTCAGCATCGTAGTAACTCGTTGGGAGTTTCTTCATGTAAAGAATAGATTGTATAAAGTTTCTGATAGGGCATATTGCCAAACTTGGGAAACTATCAAGGCTAGTCTCGCTCTATTTTCTCATCTTTTTTGAAGAGAATTTACCACTCAGCCAAAGCGATCGCTATTCCTTGTTGCAAATCTGGTGTGAGTGCAGCATTATTGGCTAATTGCAGCAATTTTTGATGTGCGGCTTCCCCATCTAAATTTTTGAGTGCAGCGATCGCGTGTAGTCTCACTGATGCATTAGAATCAGCTAGCAGCCGAATCAATGGTTCAATAGCTTGGATTTCGCCTAACTGTCCTAAAGATAAAGCGATCGCACTTTTTACATTAGCAATCTCTGTAGCTGGATGTAGCAATCGCAGTATTTGCAGTAATATTTCTGTCGCTGGTGTAGTTTGCGGCTTTTGCACTCGCCCCAAAACTGTGACAATTTCTTGCCAAAGTGTCTCTGAAGTGATTTGATTAAATGCTGTTTGCAAATATTCCAAACTCGATGGTGTCCCCATCCAACTTAAAGCGCGGATAGTTTCTAATTGCAGCTTTATCGGTGTCTGGGGTGAAATCAACAAATTAAATAAATGTTTTGCAGCCTCATCACAACCCATCCGAGAAAGGGAAACTACGGCTGCACAACAAACATCAAGATTAAAGTCGTAAAGCCTCGGTTGCAATCTCGTCACCAAATCTAAGGCTTCGCATAAGTCGTGGCGAAAACCTAAACCAAGCACTGCTGCACGCCTAACTATAGCAGCAATATCATCCAAAGCGTTTAACAAGATTGGTGGTATACGTTCGTCATGAAAACTGCTGAGGGCTTCAATTGCAGCAGTGCGGATTGTTGGTTGTGAATCTTGCACTACACTCAACAGAGGTGTGATGGTTTCTGTTTGGGGAATGCAAGAAAGCGATCGCACTGCTAAAAGTCGTGTATCTTCATTTAATAGAAGTTCAGAGAGGGCAGCGATCGCAACAGTACCCATTTGTCCTAATGCTGTAGCTGCGATCGCTTTAAGTTCTTCATCCTCATCAGTTTTCAACAATTCAACTAAGGGTGCGATCGCATCTGGGTGCTGAAATTCCCCCAAAGTCCGCGCTGCATACCAGCGTAATTCTTCTTCTGCATCTTCATCCTCTAAGATGTCAATGAGTGGTGGGATGGCAATATCTCCCAAGCGAGTCAACACCTTGGTGATTTCCCAGCGTTGTTGAAAATCTCCCATCTCTAACATTGAAAGTGTTAATGTCAGTAGATATTCTCGATTCTTAACTATCTCTGGATGTTGCGAATCTGTCCCTAAAATTAATTGTTGTAAGTATTGAATCAGTGATGACCAATCAGCTGCATTATATGCTGTCTGGGCTTGCACCAAAAGCTGGTTGATGTTACTCACGATACCCTGAATTGTATTGTTTAACTTGGCTTGACTACAATTGAACTACCCTCAATTTTGGCGGCGTAAGTTTTAAGCGCTTCTGTCGCTGGGCCTTTCAGCACTTTACCGTCAGCCCCATATTTTGAACCATGACAGGGGCATAAGAAGGTTTTTGTTGAGGGTTCCCATCCGACGGTACAACCTGCGTGAGTACAGGTAGGGTTAACAGCTGTCAGATTTGGGGCTTTAGATGTACCGACTATCAACACAGGCCCAGCAGGTGAATTTTTAGCCAGCAATTGACCAGTTTTATCTAAATCTGCCGAAGTCCCTACTGTTTGCCAATTTCCAGATGCGGAAGGTGTTTGAGAAGAACAAGCTGCGATCGCTACAGGTAGAGAACTCGCTATTAAACCCAAACCTACCCAATTAACAAAATCACGACGTTTCATAAGTGCCACTCAATTTTGGATTTTAGATTTTGGATTTTGGATTAATCTATGGCAATCCAAAACCGCTTGGATCATTTTAAAAATTTTTCATCAAGCGCTTTAAGTAGCTCATTAGCCAACCTTGATGCAAAAAATGCATATTATGTATCCATGTTCAGCAATTTTACCAAAAAATCGTAACAATTTATACGATTCTAACAGAAATCTCGTCTTAAGTTATGAGTATCGAAATTGTTACATGAACATTATCTAAACCTGCTTGACAAATTTTCAAGATGTATATGGCTACCAGTTTCCCTTAACTAACCACGGGTTTGAAGTTTCATGTTGGAATGCTTTTGAGTAACAATAATCAGCCGTAATCGAATATTAAGTTTTTATTCCCGAATCCTCGTAGATACACCACTAATGGAACTACGGGTTGATTGATATTGGGCAATTAGCAGCAAAAATTCTCACGAGAGTCAGCCTCATGACAGACACAACAACTAGAACTACCAGCCTCAATAAATTCGAGAAATTCAAGGCGCAAAAAGATGGACTAGCCATCAGGGATCAGATAGAGAAATTTGCCGCCTTGGGCTGGGAAGCAATGGACGAAACAGATCGCGATCATCGGCTCAAGTGGGTAGGCGTGTTTTTCCGCGCAGTTACCCCAGGCAAGTTTATGATGCGGTTACGGATGCCTAATGGTATTCTTACCAGCAGTCAAATGAGTGTTTTAGCCCAAGTGGTGCAGCGTTACGGTGATGATGGGTGCGCCGATATCACTACGAGACAAAATATCCAATTACGGGGAATCAGAATTGAAGATTTACCAGATATCTTTAATAGATTTCACGCAGTTGGTTTAACTACTATCCAGTCAGGGATGGATAACGTTCGCAATATTACAGGCGATCCGGTGGCGGGTTTGGATGCAGATGAGTTGTACGACACACGAGAGTTGATACAACAAATTCAAGATATGCTCACCAACAAAGGTGAAGGAAACCCAGAGTTTAGCAACTTACCACGGAAATTTAATATTGCGATCGCAGGTGGAAGAGACAATTCAGTTCATGCTGAAATCAACGATTTAGCTTTTGTTCCAGCATTTCAGGAGGGAACTGGGGAAAAATCTTCCCAATCCCCAGTCACTAGTCCCCAGTCCCCAATATTTGGTTTTAACATCCTTGTGGGTGGCTTTTTCTCAGCTAAACGTTGTGAGGCGGCGATTCCTCTAAATGCTTGGGTGGCTCCAGAAGATGTGGTAGCTGTATGTAGAGCAGTTTTGGAAGCCTTTCGCGATCATGGCCCACGTGCTAATCGGCAAAAATCCCGCTTGATGTGGCTAATTGATGAATGGGGTTTAGAAAAGTTTCGAGCAGAAGTAGAAAGCCGTTTGGGTAAATCATTATTACCCGCAGCCGCAAAAGATGAGATTGACTGGGAAAAACGCGACCACATCGGGGTATATAAACAAAAGCAAGCGGGATTAAATTACGCAGGTTTAAATATTCCTGTCGGGCGACTGTATGCCGAAGATATGTTTGAAATTGCCCGTTTAGCTGAAGTTTTCGGCAGTGGTGAGATTCGGTTTACCGTTGAGCAAAACATTGTTATCCCCAACATTTCTGACTCGCGGTTAGCGATATTTTTAACACAACCGTTGCTAGAAAGATTTTCTATTGATCCAGGTTTGTTGATGCGATCGCTAGTATCCTGCACAGGCGCACAATTTTGCAACTTCGCCCTCATCGAAACCAAAAACCGCGCCTTGGCAATGATTAAAGCCTTAGAAGAAGACTTAATCTTCATTAATCCAGTCCGAATTCACTGGACAGGTTGCCCCAACTCTTGCGCCCAGCCCCAAGTTGCAGATATCGGCTTGATGGGAACCAAAACTCGCAAAAATGGTAAAACCCTGGAAGGTGTTGACATATATATGGGCGGCAAAGTTGGCAAAGACGCTCATTTAGGAACTTGCGTTATCAAAGGCATACCCTGCGAAGACTTGCAGCCAGTATTGCAAGACTTACTGATTAAAAACTTCGGAGCGAAACTCAAGCAAGAAGCCCTAGTAGTTATTAACAGCTAGTACTTATTGGGGATTGGGGATTGAGCAAAATTCATACTTCAAGCTCAAAGGTGCAACTTCCGAGTAAAAAGGTGCAACTTCCGAGTAAAAAGGCTCAACCTCCGAGTAAAAAGGTACAACCTCCGAGTAAAAAGGCTCAACCTCAGAGTAAAAAGGTACAACCTCCGAGTAAAAAGGCTCAACCTCCGAGCAAAAAGGCTCAACGTCCGAGTAAAAAGGCTCAACCTCCGAGTAAAAAGGTACAACCTCCGAGCAAAAAGGCTCAACGTCCGAGCAAAAAGGCTCAACCTCCGAGTTCAAAGGCTTAACTGCCATTATCTCTTCTCTGTGTTTTATTCAATTAGAAAGATTGGAATGCTTAAAAATTTATTTTCATTTAGCGATCGCTACCGTATCTTACATCAGACTTGGTTTGCTTTCTTTCTCACCTTTGTCTGTTGGTTTAACTTTGCTCCCTTCGCTACAACCATTGGCAGAGAGCTACATTTAGCGCCTGAGCAAATCAAAACTTTGGGCATCTGTAACCTCGCCCTGACAATTCCCGCCCGGTTAATTATTGGGATGCTTCTGGATCGTTTTGGCCCCAGAATCACCTACTCAATCTTGCTGATGTTTGCAGTTGTTCCTTGTTTAGCAACAGCCTTAGCGCAAGACTTTAATCAACTAGTCATCAGTCGTTTGCTGATGGGGATTGTCGGATCTGGGTTTGTTGTCGGTATCCGCATGGTGGCAGAATGGTTCCAGCCGAAGGAGATGGGCGTTGCTCAAGGCATTTATGGCGGTTGGGGTAACTTTGGGGCTTTTGGTGCAGAATTTGCCTTACCACTACTTGCAGTTTCTACAAGCTTTTTCGCTGGTGGCGCTTCTAACTGGCGATTTGCGATCGCACTCACAGGTATCATTGCAGCTATCTACGGCGTAATTTACTACAACACCGTCCAAGATACCCCCACAGGCAAAGTCTACAAGAAACCTAAGAAAAATGGTTCTCTGGAAGTGACTAGCATCAAAAGCTTCTGGGCAATGCTCGTCTCGAATTTCGGTTTGATTTTCGCCTTGGGTTTATTAGCTTGGCGTTTAGAACAAAAGAATATTCACTTCCTAACTCTGAGTCAAATGTATTTGACTTGGTTACTATTAGCAGGATTATTTGCTTACCAAAGTTATAAAGCTTGGGAAGTAAACCGAGAACTTCTCATTGGCAAGAAAACTTACCCTGCATCAGAACGCTTTCAATTTGGTCAAGTAGCTTTACTCGAATTCACATACATAACTAGCTTTGGTAGCGAACTAGCAGCCGTTTCTATGCTCCCGGCATTTTTTGAAAAAACCTTTGCTTTAGAGCATGTGATCGCTGGGATGATTGCCGCCACCTATCCCTTCTTAAATTTAGTTTCTCGTCCTAGTGGTGGCTTAATTTCTGATAAATTTGGTTCGCGGAAGTGGACAACGACAATTCTCAGCGTTGGTATCGGTGTTAGTTATTTAATGGCACATTTTATTAATAGCAGCTGGCCGATTCCAGTTGCGATCGCAGTTACAATGTTAGCCGCTTACTTTGCCCAAGCTGGCTGCGGTGCAACCTACAGCATCGTACCCATGATTAAAAAAGAAGCCACTGGACAAATTGCCGGTAACGTCGGAGCTTACGGTAATTTTGGCGGCGTAGTTTACCTGACAATTTTTAGCTTAACCGACGCTCCCACACTATTCAGCACAATGGGTATCGCTGCACTAATCTGTGCTTTCATGTGCGCCTTCTTCCTCAAAGAACCAAAAGGTTCCTTTGCTGTCGCTTATGAAGGTGAATTAACAGAAAGCACAACTCAAAACCCTATCTTCTTAACTGAAGAATAATTAGATGAAGAATGAAGTAGTAAAATTAACTATTAAATCTGAATTATGGAAATCTACACTTCATTCTTCTCTAGCAATCTTAATTCATCAAAATCCCTCTTCATTCTCTCTATATTGATGCAAAAACCCTTTGTAACTCTCTTAACTTTGCGCTCTTTGCGTTCTTTGCGGTTCGTTTACTCATTCTCTTCTTCTTATCTTCAAGCACAATAATAGTAAATTACAAAATTGGGAATGCTCTATCAGCAGAACTTACAAAAAATTATGAAAAAACGAACCGCAAAGGGCGCAAAGGACGCAAAGAAATAAGATTTTCAAAGAGTTTTTGCCTAACACACAAATTAATCAAACTGTCGCTACATCTGAGGTTGCACAATCAAAATACCAAAATGGTACAACTGCCATGAGTGAATTTACCAAAACCCTCTGCCCTTACTGCGGTGTTGGCTGTGGACTAGAAGTTTCACCCCCAGCCCAACTTGGCAAAGCAACTAACCGAGATAGTCAAGGAAATCCGACTTGGCGGGTGCGGGGTGACAAAGCCCATCCATCCAGTCAAGGAATGGTTTGTGTCAAAGGCGCAACGATCGCAGAATCTTTAGATAAAAATAGATTACATTACCCAATGGTGCGAGACTCTTTAGATCGAGAGTTTCGCCGCGTTAGTTGGGATGAAGCTTTTAATCTCATTACACAACGCATTCAAACAGTCCGCTTCACCCAAGGGACAGAAGCCTTATGTATGTATGGTTCCGGTCAGTTTCAAACTGAGGATTATTACATAGCCCAGAAACTCATGAAAGGCTGTTTGGGTACTAATAATTTTGATGCCAACTCCCGTTTATGTATGTCTAGTGCTGTAGCTGGCTACATTCAAAGCTTTGGCGCAGATGGCCCACCCTGTTGTTACGAAGACCTAGAGTTAACTGACTGTGCATTTTTAATTGGCACTAATACAGCCGAATGTCATCCAATCGTTTTTAACCGCCTGGCAAAATATCACAAAAAGAACCGCAAGGTGAAAATGATTGTGGTAGACCCCCGACGCACACCAACCGCAGAAGCCGCGGACTTACATTTAGCCATTCGTCCCGGTACAGATATCGATTTGTTGAACGGCATCGCCCATTTATTGATGCGCTGGAACTACATTGATACCATGTTCATGGACGACTGCACCAGCAACTTTCCGGCTTATGCTGAAGTAATTCGCCACTATCCCCCGGAAGTGGTAGCTCGTCAATGTGGAATCAGCATTGAAGATTTAGAAACAGCAGCCCGTTATTGGGGTGAATCACAGCGAGTACTTTCTTTGTGGTCGATGGGTGTAAATCAATCGTCTGAGGGGACAGCCAAGGTAAGAACTATCATCAACCTGCACCTGATGACTGGACAGATTGGTAAACCTGGGGCTGGCCCTTTTTCTCTCACTGGCCAACCAAACGCAATGGGGGGACGGGAAGCCGGAGGTTTGGCGAATTTATTACCAGGTTATCGGGCGGTGAATAATCCTCAGCACCGCGCCGAAGTTGAGAAGTTTTGGGGACTCAAGCCAGGACAGATTTCACCCAATCCCGGTTTGAGTGTTTGGGAAATGATTACTAGCTTAGAAAATGATGCTGTCGGGTTACTGTGGATTGCAGCTACTAATCCAGCTGTAAGTATGCCAGATTTGGAGCGGACAAAAAAGGCATTGTTGCGATCGCCTTTCACCATTTATCAAGACGCTTATTATCCCACAGAAACCTCCGCCTACGCTCACGTTTTACTACCGGCAGCCCAGTGGGGTGAAAAAACTGGCGTGATGACAAACTCCGAACGGATGGTAACTTTGTGTCAAGCATTCCGCCAACCACCAAAAGAAGCTAAAGCCGATTGGGAAATTTTCGCCGAAGTTGGCCGGAGATTAGGTTTTGAGAGAGAATTTGCTTTTGCTAACTCTGCCGAAGTTTATGCTGAATTCGTCCAATTAACTCAAAATCGCCCCTGCGAGATGACGGGTATCAGTCACGCGCAATTACAAGTAGAAGGCCCGACTCAATGGCCCCATCCTAAAGAGAGCAGGGGGAGTAGAGGAGCAGGGGAAGCAGGGGGAGAAACCTCTGGAAAGCGTTTATATACAGATTTACGCTTCCATACCCCTGACGGACGCGCTCGATTTGGGGCATATTACTCAAAGGGATTGGCAGAACCACCAGACCCAGATTATCCTTTTGTGCTAACTAATGGCCGACTTTACGGACATTGGCACACCCAGACACGCACCGGTCGCATTGAAAAAATTTGCAAGATGCACCCCGAACCGTTTATCGAAATTCATCCCCGTGACGCTGCGAAGTTAGGCATTGTAGATAGCCAGAAAGTGGAAGTGCGATCGCGTCGGGGTAAAGCTCAGTTTCCTGCTAAAGTGACAAAAGCGATCGCACCTGGTACAGTTTTTGTCCCCATGCACTGGGGTTCGCTGTGGGCAGATAATGCCGAAGCTAACGCCCTCACTCATCCAGAATCTTGCCCCGATTCCCTGCAACCAGAATTAAAAGCCTGTGCAGTGCAGCTAATCCCCATTTCTGTAGAAGTTACAGCCAAAAATCATCAAATCCAGTCCTTGCAATGGTAAGCTGCCAAGTGTATTTATAAAAAGGTAATTAATAATCACTAATAGGTAAGTTAGTCAATATTAGATAACTAATAGTTATTATCATTTTTTATGACTCTCTCCTCTTGACTCATAGCAATTACCATATATCAAGAGACTAAATTTCTAGTAGCCAGAGGTTTTACTAGTGCCGAGTTTATATATGGTAAACAAGAAAAATCAGATAATCAACTTAAAAATCATCTTTTTTTAATCCTCTAGATTGATCTATGGGATTTTATTTTATTTTATTTAAAAATCGGGTGCAGCAAATGAAAAAGTTACTAAGAGAAATTCTAGGAGCTACTAAAGATGAGAACTTCATGCACATCATCGAAAACGTAGAGGTACTAGTTTCTAAAGTTCTATCTATTTTTATGGTAGTTGTAATTTTAGTTGCGATCGGGGACTTAGGAGTTTTTATTTTTAAAGAGTTGTTGACAGCACCTTACGCTAAGTTTAACACAACATTATATAAGATTTTTGGCTTGTTTTTGAATGTTTTAATTGCTTTGGAAATCTTAGAAAATATCACAGCTTATTTGCGAAGACACGTTTTCCAGGTTGAATTAGTTATTGTCACTTCTTTAATTGCTGTCGCTAGAAAAATTATTATTCTTGACTTAGAAAAAGTCTCAGGTATTGATATAATTGGTTTAGGAATTGCTATTCTCGCCCTTTCAATTAGTTACTTAATCATTCGTCTCAGTAATGACAAAAGGATCAGTTAAAAAAAGAGCTTGATAAGCTGTTGTCAGACATAAAGTTTAGGAAGATAGAGATTAGTTTAAATATCCTTGCCAGATAATATAGTATACTTAATCCTTAAGAGCAGCCTAAACTGTATTTTAGACAAGTTATTAGTGCGCTCTACTAGTTAATTATTATTTTTAATTACTAACTTTTGTAACTTAGGTATAAAAAATTAGGACTTACGCACTGTACAAAAGAAGTATCTTGTGTATTAACGTAAATAGGTCATTTCAGGCTTTTGAAGGGCGCTTTTGATTGCTAGCAATCGCCAAAATATGATTGAAAAACCTAGCCAGAAGCGTTGAAAACTATACCTGTTATTTTCGCTTTTCTGTCAATGCGTAAGTCCTAAAAATTATGGATAGTTAAAAATCCTTAATTTGAAATGAGCGAATTTTGAATACTTGATTATGACAGATTTCTTTCAATTTGAAACAGACTTTGTTGATTCCCTGCGTTGCATCCCCATGCAGGTGCGTTTTAAATTAGATACTTGTGGCATCAAGCTAAAATTGTCTGACTGGAATCTAATGACTACAGCAGAGCGTCAAGATTTAGTTGAGTTACCTTGCACTACAGAAACGGAAATTCATTCTTACTGTGACCATGTCCAGCGATTAATTATACAAAGTACGGGTATAGCACCTAAAAAATTGCCCATTGAGCCTTATCCTGCATGGCTTGATTTTGCCACTGTACCAGCCAGCCTCCAGGAAAAAGCTCAAGAAATCGGTGTTACCCTGACACAGCAACATTGGGCAGCTTTAACGCCATTACAGCGTTTTGCCTTGATTAAACTCAGCCATCCAGGACATGAAAACAAAAACTTTTCCACAGCGATCGCAGAATTCCATTTGCTTTAATCGATCCATATAGCAATCCTATCTGATTTGTGAAAATTCGCAGATAAAAAAGCTGGCGACAAGGTACGTACAGCAGTTTACGACTTTGAAGGAGATTAGACTTATAGCGAAAAACCCGATCGCAATTTTACTTCAAATAGATTGTGGCAAAACAACTGACAACAGACCACCAGAAATTATATATTTTCTAAATGAAACTAAATGCAGTGAAAACTACTGTTTTTTAATAAATTGCCTTGGGTTAAATTTGCAGCTAGGATGTCAAAAGCAGACAAACCATATAGTCTGATTTATCTGGATGACAAGCCCGTTTCAGACAAACTCTCAGTACATGGAATACTTATTAACATTAGGTGAAACAATTTGAAATCTTCCATCTAGAATTTTAAATTTCTTAGCAGTAAGTGAAGCTATAGTGGATTTAGCAATGCTGCTGTTAATGTGGCTAAGGTTAGTCCTGTTGCCAAATATATGAAGAAGAATTAATTTAGAAAAGCACACTAACTCGATGACAGGCAAAAACGCAAGACATAATGCATTTCTGCGGCTAGTGTCTGGTAATGGGGCAACTTCTGGATCGGAATCTCGTTACTCGCTGCCCCCCACTAAAGAGATGGTAATTGGACGCGACCCCAGCTGCCAAGTTGTCTTGGATGCCATGATGTACCGGATGGTATCTCGTCGTCATGCGGTGGTTCGTCCCCTCTCTTTATCCCCAGATAGCAAATTCAGCTGGGTGCTTTGTGATTTAAATAGTGCTAATGGCACTTATTTGAATGGACAACGCTTATATGAATGTCAGGAATTGCACCCAGGCGATCGCATTTCTCTAGGTGCTGATGGCCCACAATACGTTTTTGAGTACGAGTTTACTTACCAAACCCCGGCCACAACAGTTAACCAAGTTACACCATTACCTTCGGCGACAAACTACCACAGCCACACGCAATTAAAGCAGCCAGATTCTGTTAGCTTCACCCAGCTTTTCCCGATTATTTCTACTGGTAAAGATTTAACTCGTAAAGCTTACCTTGTACCGGGAATACTGACCGTAATTTTTGTAGTGTTAATGTTTGCTACAGTCGGTCAGCCCCAAGCTAATCAAGTTATCGTCGCAACTTACATCGCCTTTGCTGCTTACTATTTTGTTTACCAACTTTGCGGTAAAGAGAAGCCTTGGTGGGTGCTAATGGCTTCGGCATTGGGTACAACGGCGATTTTGCTCAGTCCAGTGTTGGATCTATTTATCTTCGTGTTTCGCGGCATCCTTCCTGGAAGCTTGCCCTCACCCCAAGAATCTATCACCTTCACAGAATTGCTGGTACGGATGTTTTTTGGTGCTGGGTTGATGGAGGAATTACTGAAGGCATTACCTGTGTTAGGGGCGTTTGCTATCGGTAGAATGTTATCTTCACCTTGGCGGGAAAAGATCGGTGTCTGGGAACCTCTAGATGGTATTCTCCTGGGAACTGCTTCTGCTGTAGGCTTCACTCTCTTGGAAACTCTCGGACAGTATGTGCCGGATATCACTCAAAATGTGGGTACAGGCGCTGCTGGTCAACTAGCGGGTTTACAGCTGCTAATCCCGCGAATTTTAGGCTCTGTAGCTGGACACATGGCTTATAGTGGCTACCTCGGCTATTTTATCGGGTTGGCTGTTCTCAAGCCCAGTAGAAGTTGGCAAATTCTCTCTATTGGTTATCTTAGTGCTGCTGCGCTCCACGCTCTGTGGAATGCTACAGGATCTATCAATGCCTTGCTATTGGTAGTTGTTGGGGTATTATCTTACGCCTTTTTGATGGCGGCAATTCTCAAGGCACGGGCATTGTCACCGACGCGATCGCAAAATTTTGCTACCCGATTTTTGGGCCCAAAATAAGAGATGAGGGAGAAGGGTGCAGGGTGCAGGGTGCAGGGGGATAAGAACAATCCGTAATGACTATTCAATATTTATGTCTTTGGATGGATGGCCTAGTTAGAAAAGAAGCGTACCTTAATTCAATACTGGGTTAACTATGGCTAAAAAGTAAAAACTACGAAGCTTCTGGCAAAAGTCTTGATTCTCGACTCTTTTTTCTGTCTCTGCGTAATGTAAATCAACATCTTTGCAAAAGATGCGTCTAAACAGAGTGTCTACAAAGCGCGGGCTACGCCAAAACAGCGCATGATGAAAATTTTAGCTTTCTCTACTTTTTCTATTGCCCGTTACCTATAAACTGTCATCTGTTCCCTACTTTATAGTTCAGACTGGGACTGGTTGAGTTGAGTAAAAGCATAAAAAGCGATCGCTAAACTAACCTTTGCTTTCTCTACTTCTGATAAAGCTGACCATTCGCTATTATTAAGATTACTGATGGCAGATGCCGCGTTTTTTGATTCGCTACTCCGCATAGCGTAGGCAAAAGGACGAGCTAAGACCAAAAGATCCTCTGTTCCCCAAGTTGGTAGTACTGTTTGAACACACTCAACTAGTTGTTCACCTATTGATTGCTGGGCAGCAAAAATCTCAGCAGCTTTCTGAGCGATGGTATTGAGCAATGTTTGGGGTACACAGGCGGCAAAAGTAGTCCGGAGTGTTTCTTGAAGATTCAGCACTAATGCCTGTTGAGAGTGATGAGGATGGCTTGAGGCGAGGGAGAGATTAGACCAAAGTGGATCTAGATTGCTATAAAAATCTTGCGATCGCGTCGTCAGTTCTTGCTCAAGTAAATCTTGCATTCCGAATTGTTGTTCTAATTCCTGAAAATAAGCTTCTGACTCCTCATCGGCTGGGTTCCAGGGATAGGTAGCATCGTCTGGTTCTAGTAGTGCTTCTAATAAATCTAAATCTACTTGAGATGGCAAAGAAGAGAAAGTGTCTGAGCCGTTAATTTTTTTAGCCATTTTTTATTGTCTCCCGATTATTTGGTGGTATTTACAGCTACAACCTTTCAAAATAGATTTCCGCAAAAACAGTTGATTTTTTCTTCGGGAAAAACAGATTTTAAAAGCTGATATTCAACATCAAAATTCACCTACGCAGTGGCTATACTAGGAGTCTTCAATAATAAACTCCCAGGTTTCACCCCTAGCACTTCCAAACTTTAACTGCATTCCCGATTTCAAAGGGACTTCCTCTCGGAGGATTTGTTGCCAGCCATTAGGCCCTAAAAACCAGGTTGTCCCGTAGGTAGAAAAATCTTGTAAATAATAAGTTCGTACCAATGTAGCATCAGTAAGAGTATTACGGCAGAAAATTTCGGCGTGGCGTTTGGATACAGATGGTTCGGCAATGACAATATCATTATCTTTCGTGCGGCCGATGCGGGTGACTCCATAACGCAGTAACCAGGTTTTACCTTTTGGAACGAGCGATCGCAATGAAGCAGTGGGAAGCAGGGAACCCATGTCAGGAATCGCTGTATCTGGTAGTTCAGTAATCCCTTCATCTAGATTCTTAATGAGTTCGCCATTAAAATCTGGATGCAGGTAGAGAACAGGCAAAGTCCAAGCAGGTTGATTAAATTTATACAGTGTCAATAACTCTTGCCTAGCTAGTGCTACGGCTTCATCTATTGGTTTGTGCGATCGCAAAGCTTCGGTAAAAGCTTGAATAAAACTGTGGCTTTCGCGATCGGCAATTTCATCACGCATCCCCAAAACCGCAGGCACACCATGACGAATCAATACTTCTGCTAAACTGCTGGCAGGTATAGCTTGATGATTGATTGCAGCTGGTTGTGCGCCCCAACAGGCGTTGAAAAGCGCCAGTTTCACACCTGTACGGGTCAAAACTTGTGCCAATTCTATTCCATTCAAGGGCATGTCTGGTCGCAAAAATAGTAACCCTCCATCTGGCCCTGGCAAACCATGTCCAGCGTAAAAGAAAACGTTGTATGCTTTGGTTTCTAATTCTTGAATCAACTCCTGTGGAGTTGGTTGTATAAGTTTATTTACTATACAAGGTGCATATCTTTGGGAATTACCACCCACAGGTGTATCTAGAAGACTTTGCTGTAAAATAGCTGCTTCTTGTTCTAGTTGCAGTTTTTCATCATGGCCTAAAACTAGCAAGATACTTAAAGCCTGATCGGTTCGCAAATAAGGTAAGGGGTCAACTTCGCTACTGGTACGACTAAATAGCAAATCTTGGGAAAGAGACATCGCCGATTGACCAGGTTCGCGCTGCATAATTTCCCAAGGCAGAGCAATCAGATCCGGGTCACGAATTTCTAGCTGAAAGCGCAAACGTGTATGCTGACCCATAGCAATCCCGCGACTGCGTTCTAGACTACCGAGAATTTGCCCGTCGAATATCCAGCGCCATAAATTCATTCCCAAGTATTGCATCAGACGACTGCTGTAGGGGCCAGTAGTCTGAGATGAAGGGGGTGAAATCCAATCTATGGGGAATGGGTTGGACTTTTGAGATGTTGGGTTTGAGGAAATATCTAGACGACTATGGCCAGCAAACATCTGCTGCCATTCTTGCCAAACTTGATTGAGTTCAACAGGCCATACAGAGTCACGTAAAACGTAGCCACTCGGATAGGGAGCCTTGACCACCCAAATGGCGAAGTTGTCAGTGCCAGTGTTTAAGAGACGGGCGATCGCCAAATTCAGGGATGGCATGGATTCATAAAACTAAAAGCTAAAACAAATAATTTCAAATAACAATTCTTCAAGGTAAAAGGTTTCTATTTTTTTACCTTGTAAGTTTTTTACTCTCGTTATTATCTGTTATTATTCCAGGTTTTTACCAGTTTATCGAGTATTTGATTAAGTTGGACTGGTGTCAGATGATGGAGTCGCTGGTGGTTGCGTGACGGTTGTACACGGATTTTGTACATTTGATTGTAAAACAGATACACCAAAGCGTTTTAGTTGGGATAAATCCAACGATACTGTTTCCGGCAAAGGTTTCAAATTGGGTGGAAGTGAGGTAGTTACTGTTGGTTTATTAATATTAGCTGGGGTTTGAGTGCTTTTATTGGCACAGACTCGCATAGACACTGCAAAATTTCCCGAAGCAGGTTTAGGATTTGGATTTGTGTCGATTACCTCTAAAAAAGATCCAGGGGGAAGCAATTGGTTGTTTTTCAAGGGGATTTGATTGTTGGCTTTAATTACCCAACCTGGAGAAAGGTTATCAAGCGATCGCGGTTCGGGTGTCGCTTCGATGCTAGGATTTTGAGTTTGTAATGGATTGGCAAAAATTGGCCATGAGCCTGATGGCTCACGCAGTTGCTTCACGAACAATCCTAGACAGCCTGCCAATACCACAAATATCAAAGGAACAATCCACTGTAGCGGTAAACTGGGAGCTTTAGCAGGTTCAGTGTCTGGAATCACCTGAGTTTTCTGGTTTGGGCTACCTAAAAGGGGAACATCTGTCGCCTTGGATGCAAAATCAACAGTTTTGGCAGAATAACTCTCTGGAATGAAGGCTTTGATGGTAATTTCTGGTTCCCAGTATTGGACTTGATAGTGAACTAAAGCGATCGTGACATTATCATGTCCATTTTTAGTATTAGCGATTTCGATTAATCTATCCGCAACACTTGCTATATTTGCTTCCCCAGTTAGAATCGGCAATATTTCTGTTTCCCAATATTCCTCCACCCGATCGAAATCACTCAAACCATCCGATGTGAGGAGAAAAACTGCATCTTCATCGAGCATAAACCTTGTCGATGTGGGATGTAATGAAGTGCTAGAACCCATACCCAAAGCCTGCACAAGAGAGCCAGCAGAGCTTTGCTGGACAGCATCGCGGTAAATGGCATAGCCTAGCCGCACCTCGCGGGAAGCGACATCATCATCAAGGGTGACTTGATAACAGCCTTGGCGGGTAATCCAGTAAGCACGACTATCACCTACGTGGGTAATGTACATTTCGTGGGCAACAGGTAATGCCATGACTAAAGTCGTGCCCATGCGCTGCCGCCCTTGGCGATTTTCTCCGTCATTGCGCTGACTAATTTTGTCATTGGCAATTGCCACTGCTTTTTCTAGGTCATTCAGCAGTAGTGAGGGATCTATATGATCGTAGGGAACTTTTGTTAGTTGCTGTACTTGCTGCTGGATCGTTTCAATGGCTAAATTTGAGGCGACATTGCCACCTTCGTGTCCACCAATGCCATCACAGACAATTGCTAAAGCTGTTGGTTGGGGTGGTTTGCTCACCATCGTTCCACTGGGAGGACTACAGGCATCTTCGTTGCGTTGGCGACTTGGGCCTGTGTCGGTTTTGGTGATAATTTTGATCGTGGGTGTTTGCGATCGCCCTAACCCAGCCAGTCCTCCATCTAAAACTCCGATTAATTGGTCGGTTGAGTTAATCTCTCCCTGAATTAAGGCAAGGCTAACGCGATTAACAAATTCAACTATGGCTGGTTTCGCACTACTAACCAACTGCTGCCAAAATTCGCCTAATTGGGGCAATTCTGGTGATGTTTCGGGGTCGAAACGCAAATCCAACAACCGGACTAACGATCCTTCTACCCGTAATACAGATGAGTCAAGCAAGCTAGAGGCGACACCTTCACTTGCAAGAGGTTGCCACAGATGAGCTATTTGCCATAACCAATTGAGTTGGCGCATCGATGTAGCATCACGCCAAGCGGTGGTTAACTCACTACCCAAATGCACTTTTTGGCTTGTGTCATCTATTAATAGTGGCGGTTTTTCTAAGAGTAATATTTCTCTTTCATGGGAAGAACTGTCAGGGATAAATAGGACTCCATATACCTGCGGTACGTGTAAGCGGTAGGGAATGAGTCTCAAATAAGCTCTTAGAGGCTGTAAATTCTCTAACTCAGGCGTTAGAGATATAAAACCAGGTTTCGTATCTAAAAGAACAAATTTATCAATGACTAAATAGCGATCGGCTAATATTTCTCCAGGGCTACCCACACTTGGGCCATCTACCACAGCCCAGAGATAATTTTTGGGTAAGGGCGTGGAACATCGCTGGCAAAACTTGTGAGTCAGGGGGTTGGCAGCCCGACAATTTTCGTTTGGACAGTAGAGCGTTGCCGCGTCATTTTCCATAGTTTTCGCACCGATCAGCGATTGGCAATTTCTTTAACAGCATTAGTAGGGACAATCTAGACCGCTCATCTTTCTTAAACTTGACATATCCAGACTTTAGATGATGATTTTAGCTGGCGGATATCAGCAGGTGCTAATACTCAAACTTATCCAAAAAATCCGCTCCTCAGTCAACTCTACAGCCTCATCATAGCTTCTATTGCTCTGTGACTCTTCATCGCCAAAGCAAGTAGCTCCAACCCTGTTACCAAAGCATAACCCAAGCATAACTGCGCCCCAAGCTTTTGCTGAATTATCGCATCATCAAGAGACAGATAATGTTGGCATTTATTTAGTTTATAAGTAAGATAGCAAGAATTAACTTTAATTAAGAATTAAGAATAGCAAATACAATTTTGGCAAAAGTACCTGACGAATCAAGAAAACCTTCCTCGAAATATCTCTCTAGGAGAGATACTTTGAATTTACCCCTTTCCGTAGTCGAGAAAGGGGTTAGGTTTTCTTAGATTTTTCCAGTTGCCTGAATTGTCAGCAGGGTTCAGGCAGTTTGCTTGTTGTCAATTGCAACTTGAGGAACTCCCATACTGTAGTTGGTAACGCGGGCAGAGAGATTGTAGCTGATTTCGCCGAGTTGCAGGAGCGATCGCAAATAATGCTCTAAATCTGACCCCACACGGCGCAAGTTATAGTCCGTGAGGTCTTGGCCACTAGATGCTTCTACTAGTTCATCAAATTTTCGATAAACTTTTTGCAGCGCATCTTCATTCCAGTTAAATTCGTTATCTGGGTCTATATCTAACGTTAAGACCTGTTGACTAGGAACTAGATCGCCATCCCGGTCAATTTCGCCTGCAAAAATGCGGACATGCCGGGTTGTGGACTTGAGCAGCATCGGGTTATCCATAAGAAGGTGTAAGATTTGGGTGGATTACACTGAAATTATTGTAAACGTTATATTCAAGCTATGAATGCTCTCAATTTACAAGCTTTGAAGGCAGTTTCAAAAGGGTATATTGAATGGGCATAAGTAAAAATATCACCTGTACTGATTAACTTACTCCTTTTGTTAGGAGTTGAAGACGCAATTAATTGCTAGTACTGACAGTAGTCTAATTATTTTCTGTAAAAATTACTTGATAAAATCTTTTCATTTGGAGTATACAAACAACTTAAAGCGATGTGCTAATCTTACCTACTGCTAAAATTTTCCTATTCCTCAAGTCTAAAAGCCAGTAGGGTAAAGGACTCGCCAAGAATAACTCGATCTGTGTAATTTTTTTTCTAGGGAACAAAAGTCTTTACCTTAATAATTGCGCTCATCAATTTCTTCGGAATTTTCTATTGCAAAAAACGTACATCAAGTAATTTTACTGAATAGCGCTACATCGACCTCTGGCTGTAATAACTTCCAAAAAATTAAGCGATTTTACTTACGTATAAACACCAAATCTAGAGTAGCAAGTCAAACTTTTATTGACGTTGACATAAAGTTGATGTAAAAAGCTTTAAAAAGGTTGAACAACATCTTACAGAAACTTTATTGTGTAGAATCTTAAAAACTGAATAATAGTTATGGCTTACCATAAGCTACATCTGGTACAGGAACATCAAAATCTAGACAGTGAAAATTGAGCTTGTAAAAAAAACACAGGAGAGGAAAATGGAATACAAAAGTGATTGATGAAGAAAAATTCTTAATTCAAGCACTTTGGATTCAAAAGGGATATAAAGAATTTTTGCTGGGCATCTACCTCCTTACCCTCATGACAACCAAGTAAAGGAATCTCAATAGTTATGAACTCCAAAGCATTACCACGCCAGATAAATAATCTCGAAGTAGGTGTTTATGAGTGCGAAATCCATCTCAAATTCCGGTTGATTGAGGAAAAGAGTCTATTGAGCGATCGCGAGCAACTCTTACAGGTGCTACTTGATGCTTTAACTGAAGGTTCTGATGACTTTCTAGAGACGCTACAAGCGTCCGTTAAAGCCCAGGAAGTGTCTGAGTTTAAAGCTTCACCTCAAATGCGACGTCAGCTTATGCGCTTGCGTAATGCTGCTGAAAATCCCCAATCTTAAATGTGTAATTTAAGTAGTGAAAAACATGAATTGAGCATCAAATCAAATGTTGATCCTATAGCCCCGTTGCCATAAAAACTAATCAGCAAGTAGAATTCATAAAATATTGTGATTTCTACTTTACGAAAGTCTTATTTAGCAGCGCAAAGTCCCAGGAACAGTTTCCTCTATTAAAAACTTTGTAGCAAAGGGTACTGGTAGAATCTGAGAATAAACTCAGTCGGGTGCATTTTACCGAGTTTTTATCAAAACATTGTAGGAATAACAAAATTCTGTGTCTTTACAGATGGGGAATTAGACAACAGGCGCAAATCCAATGAAAACCTAAAAGACCAAAGTAAATATAAATAACCTTCCTTTTAGCTTTTTGCTTTAGTTAAGTGCCTGATTTGCTGAAATACTTATGTTTTATGTATTACTGGTAGTAGGTTATGGTTTAGTAGCCAGTTACCTATTACCAATTACCCACAGTCACAAGATAAGAGGACATGGGGAATGGGGAATGGCGAGAAGAGGGATAGGAAAATAAGCAATTCTCAATCCCCAATCCCTATTTAGCCAAACCGTGTTCTAGAGCAAAACGAACTAACTCTGTACGGCTATTAGTGCCAGTTTTGCTAAACAAACGACTGACGTATTTTTCTACATTGCGGACGCTGGTTTCTAAACGACGGGCGATTTCTTTGTTCATCAACCCTTCAGCGACCAAATTTAAAACACTTTGTTCTCTCGGTGTCAAATCAATTTTAAAAGGGGCTGGCGATTGGGAAATAGCATTTCTTTGAGTTAATAATGCCTTAATTTGGGCAATCTGATTGGCTAGTTCAGCAAGATCGGGGGTTTCAGCGTCATCTCCCGTACTTGCGGTCTTAGCGGCGCGGCGGGCCAGCAAATTTTCGACTATAGCCACTAACTCATCTGGATCGAAGGGTTTGGGTAGATAGGCATCAACACCAGCGTGATAGCCTTGGATGCGATCGCCTGTCATCCCCTTAGCAGTTAAAAATACTACTGGGAGTGCTTGGAAGCGGGGATCTTCTCGCAGTTGTTTGAGGAACTGATAGCCATCCACCTGGGGCATCATCACATCGGAAATTACTAAGTCAGGTGTATTCATCTGCATCCATTCCCAACCTTCAAGGGCGTTACTGGCGACTTGAACGCTGAAACCGCTCTCTTGCAAATAGTCTTTCACGGCTTCCCGTATCCCTGGTTCATCATCTACCAGTAACAATTGTGCTGACATTTAAAATTCCCTTGAGTTTTCCTTTTTCCAATTTAGCGAAAGTTGGCAGTCATTGAACAATCTGAATTCACCTCTACCGCCCCCAAAGCTTTTAAAGTTGACATCTCTGCCTCGGTCAACCCTTTAACCTCTGTAATAATCGCACCTTCATAAGGACGGGCTGACCGTAAAGTTGTCCAGCATTCCCCTGTAGTAAGATCCCAGCAATTGATTGTTTCATCCTGGCTACCACTGAGGAGAGTTTGATTGTCATGGCTCAAACTGAGCGACCAGATCCAATTTTGGTGATTCTCTAGTGTCGCCAGACAGTCTCCAGTAGCTAGATGCCAAATTTTGATGGTGCGATCGCTACTACTGCTAATCATGCGGCTACCATCGGCGGTGAAGAGAATACAGACAATTTGGCCGGTATGTCCTTGGAATACTCGCTGACAAGTTCCGGTGTGAATGTCCCACAATTTTACTATCTGTTCATCCCCAGCAGTGGCGATGTATTGACCATCTAGACTGACGGCAATTGCCCAAACGCGGTTTGAGTCTGCCTCCCAAGTATTCAGACATTTTCCTGTTTCAACATCCCATCGTTTAACTATCTTTTCATGACCGCTACTGAATAGAGTTTTGCCGTCAAGACTAAAAGCGATCGCTAGCACAGATCCAGGATGCCCCTGCAATGTTTGCCAACATTCCCCAGAATGCACATCCCAAATCTTGATTGTATGGTCGTGGCTGGCACTAGCAAGTAAGTTATTGTCTGGACTGAAAGCAACCGCCCAAACCCAACTTCCGTGACCGTGCAAAGTATTGAGACATTTTCCTGTATGGGGACTCCAAAGTTTAATAGTCTGGTCGGCGCTGCCACTGGCGAGAAATTGTCCGTTGGGACTAAAGGCAACACAAAAGACCCGATTGCTGTGTCCGTGTAGTACACGAAAAGGCTGGAGGCCAAGGTTTAACTGTTGCGGGGCATTGAGGTTGACATCCCAGAGTTTGATTGTCTGGTCTTCATGTCCGCTAGCAAGAAGATTTTGCTGGCAACTGTGGGTGATGCCTCTGGCAAGCAAAGCTAAGGCATAACAGCAATTCTCATTTTGAAATAAATAGAGTATTAACCCCATTTTGAAAATCAAAATGTAGTACAAAATAACTATTTTTTTAGAGAAAGGAGAT
>NZ_JBALBW010000137.1:0-40955 GCF_036919895.1 Nostoc sp.
AACGCTCGACAACGCAACCGCTAAGGTCAATCTTTGTTTCATCCGACTGATGCTCAAACGCCTAGCGATAAATTAGATACCAAATGGGTTCTATAGAGAAAAATCTTGGTTTCCCTATTTATATGATGATCATTATAAAAACAATATTCATGTTGGCAGTTTATTAAAATTTAATAATTCTTTGAGATGTTATATAAAAATTTTCGATATTTTTCAAGGTGTAATTACAATTAGTAATGATGCCTCATTATATCCTAACTTCGGGAATAAATTGATAGCTATTAATTCACAGAAACGAACATCAGAACAATTTGATCTGAAATATAAGTTTTGAGTTTTTAGTTTGGATTTATATATATTGGGACTTTACTTATTTACGTTATTCCAAAGTATTTTATCCTTCTTCTAAGAAACCAGATTTACTGCGGGTTGAGAAATAAGCTCAAAACCAAAAGCCTGAGCTTTTTAGTGGGCGCTAGAGCGCCGGTCGAGTAAAAGTAGTTGACAAAAGATACAATATCAGTTTGCCCTTTCATGAAGGCGGTGTTGTCCACTTTCCAAAACATCAATGTCTTCCTTGTCCCCTACATACTCAATGCACTACCAGCAAACATGGTCGAACCATTTCCATTCATCCTGATGAATCTTTACTCTTTGAACTCCGAGAGCGTCAAACTTCTTTTGCAGGACGCGCTCAACTCCGTGAACGTGTCAGTGTTGAGCATAGTTTAGCTCATATTGGTCACTGGCAAGGAGACCAGGCTCGCTATCTTGGTCTGCGGAAAAACCTTTTTGATCTCCGCAGAATGGCTGTTGTTCACAATCTTCATGTTCTTGCTCGTATGTCCCACATGACACCAGAAAATTCGTCGCTCATTCCTGCTTCATAGTCTTTTTAATTTGTCAATACTCTCTACTCGACCGGCGCTCTAGCGATCGCATTGTGAACATTAAAGATGCTCGTGCTTGCGCTAGGCGCTTTCTGGATGGTGACTGTTATGTTGTTCCTGGTATGGGACATGGAACCCACAATTGGGGCCCATGATTTGTAGATCATGTCCGCTATTTTCTGACGACACAATTGGGTGATTGGCGAAATTGAACCTCTGCTATTTACCGAATACGACAAAATTTGCGATCGTTATCATTCTCAGGGTATTGCCAAGAATAGGCAAAATGGCTAACTCCCTTCAGTTGCGGGGCGTATTGTCGGAGTGCTTGCATTTGCGCTTCTAGGGATGGACGATTACTAACAGATTCTCCCCATTTGCCGGCTAAAGCAGGGATTATCTGCGTACCCGGTTTTGCCATACTCAAAACTCGTTGCACTTGCGTCACAATACAACTAACATTACCGCAATTCCCATAAGCCATAGGATGCCACTGCAATGTAGTGGGAAACCGATCCCAAGGTTGCAAGCGAGAATCATATCCTTGTCCTACAGTTTGGTTGCCATCAGGGAAAAACACTACTCCCGTGGAAACACCTTGCTGCTTGGCTGGGTAACTGGCTATGTTGACAAAATCTAGAATTCCTTGCATGGCGTGGGCAACTGCTAGCTGCCATAACTCCCATTGTAAAAGCGGTTGTCTGTCAGTTGCAGGTAGGATTGCTTTTTGACCTGGTGGGAGAATACGTCCTTGCCAGAGGGGTTCGCCTTCTTGAGGATAAAGTTTATCAACATCCGCTACATCTCCGGCGGTGACATATCCCTTGCTCAAATAGCGGCGAATTAAGTCCAGCCCTTTGTAATTAAGCGCCCGTTTAAATAAAGCTTCTTGGGTTGCGGGACTATATAGCCATAAATCTGAAACTTTTGTGGCGATGGAATTACTTCCGGCTTGGCGGGGATAGCGCACGTAGTCTAATAGCAAACCATCTGGACGACGGCGCAAAATTTCTTTTACTAATTGGTAATAGTCGCTTTTTGCTTGCGAGTTGTAGGGGTCGATAAATACTTGAGAGCCATTATCTACGACATATAGGCTGGTTTGACCTTTACCATTGCGAGCGATCGCACTTTCTCTATCTCGGCGCTGGGCGTAAGTATAGCCGAAATTGTTAGTAAACATCCAGGCATAGACCTTCAAACCGCGTTGCCGACCTTTTTTAATTGCTGTAGCGAGTATATCGGTATTTTCTGTCCCTGGAGTGCGAATTACAGAAGGCCAAACCGTCGGGTTAGCTTTTGCTGGTAATAATACCTGCCCATCATAAAATACTTCCAAATAAACTTCGTTATAGCCACGGTTGACAATCCGATCCATAATCTGATCGATTATTCCTGGCCGAATATCACAGGGGTACAAGCGTAACCAGACAGCTTGGATTTGTGGCCAAGTCCGAGTGCGGCACTCCTGTAAATCCTGTGCCTGTTTTTTTAGTAAGTTTTGGTAGCGGGTTTGGGCATCTTGATTGCCTTTGAGCGCTGATAAACGTAAGTTTTCTTTTTCTTTCGCCGCCGATGATGATAACTGACAATATTGGGTTGCTTGCGCCCTTGCTGGTTCGTTTCCAAAGTTGGGGAGCAACGAACTAGTAGTGAAAACAACAGCGAATAGATGCCGCCAAAATAATGTCGATCTTGCAACGTTCAAAGGATGGTTAGACATACCTACCAGTAGATGGACACAATAATCATCGACCCCAATTCCGATAATTGTGGGCAACGTGTATCGAATTATATAGTTAAGCAGTAAGAGTTTTAAAACCTATTTTTTATAGACTGCCAAAGCCCTGTTTGTGTTGCTGCATTCTTTATATAAAGACATAAACCCATACAGAGAAGTAAAAAACATCTGTATCTAAAGCAAGTTTGCTTTACTATTGAGTAGATTTCGCCACTACCTTGGTTAGTGAAAATCTGCCAAAGCAATACTTTTTTTGAAACAAGAATAACCTGATTTTTAGCTCTTGTCATTAGCCATATCTTTTCATTCTCAGGCTTCTTGCTCCCGCTTGGTACTTTATAGCTATATTACTAAAAGCTACATTTGCGATTTTTGAATGTGGTTCTGAGTATACTTCTTATGCAATTCTTACCCCAGAAGGAATTTTAATATGTATCGTCGCTGGCTCTTATCTGCTTTAGCACTTTTGATGAGTATAGTTTTAGCTGCTTGCACGACTGCAACCACTCAGCAACCACAAATAAAAGTCACAAACTCTACTGAGACAACAAACACAAACTCTCAACAACTACCAAAAAAATCTGTAAAAAGAGTTGTTGCTCTTTCTTCTCTTTCTGCTGACATTATCTCTCGACTTAATTCAACAAAAATTGTCGGCATCACTGGTAGTAAATTATTTAATAATGACTCAAGATTCAAAGATATTCCCCGTGTTAGCGAAGGACAAAACCCACCAAACTTAGAAAAAGTGGTAGCACTCAAACCCGATTTAGTTATTGGTGCAGAAGGTTTTTCTAGCATCCCAATTCAAAAACTTCAGCAGCTAGGAATTCCGACTTTGCTCACTAAGGTGAATAACTGGGAATCTCTAGAAGAACTTACTAAAATTCTTGCTAAAAAAATTGATACCGATCCTCAGCCTTTGTTAAATCGTTACAAAACTTTCTTGCCAGAAAAACCAACTCCGGGTTTTTCTACTCTAGCGCTGGTTAGTCGCCAACCAATTTTAGCACCGAATAAAAATAGTTGGGCAGGGGATTTGTTGGCGAAATTCCAGGTGAAAAATATCGCCGCAGATTTACAAGGAAAAAGTCCAATTGGTGGCTATGTAACGCTTTCGGCTGAGAAAGTTTTAGAAGCAAATCCAGAGGTGATAATTTTGGTTAATCCCCCGCAAGGAAATTCAGAGGCAGCACTTTTAGATTCGCTGAAAAAAGAATCTTTTTGGCAGCAACTACAAGCAACTAAAAATAACCGAGTCTATATATTTGATTATTTTGGTTTGGTGAATCCAGGTAGTATAGATGCAATTGAAAAAGCTTGTCAGCAGCTTAAGCAAGTGTTGTTTGCACCACAGGGTACTTAGCTCAATAATGGGAGAACGTCGCATTAAATCAAGGATACATTTCGCGGAGGTGATGACAATAGCGATGGCTTCGCCCTATCATTAAGGAGTATTATTTAGTTATAAATACCTGTATTTATAAATGCAGATAGCTAAACTTATCAAAAACTTTTGGCGATGGTTTCGTTGGTTCTTTATAAGTAGACTTAATAGACCCTCAGACAACTTAGGTGCTATTGTAGTTAGTCTAATACCACTCATTTTGAACTGGGATTTAAGTTGGTCAAGCAAAATTGTTTTCGAGTTTGACCTATTCAACAAAATTACCACACTATATTTTTATATCGTACCTTTATTGCTATTTATCAATAGCTTTTTGTTCAAAGAAGACTTACTAAAGTTTTTTAGTATTCTAGTAGCAGGATTTTTTGGCTGTTTCATTTTTTTTGTATTTCTCCTACAATTAGCTCTAGGTAATCATATTAACCTTGTTGAGCGAGTAGAATGTCCAAATGGTAAGATTTTTAGTGTTTATGAGAATTTGGAACCAAGTTTTATTACTTCTGATGATGCTATTTGCAGATTTGAATTACAACAAGATAAAATTTTTATAGGATTTATAATAACCCGCAAGGAAATTGGAGAAAAAGAGTGTCAAGTTAACACTAGAGAACCTATTTTCCAAAAGCGTCTTGTAGATGTATGTACTCGATAGTAAGACAATCTGAATTCTACAATTAATGTGATTACTTCAACATTAAAATCAAAAGAACTACTGCAAAGCATTTTTGTAGTTTTTTTGCTAAAAAATAATTAAGCAATTCATTTTTCAAGCATTATTTGCAAGTTCAATAAATTAGTGTTTGAGTCGCAATATGTAACTCAAACACTAGGGGATGAATCAAGATTTTTTTGTCCGAGACAACTAATTGTGCTTTTAATCTTTTGCAGAACTAATCGGTTTTTGGCCAAAGGAGGTATTTCTTTTACCTTCAGGAGAAGCACCTCCAAGGCTGCGGAAATACAGTCCTCCAATTGTGAGTAAAAAGGTCATATATCCCACTGCTTGCACAAGATAGAGATTGTCTCTATAACCAAATAAAGATTTGAGAATAATGCCAGGAAACTGTTCGTCAGGCAAGATTGTGGAAGTATTTGCAACCATTGGCCCCAAAATACAGGAATGGACTTTAGTAAAGCGTTCGTAATAGAAACAAAGGCTTTCTGTGGCACGACTGCTAAGAGAAAGGTTAGCCACAGCTTCGTCAAAATGTTTCAAGCCTGAAACTACCAACCCAGCCACAATCAACACTAATAAAACGCCCATTACTTGGAAAAACTGGCGGATGTTAATTTTGACACCCCATTTAAATAGCAGCACCCCAATGGCAGTTGCCCCTACTAAACCACCAATAGCACCCAATGCTGGCATTAATCCCTGTTGAAAATTAGCAGCAACGAACAGAACAGTTTCAAAGCCTTCGCGGACAACAGCAACTAAAATTAAAGTAAAAACACCCCAACCAGCATTTGAGTTTTGTGTCAGCGCTTCTGTTACTGCCCCTTCAACTGTAGCTTTCATGAATCTGGCTTGTTTGGTCATCCAGATTAGCATCCAACTGAGCATTGCGATCGCTAATACGCTAAACACACCTTCCAAGGCTGGCTCAACGACGGAGGTGTATTGAGGATTCGCGGCTCCCAGTATTTGAATTACCCAACTGAATAGCACACCTATTAAGGCACTAACGACAATGCCAACGCCGATACCAGCATATACCCAAGAGTTAAGTCGAGATTGTTTAGCTTTTTTCAGCAAAGCTAGCACAATACCAACAACAAGGGCCGCTTCCACTCCTTCTCGGAGTGTGATTACAAAAGTAGGTAGAGCAGTAGTAAAATTCATCTTTTGTCCTTTGTCCTTTGTCTTTTGTCATTAGTCAGTTGTCCTTTGTCATTAGTCAGTTGTCTTTCGTCTTTTAAATTTGTTTTTGACTAACGACCAATGACTAATGACCAATGACTAATGAACAATGACTAATGACTATTAACCAAAATCGCGTAGCATCTTTTTCAGTTCGAGATTATGCATCTCTTCTTGACCAATCATGCCGCGAGCGAATTCTTCAAGATAAATACTAGCATTGGTGACAGTTTCGAGCAGATTTTTATACAGATCCAATGCCTTTTTTTCGTGGGATAAGCTTTCTTCTAAGATATCCTTGACTTTATGCTGGTAAGTTTCTTCCATTGGGGCAATTTTCAATGAGGGATGCCCATCTAAACCGGTAAGAATTTCTCCTACTTGTTCGGCATGAAGTAAAGATTCGCTTGCCTGTGCTTTGAAAAAAGCCACAATTGGAATACGGTTAGGACCAGTCACCATCAAAGAATAATGGGTATAGCGCACTACCCCTGCTAGTTCAAATTCCATGATGGCGTTCAGCAAGTCAATGGTCTTTTTCTGGTCTAGTTCTTGCATCAGTTGTTAGTTCAAGTAACGAATGGAGCGCAACTAGTTAGGAGTTCGTAATTCATAATGGGCTACGCTAACGTAATTTTTAATTCGTAACTCCTAACGATTTCATCATTTTAAACTTATTACCATCTGCTTTCCATTAAAAGAAAGTGTTATCGTTATGCTTTGGTATTGGATTTGTCAACCACTTTTTGAGAGTTTTCCTCAATGGTTTTCACCAGCTTGGTAACATCACTAGGTGTTTTGACTGATTTAGCAGGTGGGATGGCGGTAGGCCAAACTTTTATGAGTTCAGCGAAACTAGCATCGATCGCTTTATGCGCTTCGGGATCTGCTTGAGCGACTTGACTAGAAATTCCTTTGTATAAATCATTGGCGTAAAACACAAAACCACGGGAGTCTTGATACTCAATTGGGGCGGTTATTTTACCATTTGCGATCGCAGCGCCATATTCAGAGTTAGCTGAATCTAGTAGTTCGTTAATTACCTGTAGTACAAATCCTGGTTTTGAGCGTTGAGCTTCTGGCAAAGCTGCGATCGCTCCGTCAACTGCTTGCACTGAAGAAGTAAAATTAGTTTTAACTTTGCTATCCTTAGGACTAGATTTCACTAAATCTTGCAAACTCACCAATGTTGTCTTAAATTCTTTGACTTTGCGCTCATTAAGTTGATCTTCTACATCAACATAAATTTCTTCAACTGGATGTCCAATATGAGGCTCTGCCTGTTTCGGCTGATTTTGCTCTAGCAGTTCTTTTGCTACTAAAAGATGCCCTTTCATTAAGCCCAACTTACTCATGTAGTCAACATCTTTTGCTTCACCTGTGAGTACGACTTCTTGAACACCAACCTGCTCTTTAATTTGGTCGAACTGCTCTTGAGTAATTACTTTTTTAGTAACTAAATCTTCTGGATTGCCATAAGGACGATTTGCCTGGATTTTATTAGATAAAGCTGGAACACCTAGTTTGGCTTCAAGTTTATCTAACTCTGACAATATAGCAGTGTTAATATTAATTTTTTCTTTGCTAGCGTGACCGCTATGACTGTTACTACTTACTGCTTCTGTGGTTGGAGTACTAGCAACTGGTGCTGATGGATTTTCTGCTGTTGGTGTACTGCTACAGGAACTCAAGGTAATTATTGCCGCAGTCGCAAAAGTCAAACAGATATAACGAAGTCTTATCATCTTTGCTCCTCACACAACTAAAAAAGTATTAATTGAAACATTTCAAACTATCACTAAAAGCTAGTTTGTTTGACATCTTGTCATAGACTTTACTTTGACATATAATGACAACTCTTATCAACTAATTGCTCTAAAACTTTAAGAAATCAATTACAAGTTATCTAAATTAAGATTTTTCAACAGGTTTTTGAGAGGTACTGTCAGCAATTACTTCAAATTGGCCCATGCAACCGTTTTCTGCGATCGCATCCTGATGGGGATGGAACATATACTTACCTGGGTAGCGAAAAGCGAATTCTAAGATGTGCCTTTCTGCTACACCCATCGTAATCACATCTGTTTTCTCGCTAGGAGTCATACTCATACCATAACGATAGACATCAAAGAAGTTGGCGTGGAGATGAAACGTCACTGCCGGATCGTATTCAATGATGTTGAGAACATATAGCCGAATCAACTGATCTTTGTAAATACGAATGGGATTATGCATGTAATAGTGGGGCAGACCATTAAAGGCATAATAATCATTATGACTATCATCATTTACGTCATATCCACCCATCACTAGTACAATCTCATCAGCTGGGGGACGGGGAGTCGGTGGATCGATGATAAACATCCCATACAGTCCCTTAGCAATGTGACGGGTGACTGGTTCAATATGACAGTGGTACAGGTGTACACCATAAGGTTCAGCATCAAATTCATAAATAGTGGCACTACCATTCCTGATTGGGCGAACACCATCCATTTCTGCTGGATGAACGCCATGAAAATGCAAAGAATGAGAATGTCCCGCATTATTCAGAAATAGTACCCGAATGCGATCGCCCTGTTTTGCCCGTAGCGTTGGCCCTGGTATGCGACCGTTTAAATCCCAGATGTTGTAAGAGACAGCACTATTAAGTTTTATTATGGAAGTACCCGCAGTTACCTGAAATTCCCGGATAGTCCGCCCATTTTCCTGCTTTACCGTCCCATAATCAAAATCCCTTAACATCTTCATCGGGTTAGTAGCATCGTCTGGTGCTGACCTATCGAGTGGTGGCACTTTGACGATCGACTTACTTTGTAGATTTAGCATCTGCCAAAGTCCGGCAGCACCAGTCATTCCAGCACCTGCTAGGCCCAGTTTCAATAATTGACGGCGGCTCCAAGGCTTTCCGTTACCTAGAGCAAAGTTGTGGGGCATGACATTTAGTTACGGTTAGCACCAAAAATGAGTTGCAAAAGATTTGCAATTGCTTTTAGATATTAGAGGAATTAATAATTATTGTCAATAATTTTTTAGTGCTTCCAAACTACTAGGTAAATTGTTAAATTTAGTTCAAGCGAGAATCAGTTCCATAAAACTCTAGGGAAATTTAGAAATTTTAAGTGTATTTATTGTCTGATATATGTATAAATAGTATTCAAAAATCAAACCGCATTGCTATAGCTGTCAAACATTGATTAAATTCGACCAGTAAATCATTCTAGTTGTTAAATATTCAAAACAACAGTTGGTATGTATTATGTCTATATTTTTGCCTCTAATTTCTTTAATTTCTATTTTTTTGTTAATTAATAAAAATCGTAAACAGTGGCGTGAATCTCTAATATTGACATCTACTTACTGGGGGATTCTCATTGTTGCAATCACCGAATTTTTGAATATTTTTCAATTAATTAACTTTGGCAGTGGATTAACAACTTGGGCATCGATATGTATCATATTAATTTATATGTGCTTTCGGTTAAATTACCAAAACCCTAAGATATTAGAGCAAAATAAATCTTCTAAAGTAAATATTCAAATTCCATCCCTGATAAATTTATTATTTGGTATAGGTTTCGTTGTCGCAACAGTTGGATTAATTGCTATCATCGCACCCCCAAATAACTGGGATTCTATGGACTATCACATGAGCCGTGTTGCTCATTGGATACAAAATCATAGCGTTGCTTATTATCCAACAAATTATACTCCACAGCTATATCAAAACCCTTGGTCGGAGTTCGTGATTTTGCATTTTCAAATCTTGAGTGGTGGTGACTACTTCTCTAATTTAGTTCAATGGTTCAGTATGATTGGCTCTATTATTGCAGTCTCATTAATTGCTAAAAAACTTGGAGCAGATATCCGAGGTCAGGTTTTCTCTGCTGTTGTAACTGCAACAATTCCTATGGGAATCTTGCAAGCTTCAAGTACTCAAAATGATTACGTACTTTCATTTTGGGTAGTTTGTCTTGCTTACTACTTGCTATCAGCTATCCAAGCAGAAACTAGTGATATTTTAATGAACTCATTCAAAATTGGTAGCAGTATAGGACTAGCCATTTTGAGCAAGGGAACTGCTTATTTTTACATTTTCCCCTTTTTGATTTGGTTTGGTTTATTCCAGATTAAACGTTTACGTTGGAAAGTATGGAAACCAGCTTTGATAGTAGGAAGTATATCTTTATTGCTTAATCTTGGTCACTATTTACGCAATTATAATTTATTCGCTTCACCGCTTGGGGAACCAGGTAATTATAGCAATGAAGTATATGGTATTAATATACTTTTTTCTAATGTTCTCAGAAATATTGCTTTACATATAGGTACACCAGTTGGTTTATGGAATGGAATAGCAAATAGATTAATTCAAATTATCCATATATTTATTGGTGTCGATGTAAACGATCCTCGGACAACTTTCTCAAAAACATTTTTTGTCCCAGGAGGCTGGTCAACAATCGGAATATCTGGTAATGAAAATAGTGCTGGTAATTTAGTACATCTAGTATTGATAATAATATGTGTGATAATTTTTATGACTCGAAAAGAGATTCGGAAACAAAGGTACATTTTTGATTATTTGATTACGGTACTATCTACATTTATTATATTTTGCTACTTTGTAAAATGGCAAGCTTGGAATAGTCGTCTACATTTCCCTTTTTTTGTACTATTATCTCCATTTTTAGGGATTGTTTTATCCAAGCTGAAAAAGCCAAAAATAGCAATTATTATAGTAATATTTTTGCTGATATCCTCATTACCTTGGGTATTTGTTAACAGGTTTAGACCTATTCTTGATAGCAATAATATATTCCAAATGAGTAGAGTTGAGCAGTATTTCACTAATAGACCATACTTGAAAACTACTTATACAGGAGCAGTTGAGTTTTTAAATTCAAAGAAATGCTCGAATATTGGGTTATCAATGGGAAATGACCCTTGGGAATATCCTTTTTGGGTACTTTGGCGGCAAAATAATCAAGAAATTGTTAAAATTCAACATATTAATGTAACTAATATTTCGGCAGTCTTAGAAAAAAAGGATTATTATAAAGATTTTGAACCGTGTGGAATTATTTCGATGGAAACAAAAAAAAGTAAGCACAGTAAATATCAAGAAATTAATTTTAAAGGTAAAACTTATCTTCGAGCATGGGATTCTCCAGACCTTGGTATATTTATTAAGTAGAATTTTATTTTTTACAAGATTGTAAAATTAAGATTTACTGAGAAAAAAATGCTAACGAAAATTTCTGTTGAAAAAATTCTTGAGCGGGCCTTGATGGGGTACGACTTATCTCCCGAAGAGGGAGTGGTTTTGTTACAACAAATTGAGCCAGAGGCGATCGCAGCAATCCGTACTACATCCGACACACTCCGTCACACGCAAGCAGGCGATACGGTTACATACATCATTAATCGCAATATTAACTTTACCAATATTTGTGAGCAGCACTGTAGTTTTTGTGCCTTCCGTCGAGATGATAGTGATGTCGGTGCATACTGGTTAGATTCGGCGCAAATTTTAGAAAAAGCGACAGATGCAGTGCGACGTGGTGCGACGGAAATCTGTATGCAGGGGGGATTAAATCCACAAGCGCAGATAAATGGTAAATCTTTACCCTACTATCTCAACGTAGTGGAAACCATCAAACAGGAATTTCCGCAGATTCATCTCCATGCTTTTTCTCCCCAAGAAGTGGAATTTATCGCCAGACTTGATGGACTTGAGTATGCTGATGTGATTATTGCTTTGCGTGATGCTGGTGTTGGCTCAATGCCGGGAACAGCAGCAGAAGTGTTAGACGATGAAGTAAGGCGGATATTGTGTCCAGAGAAGATTAATACAGCGACTTGGCTAGAAATTGTCAGCACCGCTCATAAATTAGGCTTACACACCACCAGCACCATGTTATCTGGGCATATTGAAACCCACGAGCAGCAAATTGGACATTTAGAAAAATTGCGATCGCTCCAAAAAACTGCCATCGATCGGGGATATCCTGCAAAGATCACAGAGTTTATTTTATTACCTTTCGTTGGGCAAGAAGCGCCCAAACCCTTACGTCGCCGTGTTGGACGCGATCAACCAGTTTTAAGCGATGCACTGCTGCTAGGCGCTGTGGCACGGATTTACTTGGGTAATTGGATTCCCAACCATCAGCAGAGTTGGGTAAAACTGGGGCTTGCTGGTGCAACCGAAGCCTTACTTTGGGGTTGCAACGATATCGGCGGCACCTTGATGGAAGAGCATATTACCACAATGGCAGGTGCTTTGGGTGGTACATGTATGGAAGTAGAAACTTTGCAAACTGCGATCGCTTCTTCAGGACGACTTTACCAACAACGTGATACTCTTTATCAAAAAGTTAGGATTTAATAGTAGCCCTTTCAAGGTCGATAAAAAATTCCTCTTCCATCTCTTCCATCTCTTCCCTCTGTGTTCTCTGCGCCTCTGTGGTTCAAAAATTAATCTTAAATCGCAGTGACACAGAGAGAGCAGAGAGCAAAAAAGAGTTAGTCTTCAACGCTTAACTTAGAAGTGGAGCATAATGAGAATTTTGATAGTTGAAGATGACGATCGCATTGCGAAGCCATTAGCCGAATTTTTAAGACGACAACACCATATTGTCGATATAACAACCGACGGCTTGGCAGCTTGGGAATGGTCGCAATCAGCATTATATGAGCTAATTTTATTAGATTTAATGCTTCCTAAATTAGATGGAATTACTCTATGTAAGCGTTTACGCGCAACTTCATCTAATGTTCTAATTTTAATGTTGACAGCACGAGATACAACAGGTGATAAAATTATCGGACTCGATGCTGGCGCTGATGATTACTTAGTTAAACCATTTGAATTAAAAGAGTTAGCAGCACGCATCAGAGCTTTAGCTCGAAGAACTCCAGAAATTCGTCCTCAGATTTTAATCCACGGTGATTTACAACTAGATCCAGCAATTCAGCAGGTTACTTATGCAGGAAATATCATATTATTAACTCCTAAAGAATATATGATATTAGAATATTTTTTAAGAAACCCAGATCAAGTTATCACTCGTTCTGCAATTCTTGATAAATTGTGGGACTTTGATAAATCTTCGGGAGAAGGGAGTATTAAAACTCATATTACAAATTTGCGGAATAAACTTCGAGCATTTGGAAGTTCAGAAGACCTGATTGAAAATATCTATGGTATTGGTTATCGTCTCGGAAAAAAATAAAATAATTTCAGATAAATAACAAAAACAATGTGTTTCAAAGAATCAGATATCGTTTATTGTTATCTTACTTAGTAGTGTTCGCATCGCTGCTGGGAATATTTGCGATCGCAGTCCGATTTGCTTTCACTCACAGCCTAACTGAACAAATCACAGATAAACTCACAGCCATAGGGAAAGCTGCGGCTACAAATGTAGAATTTGAAAAAGGTCGCTTAACGATTGAAAGTGACTTTCGTCCCCAAGACTTAATTGCTTCTCATCAAGCATTACAGTGGTTTGATCCTCAAGGAAATTTGATTACCCAACAAGGAAAAACTGTTTTAACCTTACCTTTTTTACCAAACAAAATAGTCCAAATTCAGACGGGTAAAGTTCCTATTCAAGTAGTGACTGTACCAATTCTTGCTAGCGATAATGGTGAGCTAGTTGGGTATGTAAGGGTAAGCCAATCTTTGGAAGAATTTAATGAAACCCTTGAAAAACTGGACTGGGGATTAGGCGGTGGGATTATTATAACTTTGGTTCTGAGTAGTATTGGCGGAATTTTACTAACTCGTCAAGCAATGCAACCTATTGAAGATAGTTTTGCAAAGCTTAAACAATTTACTGCTGATGCTTCCCATGAACTACGTAGTCCATTAATGGCGATCAAAATTAATGCTGAGTTACCGCTAGAATATCCAGAAGAAATCGGGCCAAAAGATGCAGAAAAGTTTCAGGCGATCGCCAATGCTACTAACCAGATGACTCGCCTTACAGAAGACTTATTGATGCTAGCACGCACTGATAGAGTTTCCAATCAGAATAGGGATACTCTCAATTTAACGTCAATATTAGAGAACCTAATCCAACTGTATAAACTTCAAGCTGAAGCTAAACAAATTAACTTGAAAATTCAATTAATTACTAATCTTCAGTTAATAGGTGATTCAGTTCAATTAACGCGACTGTTTACTAATTTAGTTGAAAACGCACTCAATTACACACCATCAGGAGGCGTAGTTGAAATTAAAACCAGTCGTGTTGGTTCCCAGCTTTATGTCAACGTGCAAGATACAGGCGTGGGAATTGCACCAGAGTATATCGACAAAGTTTTTGAGCGTTTTTGGCGAGCCGATCAGTCTCGTTCTTATTGGTCTGGTGGTTCTGGTTTAGGGCTAGCGATTGCTCAAGCTATTGCTCAAAATCACGGTGGATTAATTAGTGTTACAAGTCAATTAGGAGTTGGTAGTTGTTTTACTGTGCGTTTAGCAACTTCTTCAGGACTTACGCACAGGTAACGGAAATCGAACCACAGAGGACGCAGAGAACACGGAGGAATAAGAGTTTCAGAGAGTTCTTGCGTAAGTCTATTCTTAACAATGTGATTTTAAGGTTTCATTGGTTAGTTTCGCCATTAACATATCGCCAGCAATTCTCACAATGAGAATTGCTGGCGATATTTACATTTAATTACTTGGACAAAAGAATAAGGCTTCCACGCCGTCAAAACTAACGACAGAATAAAGATTTCAGCTTATCCCGAACTCAGGTTATTTAAAAGGCTGATAATCAATCTGGGTTTTTGCCGTCAGCGCTATTTTCAAGAACCTTTCCAGTCTTCGCATCGACACCAACTTCATAGGTTCTAGCTCCGTCCTTAATATCGAACGAATAGCGCAAGCCGCTGCCGCCACTTTCCTTTTCCAGTTCTTGATCCGTGATCTTTCCGGGATGCGCCTTGAGAGCTATTTTGCGGGCATCAGATAAACTTACCCTTGCATTCTTTGCCAACCTTTCGCCAGTATAAGCGTGTGCCGGACTTGACAATCCAGCAAGTCCCAAAGTACCAACAAAAACTGCTGACAAAATGATTTTTATTGAAGTTTTCATCTTTCTAAAATTCCTGTAATTCTGGGTTTGTATTTTCATAGTAGGTAATAAAAGTCCAGAAATAGTCAAGATAATATTCAATTTATAAAATTCAATATCAAATTGCGAAAATTAATTTTAAGTAGATATTTTAGTTATTTTTAGTGCCTCTATCGGGAGAAAATTCTGTTTTCAGTCAAATCTTGACTATTTCTTGACTTTTGTTGTGTATAAGTAAAATAACTAAGGATTTTAGGACAACAAAAACTAACTTTGAGATGTGATGTAATCTCACTTCTACGGAAAAATAAAGAAGGAGAAAGATTATGAACAAAATATTAAACAGGGTTCCAAAGGTTACAATTGATTTCTGGATTATTAAGGTTCTTGCAACCACTGTAGGTGAAACAGCAGCAGATTTTTTATCAGTAACGCTGAACCTGGGTTTAAGTGTTACATCTTATATTATGAGTAGCTTGTTGCTAATTGCGCTTTTAAATCAGTTTAGGCTTAAACGGTATGTTCCAGCTAGTTACTGGTTTGTGGTTGTTTTAACAAGTATCGTTGGTACACTAATTACTGATAAATTGGTAGACGATTTCGGAGTTAGCTTAGTGACAACTACCATAGTTTTTAGTGTTGCCTTATCGGTAGTTTTTGTGATTTGGTATTTAAACGAAAAAACATTAGCTATGCACTCCATTCATACAGCTAAAAGAGAGTTGTTTTATTGGGCGGCTATTTTATTTACGTTTGCCTTGGGTACTTCAACAGGAGATTTGTTAGCAGAGGCTTCGGGGCTGGGTTATGCACAGTCAGGGCTAGTATTTGGCGCTTTAATTGCGATGATAACCATTGGTTATTATTACTTCAGAGTGAATGAAGTCTTGGCATTTTGGATAGCTTACATTTTAACTCGTCCCCTTGGAGCATCTATTGGTGATTTACTATCACAACCAGTTAAAGAAGGTGGACTTGGCTTTGGTACAACTGGAACGAGTATAACTTTTCTTTCTATAATCCTCATCTTAATTATTTACTTAAGCTTTAAGCAGAAAAAACCAGCTTTTCTTACCGACGATTAACAAACAAGACTAATTAGTGATTGATCGCCTTATCAATCTTAGACATTTTTCTGTTGTGATCTGACAATTTAGTGGCAATTTGCGATCGCCGCAGGAATCGCAGTAACTATCAGCATTCTCTACGATGACCTATTATTTTTTATTGTGAAAAAGAAATGAACAAAGTTGCAAAAGTCACAATTTTCTTCTGGATCATGAAGATCATCGCTACGACACTCGGCGAAACCGCAGGTGACTTCATCTCAATGTCTCTTGGACTGGGGTATTACGTAGCATTTGCCATAACGTTCGCTATTCTGGCTATTCTCCTGTTTTTTCAAATTCAAGCTGACAGATATATTCCCGTCCTTTACTGGGTGGCCATCATCGCCACAACCACAGCTGGAACCGAAGTTTCAGATCTGATGGATCGATCTCTTGGGCTTGGCTATGCACTGGGATCGCTTATCCTGGTAGCCTGTCTATTGAGCGTTCTTACCATTTGGTATTATCGCGATCGCAATCTGAGCGTTTATCCTATTGTCAAGAAAGACGCAGAGACTACCTACTGGCTGGCTGTGGTGTTCTCCAACAGTTTAGGAACAGCCTTTGGTGACTTTCTGACAAGCAACTTGGGACTAAGCTATATCCAGGGTGCATTTGTGACAGCTACCGTCATTGGTGTTGTCATCGCCCTTCACTACGTAACAAAATTGAGCGATATTTTCCTGTTCTGGCTTGCATTCATCTTTACACGTCCCTTTGGAGCCACCTTCGGAGATTTTCTGACCAAACCAATCGAAAATGGCGGTCTATCACTCCCAAGGGGCTATGCTTCTGCGATCGCCTTTATCCTGCTGGCGGTTGTCCTATTCTTTTCCGTGCGAAAGGAGAAAAAAGTGCGTTATCCAATTGAATAATGAATAAAATTAAAGTATGCTCCGACAAATTTCTAATTTCTGGTTGCGTCATATACATCCTCGTTTGGCTGCCTTAATTGCCACAATTGGTATTGTTGGACTTACTAGTTGTTTGCTGATACTTTTTGTTTTAGCAAAAATAGCTGGAGAGGTTTTAGAGCGAGAAGCTTTTGCATTTGATACTACTTTTTTGTTATGGCTACATCAGTTTGCTAATCCAATTTTAGATAATTTAATGTTGTTCATTACAAATCTTGCTAATCCTAGTACAGTAGTCATTGTTGTCGGCGTTAATTTATTATTACTTTGGTGGCGACGTTATCGAGAAGAAGCGATTTTTTTTGTCCTTGCTTGCTTCGGAGGATTCATTTTAAATACAGGGCTAAAGTTGTTTTTCTCTAAACCTCGCCCTGAACTATGGCATCGCTTGATTTCTGAAAAATCTTTTAGTTTTCCTAGTGGTCATGCACTAGGTTCTATGGTACTTTATGGTTTTATTTCTTACGAATTGGCAACTCACTATCCTCGTTTTGCCAAGTTTATTTACAGTTTGACAATTATTTTAATTGCTGCTATTGGCATTAGCCGCTTATATTTAGGAGTTCATTGGCCTACAGACATAATTGCAGGTTATGGAGTCGGCTTTTTGTGGCTGATGATATGTATTACAATGCTCAAATTGCAAAAATTGAGGCATGGAAAGTTAGTTGATTAAATCCTCTCAATCTCCAATCCCATAACTCTAAGTACAACATTTCATTAATTCGTAGCGAATTCTCTGCGTGCCTCTGCGTTTAAAATTTCACCCTGAATTGATCCCCAAGTTACCAATCCAAGATACGATAGACGTTGATTTACGTATTCTTTTAATTAATGCATATGAAGCGCTATTGGTCGCGTTTGCTTGCGCTGGTTTTGGTTGTATCTATTGGCTTAATGGGCTGTTCTGGCAGTCCAGATAGTTTGACTGGGGATTATCGCCAAGATACCTTAGCTGTGGTCAATGTTATGAGACAAGCTCTCAATCTATCACAAGATTCATCAGACAAAACAGCAGTTCAAACAGAAGCGCGTCAGAAAATTAATGATTTTTCGGCTCGCTATCAGCGAGTTAACTCTGTTTCTGGACTTAGCTCCTTTACAACCATGCGGACAGCCCTTAATTCCCTGGCTGGACACTACAGTTCTTACCCAAATCGTCCTGTACCCGAAAAACTCAAAAATCGTTTAGAGAAGGAATTACAGCAAGTTGAATCAGCATTGAAGCGTGGCGGTTAACTCTTAAGACTAGGCGAATGGAATTCGCGGCTATACAGACAAAACCCACCTCCGTGGGTTTCAAATTTCTGGAGTCCGCGTAGCCGTGATTTCTAATCGCTTACTTTGTATCCATCCAATTTTCACCAACACGCGCCTCTACCAGCAATGGCACACTCAACTGCACAGCATTTTCCATCACCGATTTAATTTGCAGTTGTAATTCTTCCCACTCATCAGGGGGAATTTCAAACACTAATTCATCGTGAACTTGCAACAACAAACGTGCCTGATAGTTCTTCAAAATCTCATGCAATCTCACCATTGCAATTTTGATAATATCGGCGTTGGAACCTTGAATTGGTGCATTAGCAGCCGAGCGTAATAAACCCGCATCATAAGGGCCCAAATTCTTCAATTTACTCAAATCAATATCTTCTGGGTTACTGCCTTTTAATTTGCGTAAACTGTTATTAGTAAAATCAAAATAACGACGACGACCGAGAATAGTTTCTACATAACCAAGAGCGATCGCTTCTTTTTTTACTTGCTCTAAATATGCAAAAACTTTCGGATATCTTTCATTAAACCGCTTAATGAACTCGTTGGCAATATTCTTATCTATCCCAGTTGAGCGCGAAAACCTGAGAGAACCCATGCCATAAATCACCCCAAAATTGATAGTTTTTGCCATCCCTCGTTCTTCGGAGGTGATATTTTCTTTTTCAAATACTAACCGCGCGGTAACAGTGTGAACATCTTCATTTTGCTGATATGCTTGCACTAATATCGGCTCTTGACTCAAATGAGCCAAAATCCGCAATTCAATTTGTGAGTAATCAGCAGCCACCATGAACCAACCAGCTTCAGGCAAAAACGCCTTCCGAATTTGGCGACTAAAAGCTGTACGAATGGGGATATTTTGCAAATTTGGATTAGAAGAAGATAACCTACCAGTTGATGTTGCTGCTTGATTAAAATCAGTATGAACTCGCTGCGTATCTGGACGCACCAATGCAGGTAAGGCATCAACATAAGTAGATTTTAATTTAGATAAGGTGCGATATTCAATAATCGCCTCAACAAAACCACTTTTATCATCTTCTTGGAGTCTTTCTAGTGTTGCTGCGTCCGTAGAAAAGCCTGTTTGAATTTTCCGAGAATGTTTGGTACTTAATCCCAATTTTTCAAACAAGATTTGGCTCAATTGCTTAGGAGAACCTAAGTTAAAATTTTCTCCAGCTATTTCAGTTGCTTCCTCTTTTAACCTGACTAACTCTATTTCCAAATGCTGCGAAAGTTCTTTTAAATAAGCTGAATTAATACGGACACCCGTATATTCCATTTGAGCTAAAACTTCTTCTAGTGGCTGTTCCACTTCAATTAATAGCTTAGACAAAGTTGGAATTTGATCCAGTTCCTCCCGCAATTTCGCCACTAAGCCAAAGGTAGAATAAGCATCCATACCGCAGTAATCTGCAACGGCGGGAATATCTATATCAGCGATGGTTTTGCCTTTAGGAACTAAATCTAAATAACTTTTTGCTATCAATCCCAAATATCGTTGCCCTAAATCCATCAAATTATGACTTGAGTCTGGATTTAGAATGTAACTTGCCAGCATGGTATCAAACATTACTCCCGCCAAATTAATCCCTTGACACTTGAGAACTAAGCGGTCAAATTTGGCATTCTGTAAAGCTTTCGGATAATCAGCACTTTCAAGAATTGGGCGTAATGCTTCTAGCACCAAATCTTTATGCAAATTTTCCCCATTTTTATGCCCCACAGGAATATAGGCTACTTCATCCGGTTGCATTCCCCAACAGCAACCAATTCCTACTAATTCAGCGTCTCTTGGTTCTAAAGCAGTAGTTTCAGTATCCCAAGCAATGGGAGTCTCTAGGTTAGTGAATGTTTGCAAAAGTTTCACTAACTCAGTTAGTTTTGCTTCAGTGTTGATGATGCGTGGTGTAATGGGAGAAATAGATTTTTGTGCAACTGCTGCTGTATCACTAGCACTGAAAAACCACAAATCATTATCTTCATCATCCTTCAATTCGGAGTTAGAATTAATTGCGTCTGTTTTAGCTTCTGGCTTTTCTTTAACTTGACCACCAAAGCGTTGCTGTAGGTCGTTGATTCTACCTAAAAAAGACTTGAATTCTAATTTTTCTAAAATGGGAGATAAGACGCTTATATCAAATCCTTTTAATTTGCAATCTTCTAAATTAATTTCTATAGGAACATCTAAAACAATGGTTGCCAAATAGCGAGACTTATCGGCATCTTCTTTACCATTTGCTAGTTTTTTCTGAGTTGCGCCTTTAATTTCATCTAACGCTGCATAAATATTGTCAAGGGAACCATAGGTATTTAGCAGTTGCACTGCTGTCTTTTCCCCAATTCCCTTGACTCCAGGAATATTATCTGATTTATCACCACAAAGAGCTTTAAAATCGATAATTTGTGAAGGCAAAACGCCCATTTTTTCTTTTACTTGTTCTGCTTCAAATTCCGTAATGCTATTTGTAGAGCGTTTTATGGCATCTGGACTAAAATTTAAAACAGTGATTTCTTTGTCAGAGTCGATTAGTTGAAATAAATCGCGATCGCCTGTGAGAATCTTCACCTTATAACCAGCCGCAGTTACTCGCTGTGCTAAGGTTCCCAAAACATCATCAGCCTCGAAACCAGGGGCAGTGAAAAAGGGTAGATTGAAGCCACTCAGCAACTCATGGAGATTTTCTAAGTCGGGAATGAAGTCTTCTGGCGTTTCCGGGCGATCGGCTTTATAAGTCTCGTCAGCTTCGTGGCGAAAAGTAGCCTCACCCAAATCAAAAGCGATCGCCATTGCTTGGGGCTGTTGTGTTGCCATTACCTCAAGCAGACATTTCACAAAACCAAAACATATACTCGTCGGAATCCCTGCTTTAGTACGCAGTCCCCCATCTCGCCCTTTGGCGAAAGCAAAGTATGAACGATAAGCCAGGGAGTGTCCATCTACGAGGATGAACGTGGGGCGTGTTGCAGTTACAGATGTGAAAGTTTCAGACATAGCCCTATTTTAGCCAGAAGCTTTGTCACATAGTTAGCAATTTTAGATGCTAGTTCAACTTGGCTTTGGTCACAATAGCGCAGTTTTTGCGTGCCAATTGCTCCTGCATATAATTTTAGACGAAGTGATGTCTACGCATTTGCAGCTTTAGTACGGAAGCCCAGTAGAACCAAACTTTTGGCAGCAATACCGCCTTAATTAAGTACGTGGGTATCAACATAGTAACCATGTAGTAACCAGATCGCCGATTTCTCACCAAAACTTGGGGATCTATCTACTGAGCGTTTTATGTTTAATTAGATTGACCTAGCTTACTTCTCAAGAACTAACAAACACTAGCTTAATATTTCGACATCATACTACCACTATCAAAACCTCTTCGCATTAACAAAACTTTATATATATCAATCAAAAAGGATATTTTCCGAAGAGACTTGAACATAAAAACTTCACATAAAGTTACGTGGAATTATCAATCCGACAAGCAAAGTTTCAGAGTTAGAAATAACTTAGTAATCCTGTAATGATTCGTTCTAGAAAAGCATCTTCCATCATGACAACAAAACTATTGAACACTCTCGCGGCTGCTACAACTTTGGCAGGAATTGTCGCAACATCTGGAGTAGCTAACGCAGCTTCTCTCTCGTATACCAGTTCCACTAATTACGATTTTACAGATATAATTGATGCACCTTTAAGCGTCCAGCAATTTAACTCATCTCTAGGCACACTCAAGGGTGTAACGATAGATTTTACTGGCGACATACTTGGAAATGCAGGTTTGGAAAATAAAAATACAACCGCACGTCAAGCCACAGTAGATCTTAGCAGTCAATTGAACTTACAACTAAATAATCAGTCTCTATTGGCGCTCAATCCTGAATATTCTTACAGTTACCAACTTGCTAAATATGACGGCACTACTGATTATAGTGGCACTTCTGGAAAGACTCTTTCTAACTTAACTGCCACACAATCTGCTACTCAGTCTTTCACTAATACCCAATTTTTGCAGTCTTTTATTGGCAATGGCAACGTAGACTTCCTATTCTCCGCTTTAGCCACCTCAGCAGTTACAGGATCGGGCAACATGAGATCCTATATTGATACTTATGCCAAAGCAGGTATCAAAGTAACTTACAACTATGATGTTAAACCAGTACCTGAACCCTCTGCCACACTTGGGGTTGGTTTAATTGCTGGGCTTTGTCTGTTGTCACAACGCAAAAAAAGCTGGCTGAAGGTTTCCAATTCATAGACTTTTTTGAATAGGTGGATTTTTCCCATCCTATCTATCAGTCAAGCTGTCTAATTTAAATGAAAACCCCGATTTTTTCGAGAATCGGGGTTTTTTGTGGCGATTATTAGCCATAATTTTGAACAATATTCAAAAGATACCATAGCTAAAATCGTGTGATTCAACATCCTCACGGTAGGCATATTGGGTTGACTAGAGAACCCAATTTTGTCTACTACTCCCCACTAGTCGCTAGAGCCTGTTAACCTCTTACTGGAACTTAAAATCTAGGAAATTATGCAGAAAGCATCTGCTACACATCTGGTATCTACTAATCATCAGGCTGCTGCAAAAGACATTAAACTACTAGTTTTGGATATAGATGGCACGATCGCAGGACATTCCAATACCATCAGCGCAGGTGTAAAGCAAGCTATTGTGGCAGCCCAAGCACGAGGAATTCCAGTAGCGATCGCTACAGGTAGAATGTATCGTTCAGCCTTGCGCTTTCACCAAGAAATTGCCTCTACATTACCATTAATGGCTTATCAGGGAGCCTGGATTCAAGACCCGATAGCTCAAAAAATTCATCGTCATTGGGCTGTTTCCAGGGAAATGGCCTACCAGCTACTCGACTATTTTGAACAACCTGAGTTGCGATCGCTCCTATCCGTCCACTTTTACATCAACGATCAACTATACGTCCGTGAGTTGACTAGAGAAACCCAAATTTATGCAGAACGTTCTGCTATTACCCCAATTCCCGTTGGTGATTTGCGCCAAACCTTAACAAATGAACCAACAAAAATTCTCGCTTTGTCTGATGACGCAGATTTAATCGATCGGTTATTGGGGAATTTGCGTCGTCAATACACACCTGCTGAACTTTATCTCACAACATCTGTTGCTACCTTCTTTGAAGCAACTAACGCCTCTGTGAATAAAGGAACTGCTGTACGTTACCTAGCCGAAGAATTGCTGGGATTAAAATTAACCAACGTTATGGCGATTGGCGATAACTTTAATGATGTGGAAATGCTAGAGTCTGTTGGACTTGGTGTAGCTATGGGCAACGCACCAGCCGGAGTGCAAGCGATCGCGCGATGGGTAGCTCCTAGTGTAGAGGAAGACGGAGCAGCAGTAGCAATTGAAAAGTTTTTGCTGTAATGAGGATACTCTTTCGAGCCTGAAGCATAAAAATCAGAAAGAACACCGACGACTGGCCGTGTTTCGTCTCGGTGTCCTAGCTGGTTCGCTCCTCACACACCTGCTAATGTAGCCGAGGTGATGCATTGAGTCAATAGCTATTATAAAAGTTTTTATTTTACCTAAGCGACATTACCGATTTATAACTCCAAGGGCGCAAAAACACCCAAGTTTTCCTCTAGTACGTATCTTAATACTGACTGAGTAGCCATAAGTAATCCGAGTCTGGCTTGGGCTAGTTCTGGTGATATAATTTTTACTTCACCCCAAATCCGGCAATTACACCAAAAATTTTCAAAAGCTTGGCTCAAATTCAGCGCAACTTTTTCCCATTTCACAGAACCACTAATATCAGGGCACTCTATGTTGTCTACTACTTGTATTAACTCGCCAATCAGACGACGCTCATCTGGATGATTTAGTCGCATTGTTTGATCGCAGTTTAGCCAAGGTAGAGGGTTCGGAGAGATAACATCCCAAAAAGCTGGACTAGTATTTGGAACTGGTTCTCTAAGTTTTATCAATCCGTCTCGGTGAGCCAGCAACACTAGCGAACAGCAACGTGCATGGGCGTGCTGAACAGCAAACAATGAATTGGGCAGAAGAGGCAGAAGGGCAGGGGGCGGGGGGCAAGGGGGAGAACTAAAATTAGCTCTTTCCCCTCTGCTCCTTGCTCCCTGCTCCCTGCTCCCCAGACTCCCGACTGCGAGACTTTGTAACCAAGTCGCTAAGGTAGAGTGAGTCAATTCAAAATGTATCCAGCCAGGAGGAACTATTTGGATGGTAAAAACGTCGGCAGAAATCCTCAATAAATCAGATGCGATCGCGCTGGCAAGCTCCATAGTTTTCCAATTCTGAGATTTTGAAAGTTGCAAAGCCACACTTGAGATATATGAAATTTTATTATTATCTCTATCTTTATATAGATAATCTTTTTTATCTTTTATGCATATAAATTCTGCTTTGTAAGTATCAATGCTTAGTAACTTTATTATATAACTGTACAATAGCTGTTTTATTGACGTATATTTGCTAACTGGTGATCTATAATGCACGTAATATTATTTAAATTATCGTGTAATGTATATATATTAATTTCTGTCATCTATCTTGGGATATAAATTTCATTTAGATGAAGAAAAATGAGAGAAGGATAAAATTTGATGAATAATCGATGAATAGTAAGTAAACTTTACTACCATCATTGTACAGTAGGAAGTATAACAAAAGAGTAGAGAGTAATTTGCTTTCTATTCTTTGGATTGGCTGGCGCTGTTAGGCGTTAAGCCTCGCCAACACAAAGACACTCCTTGCACCTTTTGATCACGTCTTTGTCTTCAGCCGAACGCTCTTTGTTACCTATGCAATCTCCATCCTCCTTTTCTGAGGCATCACGGCCTTTTTTAACTTGGCAACGAATTCTTGACTGGGCTCAAGAACACTATCGATGCCGTACCTTTAGCAAAGATGAGCGTATTCCAGCCCGGCCTGGATTGCTATATTTGGTGCAAAGGGGTGCGATCCGCATGGTAGGAACCGCCCAAGTTAGTGCGACAGCTAGTCAGCTAACGTCTCGACGAATCAACAGAACCCCAGAAGAAGCGTTCTTGGGTTTTGTGGGAGCGGGACAGCCATTTGAAATTGTTGCTCAGTCGCCATTTACACTCCAGGCTTACGCCCATGTTGACCAAACTGCGGTGCTGTGGATGTACTGGCATGACCTAGACAACTGGCCTCACTTCCGTCGTGAAGTTATGGATGCCTTTAGGTATCAGCACCAGCGTAAGCTGCTGTGGTTGAGTGCCTTGGGACAACGCCGTACAATTGACCGACTCTTAGGATTTCTCACATTATTAATTGAGGAATATGGAGAGCCAGCAATGAGCGACACCGATCCTGATGTGATTCGCGGCTATTGTCTGCCCTTCCCCCTCACCCATGCCCAAATTGGTAGCGCGATTGGTTCGACCCGTGTCACCGTCACCCGCTTGATGGGTAAGCTGCGTCAACGCGGCTTAATCCTCACCCAAGGGGATAATTTAATTTGTTTGCCAGCAGAATCGATTAATAGGGCTGGTTAAAGCAGAGTTCAGAGCGGCGATTTCCGCCACTCTGCTTGAGTGCAATCCAGGTGTCAGCGAATTTTGACAAACCCAGCTTGGCTAATCAGTTCCTGCCCCTGCTCAGTCAGCAGTAAGTTGGCGTAAGCGACACCTGCTTGCTGCTCGGTCTGACTGTTCTGTTTGACCACCACAAACAGATTGCGGGTAATCGGGTATTTTCCTGATTGGAAAGCATCAATGTTCAATTTGTTCCGTTTACCAGGACATTCCGACGGGAGGACAGAAGGTTCTTGGTATGGAGCAATATATTGCCCTTGCGTCCGCCCCAACGGTAAGGGTTTGATAGAACATTGAGGAATCACCTCTGGGGCAGAAGCGTAGTAGATACCACCAGAACTACCAGCCAATTTTTGCAAGGCTTGGGTGGTTGTGGAGATAAATTCCACATTGGGGCTGAAAGCTTGACCACCCAAGATGTCTTGGACAAAAAGTTCTACAGTACCGCCATCAGCAATGCGGCGGGAATAGGGCTTAATCGGGATATTGGGGCCACCCACCTGGCTCCAATTATTGATTTTACCTGTGTAAATTGACTTTAACTGTTCTATTGTTAGTCCTGGGATATTCAGGTTGGGGTTAACTGCGACTGCTAAACCATCAATAGCCACAGGAATTTGTTTCAAAGTGAACCCACGCTGCTGGGCACGGCTTAATTCCTGATCTAGAATTGGTCGGGAGGACTGGGCAAAAGCTAGTTGTCCATCTATCAGTGACTGAATGCCAGTACCAGAACCAGGAGATGCGTTGCTAGGTTCTACATAACGCAGCCTAAGTTCTGGTCGCGCCGCTTGAATTGCTGGATCGACTACCAGCCGAATCGGTGCCCAAGATGTACTACCTCCGTAATTGAATAATCCTGTAGGAACATCCTTTACTGAAGTGAAAGTATTGCCACTAGGTTGTTCCGATGCAGTTTGGGGCGTTTTGGTGCTACCAGAATTAATTGTATTTAGATCGACACCAGACTTTCTGCTAAACCACCAAAAACCGCCAGCTATTAGCCCAGCGGTGATTAGGATGGATAAAACAAGAATAGTTGTTTCATTTTTCTGGGACATAATAAATTACCCGCGCGTCCATTCAATATAAGTGCTTGACTTGATAGGTGCTTGCTACTTGAGATTGTATTGGGATGACGGATGTTTTGTTAATGAATTATGACAAATCCTAACTTCTGACTTTTAGCAGCGAAGGTATTGGTTGAAAACAACGAAAAAACTTGTCTCAAAACTCTATACTTACCTCAAATTACTCAAGAAACGGACTTAAAAGAAGTCCTCCACGGAAATGATTTGTATTGAATCCTCGGTCGAGCTTGAGTAGGGAGCCTTTCCCTAGATTGCGATCGAAGATGTCGCCATAGTTACCTACAGATGTAAGAACGTGGCGCTGCCACTCCTTGTCTAGACCTAGCTCTGGTGCAAAGATCGGCATCACCCCAGCACCGCCCGCATACCAGCGTGTTTCCGGTCTTTCTGCATTGATCAATGTATTCACTGTCCACCCGACGATCGCTGACCACTGGGCATCTTCAGTTCCGGTAGCGGCAATTATGGGAAAGGTCGTTAGTGGCTCTGGGAGGATGCGGCTCGATAATCGGTTCACCCCAGAGTCGAGGCGGATCTGGGCAAGGGTCGTAATCTCACCAGCGATCGCGTGACAATTTTGCACGTTGTATGTATCGATCATTTCCCCATCCTCAGAGAACGGCCGCCGGAACCAGTTCTTGTGGAGCGCACCGAAATAAGCCGTGAGGCTCCGCTCCACCGAACTACCAATCATAAAACAGACGCTTTCTCCGGCTAGATCGCTGACATGATGGGCAGCCGAATTGGATGCTACCATTACCCCATTAGATTCTACAAAAACAGTAGGGCCAGGAACTAGCTTACCAGCTAGTTTTTGTTCGTCAATCTCCGAACCTGTAAGGAAGTATACGTCGTCCTGCTGGTTACGTACTGCATCGAAGTCTTTTTGCGTCTCATACTTGTGATATTCGATGCGGTCAGAAGATCCTAGTACGGCGGCAGCGATCGCGCGACAGATATCGACATTAAGACCACTCCAGCCACCTGAATCGGCTTCAGTTGCCAGACCCGTCCGCTCGACGCTACCACAGCGAACCACATTGCGTTCCTTTACACGTTTGATGACGGAACCTGCCTCAGCATCGGAAATTGAGCAGCAGAAACCAAATAGAGTCAGGAAGACTAACAGAAAACGCATGAATTCTCCTCAAGGAATGTCGAAAAATGATTTCGAGTTATTAGTCATTAGTCATTAGTACCAACGATCAATGACTAAATCGGCGGGGGGTGGTCACTTAGCTTACCGAAGTGCTATCCCTCCCACACCAATGAGAGGGATAGGCGATTTTTTTTAAGGGTTAGCTGCTGGATAGGTGCTTGGTAGGGCATTGAAGCCCTGGGGAATTTTGTTGACTATCCCCTGGCGCTTGTCCTCTGGCGTGATGCCGATCGCTCGGCACCCTTCACCCCCGTAGTGCGGTAATGTATTCACAACACTGTCTGGAATCTTCGCAAAGGAGGCTGGTAGTGGCGGCGAGACACCAAGTAGCCGCTTTGGATCAAAGCCTGACAGCAAGCTATCGGTGATCGGCGAATTAATGTCCCGTGGGCCGAGGTATTTCTGCTTGAATCCTGGCGGGCCAAACTTGTTAAACTCTGGGGAGTTGCCAGCAGCAAGAGCCTGTGCCTCATCGGGCAGACTGGCAAGGGCAGGCAAACCAAAGATCGTGTTGATCGTCTCGATTACCGAGTTGTGATCCCCTTCAGCGTGCGAAACAGCGTGCGTCCGAGCATAGGGTGATATCAGGATCAGTGGCACACGGACACCACGCGAGAGCGGCAACCCATCAGGGCCATAAGATAAGATCCGTGGTGGTACATGGTCGTAGAAGCCATCTGACTCGTCATAGGTAATGATGATGGCACTCTGTTGCCAGATTTTCGGATTGGAGGCGATCGCATTAATCGCTCTGGCCGCCATCCCCTCACTCAGCTGGCGATCGGTGTAGGCTGGATGGTCATCATCACCTGATTTTGCTGCATTAATGGCGGCAATCTCGTCCGTTGGTGTGTTGGGGTTGGTGATCGGTGGCTTCAAACCTTGCTGGTTACTGTAGCCGCCACGAATGTAGAACACGCCACTTTTAGGCAGGGTATTGTTGGCTATATCGTTAAAGAAGTCATTCAATCCACGCAGATTTTTACTCACCTGCGGCGTGTTGGCAATATAACCGAAATACTGTGCGCCATTGTGATGGGTAACATAGGCATTGTGTGAAGCAATGCCGTTGGTATCAGTCGGTTCGAGATTGTAGCCTTCTTGATACCAGCGCCAATTGACTGGCTCAGTCTGGAGTTTCTGGATATAGGGGATATCTTGCTGGATGTCGGCTAAATCAAATAAAGGATTCCTGTTACCAGCCAAGACTGACCGAATATTGTGCCCCTGGAAGGTGAGGGGCAGACTGGCGAAGGTCAGGTTTGAGGAGATATTGCCATCGGCGTAGCTCTCTTTCGGGCCAGCAGGTTGCTTGTTGTCCGTTGTTGGATCGAATTGGGAGCCATAAAATGGCTGTGGATCGTTGACTAGCGGCACTCCCTGGGTTGTACCAGTGTGGCTGCCCACAGTGTATGATTGACCGTTCGAGCCGTGCTTAACCCACTGTGTTTCACCTGACTGCCCTGCAAGCATCGCTACTGCATTCGGGGTTGAAGGTGTGTCTTCAGTTGCAAAGATGTTGTCGAAGACGGTGAAGCGACTAGCCCACTTCCAGAAGAAGGGAATTGTATCGCAGTCGATGTGCGACATTACCAGGCGGGCAAACTGCTTGCCCTCTGCAATGTTGGCTGCTCCACCCTTGGACGCGAAGCGCGTGTACTCGTCGGCGGCGAACCGATCCATTTGTGGCTTGCCATCCACTACGTGCAGCTTGGTTGCGAGTCCGGTGTGGGAGTGGTCAACGCTGTCAACGACGGTGGCGTTCTGTTCGGCTCCGATTCGGAATGGCTGAACTGTAACGTTTGCACCGTTGACATCCCTGTAAGTTTGGGTGAAACCTGGCGTTTTCTGTGGACTACGAGGCTTTTGTCCATCTGAGTAGAGTCCATTAACACCAGGCAATGTGCCATACTCGTTGTCGAAGGAGTGATTTTCGTTAAAAATTACGAAAACGTACTTAATCCGCTCCTGAAGCAGCCTTGTGAGAACCTTCGGTGGCAGGTTGGGTTCCTTATCTGGAGAATTTAAGTATCGCGCCACATCTGGGGTTGCATCTGGCTGAGTTGTGATGGTTGAGTGTGCTTCTTGGGGGGATGACTCCTCTGCGATCGCACAACCGAGAAACATGGACGGTACGATCCAGGACGGAATTAGCAAGAGTGTTGTGGCAAAATAGAGCTTCGTAAATCTTCTCAAAGCACATCTCCTTAGTAATTTCTATCCAGTTAATACGCTACGCGGAATAAGAATCTTTAGTTGATATACCGCAAGCATTTCATTGATTTAAAATAGGTATTTTGGTTACGCTGTGCTTTATTGGTTACGAAATTTAGAAGAACTTTACACTGTTGACCAGATGCAAAATTATGCCGTTATTTAAGCTTTTTGCTTTCTTTTCAGCCAGAAACCGATAGTAGCAAAAACTACTGTTCCCGCAAAAGTTGAAGGTTCAGGAACAGGCTCACTATTCACGAAAGTAACGGCAGTAAGTCCCGAACTTTCAACACTTCCCAGGCCGCTGTTGTCCAAAAAATTCCCATCATTGGTACTACCCGTACCTGTGAAATTGCTAGGAAAGTCCAGTTCCAGACTGGATAAATTCTGGTTTTGACCTGTTAACAAACCTGCGTCTGAAAAAGCAAGGATGTTCTCTTGAATGTAAGCTGTATTGCCCGCCAAACTATTGGATAAGGTTCGCAAAACAGTATTGTCTTTGACTAAGTTTATATTCCAACTTGTCAAATCTACAAAAGAACTAGAAGCGGGTAATTGATCCACATCTACTGTGTAAGTCCCGTTAAAAGAAGCATTTGCTAAATTAACAGGTAGTCCTACAGAACCATCCTCGGCCGCAGAAGCAAAATTTCCGACAAGATTAAATGTTTTCAAATTGACAGCCTGGGCAGGATTGCCAATAGCTGCAAGCATAGCGAAACCAAGCCCTGCGGTGGCAGTTGCTTGCGATAACCTTCTTAAAGGTGTTGCACTCAGCATAAGTTTGGTCTTAATATTTTTGCCCGTAGTTTAAGGAAGTGCGCTTTTTGCACACTGAAAATAATGCCAACAAGATTGCACTACTTCACCAGTTGCTAAAAATCCCAACTTCTGTATTTTGTTACCAGGAAATTAATGACAGATTAAGAAAAGGCAAAATTTATTAAATAGTCATGGTAAAACTATCCAGATTTCTCACAATTGAGAATAGCTGAATTCTTATTCAACGCACTGGTTCAAAGTCATAACCAGTACGAGAGCGAGAACCAGGAACGATTTTCACAAGTTGGACTGGCGCATTGCGATCGCCTGATGCTAAAAACCGAATTGTACCAGAAGCGCCGGTGGCAGAAAAGTCAGAAGACACTAATGCTTGTTGGACTCCAGAACGTGTGGGATTAAGTTTTAATGCAGCAATTAAAGCTACAGTGGCATCATAGCTGAGGGCGCTTCGCCAACTCACATCACCACCCCATAACTGCCGAGATTTCTGGGAAAAATCTGACTTAAGATCGCTGTCAATATGCCAGGGAACTGCTAATACCATTCCCACAGCTTGCTCTCTGCCAATTTCTAAAGTTTTGGCGGTGTAAACATCATCTCCCGCCAGCAGAGTTAATCGTTTCTGGTTAATTTGAACTACTTGCAGCGCTTTGTCGAGAGTTTCAGTGTTAGCAGCCAACATCAACACTTCTGCACCTTGCTTAGTTGCTTGTTCTACGCTTTTAGCCGCACTAAAATCTGCTTTGGACAAGTCAAATTCGCTGGAGACTTGTCCACCTTCTAAGGAGACAGATGAAACAAACTCCGACTTTAAAGACTGGCTATAGTTACTTTGAGAATTAAAGAAAACCACAGCATTTTTTTTCTGCAAGGTTCTCACCATATAGTTAGCTAAACTTCTCGCAGCCATAAAATCACTGGGAACCGTGCGAAAAACGTAGTGGCTAAAGTTAGAAATTTTGACAGATGTGCTGGTAGGGGAAATTGCTACAAGTTGTCCAGAATTATAAATAGTACCTGCGGCTAAGGTGGAATCACTAGTAATGGGCCCAACTACACCTAATACTTCTGAATTGCTGACTAGGCTAGAAGCGATTTGCTTGGCTATTTCTGGATTGTCGTCGTCGTTAGCTATTCCGACTCTCAATGGCACTCCCTTGACTCCTCCAGAGCTATTAACTTGATTTTGGGCTTGGGCTATACCACGTAAGATTTCTAAAGAAGCATTGGGGTCAGTGCCAAAAGGTACAGAAGCCACGATGGTATAGCTCTTGGAACTGATCCGGGCATTGTTAAGAAAAATTAGCGTTTCTGGATCGTTACGGTTGAGTTTTAGGGCAGCTGTGAAATTGGCGATCGCCTTATCGTAACTTTTAGCCGCGATCGCCTGTACTCCTTCTTTTTTTTCAGCAGAAACAGCACCTGGAGTCAAATTTTTGTCCCCAAAACTAATCCGATCTTGTAGAGATAGATTGTTCCCTGCTTCCGAACCTGGAACGATCGTATTACCAATTTTGGCTCCAAAACCATTAGTAAACCACCACGCACCACCGCCAACTATTCCAACTGTCAGCAACAGAGCTAAGGCTAAAATTTTGGTTTCATTCTTCTGTGACATGAAAAAATCTGAATAAAATAAAAATGTTTGTTATTTAATTATTTGGCTAAGTTCATTTAATTTTGACAAATCCAGTCTTTTCGATTAATTCTTGACTCTGAGGTGTCAGCAGCCAATTTGCATAAGCTTCGCCAGCTTGCTGATCTGTTTGACCATTCTGTTTAATAATTACAAATAAGTTGCGGGTAATTGCATAATCTCCACTACGAAATGCTTGACTATTCAATTGATTACGTTTATTGGGACATTGAGATGGAGGTACAAACGGTTCTTGGTAAGGAGGTACTAATTGACTGCTTGTGCGTCCCAGTGGTAGGGATTTAATAATACATTGAGGTACAATTTCTGGGGCAGAAGCATAATAAATTCCCCCAGGATTTGCAGCAACTTTCCGTACTGCTTCAGTTGTCGTGTCAACATAACTTATATTGTTACCAAAATTTTCTTTATTTAGAACATTTTCGACAAAGAATTCTGCTGTACCCCCAGCTTCTTTGCTCCGAGAGTAAGCTTTAATTGGTAAATTTGGCCCACCTACCTGTTGCCAATTAGTAATTTTGCCAGTGTAGATGTCTTTGAGTTGAGCCACCGTTAAACCAGGGATGTTGAGAGCGTGGTTAACTGCGATCGCAATTCCATCAATGGCCACGGGAATTTCTTTTAAACTAAATCCTTTTTGTTTCGCTTCGGCATTTTCTTCAGCCTTTACTGAACGAGAAGATTGAGAAAAAGCTAGTTGATTGTCTATTAACATCCGCAGGCCAGTTCCAGATCCGGCTTTACCTGATGGCGGCTGAATGTAGCGTAAAATAAACCGGGGACACTGGCTTTCTAGTACAGAGTCTACGTCTTTACGGATGGGTGCCCAGGTTGTGCTACCACCATAATTGAATGTCCCTTCTGGGAGGTTGGGCACGTTACATTTACTGACAAACTGGTTTACGGAGTTATCTGTGTTACCAGTCCCGGAAGGTTTAGCTACAGTTCCATTTAGTTGCGCCCACCGTTCCATAAAAAACCATAAGCCACTAAAGATTAAACCAATAGTGATGACAACGGCTAAGAAAAGGCTAAGTGTTTCGTTTTTCTGAGACATACAGCAGGAGTCAGGAGTAAAACAGTCTTCATATCTGGCTTTTGTGGTTTTTAAGTCTAGGTTCTGTACCTCACTAACTTGCAAAGTGCTGTAGGTGGTAGTCGGTGTTAGCACCAGGAGTTTTTTAAAGTAACAGAGATAATAATTTATTTATATATAAGTCGAACTAATTTATATATAAGTCGAAATAAGGCTGTTGCTGAAATGGCTACTAAGCCTGCTGCAACTGCTAAAAGAATTACTGTCTGAATGCCAAGACCTCCTTGTAAAAAGGGGAGAAAAAAAATAATCGCAAAACTAATTGTTGGAATAATTAATAAATCGAACTTTTCAATCCACCGCCTGGTTTGGGCATATATCAGTATCCCCAAAATCACACATCCAACAAGAAAAGTCGGTATTGGTAATTTTACTACACTGAAGAGGGCGATCGCTATCAATGACCCCTGAAATCCACTAAATGCTGCCCCACCCAATAATTCCACTGTAGAAAACGCTGGTTGAGTTGGTGAACGGTTGGAGACGACGGGATTAGAACCTTTAGATCGCTGTGGTGGGAGGGTTACAGAGGGCGAATTAAGCTGTGTAGCAGCTAGAGGCTGTGAATGAAGTGCATTTAGAACTTCCTGCGCCGACTGGAAGCGCTGATTAGCAGCAGGTAGCAGCATCTTATCTAAAATGTTAGCAAGGTGAGAATTGACGCTAACTTGCTCATGCCATTTCCACTGGTTGCTGTAAGCATCAAATAGTTGAATAGCTTCCTTATTTGTCAACAAAGTAATAAGAGTTACAGCTAAAGCATATAAATCCGTAGATGGAAATACTTGACCCCCAGCCATCTGCTCAGGCGGTGCAAATCCCATAGAATAAATTCCTGTAGAAGAAGCAGCCCCTAGTGCAACGTTTGTCACTTGCTTAACTGCGCCAAAATCTAGTAAAAAAAGTTTACCATCACGACGGCGCATAATGTTAGAAGGTTTAATATCTCTGTGGATAATGTTTCGATCGTGGACAAACCTTAGTACCTTGAGGATTTCTTGCAGTACTTCTAACACTTGCTGTTCAGAAAATTTACCCTGTTGAGCTAATTCTTCCTCTAAGTTTTGCCCATCAATATATTCTTGTACTAAGTAAAAAAATTGGTCTTCTTGGCCTGCTTGCGAACTATTAACTATCACTGGAAAGAAGGCAAACAAGTCGGGGATTTGCTCGTGATCGTTACCAAGTTGTGCTAAAACATCTGCTTCTCTCTCAAACATTATCTGTGCTTGTTGCAGTTGAGCTAGGGTTAGATTTCCTGATGGTTGAAACTGCTTAACGACGCATTGACGCATTCCAGGGATTCGCCGATCGCGTGCCAAAAACGCAGCCCCAAACCCGCCCCTTCCCAGCAACTTTGTAGGTACATATCGACCATCTAGCAGCAGTGGCATCCCACAGGTAGTACAGTACTTTTGTTGCGTTGTTTTCAGGTTCGTAATATTATCTAAATCTGCAAAATAGTTTCGTGGCTGTGGGCAACGTGGACGAGTACAGTAAACTTCCATTTTCGTGATTAGTCATTAGTCAGTCAAAATAATTCGTAATTGATAATACCCACCATTCGCATAGCACCTCGTAGAGAAGGCGAGAAGCAAGCTACATAATTCGTAATTAATTTAGCCCAAATAAACTAGATTAATTGATGATTTTCCTTTATATACAACCCCTAGCTTTCCTACGGTATGCTGCGCGAACAGCTATCAGGTCAGAATGACGAATTATCTAGGCGCAGCCTTACCATAGAGGATTACAAACTATTTAGTCATTAGTCATTTACAAAAAACAAAGGACAAATGACGAGGTTTTAGTCTTCGCCAGAGGAGGCGGGCATAGCTATATCCAATGTGGCGATCGCTATGCTTTTTTGTGTAAATGTTAACACATCTTGACTCCATCCAGGGTTAGCAAACTGGGGCAAAATTTCTTTACTAAAAGCTTCTGCGGCCTTGGATCTATAGCGATTGGGATTAAAAATCAGCCACAGTGTCCGTTTGACAACGACACCTTCAATAGGGGTACGGTGGAGAACACCCATTTGTAACTCTTTAGCGATCGCACTTGTTGAAACAAAAGCAGCCCCTAAACCAGACTGGACAGCATTCTTAATCGCTTCAATGGAATTTAGTTCCATTTCCACTCTCAAACGTCTAGTATCAATCTCACAACGTCCTAACACTTGGTCAATGACTTTGCGGATAGTTGATTGGGAATCTAGGGCAATGAATTGTAATTTATATAGGTCTTCTTTTTGGATTGTTTCAAGTTTGGCAAAGGGATGAAAGACCGGTAAAATCAGTGCTAATTCGTCTTCAGCGTAAGAAATCACTTCCAGAGATTCTGACAGTTCGCCAGGAATTTCACCGCCAATAATCGCCAGATCGACTTGTCCGTTAGCGACACTCCAAGCAGTTCGCCGGGTAGAGTGGACGTGTAATTGTACAGCCACATCTGGATATTTTTGTCGGAACATACCGATCATTTTGGGTAACAGATAAGTGCCAGTAGTTTGAGAAGCACCGACAATCAACGTACCACCTTGGAGATTTTGTAAATCCTCAATGGCGCGGCAGGTTTCCTGACACAGACTAAGAATTTTTTCACCATAATTTAGAAGTAGATGCCCTGCTTCAGTTAATTGAGCGCGTCGTCCTCCACGATCGAATAAAGGAACATCTAGCTGCCGTTCGAGATTTTGGACTTGTAAGCTGACGGCAGGTTGGGAAACGTAAAGACTATCGGCGGCCCGCTTGAAGCTTCCTTCTTGGGCGATCGCTTTTAAAATCCGTAACTGATCTAAAGTGAAAGGAAGGTCAGACATAAGGCTCAACCCACAAACATTTAAAGGAGCAGATGCACACAACAAATAAAGTTTGGCAGCAATCAGCCGCCCATGATTTGTTGCATATTAAACTTGAAAGCTTGACTCGAAAAGGACAGTAGCACAACATCTTGACTAAAGTCTCCTTTGGAATACTTTGTGGTATTGGTTGTACTGAATTCAATTTTCTTTAAATTACTTCACCCGTCTATATGCTGCTGATTTCTTGGTTGACACCCAGTCATTTTGTCATACTGGGGTTACAAATAGTTTTTGCGATCGCTCACAGTGGAGGCGCTGCTTTGCGTCCTTGGGCAGAAAAAAATATTGGCCCAAGGCTTTATCGCGTTTTCTTTGCATTAGTCAGCCTACCGTTGGCTGCGATCTTAATTATTTACTTTTTTGGGCACCGCTATGATGGTTTGCAACTTTGGCAGGTACAAGGAGTGCCAGGAGTGCGAGAATTTGTTTGGCTGCTGTCAGCGATCTCGTTTTTGTTTTTATATCCTGCTACCTTCAATCTACTAGAAATTGCTGCTATTCAAAAGCCCCAAGTTCATCTCTACGAAACCGGAATTATTCGGATTACTCGTCATCCTCAGATGGTGGGACAAATAATCTGGTGTGTTGCCCATACTCTCTGGTTGGGTACTACCTTTACCCTTGTGACTTCCATTGGATTAGTATTACATCATTTGTTCGGGGTTTGGCACGGGGATCGCCGTCTTAGCGATCGCTATGGAGAAGCCTTTGAAATTGCCAAACAACGGACTTCAATTATTCCCTTTAAAGCAATTATTGACGGCCGTCAATCTATCTTATGGCAGGAATTTCTTCGCCCTTCCTATTTGGGAGTTGCCATTTTTATCGCTTTGCTTTGGTGGTCACACCCTCTGCTGATGGAAGCAACTGGTAGGATAAAATGGGAGATTTAAGCGATCCCCAGTGTCAGCAGAAAATCCCAAATAGATTAAAATTTCAGCTTATCAATTGCCCCAAATCAATGTAGGATAAGTTCAAACGTCTATAAGTGGGGGTGCGTTCAGTTAGCTTGAGATTTTTATTGGTAGTTGAAGGCCCGTTGTCTTTGCTTGGGAGTCAGTGGCAGATTCAGTCAAATTCCCAGGCGGATACAGCAATCAGGAGTCTAACATTCAAAAAAGCCACCGTGAGAGTCCCGATGGCTTTTTTGTCAGAGACACATCAACGCGCTCAATTTTTATCCAATTATTCTGTGTCCTGAGATTTGGTTCCTGAAAGCATCTATCGGCAGTTACTGACTTACCAATCCTTCACTTCAGTACTGATAGGTAGTTTGATATAAAAACCTTATAATCCAAGAGGCGTCATGGTGTTGTCGGTTAGTGAGCAGACATTTACTCAGGAAGTTTTAGAATCTCCTATTCCTGTTTTAGTTAACTTTGAAGCACCTTGGTGTGGTTTGTGTCGGATTATCCACCCACTATTGTTGCAATTTCAAGCCCAATGTGGGGACGAAATTAAATTAGTTGGGGTTAACGCCGATCAAAATTTTAAATTGTCTACTACTTATAGGCTAAAGTCACTGCCAACTTTACTATTGATTGAAAATGGCACTGTTCGCCATCGCTTGGAAGGGTTTCGTGGCAGAGAAGATTTACGTCTAGCTTTAGAAGACATCAAAGTAAGCTACAGCAGTTACCCGAAAATCTACAAGAGTTCAAAAACAGTGGACTTAGAACGTCGTTCAGCCTGATGGACATTGGACATTGGCAGAGGAAATGAGGCATGGCGCAAGTGACCAATGACCAATGACAAATGACCAATGACAAGTGACCAAATCTAAAACCATGCTTAATACCCCACCCAATCAGTCTTGGGTGGGTTATTTTATCTTAAAGGGTGTGTGTCACAATTATTAACAGTTTCGACACGCTAAATCAAGAATTCTAAAAGTAGGCGTCAGTGATGGAAGTAATCTATCAGTATGCCTGGCTGATTCCGGTGTTCCCTCTTTTTGGGGCAATGCTGGTCGGTCTAGGGTTAATCTCGTTGAATCAGGTGACAAACCGCCTCCGGCAGCTTAACGCTGTGGTGATTATCTCCATGATGGCAGCAGCTATGGGGCTGTCGTTTGCCTTGCTCTGGAGTCAAATTCAAGGACACGCGCCTTATCTACGCACCTTTGAATGGGCAGCAGCAGGTAATTTTCACCTGAGCATGGGCTACACTATCGACCACCTAACAGCCCTAATGCTGGTGATTGTCACAACGGTAGCTTGCTTAGTCATGGTTTACACCGATGGCTACATGGCTCACGATCCCAGTTACGTGAGGTTTTACGCCTATCTCAGTTTGTTTGGCTCCTCAATGTTAGGTCTGGTAATCAGCCCCAACCTAGTACAGATTTATATATTTTGGGAACTCGTGGGAATGTGTTCCTACTTGCTGGTCGGCTTTTGGTACGATCGCAAGTCAGCAGCCGATGCTGCTCAAAAAGCGTTTGTAACTAACCGCGTGGGCGACTTTGGTTTGTTACTAGGCATTTTGGGGCTATTCTGGGCGACAGGAAGCTTTGATTTTAATATCATGGGCGATCGCCTCGCTCAACTCGTAGAATCAGGTTCGATCAGCAATTTTCTCGCTGTCCTGTTGGCGATTTTAGTTTTCTTAGGCCCAGTAGCGAAATCAGCCCAATTCCCCCTCCATGTCTGGCTACCAGATGCAATGGAAGGCCCCACCCCCATTTCTGCCTTGATTCATGCGGCAACAATGGTGGCGGCTGGTGTTTTCCTAATTGCCCGGATGTACCCAGTATTTGAACACGTTCCAGTTGCAATGAACGTCATTGCCTTTACTGGGGCGTTTACGGCGTTTTTGGGGGCTAGCATTGCTATTACCCAAAACGACATCAAAAAGGGCTTGGCTTACTCCACCATTTCCCAACTTGGTTACATGGTGATGGCAATGGGCATAGGTTCCTACAGTGCCGGATTATTCCACCTGATGACCCACGCCTATTTCAAGGCGATGCTGTTCTTGGGTTCAGGTTCAGTAATTCACGGTATGGAAGGTGTCGTTGGTCACGACCCCGCATTAGCGCAAGATATGCGGCTGATGGGCGGACTGCGGAAGTATATGCCCGTCACCTCAATTACTTTCTTGATTGGTTGCTTGGCAATTTCTGGTATTCCGCCTTTTGCTGGTTTCTGGTCAAAAGATGAAATTCTGGGGAAAGCTTTTGAGGCTAACCCATTTCTTTGGATGATTGGCTGGCTAACTGCCGGGATTACTGCTTTCTATATGTTTAGAATGTATTTCATGACATTTGAAGGCAAATTCCGGGGTACTGACGAGAAAATCAAGCAAAAACTCAAGAGTGCTGCGTCCACAATTGTCCTGGAATTAGAGTCAGCAGAACCAGCCCCGAATTTTGGGCCTGGGGCGATGAAGAAAGGAGAATTGGCAGCAACTAGTCAGCATCATGACTCCCATGACTCCCACGGACATCACAGCGACTCCCCCCACGAATCGCCGTGGACAATGACGCTGCCGTTGGCACTGTTGGCTGTGCCTTCGATTTTGATTGGTTTGGTGGGAACTCCCTACGCCAATTATTTTGAAGAGTTTATCTTTCCTCCTAGCGAAACCCTTTCCGAAGTTATAGAAAAGTCTGCCGAGTTCAATCCGACGGAATTCTACATCATGGCAGGGGCTTCAGTCGGAATTTCTTTAATTGCGATTACCCTGGCTTCGCTGATGTATTTGCGCCGTAAAATTGACCCGGCTGCGATCGCTGCTCAAATCAAACCACTTTACGATTTATCCCTCAACAAGTGGTACTTTGATGACATTTATCATCGGGTTTTTGTCCTCGGCTTGCGTCGCCTAGCTAGACAAGTTATGGAAGTTGACTTCCGCGTTGTCGATGGTGCTGTTAACCTCACAGGCTTTTTCACCCTTGTTAGCGGTGAAGGTCTGAAGTACCTAGAAAACGGTCGCGCTCAATTCTATGCCTTGATTGTGTTTGGGGCGGTTTTGGGTTTAGTGATTGTCTTTGGTGTTACCTGATTTTTATAGGGGTGGGCAAATGTCCGCCCCTACATTATTTTTTATCTCATGGAGAGGCACAGAGAGGAGTTGAAAGTTTGCTCTGAAAATATGACAATATTTTTTAATACAAGCTATATAAATTTATTTGCTCTAAAATTGCTATATACAGCACTTTGTGTAACGGTTTGGTACAGTAGTTGAGAAGATAAAAGTAAAAAATCAGATGAAACCCTACTCAGTAGACCTGCGGGAGA
>NZ_JBALBW010000138.1:0-66488 GCF_036919895.1 Nostoc sp.
AAAACATGGGTTCGACGTTTTTGTGCTTTGATTCCTTCGTTCTCTCATTTAAAGTGGATGTTTGAGTGGTTTATCCGGCACACTACCTTTGATTTCGCTACTCTCCAGATGTACGGAGTTTTTTCAAAAATCAAATAGGAGTCCTATATACTCAATTGAATTAAATAATAGTTTTTACTAAACTTCTTAAACCAGAATGAATTTCAAGATAAGCTTTGCACTAAGGGAAATCTCAATCTTATGTAATTATACTAAGCTTTCATAGACCTTACCTAATAAACTAAATAAATTTTAGTCAAGTGAGATTAGTATTTAGTATTAGCTATCTTCTGAGCGCACTTTGGCAATGGCTTTGCCCTGCCTCACGAGGTTTCTAAACTAACTACAGAACTACATAATTAAGGTGTGTATTTGCAATTCTCAAAAAAACTGTAATTTAACTTTAACAATGGGGAAATATAAAAGTAACATTTTCTCTCATAATCAAAGCCGAACAAAAAGGTAACAATTGCCTTCGTGTTCCAATTATAGATTGTCTATGCAACTTAGTTATCTACCGCTTGCTTGGCTCAAGAACATTGAGCAGTCTATTGTCAAACAACAGTTGATTTTGAAGCCAGACACACCTTTGCCGCAAATCCTGGCATTGATGAAAAGAGCGATCGCTCCCATGCGGTTGAGTTGTACAGCCTTTTTCAGAATAATCCCGCAATTGGAAGGCAACTCATGTCAGGCATAAGCCCATTTTCTGTTTCTAAGCAACCACCACTGATCTTAGTGGCTGATGATGACAAGACCATCCGAGTATTGTTGCGTAAAGCTATGGAACAAGAAGGTTATCGAGTGGTTGAGGTCAATGACGGTAAGCAATGTTTAGATGCTTACGAGACTATCAGACCTGATATAGTTTTGCTAGATGCTATAATGCCTGTCATGGATGGCTTTACCTGCTGTAAGCACTTACTCCAAATTGCCAGGAATAATTTAATCTCAGCCCTTGCAACCTTTGATACTGACTCGACCCTTAATAATAATGTCATCTCCAAGATATGGGAGCGTACTCCCATATTGATGATCACATGCTTGGACGATGAGGACTCCGTAAACCGTGCTTTTGATGCAGGGGCAACTGATTATGTCACTAAGCCAATTCACTGGCCTGTATTGCGTCAGAGGTTGCGGCGACTGCTACAGCAAGCGCAAGTATACAAGCAATTAGGTGCTGCAAACCAAGCTTTGCAGCACCTGGCCAATGTTGATGGCTTAACTGAGTTGGCTAATCGTCGCCGTTTTGACGATTATCTCAATACTCAGTGGATTAATCTCGCACAGGAGGGATCTCCTTTGTCAATGATTTTGTGTGATATCGACTATTTTAAATTTTATAACGATAAGTATGGCCATCCTGCTGGGGATATCTGTTTACAAAAGGTGGGTGCTGTCTTAAACACGAAGGCACAAAAACATCAAGATTTAGTAGCACGTTATGGTGGCGAGGAATTTGCTGTGATTATGCCATACACCAATGCCTCTGGTGCAGTTCACGTGGCCAAAGTGATACAAGCGGGAATCAAGGATTTGCAAATTGTTCATGATGGATCTGCCGTGAGTCAGTATGTCACTCTCAGTATGGGGGTGGCGACTGTTGTCCCTACTTGGGAATCTTCACCTTCAGATTTGATTGTGCAAGCAGACAAAGCACTCTACCAAGCAAAGGCGGGAGGACGCGATCGCATTGTGTCAAGTGATTAATTGTCATTTGTCATTTGTGAATGACCAATCCTTAAGAAGGATAAACTGGCAGTGTGAAGTGGAACCATGCTCCGTTATTGGGGGCAGAGTCCACCCAAATTTGGCCATAATGTGCCAAGATAATACGTTGGCATAAACAAAGACCAATGCCGTAACCTTCTTTACCTTCATCCCGTTGCAGGCGGAAGTGGTTTTCAAAAATGCGATCGCGATTCTCTACAGGAATCCCAGGCCCAGTATCGCCAATACTAAACTGAACTTTTTGAGTAGTGCGGTGCAATCCGGCTACGCTAATCTTGCCACCTTCTGGAGTGTATTTGATGGCATTATCCAACAGATTTACTACCACTTGGCGGATGCGTTCTGGGTCAGCATATACATAAGGTAAGTCACTAGGAATATCTGTTTCTACCTCTTGGGCTTTGGCGGTGTAGCGATCGCACAATTCTTCGATTACATCCAAGCATACTTTACCTAGTTGTACTTTTTGTGGTAGTACGCGAAATTCTGTATCCTTACCACGACCTACCTGCAAAAGGTCGGCAATCATTCGGTCAATGATCTTAGTTTGATTGCGGGCTTGTTTTAATAAATGCGCCGTCATAGTTGGTTTGAGGCGGTGGAATTGCCCTGTCTCTAGATTATAATTAGATTGGAGGGTTTCCATTGCGATCGCGGCGGCAGTTAGGGGATTGCGAAGATCGTGCGCCAGCATAGCAATCACCCGGTCTTTAAACTGTAGCTGCTCTTGGAGATTATCTTTTTCCTGTTTCAAGCGAAAAATTTCGTCTGAAAGTCGGATTAATTCAGCAGAAACAGCAACTGAATGGATAGTAGATTTGGGTAATATCGCCCGACCATTTTCGTCCATACGTTCTTGCAAGTCTTCCTGTAATTTTAAATAAGCGTCTACAGCGACTTGCCAGCGAGGCCACCAGTTTTTCAGTTGCGCTATGATATTACTCCCAGCTAAAACCTGTCGTGGTTCAGGATGGATTTTGATTAAAGCTGGCGTTGCTACCAACTTAAAATGTTCTGCTAAGTAGGGTTGTTGTTCAACATCAATAGTTTGAAGTTCAAAACTATACTCAGCCTGCAATTCTTTTAAGTAAGCGCGTATTCGCTGCACCTGTTGTCGAGACTTTGGGCGGCCATCGACAAAAAGTAACAGCTGGAGTGGAGCCTCAGAATAAATAGGCAGATCCTGGGAAGCTTGCATGTAATCGTGTTTCAGCACTGGTAACAACCCGGTGACGCTTTACAGAAAGTAAAATGGACTGACGGTTGTCGATGGTCGTTGTTTTCTCTTCAATTCAATTTAATATCTATTTTAGATTTTTAATCCTCTTATCAGTTCTGCGTTTTGAGATAAGACATATCTTTTCAGCCTTTTGCGCTCTTTTGGGTAACTTTGTCTCCAAAAAACACCCAAGTCCCTTGAATATAAGTCTTAATTTGCCCTAGATAAAAATTTTTCGCTAGAGCCAGCACGTGAAAGGTTTAATACTATGTCAAATCAGCTAGTGGATCGGCATGTCAATTTGAATACTCGCTTTGAACAAGGCATCGCCCAACCAAACGCAGATGCTAATTGTATCTAATCTATCAGGAAGCTGTTGATTGTTCAGACCAAATTTGTAGAGGGTTTTCTCAACCGCCAGTGCATCAGATGAAGTGTTTTTTTGCCTTTACCCAATCATTGGTAAGATTGAGAAAACAGCTATAGCTGACCTTTGCACTGCCTCTATAACTTGCGAAACATACTCTGTAGCTAGCTTTTATTTTAAGAACCGCTACCCTATCCCAGAAGAACAGGGAGGGATTGCCTAAGAGAAAGCTTGGGATAACATAGAGGCGATCGCACTTTTAGAGTTAGTACTCACTGCTTTCGAGACTCCCAGGAAGCTCTTGACTTACAGCACAAGTAACACTTTCCCCAGGAAATCTATTTATAGATATTAGGGAAACTGTTGCGACACTTGACTGCTTTGCCTATAACCCCAGTCGCCAACAATAAAGAACTTACGCCAAGTTCCTGGAATTGCTTAACACTGGCATTTTCCAGCTATTGCCTTATTAAGCTTACCATCGTCAGATGAATAATTTCCAGAATCGATTGTAAGCCAATATTTAGCGAACTCTATTTGTTCCCCTCCTTGGGTGATGCTCAGGGGGGCTTTAGTCCTAGTCTATCACTTCAGTTGCTTGGCGATCGCATTAAGCTAGTGCAACACGGCGGAATTCAAAATGACGCTCTCTGCGAGACGTTAAAAGCGAACGATGACTCGCTCTAAGCGTAGCCATGCCGTAGGCTTTACGCTGCGTTATCCACCAGTCGCACAGAATTCAATTCTGTTAGTGGTAGCGGGGCGTTTAGCCCATTCTGGCTCTTGACTCCTGAATTCTGTTTGATAAAACTCTTGTATAGCAAGTATTTCAGATTTATTTATATTTTTTTCCAAAAATGTTAGTTTGCCAGAATTTTAGGGAATTCTATAAGTAAGCATGGGAATTATCAAAACCTAATGGCTGTAAAACAAAGACAATACGGTAGCTTTTGCTACCGTTTACTCATTTTTAGAGATATCATCTTCACCAACAGAGATATTTGCTAAGAATGAAGTGCTGAGTCGGTAGTGTCTTTAGATGATATTGAGAGGCAAAGGAGCAGAAAAGAGTCATGAGAGAAAATTCCCAATGCCCAATTAATGAACAGTCTGCGCTAGGGTAGGAATTGAAACTCAATTTGTGATTTCCTGTGCTTCCCTGTAAACGTCCAGCTGTATTTCTAATTTGGGCTGTTCTACTGACTTCTTTAACAGCCTGTGCTAATAGTCCAGTCGCCAAAAATCTTGAGGAATCTTTGGCGGCAGATCCTAAGCTACAAAGCAATCCAGTTGTTTTTGGAGAATCTCAGCGTAACCAACCACAAGCACAGTCAAACGCATCAACAGTTCAGTTACCATCTGATTTTCCTAAAGATATCCCACTATATTCCAATGCCAAGCTACAGGAAGTTACACCTGCTAGCGGCTCAGAAAATAAAGTCTCAACTCGCTGGTTGACTTCCGATCCCAGCAACTTTATTGCTAGCTTTTATCGCACCCAGTTTCAAACAAATAACTGGCAGATTTTGCAACAGCCAACAGATGATACGGGAGGTGCTTTTGAGGCACGTCGCAACAATTTGCTGTTGAAGGTTTCTATTCAGCCTAAATCAGTTACTAACGCCACACCCAATCAACCCCAAACCGCCACTGAATTAGTGATTGAGTACGTACCTAATAGTATTGCTACGGCACAACCTACTCCAACTACAAATTCTAACGAAACGACTACCGTCATCCCTCAAACAGCAAATCCACAGTTCATTGGCCCATTACCACCTGCAAACTTGGCAGCACAGCCACCAAATCCGACTAATAACCCAACAACTCCTACAGCCACAACCGAATCTCAAGAATTTAACGATCTGAATAAAGTACCGCAAGAATGGCGGCAACATATCCAAGACTTAGCCGCATTAGGTGTTTTATCCCTAGAGCCAAAGGCAACTAAGAGTAATTCTACTATCACAAATAACCAGTTTGAACCCGGTAAAATCGTTACACATCGGGAATACGCCCGTTGGCTAATTGCTGCTAACAATGCTATGTATGCGAGCAATCCAGCTAAACAAATTCGCTTGGCATCAGAAAGCACTCAACCAGTTTTTAGTGATGTTACCGCCAAAGACCCTGATTTTCCAGCAATTCAGGGATTAGCCGAAGCTGGGTTAATTCCCAGTCCTTTGTCTGGAGATTCTACAGTAGTTTTGTTTCGTCCTGATGCACCCCTAACGCGGGAACAATTACTGCTGTGGAAATTACCTTTAGACACTCGCCAAGCCTTACCCTCTGCTAACTTAGATGCAGTTAAACAAACCTGGGGTTTCCAAGATGCAGCGCGAATTGACCCCAAGGCTTTAAGAGCGGTGTTGGCTGATTACCAAAATAGCGAGCAATCAAATATTCGGCGAGTGTTTGGCTATACGACTCTGTTTCAACCCAAAAAACCAGTAACTCGTGCTGAGGCTGCTATGACTTTGTGGTATTTCGGCAGTCAAGGTGAGGGTGTGTCAGCTACTGAGGCTTTGAAATTAAAACGAAATTAAAGTGATGTCTACAAAGGGTTACGCCATTCTGTTGCGGTTGGTTCATCAATAGCAGAAAGTGGTAAATACCCACGCCTTAGCATGGAAAGTTTGCGATTTCTTTGTAATAGACTTATTTTTTATCAAGAAAATGTAAATCTAAGTATTTTCAGCGTTTTTACCTGTGTTTGATGAATTTTTGAGGCATAGTTAGGTAAAACAACGTAAATTAACTCAAATACACGTACTTAGTTTGAATTAACTCAAAGGATGAGTTGTGAGCGATCGCCTTTTCATTACTTTGAAACAAACTAAAAAATACCACAGGTAAAACAAATATGAAAAAACAAGCTGTAGCGGCAGGATTTGTTCTATTTTCTTTCATGTTGCCGACCAAAGCCTCGGCTGCGAGTTTTGATCGGCTTTTTGTATTTGGCGATAGTCTTTCTGATACACGCAATACATACAATGCTACTGGTAAAACATTTCCTCAAAGCCCACCTTACTTTGAAGGACGTTTTTCCAATGGGCCGCTTTGGGTAGAATATCTGGGAGATCAGTTAGGGTTAAAGCCTACTTTATTCACTACTATTCCTGCCACACCTCCTACCCAAGGAATAAACTTTGCTTTCGGTGGTGCTAGCTCTGGTTTAGATAATGCTGTTGTTCCCAATGTGGGATTACCGGGAGTACTCAAACAAGTCCTTGGTTTTGCTGGAAATCTGCAAGCAAATAATCAAACTGCTGACCCAAATGCACTTTATACATTGTGGGGAGGTGCTAATGATTTCTTTTTTCTTAACCCCGAAGACTCGACCACGCCAATCAGTAATATATCCCTGGCGTTAAATACTCTGGTAGGAGTCGGCGCGAAAAATATTTTGGTGTTTAACTTGCCAGATTTGGGACAGCTACCAGCAGCTAAAATCAACGATCGCAATCCTGCAACCCTTAGCAAATCTACTAATGATTTTAACTTAATTTTAGCACAAACTGTCAGCGCTTTGAATCAAAACCCGAATCTCAACATCATCTCGGTTGATACTTATTCTTTATTTAATCAGGCAAGTGCATTAGGTTTTACAAATGTAACCGAGTCTTGTCTATCTAGGCTAGATATATGTGACCCAGGTAACAACAAGTTTCTCGTCTGGGACGGTTTCCACCCAACGACTGCTGCTCATAAGGTGATAGCAGATGTTGCACTGGCGGCGATTGAGGCTAAGTCTGTTCCTGAACCTGCGATAAACTTGGGGATTTTAGCGCTTGGTGCTTTTGGTGCAGTAGGAATGCTAAAGCGTCAACAAAAAAGATCGGTACTTATGACAACAGGTCGGGTTGTTGATGCACAATTGTCTCATACAACAGTTGAAAATTAAACTAACTGTATTGATGTGGGATTACGATCGCTTATTTGAAATTATTGAAGAATTAGTTATGCACCACTCTCCTAGTGGTGCAGAAGCTGAGATTAACCAGTTGTTGATGCAAAAATTTGCAGCGCTGGGTGTAGAAGTGTGGTGCGATCGCGCCGATAATATTATTGCCAAGATTCCAGGGAAAAATCCAGACCGTGCGATCGCAATCACCGCACACAAAGACGAAATTGGCGCAATTGTCAAGAGTCTCGGTGATGCAGGTCGTGTGGAAGTCCGTAAACTCGGCGGTTCTTTCCCGTGGGTTTACGGCGAAGGTGTTGTGGATTTATTGGGAGATAACCAAACCATTAGCGGTATTCTCAGCTTTGGTTCCCGCCATGTTTCCCATGAATCTCCTCAAAAAGTCCAACAGGAAGATACTACTGTGAAGTGGGAAAATGCCTGGATTGAAACGAAGCTCACATCTGCTGAATTAGAAGCAGCTGGCATTCGACCTGGAACTAGAATGGTAATCGGCAAGCATCGCAAGCATCCAATTAGGTTAAAGGATCATATTGCCAGTTACACCTTGGATAACAAAGCCTCTGTTGCCATTTTGCTAGCTTTGGCTGAAAACCTGAAACAGCCAGTTGTTGATGTTTATTTGGTAGCTTCAGCCAAAGAAGAAGTAGGAGCAATTGGGGCACTATTTTTCACCCAAAATCAACGCTTGGATGCGTTAATTGCTTTAGAAGTTTGTCCATTATCCGAGGAATATCCTTTTAAAGATGGGGAAAGTCCTGTACTTTTATCTCAAGATTCTTATGGGATATATGATGAGGGGCTAAATGGACAACTGCGCCAATCTGCCAAACAACTCGATATACCAGTCCAGCTAACGATACTGAGCCAGTTTGGTAGTGATGCTTCAATTGCGCTGAAATTTGGTCATGTAGCGCGTGCTGCGTGTTTGGCATTTCCTACCCAAAATACACATGGCTATGAAATTGCTCATTTAGGTGCGATCGCTAATTGTATCGATTTGTTAAAAGCTTTCTGCGAAACTGAGTTTGAGTGATTGGTAATTAATAGGAATGCGTAGCTTGCCACCGTAGGCATCCTTTTTACAAGCATTATGCTAGATGCTTGATTTATGTCAAACTCTAGTATTGAAGAATACTTTTATCAAAGCCGATGATGGGATTTGAACCCACGGCCTGCTGATTACGAATCAGCTGCTCTACCACTGAGCCACATCGGCGTACACAATCTAAGAGTATAACATGATTTAATCATGGTAAATCAAAATCCTAAAAATCGCCTTAATCCTGAACAGTATGCCAGCCTCAAAGCAGAAATAGCCGCTCCTTATCGCGGCTTCCGACAATTTTTCTATATCGCTTTCGGTGCTTCTGGTTCACTCGGTGCATTCGTCTTTTTCTTCCAAGTCCTTGCCGGACGAAATGTTGAGAGTGCAATGCCAAGTTTAGCTCTCCAATTAGGAATCGTTGCCCTAATGGTCTTTCTCTGGCGCTGGGAACAGCGTCGGCAACGAAGCGCTCAATCGGTTAAAAATCCTAATTCCTGAAGGAATAAATTTTAACTTGCCACATTCAAATCCCACTAGTTGAAATTCAAACCGGACATCAATGACCCTGTGTTTTTATGTTTAAAAACACCTAAAATTAATAAAATTGGTTCTTCAGTACTTGTTATGCTAAACTAATAATCAAAGTGCCAATTTAATAAGCATCTTACTCTAAAATTATTAAAGTTTCTGAACCCATAAGCTGAACGCTTAATTAGCTTGAGTTTGTTATTGATGCCTTCAACAGCACCACTTGTTGTTTTATTATCAAAGTAAGCTACTATTTCATCAAACCATCGGATAAAAGTATTGTTACTATTTGGGAAATATTTTTTAGCTTTTGATAACCATATACCCAATTTAAAGACTGCCGGATACCAATCATTCGTTTTATTAAAAACTCTTCTAAGTTTCTCTTTCAATTCATGCATTAATTTTAGACTAGGAGACACAGCTTTCACCTGAATAAGTTTATTTTTTTGCTCTTCGTTTAAATCTGACTCATTTTTAAGTAAAACATATTTACTTTTATTTAATCCTGATAATACTTGCTCCTGTTTTAATTTTTCTTTTGATGTCTTTGCTTTTTTTATTAACTCTTGTATATTTCGTTTTTCTCTTTTTCTCTCTGTATCTAATTCCTTATTTATCTGAACCATAACGTGAAATCTATCTGCAACTACTTGAGCTTCAGGCATTAGTTCTGCTACCAAGTTTTTATAACCTTTCCATAAATCTATGCTGACTTCCTCTATTTTTTCTAATACCTCAGTTCCCTACCCTATAAGAGTTTCCTTTATTATTTCTTGAGTCCGTCCACTTAAAATAGCAATCAGTTTGGATGTATCTAAATCTATTAGTACTGCACAATAATTTCCTTTTCCTTTAACTAGAGCTATCTCATCAATTCCAAGTCTTTTTAATTTTAAAGGTTTTGAATCTGATAATTCTAGCGCTGCGTCTTTTAACATACCTTCTATCTCTTCTGTTGTGACTATCCCTTTTGAAGCTACAGTGTGAATATCGTTTTCTAAAACTTCTTGTATCGTTTTCTTTGCAAGCCGCTTTGTATAAGTTCTTTTCTTCCTGACAAAATCTAAATTTTCACTAAACGGTTTTTTACATATTTCACATTTGAATTGCCGCCTATTAATTTCTAAAAATACTGGCTGTTCTCCAAAAGGTAAGTCTTTAACAATATGTCGATGATTTTGATGTAGTTTCTGACTTGAGGTGCCACACCTGGGACAAGTACTATCTATTTTTTTTGATTCTGTTTGTAAAATAATTCCAATTCCATAGTGAAGGCGATGCGATATAACTTTTATATCTCCTAAATCAAGAAGTTCTGTTAGAATCTTAATATCTCTTTTGCTAGTCATGACTGTAAATTTATATAAAAATAGTCTGAATGATATTTACAGTTAACAATAAATACTCTTTATAAGTCAATCCCTATAATACTTTTAGCAGATTACTTATACTTATTCTTGACATTATTTGATATCTATTATTAATTATTTAGCATAACAAGTACTGAAGAACCATAAAATTTACAATATTGGAAGCGCCAGACAGGTAATTTCTTAGTCTGGCGTTTCTAATTTGCTAAATAGGCATTTACTGAACTGTTACCAAATAGGATGAAGGAATTGGTTGGGCACGTCCAGCATTGACGAGTGCCTGGTAAACAAAGGCAGCAACTTCGGCTCTAGTCGCTTCACGATTAGGATTGAGTTGCTTTACTGTGGGATAGTTAATTACTAGTTGTCGTGCAGTTGCGGCCGCAACAGGTGCGATCGCATAATTAGGAATCTGGGCAGCATCAGTGTAAAAGGAAAGGACATTCTGATTACTTGCAGTTAAGCCCAAACCATTAGCTAAAGCGACTAATGCCTGCACTCTAGGAATTTGCTGCTGTGGCTTAAAAGTGCCATCGGGATAACCAGAAACAAATTCACTTTGGTAAGCAGATTGAATTGCAGCATAAGCCCAAAAATTGGTTGCTACATCTTTAAACTGAATGCCTGCGCGTTTAACTGGTGGTGTTAAAGCTTTAGTGACAATAGTAGCGAATTGAGCGCGGGTTACAGGTTCATTGGGTTTAAAGCTGCCATCAGGAAAGCCAGCAATAATATTTTGAGAAGCTAAAGCTTCGATGTAGGTTTTTGCCCAGTAATTGGCTGGCACATCTTTAAAGGCTACAGGCCCTCCAGGGGGTACATCAACAGATGCGGCAACAAAATCTACTGAGCCAAAAATCTTTTTCTGATCGATATCATTACCAACAGCGACAATTCTACTGGTTTTAGTGGCGTTGTTCACATCATAACGAGTGTTATTGCGGATAAGATTGCCACCAGGATTTTCGTTAGTGCCGAGGTCGGGTTGAGCATTGACAGTCGCTACTACGCCATCGCGCTTATTGTTCTGAATGACATTCTTACGTAATATGGGCTTCGCTGACTCTGAGATAAAAAGACCATCTTGGTTTTCGACGATTTGGTTTTCCACAACTAGGGGTGTGGAAGTGCCACCGATCGCTAGACCAAAACCAGTATCCTGAAATAAGTTACCCCGAATTTCTCCTTGAGCAGCTTTAGCAATTGAAATCCCATTACCTTTGTTTTGCACAAAGAGGTTACTTTCAATTTTGGGATTGCCTGTACCTGTAACAAAAACACCTTCTCTGACACTGTTAGCAAAAGTACTGTTTTTGATAGTAGGATTAGTTGACTCTACCCACACAGCTGTACCCCGACTATTTGGGTTGGTGACGCTTACACCGGTAATAGTCGTATCTTGTTCGGCAAGGATGGTAATGTCCTGTCTGGCGAAGGTGCGACTAGTGTAGAAACCTCCACCTGTAATTAATATTGCCTGACCTTTACTAGCTTCATCACCCCGCAGTGTTACTCCTGGTTTAAGCAACAACGGAAAGGTTTCGCCACTTTCCTGGTTATAGTTCCCAGGTGCTAATTGAATAACTGCACCTGTTTGGGCTTGACTGAGAGCGAAACTGATGCTTTTGTAGGGTGCAGCTGAGGTTGTACCACGACCAGCACTATCTACACCAGCCGAGGGATTAACGTAAATTGCTGCGGCGGTTGTTGGAACTTGCGCTGTGAGAGTTGGGGTAATACCTTTTGGGTGAGTAGCACCAGCATTAACCTCACTCGGTAATAGTATTGACCCACCGGAAACAACTAGCATTGCCGTTAATCCGGCTCCCAGACGCAAAGTATATCTGAGATGACTGCTAGAAAGAAGGCGAAAATTTTTCGCAAGAGAAATGTGAAAACCCCGATATTTCATTTTTTGAGTCTGTGATGTGCTGAATTATGGTATATCAAACAAGGGCTAGCAGCCTTGTAGCTGCTATAAAACCCATGCAAAACTATACTGGATGATTAGCACTGATTCAGCTAAATTCCCTAGATAGATCACAGAACTTATACATTTTAGGGGCTACCTCGCCGCAGAAAAATCGGTATTATTCACAGGACTTACGCAAACAATAGCCGAAAATAAAGATTTTCAGGTAAGGAAAATTTCTGTAAACACAAAGTAGCTACTCTACGAGTTCTCCAAGGAAGTACCCACAGGGTATTGCCACTAACGCGTGTAGTTTTGCGTCAGTTCTAATTCAGAAGATTCTTTGGCGTGGCAATATCCCAAAGCAATTTGTCAATATTTAACGGTAAACTCTGTATTTTTAAATAGAGGGATGAATAGTAAAATTAGTCAAGCTATTGATACACAGTCTTGGCCGCAGGCTTTATGAGCCGCCTTAGCAATTTCTGCAAATTAAGACAGGCAGGTGTTGCTGATTAAATTTATTAAGAATTATTCACACAAATAAAGTGGAAGTTGATGGCGATCGCTTAGAGGGTCTATACCGTCAACTTCCTCCCTAGCAAACATTACATTTAGTAAGCTAAAGTTTCTAAAGTTTCCCTTAAATACCTTTGTACCTGCTGCTCTAGGCGAATTCCGTGTAATTGAGCATCACGTTCTAGTTGCCAGCGTTGGAAACCAGAACTAGTGGAAATAGCACATTTGAGGCTATACCAAATTTCAGGATCAGCACAAAATTGGCGATCGCTAGAAGCTGGAATTTGAGCCATAGTTCCTTATTCCTTTGTTTTAACTTCAAGGGTAATTGGGTATTGGCCATGGGGTATTAACAATTCGTAATTAGGTTACGACCTATAGAGAGAGCGAGGACTCTGACCCAACGCTTGCGGACTCGCTAACGCTGCGCTATCGGTTTAATTACGAATTAGTAAGGGATTTCCAAGGAATAAATTATCCCAAAAAACGAACCACAGAGACAAGACCGCGCTGCCGCGCAGAGAACACAGAGAGAGGAGAGATTAAGAGGATTTTTGTATCAGTTTTGGAATATTTTTTTATTTGGAAGTCCCTAATTACATCATGGCTGTTATGAATCTGCATTAATCCTAAACAAGGATTGCAACAATCGGGGGACGATTTGATTAACCCGTACCCCTAAAATAGTAAAATCTTGCTTAATCTTTTCTAAAGATAATGGTTCTATGCCAGCAAATTCTGTCTCATTAATCACTAAAACTCGCATTACACTCACAGGTATTTGTAAAAATAGATTGCTGCCTAAAAAGGCTAATCCCGCAAACACTAGTGCAAGGCTGCGCCATTGTGGAAGGAATTTGGCTGAATTTGCTACTAATGGGGCAATTTGGTAAAGATGCCACAGCACCCAAACCGACAATACTGCTGCCACTAATGCCAGAATACGATTTAACTTTGTATTAATTAAACAGAGAATTTTTCGCTGCCGTTCAGTCAGATTTTCTGGCTTTAGGGCTATTCCTAAAAGAGCAAATATATAAAAAGGGCGACGTAACTGCATCCATAGCAGGGGAAGAATACCAATGGCAGCAACTAAAGATAGCTCCATCCAGACTGGCAAAAACGGCTCGCCTACAGACAAAAACAATAAGCACAGGACTAAAAAAACAGGCAATGTCGCTAATCCAGCGACGTGAATCCACAAAATAGGTTCAGAGCGAAATGAATGCATATTATAAAAAGTTGTGAGTTAAGAGTTAGGAGTTAGGAATTAGTAGTCTTTAACTCCTAACTCCTAATTTATTACTCCTAACTTCTAACCATTTTACCCTCAACACTATCTCGTTAAGGTGAGAGTGCGGCGCTTCGTAACCATCTGATAGGATTCGATGATGTCACCTTCAACCCAATCATTGAATTTATCCATGCCGACACCGCATTCGTAACCGGCGTTGACTTCACGAGCATCTTCTTTCATCCGTTTTAGGGAATCAAGAACGCCTTCAAAGATCACCTTACCGCCGCGTCGGACTCTGACTTTGCAGTTGCGAACTAGCTTGCCAGATTGAACGTAACAACCGGCAACAGCACCGCGACCGACTGGGAAGACGGCCCTGACTTCGGTTTGACCCAAGGGTTCTTCCACCAACTCTGGTTCCAAAAGACCTTCCAAGGCATCTTGGATATCTTCTAGGAGTTTGTAGATGACGTTGTATTCTCGGACATCTACACCTGCTTCATCGGCGGCTTGTCTAGCACCACTGGCAAAGGTGGTGTTGAAGCCAATGATTACAGCGTTACTGGCAGCTGCTAAATCGATATCTGTCTCGGTGATTTCCCCAGCAGTAGCCAAGAGCATCCGAATTTGGACTTCGTTTTGGGGGATTTGCTTGAGCGCTCCCACAATGGCTTCCACAGAACCTTGTACGTCTCCTTTCAAGATCAAGTTGAGTTCTTTCAACTCGCCTTCTTGGGCTTGAGCGGACAGGGTAGTAAGGGTAACACGACCTTGTAACAGGCGGGATAGGCGTTGTCTATCGGCGCGATCGCTAGCGAGTGATCTGGCTTCTTTTTCGTTCTGGAAGACCTCGAACTCGTCGCCTGCTGCTGGCACATCACTTAAACCCAATACCTCGACAGCAAAGGAAGGAGAAGCAATGTCTACTCTCTTACTTCTGTCATCCACCATCGCCCGGACTTTACCGAAGGCCGAACCAGCTACTAAGATATCTCCCACACGCAGGGTGCCATTCTGAATTAGCAGGGTAGCAACTGCTCCCTTGGCTTTATCCAGATGGGCTTCAATGACAGTTCCTTTGGCAGTACGATCTGGGTTAGCAGATAGTTCTCCAACTTCTGCTACTAGCAGAATCATCTCTAAGAGCGTATCTAGATTTTCACCTCTGATGGCGCTCACGGGAACCATAATTGTCTCACCACCCCAATCTTCTGCGGTCAGACCATATTGGGTAAGTTCTTGTTTCACTCGCTCTGGCTGTGCCCCTTCTTTGTCAATCTTGTTGATTGCAACGACAATTGGCACTCCCGCAGCTTGGGCGTGGCTAATGGCTTCAATAGTTTGGGGACGCACACCATCATCAGCAGCCACTACTAACACGGCAATATCTGTTACCCTAGCTCCTCTAGCCCGCATCGCTGTAAAGGCTTCGTGACCAGGGGTATCCAAGAAGACGATCTGCTGTGGTTTGCCCTCATGTTCTATATCCACATGGTACGCACCGATGTGCTGTGTGATGCCACCAGCTTCGCCAGCAGCCACTTTTGTTTTGCGAATTGAGTCGAGCAGGGTTGTTTTACCGTGGTCTACGTGACCCATGATTGTCACGACTGGCGGACGGCGGTGGAGATATTCTAAGTCTTCTGCGCCGACCATTTCGGTAATTTTCCGAGCTTCTGCTTCTCGCTCGACGGTTTCAACTTCTATTTCTAGTTCTTTTCCTACCAGGGTAATTGTGGGAATATCTAGATTTTGAGTGATACTCACCGCCATGCCTTTGAGGAACAGGATTTTCACAATCTCTGTATCGGCAACCGCTAAAACGTCAGACAACTCTTGCACAGTCAAGGGGCCTGTGATCGTCACTTTTGCTGGGCGATCGCGCTTTGGATCGACTTCTTGTTGGCGACGGTTATTGTGATGGTCACGGCCAGAACCCGATCTAGAACCAGGTTTTCTACTTCCTCTAGCAGTTGGGGCGCTAACAAGGCTTACACCTGGCATCTGTACAGGTCGAGTTGCTTTTGGTTTGGGAGGACGGGCGATGGAAAGGCTAACTTGGACGGTTGCTGGTGAGTCGATATCGTCATCATCCAACAAATCTTCTTCAAATTCATCGTCCAGTATGGGCTTGATCCGCTTGCCTTTAACGCCAGCTTTAGCCTTCTCTTTAACTTCGTCGATTATTTCCTCTTCTACCCACTTTTTGCCCCCTTTGGTCGGGCGAGGTGGGCTTGGGCGTTTCAAGTTGAGGAGATCGGGTGGTGCAACTGGCTCATCACCCATTCCTTGAGATTTGCCGGCTAATCCTGACATCTGTCTGGGTGGAGTAGCGATCGGCATTGCGGCTGCTACACCTTCACCAGGACGCGCTGGCCTTGGTCTTGGCCCGTCTCCTATTGATGGTGCAGATGGTCTATTGACCCTCTGCTCTGGTCTGGTGGGTGCAGGGGTGGATCGAGCCTGTCTTTGTGGTGCGCCTGGTGCAGACTGGTCAGTTGGGAGTTTGGCAACTCTCGGCTTAACTTGTTCGCGATCGCCTTCAACAGGTTTTACCCGTTGGTCGCGTTTGATGAGAATTGGTTTATCTGCTTGAGACACCTGCTCATCTTGTACCTCGGCAACTTCAGCCGCCGGTCTTGGCGGTGGGGCAGCTAATTGCGGTTTGATCGGTTTTTCCGCTTTCGGTCTGGGTGCAACTACTTTTTCTGGTTTTTGCGATGCTACTTTTTCCGGTGCCTGATTTGGATTAGGCGTTTGTTCCAAGTCGGTGACAGGAGGTTGCTCTTGAGTCTCAGATTGAGTCCGGGGCACAGGTCGAGTTGGTGCTGCCGGCTTCATGGGTGAGACTGGTGTAGCGAAAGGCCGTGGAGGAGAGGGAGGATTAGCTTCAGACAAGGCAGCTTGGGTATTGTTGGCAACTGACGCATCAGGGGCGTTGGAGGTAGTATTTCTCAATATTGTGGGTTTGCGTATTTCCAAAATTTGCTGTTTGTGGGGTGCAGCAGGTCGGTTACGTCCGCCGTTTGGTGGTGAATTTGGTTTATGGCTGGTTGTACCTAGTTCCTTTTTGGCCGACACATTCGTAGTTGCAAGCTTTTCTGCTGCCGCCCGGATGTTTTCTGCCTCGGATTCTGAAATCGTGCTGCTATGACTTTTGACTGAGATGTCGAGCTGCTCGCAAATTGCTAATAGCTCTTTGTTATCCAAATTCAATTCCTTTGATAATTCATAAATTCTAACTTTGCCGTTGGTCATCCACTCTTCCCCTTTAATTTACAGTTTTAGCGGATGGTTGCCTGGTTTGCGACATCTCCATCCTTGGATTACTGTTTTTAGACTGCCGTTTAGTTTTTGCCGGTGCCTCCAATCAGGAAAGAGAGATGTTTCGGTTTAATAATGGCATCCCCACCAGAAATGATGGTTGAGGGATACCCATAAAAATTTTTTAAATAAAAGATTTTTATCGGAACCCTTGATGCCGAACTGCGCCTGAGCGCTACCAGGTTGCCATTTTGTAGTTTCTTGTTTTGTTGATTCTGAATCTTCCACAACACAATCGATTACATCTTGTTCTGGGAATGTTGCCTCGCCCCTCTTAACTTTATTGGAGAGCCGAATGCCTTTTACACCCATTTACTATTTTGGCACTAACCTTAACGTTTGATAGAGGATGTGATAAAAGCACGACTTCGGCTTTCGCACAATTCCTCTGGTGATAACGTCACAAAGTTGTTCCAATTAAATTTGGTTTTGGGTATTGCTGCTGGCTAGACGTTGCGACAAGCTTTGGTACAGTGCTTCTGGCACTGATGCATGTAGCGATCGCCCTAGTCGATTTTTTTTTTGAGCGGCTTGTAAGCAACTCATTTGTGGACAAATATAGGCGGAACGCCCCATGCCCCGATCTAATTGTACCTTTCCTGATGGAAAGACGCGGACAATCCGCCAAAACTCATTTTTGGAGCCTACTTTCCGGCAACTAATACAGCGCCGATAATTTGGTTTCATCAGTTTTCTGCGATCGCAGTCCAGCATTCTGAGTGTAAAAATAAGTTTTTTATTACTATTTTTTACTTATACCAAGCCGTCTTCTAAGAAATACTCCTTGAGACGCAGACTACAATCAACATTATCAAAACTTTACAAGATTGAGTAATTACTCGTCATCATTACTGTCAAAATTATCCTCCTCTTCTAATTCGTCCTGATTTTCATCTTCTAATTCTTCCTCAAAGTCAAGATCATCATCCTCTTGCTCTGCCTGATATTTTGCTCTTACAGCCGTAAATTTCTCATCTTCTCCTGCATAGTCATATTTAGCTTTGTCTTTGATGTCTATTTTCCAACCAGTCAGGCGGGCTGCCAAACGGACGTTTTGTCCTTCTTTCCCAATGGCTAAACTAAGTTGATCTTCAGCCACGAGTACGTGAGTTTGCCGGGATTCTGGATCCATTAGGCGTACTTCATCTACCCGTGCTGGACTTAAAGCATTAGCGATGTATGTTGCTGGGTCTGGCGACCAGCGAATTACATCTATTTTTTCACCGCGTAATTCGTTGACTACCACTTGAATTCGCGATCCCCTGGCTCCGATACAAGCACCAACTGGGTCTACATCGCGATCGAGGGTATCTACTGCTATTTTAGTCCGGGGGCCGACATAACGGGAAGGGGGGTTTGCCTCCCTCGCTACGGCAACAATCCGTACCACTTCATCTTCGATTTCTGGGACTTCGTTGGCAAACAGATAAACCACCAAACCAGCATCAGCGCGAGACACAAGCAACTGTGGCCCTCGTTGCTGACCTTGGGAGACTTTTTTGAGATATACCTTGAAGGTGGCATTTGCCCGATAATTATCGTTGGGCAACTGTTCCCGTTTCGGTAATTCAGCTTCTACTTCTGGCTGACCAAAATTACTGGTGACTGCCAAAACCACTGATTGCCGCTCAAACCGCAGGACTCTTGCTTGCAGGACAGTTCCTTCTAAATCTTGGAACTCTTCTTGCACCATCTGGCGCTGTTGATCCCGTAATTTTTGCGCCAATACTTGCTTGGTTTGCATGGCCGCCATCCGACCAAATTCTCCTTGGTCGGGGGTCACATCCAGTACAACAGAGTCCCCTAACTGCGCTTCGGGGGCTACTTGTTGAACTTCGTCTAGGGATATCTGATGGTCTGTGTTATTGACTTCTTCAACAATAGTTTTGGTGGAAAGAACGCGAAATCCCTCTCCGTCAATATCGAGTTCTACTTCAAAATTTTCAAAATAATCTTCGTCAAACTGTTTACGCTCTAAATTTTGGGCGCGACGATAACGTTCGTAGCCTTTGAGTAGTGCTTCTCTAATAGCTGATTGAACTGCAAGACGGGGTAAATTCCGCTCACGACTTATACTTTCAATTAATTCTTTTAATCCAGCTAAAGTAACCATTGACATAAGCAATCTCCTTTAAAAATTAGGGACTGGGGACTGGGGACTGAAAACTACGCATTAAAGCCAGGGATTAGAGAATAGCTTTCCACTAATCCCTAACCTCTAGCCCTTAGCTCGTAACCTCTAGCCTCTAGCCAAGCGGCTCTAGTCTGTAACTCCTAAGCCCTAGCTCTTTGTTTATCGGCGCTCGTCTAGCTGCACCTTCGTAATTAGGGAGCGGGGAATTTCGACTACACGACCTTTTTGGTTTAAGTAAAGTGTTGTCTCATCCCGGCGAATCAACTGACCTATCCACTCTTGTTGTCCGTCGTAGGGTGGCGAAGTGAAGATAATAACAGGAAATCCTTTAAAGGAAATAAATTCCCTGTCCGTTAACAGTTGTCGCGAAATACCAGGACTAGACACTTCCAAGACATAAGCATCTGGAACGAATTCCGCAGCATCTAAGGAGGCTTCTAAAGCACGGCTCATCCTCTCGCAATCATTCAATCCGGTGTCTTGCTGAGGATTGCGAATGTCTACCCGCAACACTGGTGGACTTTGGTGAGTGTGAAAAACCACGTCAACCACTTCCAATCCCAGTTCTTCTGCTACTGGTGTCGCCAAATCAATAATTTGTGGAACTAAAGGATGAGCCATGTGAGAATTCAATAAAAAAAGTGGGCACTGACCCACTTCCTGCGATAGGTATATCTTCCAAGAAGTCTTGTGACGAACCAATGATGGTTCGCCCTCATACGAGTTTAGCGCATTTAATGGATAGTCGAGTATAGGGCATGGGGCATTGGGGATTGGGCATTAATTCGTTATTCTTTCTCCCCCTGCTCCCCCTGCTCCCCCTGCTCCCCTGCCCTCTGCTCTTTCTACCCTTAACGTATTTCTGGGAGAGCGGTACTTTTATTAACCACTGATGGAACGGATGGTTGTGTGCGTAGCTGCCTGGTTTGCTCGATAATTTGATCTATGTCTTCTTGGGACAAACGCTGAACGTAGTTAATTTTGATTTCCTCTAAGAAGTCAAAGAGTAAACTCTGAATTTCGGAAAGTACGTGTTTTTCCTTTATTTCAGATCCCAAGGCTTCGCTAAACCTTTGTACGAGTTGACTGGTAAGTTTTGCGCCAACAGGGTCTTCAACAGCGCTAACTAAATTTTTGTAAAGATTAGTTGTGATTTGGGTCGCAAGTTGTTCGCTTAACTGGGTTTGGGCCTGTCCTACGCCAGGGAGATTCTGGAGGTTGCGGTAGATGGGGACTTGATGGAAGACGGTTTCGATGTTATGGCGCAAAATGGCAACGATCGCAGGTTGAATATCAGGTAACACATGGTAAACAATTGTTTTGACCAAAAGACTGGCGATCGCTTCCACTTCATTTACATTATTAATATCTATGTAGGGACGTAAATTTTCTTGTTGTGAGAGCCACTGTGTTAACTCACCTCGCTGAATTGAACCCTGAATCTGGTTAATTACTCTTACCACTACTACTTCTGTGAGTTCTTCGGCAAAATTGGCGACAATCCCCTGATGAATTTGCTTTCGCACTGGATGGAGATTCAATAAATGCGCTCGATCGAGGCGGACTAATACAGGTAAGATTCGTAGCCAACGCCAAAATGGTAGTATTAAAAATAGGTCGTACCAATGCCACAATAGTGCTTCAAACCAGCTTAAACCAGGATGTCGGCGTTTGATGAAGAAGGTACGTCCCAGTAATTCTACGCCAAATAACATCACAAAGGGTAAGTCAAGAATCCAAAAATTATCAACCAAATCGCCATTTTCACCGATTTGGCGGTAGTAGTTTGTGGCAATCAAAGGGCGAATGCTTTCGTTGAAAAAAATTATTTCTTTAAGCCAGCCATTTTGTGATAGGTAAGACTGACTCCAAAAAGTGGCAAAGGACTGTTTTGCAGATTCATTACCGATGTGCGATCGCATCCGCTTTTTGATTTTTTCTAGAGTACCACTCTTATTGGCTCCCGCAAACGGGTTACTATCAATCATCTCGCTGCTAAGACGACTTATTTGTATTAGCGTGCTATTTACCTGAGAAGACTCTAACCCTGTTTGCCTGACTTCTTCTTCTAATGCGTCTATTGTTTCTAAATAATTTTTTGTGTCTCGATGGGGTTCAATACCTTTTATTGGATCGTATATCTGAATAACTTGGGGAAGTTTTCGCAAGTAGAAATCTCGCCAAGGTACGTAACTTAAATTAAACAAAACTAAACCTAAATTTACAGTGGCAGTAATTGCCATAAATCTTTCAAACCAAAGATTCCGCTTTTTAGAAGATTTTATGTCTTTCATTTTTTGGATATTTAGAATATAAACTCTTTCATCTATTAATTTTCGTCTCTTTCTAACCAAGTACACGAATTTGCAGCTGAGTAGACTTCAGTATTGGTGCATGTATGTGCACTTGTATCAATAGAGTCTTAAAAGAGGGACTAGAGGCAATGAGCTTTACCCCATTGTTAATTGTTTTTTAACCCAGGTTGCGAGGCTTGGTTCGTATACCCGCGAATAACCTTCACCAAGGCTTAAGTTGACATCAATACATATATATGCATTTATCCCGTATTTTAGTATTCAAAGGGTGTATTCGATTCAAATGATAACCTCTGGATCTCGACCGACACAAGATACCTCTTTTGATAGATGACATAAAATGCTTTCTGTATATCTAGTTGGCTTGGGCAAAATTTATTCAAAATTTATTCAAAAATCGTGAAAAAAGTTATTAAACAAACTTAAAATGCAGCTGTTAAGATTTATAATCCTGCTGATTTAATCCAAAGGAGTTTTAAATATGTGGTGTGGATTTGGAAAATCAAGCGCGACTTTTGCTGTTACTTGCCTGATAACAGCTAGTGTGGTAGTTGCAGACACAGGTTTCGCAGCTCCTCAACGTAGCTATACGCCCGAGCAATTCCGTGCTGTGTTGCGAGGATTCGGTTATAACGTCAAGCTAACAAATGGTGCTTTGACGGATGAGGAAACAAAAAAGGCAATTCGTGAATTTCAGACAGGTTATAAGCTAAAACCAGTTGATGGGATAGCAGGGCCAAAAACCCAAGCTTATGCTGCTAACATCGTTCAAATTCTGCACACAAATTTGAATGCAGTGGTGAAGCCTAATCCTCCCCTCCCACGCGATCATTTTTATGGTTCCCGTACCGAAGCAGTGGTGAAGGAGTATCAAAAGAAATATCAGTTGCAAGAAACTGGAATTGCTAATTTAGCACTCCGCCAAAAACTGAATGAAGAAGCCAAGACAGTCTTCAGTCAGCCAACGGCTACACCATCACCTAAGCCGACAGCTAAACCGACAGCTAAACCAACAGCTAAACCAATGGCTACACCAATGGCGACACCAACAGCTAAACCAATGGCGACACCAACGGCGACACCAACGGCGACACCAATGGCGACACCAATGGCGACACCAATGGCGACACCAACAGCTACACCAATGGCGACACCAACAGCTACACCAACACCCTAATCGCCACAAAAAACCCCTACCCCAAAGCCCTTAAAGTCATCTAATTTAGTTCTTCTAAGGGTCTGCCCTTGGGTGTAGGTAGGTAGAATGGAACGGCGCGGCGGTCATTGTAAGGTATGGCAATGTACTGCACACTGGGCTGACCTCCTTGTGGCTGTGGGTACAAATCTATGAGATCGTAAATAGAATGGGGCAGTCCGACGGTTACGGGCAGCCCCATTTCTATTGCTTCTTTAATGTAGGCGTGCCAAATCGTGACGTAAACGTGTATTTTCACCTTCTACTCTAGTCATATATATTTTACTGACGATACGATCTCCTGCCTCAAGAAAACTAGAGTAAACAATACATCCATCGGTAACATAAAAATAGCACTGCCAGTAGCAAACAATGCCCCACAAAGGTTTAAATGTTTCAGTACTATGGTCTCCTAAAACCCAAGCAAAAATGCCTTCTCCTGGCAAAGACGCTGCGCGATGACGAAAGTGGTTTACTGCTGTGCCATAACCAAAACCCCTAATCACAGGTGTAGTGAAAGTACAAGCCGTTCGTACTGAGTAACTGAACTTCTCAAAAACTCCAAGATAAAGCTTAAAAAAATGACTAGAAAAATATTAACTGGACTGAGTTCAGCAGCCTACGAACACCCTTTCGATCGCAAAGCCTTGGCTTCTCTGCAAAATATGCCTGGTGTCTCCTTGTTACTCAAGAAAATTAACGAATACGGCATCGATCGCTTACTCAGGCTGCAAAGCCTTGGTAGTGAAATTAAAATTTCGTCCCGTAATTTTCCCCAATTACATCAAGCATTTGTAGAAACCTGCGAAATTCTTGATGTTACTCCACTTCCTGAACTGTATCTATTTCAAGGCACAGGCCACATTGAAACCTATATTGTTGGGGTAGAAAAACCCCTTGTTGGTATCAATTTAGATGCAATGGAGTGGCTCGATCCAGATGAGTTACTTTATGTTTTCGGACATGAAATTGCTCGCATTAAGAGTCAGCACATGGTTTATCACCAAATGGCAATTGTGATGCCAACTTTGAAAAATTTGTTAAGTAGTACCACGCTGGGTGTGGGTGGCTTGATAGCTGGTGGTATGGAATTGGGTTTGTATAATTGGCGGATGATGGCTAGGTTTACTGCCGATCGCGCTGCAATGCTTGCTTGTCAAGATATTGACGTAGCAACTACTACACTGATGAAACTAGCAGGTTTGCCAGATGAGTACTTGACTGCTGCTGTCATCGAAGATTTCCTTGTTCAAGCCCGTGAGTTTGCATCCAATAACTTTGATAGTGTGGATCAGGTCACTAAAGTATTAAGCTATACAGAGTCTGGGCTTTCTTGGGTAGTTATGCGGACTGGTGAATTATTAAAATGGGTTGATTCTGGAGCTTATGATAATTTAATTCAACAGAACAATTTAAACATATTAGAAGAATCAGAAGAATCAGAAGAAAAAGAACAAAAAGAAGAAAAGACACCAGAAGAGAAGGAAGGGTGGAATTTTTTAACTTCTTGGTGACTTAATAATTCGTAATTCGTAATTAATTATATAGAGTTTTCTAATCATACAAGGTACATCATAGCCCCCTCATCGCTTGCGGGGAGGGGGTTGGGGTTCTTGTACCTCACTCAACTGAGAACCGCTATAGATACAAGCAAGTCAATATAATAATTACAAATTACGAGTTATTATCACAGACAATCAAGCTAAATTTTTACGTCCCTTGGTTAGATAAAGTAGAGTTAAGAGTAACGGCTAATTTATCAGCAATTCCCGCAACCCAGTTTTCATCTTGTTTGGTATAACTGCGAGGAGCATTCGCTCCCAAAATTAGCGCACCTTGGTTGCCAATCGGTTGACAAATTACACCTTGAGTGTTCTCTGGTAAATAATCAAATTCAAGCCTACCTGGATATATTTTTAGAGCAACTAGATAAATTGGCTTTTGTTTTTCGAGTACCTGTTTTAAGATTACTCCTGGTACAACTTCAGATTTAGTACCCAAAATACCGCGACGCAACAAAACTTTACCTTGGTAATAAACCACTAGCGATCGCGTTACTGTATTAGTCAACAATAAATGAGATGCCCAGGCTAGCTCTATTTTCACGGCTTCGGGTAAATCTGCTGCTAATACAAAACCTTCTTCTCCAATTAATTCTACAATATCAGGCGATCGCGGCTGAACTTGCTGCCAAATTAAACCCGTCAAAATTAACACCGCACTCAAAATCACCCCTACCACATCACCACGCGATTGCGACTGGGTTAATTCCGGTGTCAATAAACGGTTAATCAGCAAAAGCACTGCGCCTAGCCCACCCACCACAATGGGTAGACGACGCAAAACTCGATTGTTATTGTAATTTGTCATTTGTCATTGGGGACTGAGGACTGGGAATTAGAAAGAATTTCTGCTCCTCTGCTTCCTCTGCTTCCCATCCTTCCCTCCCCCCTCATCTCTCACTCCTCCCCTGGTTCAATAATTCGCTGGAAAAGATAACCAGTACCCCGCGCTGTCAGAATCAATTCTGGGTTGCTAGGATCGTCTTCTAACTTTGCCCGCAAACGGGATATATGCACATCTACTACGCGGGTATCTACATGACGTTCTGGCGTATAACCCCAAACTTCTTGCAAAATTTCCGAACGAGAAAAAGCTTCTCCAGAGCGACTGACTAACAACTCTAACAAGCTGAACTCCATACCCGTCAATCGAATTCGCTCATCGCCTTTGTAGACTTGTCGCTTATTCGTATCGATTTTAATATTAGCAACATGGATTACCCCAGAACTGGGAATGCCAGAAGCACCATTTTTATCTACCCGCCGCAGTACTGAGCGAATCCGGGCTTCTAGCTCCTTGGGGGAAAATGGTTTAACTACATAGTCATCAGCACCCAATTCTAACCCGGTGATGCGATCGGCGACATCACCCAAGGCTGTTAGCATAATAATTGGGACATCTGATTCTTTTCGTAATTCTTGACATACACCATAGCCGTCTAGCTTTGGCATCATTACATCTAAAACTACCAGGTCAGGCTCAGTTTTGCGAAAAATATCCAATGCTTCTTCCCCGTCGCCAGCCGTCACGACATCGTAGCCAATCATGGAAAGACGCGTTTCCAAAATCCGGCGAATGCTGGCTTCGTCGTCTACCACCAAGATTTTTTCTTTATGGCTTTCCAAGTTTTCAACGCTCCTTCACTAAAAATTTACATGATTAATTTTTAATACCATAATATTAAGATATCATTCCATCAATTGATTTGGAAAAAGCTCTAAATACTACTATGATTAGTTTTTAGTTTTTTTCAGGAATTAAGTAAATATTAAGATTATTTAATAAGATTTAAGATGGCAAAGCCAAAAACTTTTTACACTTGCAACGAATGTGGGGCAGAATCACCCCAGTGGTTTGGTAAGTGTCCAGCTTGCGGCACTTATAACTCTCTAGAAGAACAAATTTCTATTCAATCCTCAGTAGATGTACCCAGCCGGGGAGGAGTTAGTAGTTGGCAATCGGCTCAAGGTAATGGCAAATCTCACAGTAAACCAGCTAAAGCGCGAGCCTCCTTAACATTTGACCAAATTACCGATCGCCAAATAGCTCGATGGGAGTCTGGTTATGGAGAATTGGATCGGGTGCTTGGGGGTGGCATTGTCCCAGGTTCTATGGTGCTGATTGGTGGCGATCCAGGTATTGGAAAATCTACTTTGCTACTGCAAGTATCAAATCAATTAGCACAGAAATATCGCATTCTTTACGTAACTGGTGAAGAATCCGGACAGCAGGTAAAATTACGAGCTTCTCGTTTGGGAGTATCAAAAACCCTAAGTGTAGTGAATGAGGAGGAGGTAACAGTAGTAGTAGATCCGACACTTCCTATAGATCCTGACAGTATAGGTGCAGATTTATATGTGCTGCCAGAAACAGATTTAGAAGAAATTTTACGAGAAATAGATTCTCTAAAGCCAAACGTGGCGGTGATTGATAGTATCCAAACAGTATTTTTTCCCGCTTTGACTTCAGCCCCCGGTTCAGTGGCTCAGGTACGGGAATGTACAGCAGCACTGATGAAGGTGGCGAAGCATGAAGATGTCACCATGCTGATTGTGGGACATGTCACCAAAGAAGGAGCGATCGCCGGGCCAAAAGTTTTAGAACATTTAGTGGATACGGTGTTGTATTTTGAAGGCGATCGCTTTGCCTCCCATCGGTTATTACGCACAGTAAAAAATCGCTTCGGTGCAACTCATGAAATCGGCATCTTTGAAATGGTGGCAGATGGATTGCGAGAAGTTGACAACCCCTCAGAATTATTTTTAGGCAACCGTGACGATCCCGCCCCTGGTACGGCTATTGTCGTTGCTTGCGAAGGCACTCGCCCGATAGTTGTGGAATTGCAAGCTCTTGTAAGTCCCACCAGCTACCCTTCACCCCGTCGGGCTGGTACTGGCGTAGATTATAACCGCTTGGTGCAAATCCTCGCCGTCTTAGAAAAACGGGTGGGAATTCCCATGTCTAAGTTGGATTCCTACGTTGCTTCTGCGGGTGGGTTGAATGTGGAAGAGCCAGCAGTAGATTTAGGAATTGCGATCGCGATTGTTGCCAGTTTCCGCGATCGCATCGTCGATCCTGGTACAGTCTTAATCGGTGAAGTTGGGCTAGGTGGACAAGTGCGATCGGTTTCCCAAATGGAACTGCGGTTAAAAGAAGCTGCTAAGTTGGGATTTAAAAGAGCGATCGTGCCAAAAGGAACAAAATTTCCCGATTTAAATATTGAGATATTACCAGTATCTAAAGTAATAGATGCGATTATCGCCGCCATCCCCCATCAAGAATTGACAGCCGATGATTTAGAACCCGATGAAGATGAGTAACTAATAGCTGCTAGGGGCAAACATATTGTTGCATCCAAACAAGAACTGCTACAGTCGCGCATTTGAGGTAAAAATATGAATGGCACAATAAAACAACTTTAATAAAAAGTCAATAGCTCTTTATTTTCGTTAGAGTGGGATAACAATCAAAGTGTGAGGATTGATACTACATGCGAATCTTGTTAGTGTATCCAATATTTCCCAAAACCTTTTGGTCTTATGAAAAAATCTTAGAATTAGTCGATCGCAAAGTTTTATTACCACCTCTGGGTTTAGTGACAGTAGCCGCCATTCTGCCGCAAGAATGGGAATTCAAGCTAGTCGATCGCAACATTCGTGCAGCAACAGAAGAAGAGTGGGCATGGGCAGATGTAGTAATCCTCTCCGCGATGATTGTCCAGAAACAAGATTTACTTGACCAAATCCAGGAAGCAAAAAAACGTGGCAAGTTAGTCGCAGTTGGCGGCCCTTACCCAACCTCTGTACCTCACGAAGTTGAAAATGTTGGCGCAGATTTTCTGATTCTGGATGAAGGGGAAATCACTCTGCCGATGTTTATTGAGGCAATTCAACGGGGTGAAACTTCTGGCATTTTCCGCGCCACAGAAAAACCTGATGTCACAGGCACACCAATACCCCGCTTTGATTTATTAGAATTGGATGCTTATGACATGATGTCGGTGCAGTTTTCGCGTGGGTGTCCCTTCCAGTGCGAATTTTGCGACATTATTGTTCTCTACGGGCGCAAACCACGCACCAAAGCCCCAGCACAACTGTTAGCAGAGTTAGATTACCTCTATGAATTGGGTTGGCGGCGGGGTGTGTTCATGGTGGATGACAACTTTATTGGCAACAAGCGAAATGTAAAGTTGTTGCTGAAAGAGTTAAAAGTCTGGATGGCAGAACACAAGTATCCCTTCCGATTTGACACTGAAGCTTCAATTGACTTAGCGCAAGATGCAGAAATGTTGGAGTTAATGGTTGAGTGCGGTTTCTCGGCGGTGTTTTTGGGAATCGAAACGCCGGATGAGGATAGTTTGCAAATGACTAAGAAGTTTCAAAATACTCGTAGTTCTCTAACTGAGGCAGTGGAAACCATTATCAAAGCCGGATTGCGCCCAATGGCTGGGTTTATTATCGGTTTTGATGGCGAAAAAGTAGGTGCAGGCGATCGCATTGTCCGTTTTGCAGAACAAGCAGCAATTCCCTCAACTACCTTTGCCATGTTGCAAGCGTTACCTAATACTGCGCTTTGGCATCGCTTGAAAAAAGAAGGGCGACTGCGGGAAAATCAAGATGGAAACATCAATCAGACAACATTGATGAACTTCCTTCCTACCCGTCCGCTGGAAGAACTTGCCAGAGAATATATTGAAGCCTTTTGTACTTTATACGACCCAGTAAGTTACTTGGATCGCACCTATCGCTGTTTCTTGATGATGGGTTTACCAAGTTGGAAAGCGCCAGCAAAAATGCCAGAGTGGATTGTTGTAAAAGCATTACTAATTGTGATTTGGCGACAAGGAATCAAACGGGAAACTCGTTGGAAATTCTGGCATCATTTGTTTAGTATTCTCAAGCATAACCCTGGAGTGATTGAGCATTACATCTCTGCTTGCGCCCACAACGAGCATTTTCTAGAATATCGCCAAATTGTGCGCGATCAAATTGAAAGTCAGCTAGCTGAATATCTAGCACAAGGTGCAGAAACGCCTTATGTGCTAGTAAAAGAAAAAGCCGAGGAAAAAACTGAAGCGGTAGTCAGTTAGGTGTTTTGACGACGGAAATTGACAAGCGAGCGATCGCATCTTCACCCGTACAAACAAGTGTACGGGTGAATTTACATATATGGTTAGTGGCATTTATGAATAAAAGCAGTTCTTCGAGAGGCAAATTTTCCCCTATCCTCTGCCTCTTCATCTACCGCGATCGCGTTCTAAATCATCAATTACCCTTTGTAAATACCACTCGTCTGACATTCCAGGAAAATAATCCTGCTTTTGCTGAATCAATCTTTCAGCAATTTCCCAATATCCCCCAACCATTCCTAAAAGTCGCTGATGTAGCTGGTTATATTTTTGCTTTTTGGATTGGGGACTAAATTTTTGGATTTTTTCTAGGCTACTTAAGACTTGTTGATAATTTCCCCAGTCTTCTTGTTCACAAAAAATACTCGCCGCCCGTTGATAATCTTCCACAGCGTTTTGGATTTCTTCTAAACAAGTATAGGCAATGCCGCGATTGTAATAAGCTTGAGCATCATCAGGATTTATTTGCAGTGCTTGGGTGTAATCTTGAATTGCACCGAGATAGTTACCCGTTGTCCGATAGGCATTACCTCTGGCAATATAGACTAGGGGATCTTGTGGTTGCATCTGGAGTGCTTGGTTAAGATCCGCGATCGCACCTTGATGATCTCCCAAGATAGAACGGGCTTTACCTCGATTGCGGTAGACAATGGCATCTTGAAAATTTAGTCTCAATGCTTGATTAAAATCTGCGATCGCTTCTCGATAATTTCCCATTTTACAACGCACAACTCCACGACAGCAGTAGGCTTGGGCATCTTGCGGATCGGCTTTTAATACCCAGTTTAAATCTGCCAGTGCCTCTTGGGTATCTCCCTTTTCAGCCTTTTCTAATAACTGCGTGAAATAATCATTGGTGGATAAAATTGGCGCATTGGTAGAACGCGATTGCTGTACAACAGGTAATTCTTGGGGTTGTAACTGTTTAATTCGTTCCAGGCACAGGCGACAGTTTTCTTTATCCTGTTGTTCTAGATATAATTGTGCAGCCTTTTTAAAATTAGCGATCGCATCTTGAATATAACCCTGTTTGCGCCGCACCATCCCCCGCAGATTATAAGCCGCAGCATAATTCAGATTGAGACGAATAGCGCGTTCAACATCCTCTAGCGCCCCCGGTAAATTTTTCAGCGCCACCCTAGCGAATGCACGACAATAATACGCCTCTATACTCTCAGGATTCAGCTTTAGGGCTTCGGTATAATCTGAAACAGCCTTAAGGATTGCTCCTGAGTCATAATATGCTAAACCCCGTTGCAAGTAAGCTTCAGTTAAGTAAGGTGTCAGTTGTAAAGCATGATTAAATTCCTCAATTGCTCCGGCGTAGTCTTTTCGCCTAGCCTTTTCCAACCCTCTATTGTAAAATTCGTCATTCATAGCATTTGTTTGGTTGATTCAGTTAGTTGAATTCCAGCAAGCTTGCTTTGTAGCCTAACTTATCCACTCACCCTTAATATTCTAAGTATTCAGCGTGGTTTTGCTTCATTTCGGATTTGCAGTGAATTAAAACCAACACATCCCGGAAATTTTATCAGAGGGATTTACCCAATTAAAGATTTTGCACCTCCAGATTACAGATTTATTAACTGATATGGCAACTTTAGATAAACCATTATCAGCCCAATGATTTCCAATTCCAAATAAAAAAACTGGGGAAATGACTACATTCAATTCCCCAGATTTCAGAGATTGTAAAATAAAAAGATAGATCCCCGACTTCTTTGAGAAGTCGGGGATCTAAACACCACAAAATATTTACAGTTAATTAGAATTATTCTGAAAGTAAGCTAGGAGAAGTCAGTACAAAAACATCCCAACTTCCTTGAGCGTCAGCTTTTGGTTTTATGGGATTGGCAAAGTGGAAAAACTCATGATCGTTAACTAATAAAAGTTCCCCCGGATTTAGAACTTTGCTAAATACAGGTTTTTCTTTTTTTGTAGTATAAAGATGTGTTTCTCCACCTTGGATATTATCTCTATCTACTGAAAATAAGCCAATAAAATCAGTACCATCTTGATGGATACCTTCAGGCGCTGGATTACTAAAATTATCTGGCGAACAACTAATTCTAATTTGATGAACTCCGATTTCAGCTTCAGGATGAAGTTTACAAGAATCACTAAATGCTAAGACAAGATTTCTAAAAATATCAAGTTCGATGAGTGCATCATCTAACTCTGTAAACTCTCTTTTTATATCACCTAATAATGGATTATACTCCTTACTTTGAAAGAAGTATCCATGAGGTAATTTGATTAACTCATTTCCAGAAACTGTGAACCGAGATAATCTTCTGGAACGATAGTTGCCTTTGATATAAGGGTCAACAGGCATATTACTAAAAAATGGCTTGAAACCTTCGAGATTGATTGAATTTACTTTTCTTAAAGTAAACAGAAAAGCATATTCTAATTCCGTCGCTGTCCACACTTTTTGCATAGGATTTACCTCCTTGCACGTTGAAAGTCTCCCGAATTTTTTTATGGGAGGCTGATAACACTTAGTGTATGCTACTTTTTATTACTATGTTGTCAATTTAACTACAAAAATTGACAATTTATGATATGTAAACTTGCTTGATTTCTGCCACGCAATGGAGTCGCTGCTAAAGAGATTTGCTGTTGAGAGTTAGGTGAGTAAGGAATCGGCGTATATTTACTAGCAGCAACAAGGTTTTATAATGACAGATTGGCTTTACCGTTACCCAGCTTTATATCCCGGTATTTTACTCAAGCGTTACAAGCGGTTTTTTGCTGACGTTCAACTTACTTCTGGCGAAATAGTGACAGCACATTGTCCCAACACAGGGCCAATGACTGGAGTATCGACTCTCCAAAGTGCTGTACAGCTTTCTAAAAGCGATAATCTTAATCGCAAATTGGCTTACACTTTAGAACTAATTCAGGTACATGATAATGAGCCGACTTGGGTAGGCATAAATACTTTTTTGCCCAATCGGGTGGTAAAGTTGGCTTTAGCGCAACATCTTTTCCCGGAATTAAGCGAGTATAGCCAAATCAAGAGTGAAGTGGTTTATGGGCTAGATAAAAAAAGTCGAGTGGATTTTTTCTTGACGGGGAGTGATGAGGAACGCCCAATTTATTTAGAAGTGAAAAATACAACTTTGTCTGAGGGAAGATTAGCTTTATTTCCCGACACGGAAACTACAAGAGGACAAAAGCACTTGCGAGAACTAATGGCGCTGCTACCTGTAACTCGTGCGGTGATGCTTTACTTTATCAATCGTGGTGATTGTACAGAGTTCTCACCTGGCGATCGCACAGATCCTGTCTATGGTAAATTATTACGGGATGCGATCGCTCTCGGTTTAGAAGTCTTGCCTTGCCGTTTTGACATTTCCCCCGAAGGTATCCGTTATTTGGGTTTGGCAAAACTAAAAATTTGATTACACCTAATTAAACAATAAATCCATCTAGATCCTTTCTAGATGGATTTGTTGGTAGTTGGTATTTACTGGAAAATATCCAACCAAATTGTAATCAAGATACGACTATAGGTAGTCGCAGTCTCAGAAATAGCGTTTACTATTCTGAAGTTTGATTATGCAGGAATCAAAACTGTGTCAATTACGTGGATAACACCGTTATCAGCAGCAACATCTGCTGTTGCAACTTTTGCATCATTGATCTTAACGCCATTAGAAGCGTCAATTTTTACATCTGAACCTTCAACTGTTTTAGCTGTCTTCAGTTTAGCTACATCAGCAGCCAGTACTTTACCTGAGACAACATGATAGGTCAAGATTTTCTTCAGCTTGGGAATATCTTTCAGTAATGCATCTACTGTACCTGCTGGAAGCTTGTTAAATGCTTCATCGGTGGGTGCAAACACGGTGAATGGGCCATTGCCATTCAGTGTACCTTCCAGACCAGCCGCTTGGATTGCTGCAACTAGTGTCTTGAAAGAACCGTTGTTAGTAGCAGTGTCAATTATGTTGGCCATGTGCTTTACCTAGTTCTGTGTAACTTGTTACAAATCTAAACTGTTTTCCCATAAAAGCTATCTATCGTTAGACGTATATCAAATAAAAAATTTTATTGATACTATAAAAGTTTATATATATTTTTATACAAACAGAGAATTATATGTATATACCGCAGGTATGGCTGCTTTTTCCTTTTTCTACACATCAAACAGAGAATTATATGTATATACCGCAGGTATGGCTGCTTTTTCCTTTTTCTACACATCAATAGGTGCGATCGCAGCTTACTAGTACAAAAATACCAGTGCAGTACTAGCTTACCAACAAAGTCACAATGCACAGCTAAACAAAATGGTTTTTTTGGTAATAATAAATTTTTAGATATTTATTTATTGTCTGATAATTTTGCAAAAAACCTATATAAAACAACTATTTCAGGGTATTTTTAAAATTCATATATCCTTCCTTAACTTTTTGTCAGGATTCGTTAACCAAAATTGTTGGTAATAAATGTATTTAACTGATATTATTTCATCACTAAATACATTTCACTCGCTGTTTGGGTAATTCTACTTGGAAATAATAAACGGCTCATCACACTAATGCTTTTAGCAATTGCGATCGGCCATTTATTTCCAGAAATTTGTCATGCGTAGAAATTACGCCAAAACCGCCTCTAACTCACATTTATCCATATCCTCTGCATTCTGTGTGGTTGATTTTTCTGTTGCCTGTGCGTAAGTCAGGTATTTCAACCATGAAACTTTTCGGTAATATTTTCCCCACACTATAACTTTCATGAACAGAAGAAGACTTATTGCTTGGATGGCTACAGCAGTTACCAGCATGATGTTGGTAATAGGCTTGCAGTTTGTCAATTTCTCGCCAGCACAATCTGCAACCACCCTTAACGTGTATGCGGCTGTCAGCTTAACAAATGCGCTGAATTCCATTAAAACTCAGTACCAAAATGCTAACCCGACTGTCAATATTGTTTATACGTTTGGTGCTTCTGGTACTTTACTGAGCCAAATACAAGCGGGAGCGCCAGCAGATATTTTCATTTCAGCTGCCACCGACCAAATAGATGTCTTGCAGAATTCTAGCCCAAGTAAGTTGGTAGCAGGTAGCCGTAAAAACATTGCCAGAAACAGTCTAGTTTTGATTAAACCTACGACACCTCCTATTAGTGCTGGTAGTGCTGCTCTCACTAGCATCAATGGTTTGACCAACGCCAATATTACTGGTATTGCGATCGGTGACTACACAGGTACTCCTCCAGTTGTGCCAGCAGGAAATTATGCCAAACAAGTTCTCACTACCCGAGGTATTTTCAATACTGTTAGTCCTAAATTATCCCTTGCTCCCAATGTACGTGCCGTTTTAACTGCTGTTGAAAATAAAACTATCGTAGTTGGAGGTGTAAATAAAACTATTGACGCAGGTTTTGTTTATACAACTGATGCTTTCATTTCTAACAAAGTAAAAGTCGTAGAAACTGCCAAACCGTCAGAGAGCGATCCAATTGTCTATCCATTGGGTATACTCACCAGAACTACAGTTCTATCAACGGCACAGAGTTTTTCTACCTACTTAAGTGGTACTACTGCCCAGGGTATTCTTCGATCTAACCAATTTAAGGCACCTTGATCGCCAGAAAGTAAATCAATCAAGTACTCGCTGTCGTTAATTTTGAACTATTTGGAGTAATGTTTCGTGAAGTTTACTAAAAAACTCTCAATTATTATTTGTGGTTTGACCACTGCCTTCGTTCATACTGCTGTAATTACCAATACTTATAAATCAGCAGCACAAGCAGATGGAGCAAATCTGATTTATAACGGGGACTTTGAAATGGATACTCTCGTAGATCCTAATGATGCTACCATTTCAAATCCTAATATTACAGGATGGGTTAAGTCTGGCGATCCGATAGATACAGCAATTATTAGAATTAGCAACTTTCCTTACACTGGTAACCAAGGGGTATCGCTTGGGAACGTTTCAGACATTAGCTATCTATCACAGACTATCCCTACAGTTAAGGGTCAATACTACCAACTTACTTACTATTTAGCATCAACAGAGGAGGCACCTGACCTAAATAATAAATTTCAGGTTTTTATAGGTGCAAAAAAGGTTGATGTTAAAAAGGATATTGCTTTTCAAGGATACACGCAATACTCGTTAGTTTTTAAAGCGAAAGAAACATCCACAGAGATAAAGTTTGGTTCCAAAGCCGAATTTGCGTTTTTATATTTGGATGATGTGAGTGTTAAAGCTATACCTTAATATGAAGGGAAAAATTGAGTTTAATAAAACTAACTCTTCTAAACTAGGATGAAGTATTTAGCTTTCTTGACACGACTGAGAGTCAGCATGGATGTAACTATAGCGGTTCTCATTTGCATGAATTACAGTAACCCCTCTCCAAAGCATCACACAGGGGAGTATTTGCGTGCCTCAAGTACGGGGTGAGGTTCAGACTGTATTGCGCTGAAGTGAGAACTGCTATATCAACTTGTCTTAATTGTCGAAAATTTAAATTATTAGGAGTCAAGTTTCGTGAAGTTAACTAAAAAACTCTCAATTATTGTTTTAAGTGTTACTACTACCTTAATTAGCACTGCTGTGATTAACAATACTTATAATGTAGCAGCAGAAGCAGCAGAACTTGTTAAAAACGGAAGTTTTGAATTCGATCCCCTCGTAGATCCTAATGATCCCAACCTTACAAATCCTAATGTTACAGACTGGATTAAATCTGGCGATCCGATCGATACATCATTAACTAAAATTAGCAATTTTCCTCAATATGATAGTGGTAATCAGGGCTTATCACTTGGTGGATTTGTAAACCTCAGTTACATATCACAGACGCTTTCTACACAACCTGGTCAAGAATACGAACTTAGTTACTATTTAGCATCTGTAGATGAGGCCCCTTGGCTTGATAATCAATTTCAGACATTTGTAGGTGGAAATAAAATTTTTGATCAAAAAAATATTTCTTTTCAACCATACACGCCATATAAATTCAATTTCACAGCAGACGCATCATCCACAGAGTTAAAATTTGGGAATGTGGATAAATATGCATTTCTCTACTTAGATGGTGTGAGTGTAAAAGCTGTGCCTGAGCCATCAGCTATTGGAGGAGTAGCAGTTGCAGGATTACTAGGAATTTGGCTGAAGAAAAAGAAGGCGATTAGCTAGTGCATTAGGGCAAAAAAAGCGACCAGCCTTGTTTTCTATATCTATTTACCTTGGGGAGATACGAGACACGAACAATATAGGAGCGACTTTTTCTGATGTTCGCGCTTGCGTCTTTGAAGGAGAAGGCTGGTCAATTTTTTCAGAGGTTATACACTACAAATAATAGTTATTTTGCCCCTATTGGAAAAGGTAAAAATTCAGTACCTAGAAGTAAAAATATAAAATTAATTGAGGATAATTCTTAGATAAAATAAGGATTTTTATTGGTGCAAGTGACCTGAGAAAACTACGAATTTATATTTCAATTGTCATGTCAGGCTTTGTTTACCAAATAATTTGGTATATACCTACTTTAATGGTATAATCTCATCATTCTATCCCTTTTACTCTCTGTTTAAGTAAACTTACTGGAAAATTATCAATTTCCATCGTCGGAAACGCTTTGGGTAATTCCGGCTTGGTTTTTTGTTTCCAGGTATCGATATATGCGAGTGATGGGATTTCATCTAAAACTATAACTTTCATGAACAGAAGAAGACTTATCGCTTGGATTGCTACGGCAGTCACCAGCATGATGCTGGTAATAGGCTCCCAGTTTGTCAATTTATCGCCAGCAAACTCCACAACTACACTTAAGGTGTTTGCGGCTTCTAGCTTAACAAACGCGATGAATGACATTAAGACTCAGTACCAAAGTGCTAACCCAAGCGTCAGCATTGTTTATACCTTTGGTGCTTCTGGTACCTTACTTAGCCAAATACAAGCAGGAGCAACAGCAGATATTTTCATTTCTGCTGCCACTGACCAAATAGATGTCTTGCAGAATGCAACCCCAAGTAAATTGGTTGCAGGTAGCCGTAAAAATGTTGTCAAAAACCGTCTAGTTTTGATAGCCCCTACGACACCTCCTGTTAGTGCTGGTAGTGCTGCTCTGACTAGCTTCAATGGTTTGACTAATGCCAACATTACTGGTATTGCCATAGGTGATTACACAGGTACTCCGCCAGTTGTGCCAGCAGGAAATTATGCCAAACAAGTTCTTACTAGCCGAGGTATTTTCACTACTGTTAGTCCTAAAACATACCTCGCTAGCAATGTGCGTAACGTCTTAACTGCTGTTGAAACTAAAACTCTTGTAGTTGGAGGCGTAAGTAAAACTATTGATGCAGGTGCAGTTTACAAAACTGATGCTGCAATTTCTACCAAGGTAAGAGTTGTAGAAACTGCCCTAACAACAGAGAGTGATCCGATTGTCTATCCACTGGGCATACTCGCCAACACTACAGTTTTATCGACAGCACAGAGTTTTTCTACCTACTTAAGTGGTACTACTGCCCAGAATATCTTCAAAAATACTTACGGGTTTATCTTGCCTTAATCACCACAAAGTAAATCAATCAAGTACTCGCTGTCGTTAATTTTGAACTATTTGGAGTTATGTCTTGTGAAGTTCACTAAAAAACTCTCAATTATTTTTTGTAGTTTGACTACTGCTCTCCTTAATACTGCTGTGATAACCAATACTTATAAGTCAGCAGCACAAGCAGATGGAGCAGAACTGATTACCAACGGGGGATTTGAAAACGATTCTCTTGTAGATCCTACTAATCCCAACGCTACAAATCCTAATATTACAGGATGGATTAAAACTGGCGATCCGATTGATACATCAGGTACTAGGATTGACAATTTTTCTAACACTGGGAACCAAGGCTTATCGCTTGGTGGATTTTCAGCCTTGAGCTACATATCACAGACTATCCCTACAGTTGTTAATCAATACTACAAACTTACTTACTATTTCGCATCCACAGAGGAGGCACCTGACCTAAAGAATAAATTTAAGGTTTTTGTAGATGGAAGCAAGGTTTGTAAGAAAAAGGATACTTTTTACCAACCCTACACACAATACACGTTTTATTTTAAAGCCAAAGCAACATCCACCGAGATCAAGTTTGGTTCCAAAGCCAAGTATGCATTTTTATATTTGGATGATGTGAGTGTCAAATCTACAGATCAAGCAGAGGAAAACTCTCAGTGCGATCGGATAGATGATGGGGATGAATAAACCACAGATCGCAAGCGAACCTTCATTCTCTTAAAATCCCAAGCGATATCTGGCTCTATAGTGTTGAGAATTCCACTTAAATTCATCTGATTAAAAACTTCATCATCGGTTTATGGAGAGATTATCTATGGTGAATAGCTAACTCTTCTCAACCTAGATAAAGTGGTTGTTTTTCTTGACACCAATTAGAGCCAGTCATTGATGTAACTATCAACTTGTTTTAATTGTCGGAATTTGGAATTATTTGGAGTAAATTTTCATGAACTTACCTAAAAAACTCTCAGTTATTGTTTTTAGTTTTACCACTACATTAGCTAGTACTGCTATGATTACTGGTACTTATATTCCAGTAGCACAAGCACAACAATATAATCCCAACTATGTTGTAGATCCTCAAGACCGGGTTTTTAACGGAGGATTTGAAGTCGATCCCCTCGTAGATCCTAATAATCCCAACACTACAAATCCCAATATTACAGGATGGAATAAATCTGGCGATCCGTTTGATACATCAGGAATTAAAATTAGCAATTTTCCCCAAAGTGGTAATCAAGGTTTAGCGATTGGTTCATTTGTAAATCCTGCTTACATATCCCAGAATCTGGCTACGACTATCGGTAGTAACTATAATCTCAGTTTCTTTTTAGGAACAGATGAAGATAGCAGTCAAGTTAATAATATATTTCAGGCATTTATCGATGAAAGTAAAGTTTTTGAGAAAACAAATAGTATAAATACTGCTGGAAATCCCTTCACACAATATGACTTGAATTTTGTGGCGACAAAATCATCTACAGAGTTGAAATTGGGTGGTAGAGATAGTTATGGCTTTTTATACTTAGATAGTGTGAGTGTAAAACCTGTGCCTGAACCATCAGCTATTGGAGGAATAGCAGTTACTGCTGGATTATTGGGAATATGCCTGAAGAGAAAGAAGGCAATTAGCTAAAAAGAATAGCTCTTTTTTGTCACTTTCGGAAAACAATAGAGCGTAGACGCGTAGCGACTTGTGGTTAGACATAGCTACACAATCTTAATGGAAAAGGTGCGATCGCTCTATTGTTTCTATAGTTTCCAGCGTCAATGTTTTCTGACAATACTAGCATTCAACTTTCAGATAATGTTTGGCTTAACGTTATAAAAGCAATATAGAGTATTGACAAATACAGTAGCTCGAAATCAGTTATGAGAAAATAATCAGGTTGTGAATGTCACTAAGTATTGGGTGCAAAATGTGGAGACGTTTGCTAACTGAATTGAACGAAGCCTATTGAAAACTTCGTGAAATCAAAAGCGCATTTACACACAAACTTATAAGGTAATTAAAATGACTTACGATTCAGAAGATGTGCAAAAAATCCTTGAAATAGCACTCACTCGCAAACAAAAAGGTGAATTTTCACGAGAACAGCTTCTAGAAATGGCATCGGAGTTAGGTATTTCTTCTGATATTTTAGAAAAAACTGAAAAAAAGTGGTTAGTTCAACAAGAAGAGGAACGATTGCGACACACATTTAATACTTTCCGACGCAGAGCCTTTTGGGGGCATTTTGTTTCCTTTTCAGCAGTGAATTTATTCCTCATTCTCTTGAATTTCATCACTAGTCCTAGTTATTTTTGGGCTATTTTCCCACTATTAGGATGGGGGTTAGGACTATTTTTTCATTGGTGGGGTGTTTATCAGAGTAAATCAGAGGATTACGAAATAGCCTTTCAGAAATGGCGTTCACAGATTTAACAAAAAGTCAAGTCAAATTCAAATAATTTTTGGGTGCGATCGCTTCACCTTACTCAGTGCTGTTAGTGGTAGCCAGGCGTTTAGCCTGTGCTGAGTGAGGTAAAAAGTACTCAGTCCTTTTAGCACGAAGATATTTGCCTCGCCCCTTGCGGGTGGTCTTTCAACTCAGCACTCTTCAAGCGCCCTTCTGAATAAAATTTTCCCTTAAATCTGGGGCATCCTGAAACTTAAGTAGTTCTATAATCACACCCTGTAATCTCTGTGTTTACTAATTTGCCAAAATAGAGATGTAGGCTAGAAGAACTAGGCTTTTAGCATAGCTTGATTGCCTACACTTAGGAGTAAGGGTTGGCTGGTTTGAATGAAATAAATAAGAGGAAGGGAATATGGACAACAGCAACTGGTTGCAACAGTTAATGGTGGTCGGTCTTGGCACAACGTCTTTAGTGGCGGATAAACTGCGTCAAGTTAGTGATGACTTAGTTAAAGACGGTAAGCTCAATCCTGAGCAAGCCAAGGCAGTTATAGACGATCTTGCCCAGCAGTTAAAGTCGGAGCAAGGAAACTTCGATGTCCAAATGCAACGACAAATGCGAAATATGATGCAAGATTTGGGGGTAGCTCGCCAGTCGGAAGTTGATGAACTGCGCGGTAGAATTGACCGTTTAGAGCGTCAATTACGCGATTTAGAAAATAAGCTTTGGCGTTAAGATGTCCTTTGTGATTTAAACTAATTGTGTCCTATTGGTAATCTTTTTGCCAGGATACTTAAGTAAGGAGAACTGATTTTGAAACCAATTTTCCTCAGCGTGGCGTTCATGCTGGTGTGTGTTGTGCTTTTGGTTGTGGGGCAAGTAAGCAGTAAACAGAATACCGCCATTGCTGCCGAATTAACCCAAACGTCGCCAGAGGTCACAACTGTAACTGAAAACAATATCTTAATTGCGAGTAATACTATGTCTGATGCTAATACCGTAACCACTCCCTCTGGATTAAAATATGTCGAGTTAAAAGAGGGAACTGGGGCAACTCCTAAACCAGGACAAACGGTTGAAGTTCACTATGTCGGCACTTTAGAAGATGGCACTAAGTTTGATAGTTCACGCGATCGCGGCCAACCCTTCAGCTTTAAAATAGGCGTAGGACAGGTAATCAAAGGTTGGGACGAAGGACTTAGCACCATGAAAGTAGGCGGTCGTCGCAATTTAATCATCCCCTCTGAGTTAGGTTATGGCTCTCGTGGGGCTGGTAATGTAATTCCGCCTAACGCCACTCTGCTATTTGATGTGGAATTGCTGGGCGTTAAGTAGGAACTAGGATATGGGGCATTGGGTATTGGGCATTGGGAATAAGTAAATAATCTAACTTTTAATCTTCTGCTCCCCAGTCCCCAATCCCCAATTTAATAGCTAAATTTTTAAATTTTGAAACTTTGTAAACTGTGGATTAAATAAAAGTTTTGCAGTCCCTGTAGGCCCGTTGCGGTGTTTAGCTATGATTACTTCTGCAATGCCGCGATCGGGAGTATCAGGAGAGTAGTATTCATCGCGGTATAACATTATTACTAAATCCGCGTCTTGTTCAATACTTCCGCTTTCTCTCAAATCTGACAACATCGGACGCTTATTAGTACGTGCTTCCACCCCTCGACTCAACTGAGATAGGGCAATAATTGGTACAGATAATTCCCGCGCTAAACCTTTGAGTTGACGGGTAATTTTTGATAATTCTTGTACGCGATTATCACCTGCTCCTTCCATCAATTGCAAGTAATCTATTACAATCAAACCCAGGGTTCCTTGCTCTGCTTGGAGTCTTCTTGCCTGACTACGCATTTGTGTAACTGTAATATTCGGCGTGTCATCAATATAAATCGGCATCTCAGAAAGGATGCCAATAGCACGGCTTAAAGGTTCCCACTGTGTTTGACTGAGGCGACCAGTCCGCAGATAACTACTTTCAATTTGCGCTTCGCTAGCTAATAGCCGTTGCGTCAGTTGCTCTTTGGACATTTCCAAACTGAAAATAGCAACTGCTAGTTTCTTCCGCTCGTCAATGTTATCACGCCTGATAATAATTTCGTAATTAGCAATATATTGTGCAATGTTCATCGAAAAGCTTGTTTTCCCCATTGCAGGCCTAGCAGCCACAATAATCAAATCAGAGCGCTGAAAGCCACTGGTCAAGGCATCTAAATCGTAAAATCCACAGGGAATTCCAGGTAAAGCGATGCCTTGATTTCGATCTTCAATATCCTGGAAATTATTAATTAAAGTATCAGAAATGTGAACTAAACCCGATTGGGGACGTTCTTGAGTTACACCAAATACTTTCTGTTCTGCTTGGTCTAAAACAGTTGGTAATTCGGTTTCTGTCTCGTAACCAAGATGTACAATTTCATTGCCAGCTTTAATTAACTGTCGCCGCAGGTATTTTTCTGTCACTAACGCTGCTAAACCGTCGATGTTCACAGCTGACACTGTACGGTCTACCAGAGTTGCTAATTTATTTCTACCACCAATTCGGGCAAGCAAATCATGGTCAGTCAGCCAACTTGTAACTGAGAGTAAGTCTGTGGGTTTACCTTGGGCGTGGAGCCTCACAGCAGCTTGATAAATATCTTTGTGGGCGCTAATGTAAAAAGCTTCGGGAAGGAGGCGATCGCTAACTCGACTAATCGCTTCTGGATCTAGCAAAATACCCCCCAAAATCGCTTCTTCGGCCTCAATATTTTGTGGGGGGAGGCGATCGCTACCATCGCCTTTAAAATTCAGTTCTTCAGCCATAAACGATTTTAGTTTTGACGATTTTGCTAGAGACGCGAAAAATCTTTGTCTGTAAAGGAGTTAGGAGTTATTATTCACCTTTACTCCTTTATCCTCGCGCCCCCTTCAGAGTTAACTAGCGACGACTTGAATATCGACTTGTGCCGCTACATCAGAATGCAGCTTGATTTCGGCTTGATAAGTACCAAGGTGGTTAATATCAGGGATGGTAATTCCACGCCGATCCACTTCTTGACCGGTGGCTGCCTTAATTGCATCTACAACATCTTGGGTAGTAATAGTACCAAAAATTGCTTCGTTTTCACCAACTTGCTTGGCAATTGTCAAACTACCAACTTTTTCCAGAGATTCTTTTTGCTCAAGAGCTTGTTGTCTGAGTTCTAATTGCCGTTGACGCTCTTGCTCACGACGGCGTTCTACCTGCTTGAGAATACCAGGGGTGGCATTAGTTGCCAATTTCTGGGGAATCAGATAATTACGAGCGTAGCCAGGAGCTACTTCCACTAAGTCGCCAGATTTCCCCAGCTTGCTGATATCTTGATTTAAAACTAACTGTACGCGTTTCGCCATCGTTTTTCCTGTAAAATCTGATTAGTTTGGGTAAGGCTTAGATAGCTCACAATGTCACTGCTGTATTCCCAGCTTCTTTGCTTACACCCTAAAGCTTACAGATCGTAGCGAAAGGAAGGGTGCGATCGCAACTATTCCCACTAAAAAGTTGAAGGAATGGGAAATTGGGAATTCCTAAAAGTTATTTTTCATTTCCCGTATCCGCGCAAAAGTTTGCACCCCATCGCTACTCTTAACAGTTGATTGTAATGATGGCTGATCCCAACGCAAAAAAGGATTGGTATGCTTCTCCACTCCCAGCAGCGAGGGAATGGTAGCTTCCCCTCGACTCCGGTAAGCTTTGACTTCATTGAAGCGTCTTTGTAAGTCGGCGTTGTCGCCATCCACAGTTAGAGCAAATTGCAGATTGTTCAACGTGTATTCGTGGGCACACCAGACGCATGTATTATCAGGTAGAGAGCGCAGTTTGCTTAAAGAGTCTACCATTTGGGTCGGTGTTCCTTCAAACAAGCGACCGCAACCGCCAGAAAATAAGGTATCGCCGCAAAATAAATCGCCTGTCTCACCAGCTTTTTCGGGGGGAAAGTAGTAAGCGATGTGAGCGCGGGTATGTCCGGGAACGAAGATAACTTCAGCTATGCGGTCTGCAAACTGGACGCGATCGCCTTCTTGCAAAAACACCTGCTGTCCAGGAATTCTCCCACGATCCTCGGCTCCTCCATAAACTATCAATTGGGGGAATTGTTCGATTAATTGCTTATTACCACCCACATGATCGTTATGGTGGTGGGTGTTGAAAATTGCTACCAACTCAGCTTTTAATTGTGCCAGTTTCTTTAATACTGGTTGAGCCTCTGCTGGATCGACAACAGCCGCGATATTTTGCTTGTCGTCATGTACTAAAAATATATAGTTGTCTGAGAGTGCTTCCAGACGGATTACCTGCATTGCCTCTGCCTCTATTATGAGTAGAACGACTGGGAAAAACCAAACTATGTTAACAAAATTAAATTAGACTAAAACCCTCTTCCCTCGTGCCTCCTGCCTAATTATGATGATAAATATTCACGCCAACCTACTTAAAACAGATGTTTGGTATTCGGCAACAAGGCTACTTGCACAAACTACATCCAGTATTTATACTTTGTCCAGTATGGCTGTAATTTACTATTAATTATATACACACAACTATATTAGTTTAGTAAATACACTTAAAACACCCAAAACAAATTGCAATTTCTCAGTGAATTTTCTCTGGTAATAACCGCAAAGACAAAGTTATATTTATTTTGTAATTTGCTGTTAAAAGTATACAGATAAATTCATTCATCGGATATATTTACTTCCACTTATTAAAATTATTTTTATGTGGATAATCTTAGATTTTGAAAGTTTTAGCCAATATCATTAATTTTAATCTTTCTTGGCTGTATTTATGTTAGTTATTTCTGTAAAATCTGGACAATTAGGAAACAGATTATTGTCATTTGCTAATTTTATAGCATTTGCAATTGAAAATAATTTTACAGTTATAAACCCAGCTTTTGAAGAATATGCTGATTTTTTTATGTCAACCTCTCAGGATTTTTTATCTTGTTATCCCCCTCCAGTGGTTTCAATTCCAGGAAATAAATTGCTACGCAAGCACTACTATAATTTTAATCGTTTTTTAGCTGAAAGTGGCCGGTTTAAGACAATTAATATTAAGCGCGATCAACCTTTTAACTGGAGTGATTCAATTATTACAAAAGAGTTGAAATCAGACTCTACATTTTTTTTTCAAGGATGGATGTTTCGTGATGGATGGTTTGTAGACGATCTCTCAAATCTGCAAAAACATGGAGAAAAAATTCGTGCTTACTTTCAACCTTTAAATAAGTATCAGCTTAATGTAGCAAATCTCATATCCCATATACGTGGCGAGACTGATGTGATAGTTGGAATCCATATCCGTCATGGGGATTACCAAGAACATCAAAATGGCAAATATTTTTATTTATTTGAAGAGTATTTAAAGGTTATGGAATCAGCTAAAGCACTATTTCCTAACAAAAAAGTGACATTTTTGATTTGCTCCAATCAGAGGCAAAAGGAAGATTGTTTACAACATTTCTCTTATGTTTATGGCAATAATCATATAATTGAGGATATGTATTCTTTAGCTGAATGTGATTATATTATTGGCCCACCGAGTAGTTATAGCATGTGGGCATCATTTTATGGCAAGCGGCCTCTCTATATGATTAGGGATGTAAATAAAACCTTAAAAATTGAAGATTTTGTCCAATTTTACCAATGGCAAGGAGTTTTTTACCCTAACGAGGACTGGAGTAAAAATGTTTGGGAATGGACACATTAAATTAGCTCGGCTAGGATTAAAAGTAATAATTATTTAACTTGTTTTATTTATGAAGACAGAAACTAGAGGTTTTATTACAATCTTAACCGGACTCTACTCTTTTCAAGATTGTATTCATTTTTTAGCCGCGGTTAGAAAGTTTCATCAAGAGCCGATTATTATTTTAATTGACCAAGTACCAATAATTCTTTATCCCTTGCTCAAGGCTTTCAAAAATGTAATTTTAAAGCCAGCACCTGCAAATGAAAATACTGTTTTAGCATCGCGGCAAGCAAAATTGGCTCTATATGCAGCTTCTGAGTTTGATAAAACGATTTACCTAGATTCAGACATTTGTTTACTTTCGGATATCAATGATGTCTTTGACTATTTAGATGAATATGACTTTTTGCTCACTGAAGATGTTCAACCTTCTATTTTGAAAGCCACAAATTTATTACGTGGTAAACAAGAAGACCTTTTGCCAAATGTTTTGCCAATTCTGCAATCAGTAGGTTTACCATTACAAGCAGATAGTGTGCAGTATAATGGCGGTTTTATGGCTTTTAGAAAAACAGAAGTAACCAAGATATTGTTTGAAGAATTTAAACAGTATTTTGAGATTGTCAAAAATAACCAAGATAAATTACTCCTAAAAGATCAAGGGGCATTTGCTTCTGCGATCGCATCTGTACGTCCTTACATGAAAATCCTACCACCTACCTATAATTATCTCAGTAAGTGGCAGGATGCTTATGATATTCAGGATAAAATTAAAGTTCTTCACTGTACTTATCCTTATCGACCTCAATATGCTAAAGATATTAGTCGTTCTTTGTATACAAGGATTTTTGACAGATTCGCTAAAGTGTTTTTACCGAATCAAGTGACAAATCCTTGGCGAATTAAATAAAAATAAGTAAAAAAATAGTGAAAAAGTTTTCCAAGATATCGCTGTTGGTTTCTGATTTATCAAGCGCAGCTATTTTGCGTGCATACTTGATAGCGACAGCCCTAAGAAAATTAGAATATGAAGTTGAAATTATCGGGTTTTTATTTGGAAATAACCTATATCGTAATTTGCCGTTAGAATTAAATGTTTATAATTTACCAGGCAAAAACTTTCCAGATTTTTTTGGAGAAATCCAAAAAATTTTACCAAAAATTAATGGAGATATAATTTATGCAATAAAACCACAAATAGCGAGTTTTGGAGTTGCCTTATTAAAAAAAATATTTAGCCGCAACCCGTTAATTTTAGACATAGATGATTGGGAACTTAGTTGGTATGGTGGCGACGACTGGCATTATAGTCTTACACCCAAACAATTAGCCAGAGATTTGTTGAAATCAGACGGCGCACTCAGGAATCCTTATCATCCTTTGTACGTGAAATGGATGGAAGGTTTGGTAAGTCATGCTGATGCTGTGACAGTGCATACTAACTTTTTGCAGCAGCGTTTTGGCGGTACATTTGTCCCCAATGGTAAAGATACTGCTTTATTCGATCCCTCTGGATATGATGCTGAGTCCAGCAGAAATCGTTATGGTTTATCTGAATATCGTATTTTAATGTTTCCTGGTGCGCCAAGACCCTATAAAGGTCTAGAAGATGTTCTCATAGCACTCGATAAAATTAATCAACCAGATTTAAGACTAGTGATTGTCGGTGGCAGTCCTTATGATGATTACGATCGCCAACTTCAAGAAAAGTGGGGACGCTGGATTATCAAATTACCAAAGTATCCAGCTGATGTTATGCCTGATTTAGTAGCAGCTGCTCACATTGTAGTCGTTCCCCAGCGAGATACCCCAGAAACTCGCGCTCAATTTCCCCTGAAGTTGACAGATGGAATGGCAATGGCTAAACCTGTATTATCAACACGCGTTGGAGATATTCCTAAAATTTTAGGTGATACTGGTTATTTAGTCGAACCTGCCTGTCCTGAACAGATTGCTGAAAAAATTCAATTGATTTTTGAGAATTTAGAGTCAGCAAACCAGAAAGGTATTAAGGCAAGAGAAAGATGTGTAGAACACTATAGCATAGAGGCTATGGCTTCTGTACTTAAGTCAGTAATTGCTCGGTTGTGAATATTTATAGGTCGTGATGCATAGTTTGATTTATTTGAGAATTAGCTACTTTAGCAATTAATTGGTGAATAATATTAATAAGTGAAATTGGCATAAAAATATCCAATGTCTACCAGAAAACTACTACTAAGATTCGCTAAACCCTATCCAGGTTTGATTCTGCTGACAATATTGTTAGGATTTTCTGGAGCTTTATTTAATGGGATCAGCACAGCTTTAATTGTGCCGGTGGTTTTAAAAATTGTGGGGCAAGAAGTAGATTTAAGTACTGCCCCTCCCATCTTAAAAAGGTTGATATCTCCCTTTGATAATACTCCAGAACCTTACCGAATAGCAGTAATGGCTGGGGCAATTATATTCACAATTCTTTTAAAAAATTTAGCAACTTATGCCAGCACATTAGCATCGAGTTCTTTAACCCGAAAGCTGACATCTGATATGCGCGAAACTGGGTTAAGGCTATTACTAGAAATTGATATAGATTATTATGCCAAGACAAAGGTTGGTGATTTAATCAACCGTCTTGGTGGAGAAATTGGCCGGGCTGCAAGTGCTATAGGTAGTACGGTCAAGATAGTTATTCTGGTAATCACAGTTTTAGTTTTTGTCGCTTTATTGCTGTCAATTTCTTGGCAGTTAACAATTGCTGCTACCCTTTTGCTGTCCTTGGTGACGTTAATAAATCAGTATGCCATTTCTCGGTCGAGAACTTTTGGCAAACAGCTTAGTGAGATGTCTAGAGCATACTCAGTCTCTGTACTGGAAACTTTGAACGGAATCCGATTGGTAAAGGCGACTGGAAATGAACAAAAAGAATATCAACGGATTAAAAAATTAATTCGCGATCGCGAATTAGCAGATTTTCAATCTCAGGTTAATTCGGAAGTGATTACACCTCTGAGTGAGGTAATGGGCATTACAGCTTTACTGCTGATTGTACTTTTGAGCAAAACCTTCTTTGCTGACCAAATTTCTTCTCTTTCTACCGTACTGCTGACATATTTATTAGTGCTACTGCGAGTGCTGCCATTAATTTCTCAGTTAAATACTATTCGCAGCAACTTTGCCAGTACCGCCGCCAGTGTAGATGTGACGAATGAATTTTTAAGCCTGGACGATAAACCGTTCATGGAGAAGGGTAAACTTCCCTATACAAAATTAGAAGAGGGAGTGTCTTTTAATTCTCTTTGCTTTGCCTACCCTGGTCATGAAAAGTTGGTACTCAAAGACGTGAATTTATATTTACCGCGCGGTACAACCTTAGCATTGGTAGGCGGTTCTGGTGCTGGTAAATCCACTTTGGCAGACCTTTTGCCCAGATTCTACGACCCGATCGCTGGCAGTATTACCATTGACGGCACCGATTTGCGGGAGTTCGATCTTATATCCGTGCGAAAGCGGATGGGGATTGTCAGTCAAGATACCTTTCTTTTTAATGACTCGGTGCAAAATAACATCGCTTATGGGCGAGCAGAAGCTACTGAGGATGAAATTCTGACAGCAGCCAAACGGGCAAATGCTTATGAGTTTATCAGCAAATTGCCTCAAGGATTTGATACCCTAATTGGCGATCGCGGCGTGATGTTATCTGGTGGACAAAGGCAAAGATTAGCGATCGCCCGCGCCCTGCTGCAAAATCCCGAAATTTTGATTTTAGATGAAGCCACCAGCGCTTTAGATACGGTTTCCGAACGCTTAGTACAAGCTGCACTTGACGATCTTAGTCGCGATCGCACCACCTTAGTAATTGCTCACCGCCTTTCCACAGTCCAAAAAGCCAATCAAATCGCTGTATTAGAGCAGGGACAGGTGGTAGAAGTAGGAACCCATGACGAACTTTTACAAAAGGGTGGTTACTACTCACGCTTGTACTCAATGCAATTTGCGGAACGTCCTGAAACTCTTACCAAACACAATCAAAGTTTGCTCCGCATCTCTCACGAAATTCGGACGCAGATGAACTCGATGATTGGGTTTCTACGCTTATTACTTGATGATTTAGTAGACGACTCCCAAGAACGGCACGAATTAATTGAAGACTCTTATAAATCAGCCTTGAGAATTCTCAACACCATTGATGTTTTTGAGGATGTTATTAATTTGCAAATCAGTGGGCAAATGCTCTCAATCTCTGACCAAAATCAAAATATTATCAGTAAGCATTATCAAATTTTTAATCAAATTTCCGTTGAGTTTCGGACTTCTCTCAATCTCATACTTAGCTCTCTCCGCTCTCTAGCTGATAACTTGACATCCACCACAGAAGAACAAAATGGTTTAATTACTGAAAGTTATGAGTCGGCTATATATCTGCTCGATGACTTAGGAAAATTTGAGAATAGTATTAATGTCTAAAATTATGAAAAATCCTCCTTTAAAACAGCACTATATTTTTTTTATTGGTGAAGAACTACCCCAGCCAGAGGCTCACCTAGTGCAGTCTACAAATGCAGCCAATGCCGCCGCCAACTTGGGATACTCAACAGTTTTGGTATACCACGACAAAGGAGCAAAAGCTAGTAATCCAGTTAATTTATTACGTCCTTTTCAACCGAAAAAAACACCAGTAGAACTTGTTCAATATTACAACCTCCATGACAAATTAAAAGTTGCTCCCTTACCAATGCCTTGGCCAATTGACCATTTTCGGAGCAAATTTACTGACTCTAACACCATTGCCAGTAAGTATTATTTACCATTTCATATACTTCCAACTACTAAACTTGTCCACAGTCGTAACTGGAATTTTATCAAAGCTGCCATCAAAAATGGTATTCCGGCAATTTATGAACACCACCACCATGAAGAGAAACCCTTTGAACTAGAAATTGTTACAAATCCACTTTTGCAAATTGCTGTAACCGTTGTAGACACAATCCGCGAAAGCATGATTAAAAATGGGATGCCCCCAGAAAAAGTAATTAAGCTGCACAATGGTTTTAACCGCTTATTTATGGAAAGACAACCAGAAAAAGCGGCAGAATGGCGGAAAAAACTGTTGCGAGACGAAAGCCAATCTTTAGTAGTTTATGCGGGAGCTTTGCAGCAATTTAAAGGTATTGATGTACTAATTGATGTGGCTAATGAAATGCCTAATGTGCAATTTGCCTGTGCAGGTGGCAAGCCAGCAGAAGTTGAATACTATCAGAAATTAGTAACAGAAAAACAGGTTCATAATATTAAATTTTTGGGCTATATCTTGCATAATGAGTTAGCATCTTTGCTACAAGCAGCTGATGTTTTAGCTCACCCTCATTGTTCGGGAAAAGCGGCAACTTTCACGTCTCCCTTAAAGCTATTTGACTACTTCGCTTCTGGAACTCCCATTGTTGCGACGGAAATTCCTTCATTAGTTGAGTTTCAAGATACTCAGTCTATTACTGCTTGGTGTGAGCCAGATAATTCCAGCAAATTTGCCGAAAGTCTGAAGCGGGTTTTAGAAACTCATCCCAGAAAAATAGAAGGTTATCCAGATAGTATCGAGTTTGTTAAGCAGTTTTCTTGGGAAAATCGAGCGGCAAAAATCCTTAGTTATGTTGATAAATCTCTGCTTCCTCTAGTTATCGCATAAAAAAGAATGTAGAAGACAAATAACTAATAACTAAAATGACTATCAAAACTGTAGGTATGATTAGCAGCTATCGAGGTTTAGAAACTAGAGCCGATTGGCTGTGGCAACAAACCCCGCATCAATTTGGAGTTTGGGGCAATATGCAAATGCAAGCACTAGCAACCAAACCAGATTTTCTACTGATGTATCAATTTGATTTTCCCCAAGCAGCGCCACAAAAATCTTGGTTAGATAGTTTTCGCAAACAGCGCCAGAAATCAGTAGTAAATGTTGATTCTCTACTGCGTGGTGTCAACAAAGAGCGAATTATTTATTTGCTAAGGGAACCGCCTTTAGATGAAATTGTCGAAATAACTAATCATAATTATCAACAAGCCCAGAAGTATTGCAGCTACATTTCTGGCCCCGATGATTTTGCTCCCACTCCTGACTATATGCCTGCTATTTGGTATCACTCAAATTCATTTCAAGATTTAAATGAAATGCCACCGCCTCAAAAGGTTGCCCCATGTAGTTGGATTACTTCAGGAATTAGTCGCACAGCCAAGCATCGCCAGCGTTTAGACTTTTTGCAGTCCCTACAATCTAGTGGCATTAAATTTGATTTATATGGGCGAAACTTACCAGAATCGGCTAAAAAGTCAGGAGAACTAGGTAACAAATGGTATGGCATGGCTCCATACTATTACAATTTGGCAATTGAAAATTATGCTGATAATAATTGGTATGTGAGCGAGAAACTTTGGGATAGTTTACTTGCGTGGTGTTTACCAATTTACTATGGTGGCCCGGCTGCTGATAAATTATTGCCACCAGGTAGTTTTTTGCGGCTGCCCAGTTTAGATGAAAAAGGTATTGCCTACATCAAAGAAGTTACAGCTACACCTGATGCTTGGTATGCTGCCAAAGATGCGATCGCAGAAGCACGTCAAATCATTTTACACAAATTAAACTTGCTTAACTGGTTATCAAATTTTGTCGATAAACACTCATAAATTATGAATGGTATTTGTACCCTTGGCAATGATTATGTTTTCGATCAACTGGTGGCTCTGCTCAACAGTATTGATGTTATTTTAGGCTCAGAAACTCCTGTTTGCATTTATCCTTTCGACGATCGGACACAGCGAATTGCTGATGAAATAGCTAAACGCCCTAATGTATTTCTTTACGACGATTGCGAATCAATCAACCGTTGGGATCAATTTATGCTCTCAGCAGCACCAGAACGATTGAATCGTAGTAAATCACGTTTGTATGGCGCTCACCGTCGTTTTTGTGCTTTTGATGGGCCATTCGATAAGTTTATCTATTTAGATGCAGACACCTTGGTGATGAACTCACTAGCAACAGTGTTTGAAAAGCTAGATACTTATGATTTTGTTGTCTACGATTTTCAATTTAAAGACGTTAGTAAAATATACAATGTTAATTCTCCTAAATTACAAGAAACTTTCGAGCAAAAGCGGATAGATTCTGAAATCTTTTGCTCAGGTTTCTATGGCGCGAAGCGGGGAATATTTAACTCAGAACAAAGAGATTTACTGATATCCCATTTACAAAATGGTGAGGCGGAAATATTGTATGGCGGTGCTGGCGAACAACCGTTGATTAACTACATGGTAATGAGGTCTAATCTTTCTATTTATAACTTTGCTCGGCAACTACCAGATAATCAAAAAACCGGATGTTCTGCTACATCTAAGCACTTCGAGGAACGAGAACACCTTCTTTATGACAAAGGTAATCGACTAACTTATCTTCATTATATTGGTATTCCTCCTGAGATCAATCAAGCAGTCTGTGCTGGGGAAAATATTGAGTTTCCCTATCGAGATTTATTTCTCTACTATCGTTACTTACACGAACCAGAGAAGTTTCCAGTCTTTACAAATCCTCCTAAGAATTATAATGACGCTCCAGTACCAAATTTACTTACAAGAGCTTTGCGGAAATTTAAGTTAATTAACCAAGGATAATTTATGAGCAAGGGAATTTATATTGTTGCTAATGACCGTGTTATCGATAATGCGATCGCTTTACTCAATAGCATTCGTTACTATGACCCAGAAGTAACCATTTATCTCATACCATTTAATGAAGATTATCACAAGGTAGCAGAGCAGCTTACTACCTTACACAACGTGCAAATTTTTCCAGATTTAGAACTTATTGATACATTTACCAAACGCATCGGAGAAATTTTTGATAGAGATTTCCTCGCCTTACCCAATAAGATGCGTAAACTTGTGGCGTGGTTTGGCCCTTTAGATGAGTTTATCTATATTGATACAGATATTGTCGTTTTTGAAAAAATCGCCGACAATTTAGACAAACTTTCAGAAGTCGATTTCTTCTGTTGTGATTACCATCATGCCAATGACAAGCTGCGAAATATCTTTTCCCCATTTGTGAAAGAGCAGGAAATTTTTTCCGATGCCCAACTTCAAGACGTTTTTAACAGTGGTTTTTGGGCTTCGAGAAAAGGAGTTATTACCGAACAACAAATGGATGAAGCTTTGCGAGAGTGTGCGGCGCATCGTGAATATTTCGATTTTTCTGAAGGAGTTACAGATCAACCAATTTTAAATTATCTTGTTCTCAAACTAATTTCTAAACGGGGAAATCTCGTTAAAATTCCTGGGGGTGGGCCTGGTAGTTGGGCTGGTTCACAAAATTTCCAACAGCAAGATTACGCCCTCTATGACCGAGGACAACGATTAAAATATCTCCATTGGGCTGGTACGCGAATGAAAACTGGTAGTCCCTATTGGCAATTGTGGGAACACTATCGTTATCTCCATGAGGGCAAATTCGCTTTCATCCCCAAACTGACTCGCCGTTTATTTCCCTTTGTTGCTGCCCGCACTTAATATTAGGAGTATCCCAATGATTGATGGCATTTACATCCTAGCCAATGATGTTGTCTACGATCAACTAGTTGCTTTACTTAATAGCATAGAAGCTAATGCTGGTAGACCAATTCCTGTTTGTGTAATTCCATATAATGAGCGGTTAGACAAGGTAAAAGCAGAGGTTGCAGCTAGAGATAATGTCACCTTATTTGAAGATTATGCTTCCATAGCTCGTTGGGAAGATTTTGGCACTCGGATCTGGAAAGCTCATCCAAGAGCATTAAAACTGTGGCAAGAATATGGCTTACCAGAGAATTATCGAGTAGAAAGGCATCGAAAACTTTGCTGTCTGGATGGCCCTTTTAACAAGTTTATCTTCTTTGACGGAGATACGTTGTTAATGAAACCACTGGATGATGTTTATCAAAAGCTGGATGAATATGATTGGCTCACGAATGACTTTCAATATAAGTCGGATTTGGATTATATTTTTAACTGGACAGAAGATAAACTAGAAAAAGTTTTTTCTCTCAAAAATATTAGTAAGAATGTTTTTTGTTCAGGTTGGTTTGCTTCTAAAAAGGGTGTGTTTGATGATGCAATGTTAGCAAACTTACTAGAAAAGTTAGAAGCAGGCGAAGCTGATGCACTAGCGTGGGCAGATTCCGATCAAACAGTTCTCAACTATTTAGTTTTACGAAGTGGGATATCTTACTATAATTACGCCGCTCATACTTCAGCGACTGGGAACCACTGGAGTTCTAAATTTGATGTTGTAGATAATATTCTTTACGACCAAGGAAAACCCCTGACTTACATTCACTATATGAGTGTATCTTCTTCAGATTTCGCGAGGCTTTGCACTGGTGAAGATGTTAATATCCCATATCGAGATGTGTTTTTGTATTATAGATATTTAAAGTCACCAGAACAAAGACCCAAAAGCTTTAAGCGTCAGAATCCATTAATCCGTCTACAAAAGACTACTACAAGTTTTTTAAATCAAAAAGTCAGCAATATTAAGCTTAACTATCGTAATTTTAAGGATAAAATTACTAAATAATTAAGCAAGGTAAGACTTAAAGTTTTTTGAATTTGTAACTAATTTATTGCTCAATTATCGGTAATAAAAATTAAAGTCTTTCAAAGTTATAATTCTTAAACGGAGGAAATTATATAAATACTTAAGAGTTTTATTGATTTTAAGTATAATTCTTTTCCCAATGAAGCGTTCGGGGTATTCTAGCTTTGCTTGTTGCTCAAAATATATTGCCATGTCCTCCATTTTCGACTCTCCCTTTTTGATTCTGACGAATTCAACTCTATTCTTAAAGAAAGAGATACCCTCCATTGCACTCCATCTTACAGGTAAACCAGCTTTAGCAGCTGCTAAACCTATTGCATTTCCTTCGGAGTCATAGAGTCCGTTTAACTCACAATAAGATGCGATAATTTCCCACTGTTTAAGAAATTCTATTTCCTTTCCAGAGTCTTTTGTAACTGCAAATAAATATTCGTAGACAAAGTTAATATTTTCATTTTCTAGTTCTAGATTTAACTTTGAAGCAGCCTTTTTAGCCACTTGAAACTCCTTCAAAAGTTTGGCATCAGGATTACCAGCTAGAACCTTAGCATACTTTTTAGGCATATTTTCACAACCCCTTGCCGTTATTCCTGCTCTTGAAATCCATTGCGGAAATTGTGGAACTGGTGCCAATATTCGCATATCTGCATCAATGAATATGCATGAATTGAATAAAGATAAACTCTTGGCTATTGCAAATCTTTTGTCATGGTAAAACTTCACACTTTGTTGTCTATGCTGAAATGCTAAAACGTTAGACTGTTGGCTAAAGTCGCTAGGAGAGTCAGTTAAAACAATAAAAGAACTATTGGGTGAATATTTTTTGATATCTTTAGCTAATAACAATGCAAGATCGCGATAGTTCTTACCACATGCTAAAGTACAAAAACAAAATTCTTTTTTGTCTTGATTCATAGCTTTTTACGCTCCTTCTAATCTGCAAATTCATAGTTGCTACCTCTTTGGGCAGATATATGAAATTTTCAGTATTTATACGTAATTTTAACGCAATTAACTCTTAGATTTATGAAATAGCAATAAAAAATAAGTATTCACCACTAGCTAACGATCTCATCTTTAGTAGACATCATTGCTGGCGGTGAGAATTTAGGGTAATTTTATATGTTGATAAAGCGTTCTACTATCTAAGAAAAAGAATCTAAACATCTAAATCTAAAGATTGCATACCTTCGCGTTCTATAAAGGTCATCATACTTCCTAGTTGCAACCAAACTAGCAAACAAGTAAACAGACTAATTGGTAGACCAACTCCCAAAGCCAAAGTGGAGGGAAAGCCAAATATCTCTAAACCTGAAGAGAGAAATAGACAAGTACCGCCGGTTATGCCGATAAATGGCACAAGTAATTGTTTCAGTGAGGAACGTGGCTTAGTATTTTCTCCTCGTTCGCTTGGCCAATTCTGCACAATTACTTTCAAAGTGCCAGATAATGCCAAACCAGATGTTAATGCTGTCAAAAAGCCAACAAGTAAGAGGAAATAAGGCGGTTGTAGAGGAAAATAGTACATTAAAACTCCTGATTTATATTAAAGATTTTTAGTTTTTACTTGCTGACTGGTTTTCAGAAAAAGGCACTGGGAATGTAGTTTTTGGGAGAATAGCTGCTGCACTTTCTCTAGATAAATTTGTTAAAATGCCGATCGCTACATTTAATAAACGATCCGGTTTTAAGTCATCTTTAACCAGGTTCCACAGGCGTTGGACATCTTCGGTGTGGAGGCGGTCATCTTCGGTGAGAGCCAGCACTAGCTGCCGCCGCAGAAATTTGCCTTCTTCGGACATCAAAAACTGGAATCCCATCTGGGCTGTGGGCAAGACATCAAAGTTGTTATCACTTCGAGCGATCGCAATTAAATTCTCTAACCGTTGCCACTGAAATTTACCATCTTTGAATAACACATTCAATAATCGCCGCCGTAATTCTGGCGATTCCCCTGTCAGCAACCGCCGTGCTATATAGGGATAACCCACTTCCACAATTTTGAAATCTGGGTTGAGGCTCAGGGCAATACCTTCTTGAGTCACCAAGGAACGAATAATTAAAGCAAACTTCGCCGGAACTCGGAAAGGATATTCGTACATCAGTTCCGAGAATTCATCGGTAATCGTTTTGAAGTTAAAATCTTTAACATTTTTGCCAATGGCGTTTCCTAGCACCGCTTCTAAGGCTGGCACAATCGGGCAAATATTCGTGTCTGGAGTCAAAAATCCTAATTTTACAAAGTCTTCGGCTAAGTCGGTATAGTCTTTATTCACCAAATGCACTAGCGCATCCACAAGCGTTTCTTTGGTGTTTTCCTCCAACTGATCCATCATGCCGAAGTCAATATAAGCCATCCGACCATCGGTTACAGCAAATAAATTGCCAGGATGAGGGTCAGCATGGAAGAAGCCATATTCTAAAAGCTGTTGCAATCCTGATGTAACAGCAATTTGGATAATCGCTTCTGGGTCTAAACCTGCTTCGCGGATGCTTTTAGTATCGGTCAGCTTGAAGCCGTTAATCCATTCCAGGGTTAAAACATGGGTATTGGTATAACGCCAGTAAATTCCTGGAACTTTAACTTGTGGGTTGTTGCGGAAGTTGCTAGCAAATTTTTCGGCGTTGCGGCCTTCATTTATATAGTCAATTTCTTCAAATAGCTTCGTGCCAAACTCGTCCACGATTAAAGTTAGGTCGTGACCGAGATTGAGAGGCAACCAAGGAGCTACCCAACTCGCCCCCCAGCGCAATAAGTAGAGGTCGCGGGTGAGAGTCGGGCGTAAGTTGGGGCGTTGCACCTTCACTGCCACTTCTTCGCCAGTGATCAGACGACCACGGTATACTTGACCCAAGCTAGCAGCAGCGACTGGATGAGGTGACAGTTCGCTAAAACTTTCATGAATTGGACGGTCTAGCTCGGTTTCGATAATCTGGTAAGCGATCGCATCATCGAAAGGTGGTAGCTGATCTTGTAATTTGATCAGTTCTTCTAGAAAATCCTTACGGATTAAGTCTGGTCTGGTGGAGAGGGCTTGACCAACTTTAATAAAAGTCGGGCCGAGGCTAGTGAGCAGTTCTCGCAACTGGATAGCTCGTTTACCCTTGTTTTGCTCAACTTTGTCTAGCCATTCGTCCCACTTGAGACTAAATATAAATCCTGCAAAAGAGGAGATAATTCTCAGCACTCGCCCCCATGCTAGCCAGGGACGGTAACTATAATAGCGAGCGATCGCATCTGGATTATAGAGTTTTAGCTGAGTAGGTTGATACTGACCCACGCCTTTATTTGCCTCTTCAACTGAAAAATTTACAATTGTTCTTTCTCTACTCAACCCACAAGTTAGTTGCAGGTAAAAGGTAGCGGTAGTTTTTTATCTAAAACAACTCGAACCCTGCATTTTTGGGATACTGTTCAAGATAGTTTTAGCATTTGTTACTACCTAGATTTCTTTATCTTTTTCTTAATTATACTTTATAAAACTACAACTAATTATCCATCTTTTTGGTGATTTTATCTTTTCTTAACCTTATTTTTTATAAATATTAAATATTTACCTGTATATACAAATTTGAGTAGCGGATGACAACTCAGTAACTATATTTGCTATCAGCTACATATTGTAGTAAGTAGATAAACTTAAATTAAACAGAAAATGCTCAGGATAAGGATTCATGACTTTCCATAGAAGTCGTGAATCTTGATATTATGTTTATTTATACCCACTTAATTAAGTGAAAAATACAATATTACATGTGTCAAAAATAACTGTTAAATAAAAATAAACTTTTGTTGAAGAGTATATAAGTAGCTAGATTATTGTTAACTCGATCAATCTGCTGTATTCCTGAAGTAACCACGTTAAAGGATGTTTGGGTGGAAACGATTTCTGCAAAATTAGGACATCTTGAGGAGATCGTTCATATTGAACTAGCAGTTTCCCTAGCAGCTTCTCGCAGCCGCTCCACATCACGTATCGGTGGTGCACCAAAGAGCCGCTTGTACTCTCTGTTGAAGTGCGAGGCATCGTCATAACCCACACGGTAGGCAGCACTGGTAGCGTCAAGGCTTTCCCCCAGCATCAGACGGCGAGCCTCCTGTAGCCGCAGTTGCTTCTGGAACTGTAAGGGACTCATTGCAGTGACAGACTTAAAGTGATGGTGAAAGCCCGAAACACTCATTCCAAGCTCTCGTGCAATACTTTCAATCCGAAGTGGCTCGTTAAAGTCTTTACGAAGTCGCTCGATGGCTCTGGCAATGTGGTAGGTGTAGCCACCCAGAACTGCAATATGACGGAGCCGATTACCTTGCTCTCCCATCAGGAGTCGGTAAATGATTTCCCGCTTAATCAGTGGTGCGAGAACATGAACTTCTGTAGGGGAATCTAGAAGCCTGACGAGCCGCACCACAGCGTCTAATAGATTTGCATTCAACGGACTTACGTCAATCGCTTTCACATCAGCACGGCTGCGCGATGAGGGATACCCTGCTTCGACCATCACTGAGCCAACGAGGGTGGGGTCGAGATCGAGGCGAAGGCTAAAGTACGGTTGCGCCTTTGACGCTTCCAGAATTTGACTGACAATCGGCAGTTCAGCCGTAGCAAGCAGATAATGCATCGGGTCATATTGATAGCGATCGCCGCCCAGAAGAACTTCTTTGCTGCCCTGAGCGATCGCACAAAAGGCAGGGATAGAGACACTATGAAGGCATTCCGAAGGTGAGGAGGAGCAGTTGAAGTGCAATCCTTTCAGTGGCTCAATCGTCCCATCATGAGGAATCGCGTGTGCGATACGCTCTTTGAGTTCGTCTCTGTTGGCTTGCGCTCTGTCTACCTCGCGCTTTTGCGGGTCAGCGATATCGGACTTTTCACTCGTTTTAGCAGCGTTCATTTCTAAGTTTGCAGAATTGTACAACAATCTTAGACGATCGTTCTATTGCTTTCCCTTGAGGATTCTTAGAATGAACCTAAAGCAATGAAAAATGATTTCGGCTTCTTATAAGCATTCTGGATTTTTATTCAAGAGAAAACTCAATTTTGATTGAGCAAGAGACTTGTCTGCTAGCCATAGAAATGGCATCAAGTGAAGGAATTAAGAAAATGGACATTAAAAAAAGTGGCTCACAGCCTTCCGCCAAAGGGCCGTCCGAGTATTTTACAGGTACTGTCCGCATTGACCCCCTGTTTGAGGCGCACGATCCAGCACGCACATCTGGAGCCAGTGTCACATTTGAGCCTGGTGCTAGGACAGCATGGCACACCCACCCATTGGGACAAACCCTAATCGTGACGGCTGGCTGTGGCCTTATACAACGATGGGGCGGCTCAATCGAGCAAATTCAGCCGGGGGACACGATTTGGATCTCGCCAGGTGAGAAGCATTGGCACGGTGCCACAGCAACCACAGCGATGACGCACATCGCCATTCAGGAATGGCTCGACGGCAAGCCCGTGGACTGGACGGAAAAGGTCAGCGACGAGCAATATCACAAGCGATCGCCAGATCCGAAATTCTTGTGAGTTGAGATGTACGTCCTTGGCTCCACTACACGGCAATAGATCGTGGAAATTCTGATAAAGACTTTCCGAATAAGCAACACAAGGAGTAAAAAATGATAACGAACGAGAATGGAAACTACACAGGAAAGGTTGCGTTTGTGACCGGAGCAGCGAACGGCATCGGTCGAGCTACGGCGCTGGCATTTGCACGTGAGGGCGCTAATGTGGTGGTCGCTGACATTTCAGAACAGGGCAATCAAGAAACGGCTCGGATGATCGAAGAACTCGGCGGACGAGTGCTCACCGTCACGTGCGACGTGGCGCAAGCCAAGGATGTGAAAGCGGCTCTGGACAAGACCATCAAGACCTTCGGGCGGCTGGACTTTGCCTTTAACAACGCCGGTGTGGAGCAGAAGAATGCAGCAACAGCGGAAATTGAAGAGGAAGAGTGGGATCGGATCGTAGACACCGACCTGCGCAGCGTTTTTCTGTGCATGAAGTATGAAATCCCGCTGCTACTCAAGCAAGGCGGCGGCGCAATCGTGAACACATCATCGGGTGCTGGTGTTATAGGCATCAAGGGCGGAGCCGCATACACCGCCGCAAAACACGGCGTGATCGGACTCACCAAGTCGGCGGCTCTCGACTACGCCTCGCAGAACATCCGCGTCAATGCCGTTGCCCCTGGTTACATTGACACATCGATGATGGATCGCTTCACTGGCGGCACTCCCGAAGGCCGCCAAAAGGTGGTCTCAGAGGAGCCGATTGGAAGGATGGGACAGCCCGAAGAGATCGCCAATGCTGTCGTCTGGCTGTGTTCGGATGCGTCCTCCTTCGTTGTCGGGCACACCCTGGTCATTGATGGCGGTCAAACGGTGTAGTGCCCTGGACGAATGGAACCAGATGATTGACGTAATCCGTGAGACAAAAGACTGCTGCGGCAAGCCCGTGGACTGGATGGAATAGGTCACTGACGAACAATACCAGACCCGATCGTGAAGTAAGACAGTTCCAATCTCTAATTCAAAGACAGGAGTTCAAAAAATGCAAAAGCGCAAACTTGGAAACAGTAATTTGGAAGTCTCGGCCATTGGACTCGGCTGTATGGGAATGAGCTTTTCCTATGGCCCGCCCAAAGACATACAGGAGATGACCGCACTTCTTCAGTCCGCCGTCGAACGCGGCGTTACATTCTTTGACACCGCAGAGGTCTACGGCCCGTTCACCAACGAAGAACTAGTGGGCGAAGCCCTCGCTCCCTTCCGTGGGCAAGTGGCGATCGCCACCAAATTCGGGTTTGACGTGAGTCCAAATTCCGATCCTCGCGGCATTAAGGGTTCCCCTGGATTGAATAGCCGACCAGAACACATCAAGCAGGTCGTGGAAAGCTCGCTCAAGCGACTCAAGGTCGAGACAATCGACCTGCTCTATCAGCACCGGGTTGACCCGAACGTGCCCATCGAAGACGTGGCAGGAGCGGTCAAGGAACTTATTCAGTCAGGTAAGGTGAAGCACTTCGGACTTTCTGAAGCCGGCGTGCAAACGATCCGTCGCGCGCACGCGGTTCAGCCGATCGCTGCTCTCCAAAGCGAATATTTCGTTGTGGACGAGGACTCCTGAAAAGGAAGTGATACCGACCCTTGAAGAACTCGGAATTGGCTTTGTCCCGTATAGCCCGTTGGGAAAGGGCTTTCTGACTGGCAAAATGGATCAAAACACTACATTCGATAGTTCCGACTTCCGCAGCACCCTGCCTCGCTTCACGCCGGAGGCTCTGAAGGTGAATCAGGCCCTGATTAATCTGCTCGGCAGGATCGCAGCACAGAAGCAGGCCACACCGGCTCAGGTTGCGATCGCCTGGCTGCTGGCCCAGAAACCGTGGATTGTTCCGATCCCAGGTACCACGAAGCTGCATCGCTTGGACGAAAACATCGGGGCAGTCTCAGTCGAACTCACGCCCGACGATCTGCATGATATTGATGATGCGGCCTCCAAGATCGTGGTGGAAGGAGCTCGGTATCCCGAAAAACTGGAGCAAATGACAGGTCGCTAAACAGCAAAAAATGCGGACGATCGACGCGAACATTAAGGGGGTTCTGTACGGCATTGCCGCAGCGGTGCGACATCTGCAACAGCAGAAAGCCGGGCATATCATCAATGTCTCCTCTGTGGCTGGTCTTATGGCCAGTCCCATGTGTGCTGGCTCTCTCCGACGTTACGATAGCTCAAGGGGTTGGAAACAAAGGGTAACTATTTGGGTACATTTTCATTTTGTTTACGGGAAGCCACCACTAGCATCAAGGCGTTGCTATCCATCAGCGATCGCAAATTGTCATAAAATCCATTATCGAATTCATCAGGATATTTCAAAAGGCTTTCAAAATCATCCAGACAGATAACAGGTAGTTTTCCTTGCTGTTTCCATTCCTTCACCGCATCTGAAAATGCTTGACGACTAAATCGTGGACATCAGCACCTACAAACGCCACGAGCTTACTTTTCGCATCCTCTAGTAATGGTTCCCAGTCCTTACCAAAAAAGCGTACAGGTTGATGTTCTAACTGCGATTTCTAACGACAAGCCGCTTTGCGTCTACGCAAACTTTGTTGAAATTACAACACTTGTTTAGGACAAGCACCAAAAGACCCATGACTCAGAAACGTCACAGTCGAACCAAGTGACCATAGATGTCTCAAGGATAATCAAAAATCCAAAATTCATAAACTCCCCAGGCCGGATTCGAACCAGCGACCAATCGATTAACAGTCGATCGCTCTACCACTGAGCTACTGAGGACCACTCACAATTTATAATCCTAGGGCTAAAAATAGTATTTGGCAAGTACTTTCGCCAATATTTTTTTCAGATGCTTAATAATTAGATAATTTTTGCAGCCAAAACCCATTCAGAAACTTAAGCAGAGACTCTTAAACACCAAATATCTACTATAATCCCATTCGTAATTCAGCCAAACGCTGCCGTGCCTTAGCATCAATAGCATTAGCTAAAAACCTACTCTTTGATTGTTTACGCGTATGATACTTTTGTCGCATCCGGCAGACAGTAGCTTCAACTTCCCCACAAAGTTGTTGTGCCGACAACCATTCAGCCCCATACCCCTGTATCATCAACTGCTGTGCCCGATCTGATGTAGCAACAATCACACGAGAAATCAAAGATTGGGCTATTTGGTGGCGAAAAGAAGCACACGATTTTTCAATATAAGTATCTGCGGTCTGCCCAAAATCAGTGTAATAAACTGATAAAAGCTCAGTAATAATTTCTTTATTACTAGAGGTATTTTGATACTGGGCATCAAAAACTATCTGAGTTGTGTAACCTTGAAACGCACTATAACCAGTCATTGCTTCCACAAGTTCGCCCCGTGCGGCCTCTAACCCAACGCTATCACGCGTTTTTTTAAGGCAAGGCCAAGCACCTATTATATTGTAGCCGTCCACTAACAAAACGGCTTGGAGTAAGGAACGGGACATGATTTTTAATCACAATTTTCTAGAGTTAACAAAATTCATTCATAAGTTTTATAATAATTGATGCATTGTCTGTAACACTATGCTACACAGAATAAAAATACGGTAGCCTAACAAAACTCAAACCTAAGATAGACGTACCAACTTAAAACGCGCCTTAGTTTAAAAGGCGCGTTGCAGTTCTTTTTCAGTAGTGGTGAAAATCAAGAGTACTGAGTTAAAAGACCACTTATAAAGTAAAAAGTACTTTTTACTTTACTCAGCCCTTAGCCCTCAGCACTTAATTAAGAGGCTTCGCTGTGTACCTCCATCAGACGTTGTTTGAGACGTTGGGCTTCACCTCTATCTACCAGAGAGCCTTTTTCTAGCAAAAAAGCGCCGTCACAGTAATTTAACTCGTCTAATCGATGTGTTACCCACAGGGCTGTGATCCCTCTACTTTTAACAAGGCGACGAACACTAGCAACTAAATCCAACTGGCTATCTGGATCTAGTAAGGCAGTAGGTTCATCTAATAATAGGACTTCACAGCGACGGGCGATCGCACCTGCGATCGCCACTCGTTGTTTCTGTCCCCCAGAGAGTGCATAAATAGGCCGTCGTTGCAGGGTAAGCAAATTCACCGCCCCTAGCGCCTCCTCAACTCTGGCTCTAGTGGCAGCAGGTGGCAACTTTTCTTCCACCAATCCAAAAGCCACATCAGCACCAACCGTTGGCATCACCAGTTGATGATCTGGATTTTGGAAAACAAAACCAACGGGGTGCAAAACCCGAATTTCACCAGACTCAGCAGCTAATAACCCGGCCAGCAGTCTCAGTAACGTTGATTTGCCACTGCCATTTGTACCCAAGAGCATCCAAAACTCACCCTTGGGTACTTCTAAAGAGCAAGATTTGATAACTTTCTCTCCATTCGGCCAACTGAAATTTAAATCCTTGACCTCAATGCCCACTTGAGCCATTTGTCAACCTTGGTTACTCAGCAGCGACAGCGAAAAATCCAGGTGGTCTGCCACCACCAGGGGTTGTACCATCTTTCTGAACAATCTGCACCCCAGAAATTTCACTAGCGCGGACAGCAATTTTTTTCTCTGTCTTGCCCTCGCACTTGAGTTCCACAATGTCAGGATTTCCAGAACGGATGGCTGCCAAAATTAGCTGATACACAGCCTCAGCATCCTCTGCTGACTTACGTTGTACCGAGATAGGGAAAGCAGTGTTTCTGATGCTTAAATCGATGGTAAACATTTAGCAATAATCAAATTTAACTGTGGACTCATTTTAGCGTCAGCTGACTGATTCTAGGGAAATGGGCATTGGGCATTGGGAATTGGGAATTGGATTATTTGTCTTATCTCTCTCATCTGCCCACCTCATTTAGAGCAAAAATTAATTTTTATTACAAAACCCCTAGAAAAATTAACGATTTACACCTAATATTATTAAAGGTGTGTAAAAAATTGTAAACTTGGTTAACAACCTGGTTAACTTTCTGCTTATAGAAGGCCTCTATATAGCCATCTATAATACAGACACAACCTGTACTTATAAACATTTGGAGATTTGCTGTAATGACCATCGCAGTTGGACGTGCGCCCAGTAGAGGGTGGTTTGACGTTCTAGACGACTGGCTCAAGCGCGATCGCTTCGTATTCGTAGGTTGGTC
>NZ_JBALBW010000139.1:0-12950 GCF_036919895.1 Nostoc sp.
TGACTATATTTCTAGTAGTGCGCCAATTACTCAGTCGAAGTGGTTGGATTTGAGTATGAAGATTCTACTTTAAAAGAAGGCGAATCAACTCACTCCCAAGGTGGTGTAGTATTACGTTTTAGAGCAGAAATGTTGAATCCTGATATAAAACTTTACATTCCTAGTTACACTAACTCTAAAAAGCCTAAAATAGTCAACATGATATTATCTCTTCAAACCAATGAATATAACTGATTTTATGACACATAACAAGATTGTAAATAGCGGAATTTATATAATAGCGTATGTCCCCATTGTTGTGGGATAGATAATATTTGTAAAATTAGATACAGCAGTTCCGGCTGTTAGGAGGTACAGTAGCGGCAATTAGCGAACCAGTTTCTTAAATGTTGAGGATTTATTAAGTCGAGTACAACTGATATTAGTTTATCAACCATTTCTGTTGTAGTTGGAGCAAAACTGCGACTTCAGACCGTCGTTATAATGCTGGCATCATTATACCAAAACTTCTTAGAAAAATACCTAAATAAAGCACAGCTAATCACCATAAAGATGTTGGTGTGGTTACTACATCAGAAACAAGTGAGGATTATTGACTGGCAGAGAGAGGCACTACCATTACCAATACAGCAAAACAGTCGGAGGCAAAATTTACAAAAAACTTTAACACTAAATTCCTTGAATATAGTATTTTTGTTTACACTTTAATTTCAATTAAAAATTCTGTTCCTTCACCCAGAACAGATTTACAACTTAGTTTTCCACCGTGAGTTTCTTCGACGATTTGACGGGCGATCGCCAACCCTAATCCCGTTCCTTTTTCTACAGCTTTCGTAGTAAATAAATGGTCGAATATTCTCTGTTTAACTGATTCAGTTATGCCCTTACCATTATCAGCTATGGCGATTTTAACTAGATTATTTTCTAGTGAAGTTGTAACGCTAATTCTGTTGGGTTGAGCTTTGATTTCTTCAAAATTTCGTCCAAGATTCGACTCTTCCAATGCGTCAATAGCATTAGCGAGAATATTCATAAATACCTGGTTTAATTGCCCAGGAAAACACTCTATTTGTGGGAAATTACCGTAGTGATTCAAGACTTCAATTGCCGGACGTTGTTCGTTAGCTTTGAGACGATGTTTGAGAATAAGAATAGTGCTATCAATGCCTTCATGAATGTTAAACGGCACTTTGTAATCTTTATCAGCACGAGAGAAAGTACGTAAACTAGTGCTGATATTTTTGAGCCTGTCACACGCCATTGTCATGGAATCAAGCATTTTAGGCAAGTCTTCTAAGCTATATTCCAAGTCAATTTCTTGGGCATGGTCTAAAATTTTTTCACTTTGGTCGGAGCAAGTTTCTTGGTAGAGTTTTAAGTGTTCCACAATATCATTAAAGTTGGGTTTAGCTTGTTTAAGACTGGCAGCAATAAAACCCAAGGGATTATTCATTTCGTGAGCGACACCCGCAACTAAGTTACCCAAAGCAGACATTTTCTCACTTTGAATTATTTGTAATTGCGCTTGTTGCAAGGCAAATTCTGCTTGTTTGCGTTCGCTAATATCCATCATCACGCCATCCCAAACGATCGAACCGTCGGCTTGCCGTTCCGGTCGTGATGCCGCCTGCACCCATTTCACAGTGCCAGAGGTCGTAATAATGCGCCATTCCTGCTCAAAAGCCGCGAGAGTCTCGGCAGAATGAATGAACGCTTGGGTGAGGGTTGAGCGATCATCTGGATGCTCCAGCATCCGAAAATCTGTGATGCCTGCCAAGAAATCTTCAGGTGGCACTTCATATAGAGCCGCGCAGCCCGGACTAACGTAGGGAATTGAAACAGAACCATCGGGAGTGAGGCAAAGCTGGTAAATTATGCCAGGAAGATTATCCGCCAGCTTTTGAAAGCGGGCTTTGCTGGCACTCAGTTCTGCTAGCATTTGTTGGGCTTGCTCATAAAGTCGCGCATTTTCCAAGGAAATTGCGGCTTGAGCGCAAAGTAGATTGAGGAGTTCGACGCGATCGCTCGTGAAGGCTCCGGTTACTAAACTGTTTTCCAGGTACAAAATCCCCATCAACTTGCCTTGATGCAAAATCGGGCTACACAAGATACTTTGAGGCTGTTGACGCACAATGTACGGGTCATTGGCTAAAAGCGGATCTACTGTCGCATCCATCAGGACAATAGTTTGATTGCTGTGCTTGACTTTGTAAATTAGTTTGTGGGGAATATCTTGACTATCTTCAACAGGAGTTCTGGGCAATACAACTGGCTTTGTTCCCTGGGACATCGATCCTTTAATTAACAAGCGATCGTCGCGTAACAGCATTAATACACATTTATCAGCCCCCGCATTTTCGATGAGGATTCTCAGTAACGATGCAAGCAATTTTTCCAGTTCGATTTCACTGGAGATCGTGTGGGAAGCTTTGAGAATCGCTTTTAAATCTAGAGTATCTGAGACACTGGTGCTAGAAGTGGCTCCACTGGTGGAGGTGACAGTCCCCAAGGAGATGATGGTTTCGTTAATTGAGAGGGTCGAGCGAGTTTGCTGTAATATGGGCGTAAGTAGTTGGGGATAGCATTTTTCTAAATCGGCAACTTTGGCTTTTGCACCCCATTTTGCGTAACAATAGTAAGCTTCTTGCATATAGCCTGCGGCAACTTTTGCTTTACCCCAGTAAAGATAGAATTTAGCCGCCAGTTCGTTAGCTAAGGCTTCTTCTTGCAGGTAGCCGTTGGCTTTAGCAAAAGAAATAGAGCGATCGTAATAATCCCCTGCTTCATAATTCTTGCCTAATACCCGGTATTTTTCTGCCTCTACCAAATCCACCTTATGCTGGTAATTCATGGGTGCATGATGCGCCCATTGCTCTAACTTGGTTTGGTTTTCTGTTACACTCTGCAATGCTGCTGATGTTCGATCTAACTGTGGATTAAATTGTGCCAAAGTCAGCAGCGAATCATAAAGATAAAATACTGGTTCGCTGACTAATCCTGCACCAGCCATAAAATAGCGCCTGACTTCAATAGCATGATTTTTTGCTAGCTCTATTTCTCCAAACAAGAAACAAAGCATTAATTTATATAAATGGAAAATATACAATCCATATCCATCATTGGCAGATTGTAGCTGCTGGAGAAATTCTATTTCTTCAAGGGCTTTTCCAGACAAAAGGGTGGGATGTTCTGCAAAACCCAGCAGGTTTAAAACAGGTTGCCAATAAATCCGACAATAATTTGCGGTTGTCAATTGATTTATTTGCATCAAACTATGGCAGTAGGCGCAGATATCCTGCTCTAAGGTAGCCAGGGGTTGACTGCACCAAAAAGAGTTGAGACAAAAAGTGTGCCCATTATATCCAGCAAGTACCAGGTTTCCAAATTCTAAGGCACTGGTATAACCCTCTTGCAACAAGGGTAGTGTTTCTTTAATGTGAGATTTGCGGTGTACAATAAATATCCCCAAAATCATCAAAACATCTGTTTTACTCGCTTTGGCATCGAGTTTTAAGATAATCTGAAGTGCCAGGGAACCAAACTGCGATCCTTTATCTATGGTATGTAAGAAATTGCAGAGAATATTGCCATAGTTCGCGTAGCCGAAACTAGAAGTCGATGTGTTACCGTACTGAATCGAGAGTTTAACAGACAAAGTATTCAGCAATGGGTACAACGCTGAACCAGTGAGGTAAGCTGCTGGGCTGATGATATTGGCAATCTTAAGAATAGCGAGTTTTTCGGCATCTCGCATCTCAGGCAAGTTAACCAGATCGGCAATTTGCCTATCTCCAATCAGTTCCTCAATCTCTTGAATTTCCTGTTGAATATCTGATGGTATGGGTGTTTGGGGAAAGGTGACACCAAGCTGTTGTAAGACTGGTTGGGCGATCGCGATCGCTGAAGTCAATTTACTTTGGGAAATATGCGATTGAATTCTAATGCAGTAAACATTAACCTTTTCTAGTAACGAATGTGCCTGTTGAATAACAGTATAAATGAACTGTTCCATCACCTCAAAGTTACCATTTAGCATTGCAACTTCCGCCGCTAATTCATACAAGGCGAGGCTCATCTCATACTGCTGCTGCCAAGTATTTCTTCCCAACAAACACAATCCCACTGTGACATATTCATGCGCTGCTTGATAGGCAGTAGAATTTTTGGCTTTGCGACAGGCAATCAGATTAAGTTGTGCTAGTTCATCTCGTTGAGTTTGTTTGCTAATTAAAGCCGTACCGTAATTTAATTGATTGACGATTTCAAAAATCCGATCTTCTCTTGCTTGTGCAGAAATCTGTTGTAGCAGCAGTTGTCCGATTTGGTAATGAGTCGTCTGTTTTTGGTCATCACGGATCAGAGAATAAGCTGCTTGCTGTATTCGGTCATGTAAGAATTTGTATGTAACAATCAGTTGATTTTCCGATGTATGTGCTTGATTTTCTTGCCCGACATAAAACTTATAAACATCACCAATTGGTAAAATCAACCCTTCTTGCAAAGCTTTCCATAAAGCCGCAGCCGTCTCAATTTCTGATTGCTGCGAAACAATCGCCAAAGTTGCTAAATCAAAAGAGTTCCCAATACAAGCCGCTAACTGCAAGACATTTTGAGTCGATCGCGGTAATTTTTGCAGCTGCAAACTCATAAAAGTTACAACGTCATCTGTAACTGCTTGAGCCGTCACTTCTGATACATTGCATTGCCAACAGCCTAACTCAAAGTCAAATTTAATTAATCCATCTTGATGCAATACTTTGAGAAACTGTGTAGCAAAAAATGGATTTCCTTTAGTTTTTTTATAAATTAATATAGAAAGATGCCATGCTACATCTTCTAAACATTTCAGTGTGTCAGCAACTAACTTATTTACTTGTTTTTGGCTTAGTGGTGCTAAAGTAATCGTATTAATCTTTGCTTGTGATTTAGCAATTTCATTCAAAGTCAGAATTAATGAATGGTGTGGATTGACTTCGTTATCACGGTACGCACCAATGATGAAAAGATGACTTGTATCAGCCATTAATAGCTGCATTAACTTGAGCGATGCCGAATCTGCCCATTGCAAATCATCTAAAAATATTACTAAGGGATGTGATGCATTGGTAAAGACTTGCGTAAATTTTTGGAATAATAAATTAAAGCGATTTTCTGCCGATGTTCCTGATAACTCTATCGCTGGTAGTTGTTCGCCAATAATTCTTGAAAGTTCGGGAATTACTTCAATAATTACCTGCCCATTTTCACCAATAGCCTCTAATATTTTAGTTTTCCATTGCTGAATTTGGACATCACTTTCTGTTAATAATTGCTCTATTAAATCCCGGAATGCTTGCACAAAAGCGCTGAAGGGAATGTTGCGTTGAAATTGGTCATATTTGCCTTTGATAAAATAGCCGCGTTGTCTGACAATCGGTTTATGCACTTCATTGACAACGGCTGTTTTGCCAATTCCGGAAAACCCCGCTACCAGCATCATTTCGGTTGCGCCAAGACTTACTCTATCAAATGCTTGCAGCAGAGTTTGAACTTCAGCTTCTCGTCCATAGATTTTATCAGGAATGAGGAAGCGATCGCATACATCACGCTGTGCAATTTCAAAGGATTTAATTTCACCAGTTGCTTCTAGTTGCTGTAAACAATTCTCTAAATCAAACTTTAATCCTAATACACTTTGATATCTATCTTCAGCATTTTTCGCCATCAATTTCATGACAATCTCACCCAGAACTGAAGGAAGTTCTGTTTTCCGATTACTTAACTTTTCTGGGAGTTTTGCCAAATGAGAATGTACCAACTCCATTGGGTCATTAGCTTGAAAGGGTAATTCTCCTGTAAGTAATTCATAAAAAGTGACACCGAGGGAATAGAAATCTGTGCGATAATCAATTCCACGATTCATTCTCCCTGTTTGTTCTGGAGATATATAAGCTAGTGTCCCTTCTAAAACATTGGGATTGACTAGTGTTTGGGTTTCTCGTGGTAGTAAAGATGCAATGCTAAAATCAATTAATTTAACTTGTTTGCTTTTGGGATTAATTAATATATTGCTTGGTTTAATATCTTTATGAATGATGCGCTCGCGGTAGAGTATATCTAAGGTATTGCACAAAGCGATCGCTATTACTAAAAACTCTTTTAAAAAAGCGACACTTTGATTTTGAGCGAAATAATCATTGAGAGAAATTCCCCCAAAGTCTTCCATAACTAAGATATAGCCATTTTGGAAGGGTTCGAGGCTATAGGTTTGAATAATGGAAGCTGAATGGAGATTTTTCGCAATGGTGTACTGATTGCGAAACGACAAGAGTTCATGGAAGCTGGGATAAGGATTTTTCAGTAGTTTAATCGCTACTGGTGCTAAGTCGGATTCTCTAACTGCTCGATAAACTTGGGTTCTAGAACCACTGTAGAGTTCTTCAATGATGCGATATCCAACAATACTGGCAACAGCACTGACCATACAGCTAAATCCTCACAATTTCTGGTAGATTTAGTATTCCCAGATCGTTAATGACAAGTTAAGAATAAGGGAAAATTGTCAAGCGTGGTATTTGCTGTGTTGACGTACTCCCTACCCTTTAGGGTTTAAATCTGTGTCAAAATTTGCGTAAAATGATCGGGACTTACGCAACTGGTACAAATAGCGTGCAGGGCGCAGCCCTACCACGGGACAATTTCAATCAAACCAAGCACATAAGAAGTTCAGGGTAAATAGCGGAATTTATCTAATAGTGTATGTCCCCATTGTTGTGGGATAGATAATATCTGTAAAATTAGATAAGCTATTAAACTAACGTAAATTTGTATGGTGATACCCAAAAGTGTTGAAATATATATCAATTATCATTTTTACGTGTATTCATGTATGTATTGCTGAAAATGCACAATCTCTTAAGTGTTAAAGTATCAGGCGATCGCAGCGCAGTCACCGCGACTTAGAACCGCTATAAATTTTTCAGTGTATGCACGGGGTACATTTAGAGTTTTAAGTTAATAAGATTACTATATTCACGTCTGTGAGTGTGACTAATACCTAATTAGTCACTGTTGCTGATTGTTGGGAAGGTGTAGGGACGACCCTTTGGGGTTTTCCTACATGACGGGCATCTCTTGTAGATGCCCTTTTGTATATTTACTATTTTTATTTAGTCAAACACAATCAAAAAATATTTAGCTTAGTAAAAAAACCAGAATTTCTTCATGAAATTATCCTTGCAAAGCTTTACATTTTTCACTTCTTCATTAGGGTTATTGACAATTAACTTTGCTTTTCCTCTACCTGCTAAAGCAGCAATTGAGTGTGAAGCAGGTAATATGATTTATTATCCCAATGGTTCGCTGTTAACTTGTATACTCGATCGAAATACTAATGTGCAAGTTTTCAGTTCTCTTTCAGAGACATCCAATATTCCCTGCCGAGGAAAAAATTACATATCTTTCGATGAAAAAGGACAGTTCCAAAGTTGTCAGATTGCAGACGATATCCAAATTAGAACAGCTAATTCAGTTGAAATTTGTCCCGCAGAATATAGGATATATGTTTCAACTTCAGATAAGGGAAATAAATCTTTTACTTGTCGGCAATACTAGTACTATATAATTTGTAATTAATATAGCAATCCTGAATTATTCGCGATCGACAAGATACACGACTTCTCAAATAAATGGGGTGTCTGCGGGTTACAATTCTCACAAATCAAATACCTTATGGTGTAAGCTCTCGGTAAAATAGGTGTGTCGGTAACGAAAAAAGACGCATCCATAACCTACCTTATGCTCACAACAACTAATTTTCTTCATTACACCCAATGGTCAGGTATAGCTACCTTGGCATTCGCTGCCTTAACAGCTTTAGCTTTTATTCTCAAATGGGGCATCCGCTTTCGGCTGGTGGGTACAACTGGCTTTATGCTGGTGCTGACGGGTGGTTTATTTGCACTATCGATAGTCCCCTTAAGTCGGGCTGTGATTCCAGGAGCAGGCAAGTACACTCTAGTTTATGACAATGGCTCCACACAAGCAGTTATTACCACATCGTCCAAAATTACACCCACACAATTAGAAGCAACTTTACGTCAAGCAGCTAGTAATTTATTTTCTTATGGTCGTTCAGGTACACGTGAAGACGACAACTTGACAGTTCGCGCCCGTACCATTATCCACCCAGAACCAGGGATTTCTGTACCAGTTTACTTGGGTGAGGTGAAGCGATCGCTCGTTTCTCATCAAAATTCACCAGTCACAGTGGAAATTTACACAGATAAATTAGCCCAATTGTCAAAACCTACTGCTTAAAAGGCACGCAAGGACGCGGAGAGAGTATTTGATAATTTCTCCGCGTCACCCCTTCTTTATGTCTTCATCTCAAAAAACAAAAATCTTAATTTACCTCTACTTGATGTCAAGACTTTAAACTTATTTTTGTTAATGCTTCGTTGTGAATTAGCTATTTCTGGGCAATTTATAAGTTCAATTTTTGTAAAAGTTCATTGCTAATGGGTGATGTTGCTAGAATTTGATGTTTAATACCTCCCCAAATACTTCCAGTATGGATACGATGGGAAACTAATATTTCAGGAATTTCATTAGAGATTAAAACCTCTGGTGGTGCGAGTTGACCGATGGCTCTAGCTCTCTGGTAATGATATGATTCTGATAGAGCTTGATCCAATTGTTCGGCAATAATTTCTGGGGTTTGTTTTGCCGAATCTAGCAATAAAATATAGTGTGGAGGATCGGCAATTGGCATCAAACTTTTAAAATTAGTTTCTTGCAAATTCAATAGAGTCAGAGCATTATTTACAAAGGTTTCTTGCAACTTTTCACCCACCAAATCGCTAATAGCTTGATGTCGTCCGAGAAACTCTAAACAGGGAGTGTGGCGATAGTAATGAGTTACGCGGATGCGATCGCCAATTCGATAACGATACAATCCCCCTTTCTGCGATAAAATAACTGTGTATTCCTTGCCAGTGTTGAGTTCATGCAAACCATACAAGGAACCAGTATCATCCTCGAACTCGAAAAAAACTTCATCAAGAACCGGCACACATCCCCCAGCGACAATCAAGGGAATCGTTATTGGGGCTTCCGTTGCTAGTAGTCCCTTACCTTGAATTAATACACCTGGAAACTGCGCTCTTAATCCCTGAGCTTGATCTGCTGCATTGGCACTATCCCAGCAAGAAATCAGCTTCAAATTTGGCCAGAGTTGCATCCAGGCAATATTACTTTCGCTAAGGAGTTGCAGCCGTTGATGTAAAATTCGATTGTGTAATTCTGTTCGCAATAAATCCTGATTTTCTTGAATATATTTTAAATGTACTTGGAGAAAACTAGGACTCCAAATAGAGATAATTTCTAGTTTTTCAGCTTCTAATAATGCCAAAGCCAATTGATGTTTGAATAAGTTCGCGTCATGCAGCCGATTAAGTTTATTTGGCATCACCAACCAAGGACGCAAAAACCAACGCAACCAGCCATCTAAGTAATCTAAATCGTTCTGTAAACTTTGATTATCAGCTACATCTAATTGCGGCGAGATACAAGCATAAATCTTGCCTGTGGAAAATTTCGGGCCATGTACAATCAGATCGTGTGCCCAGACACAAAACATTTGATTAAACGATCGCCGCAAAGATTGAGTATAAGGAATCCATTTTACCGCCCCACTACTACCGGAGGTTTTTTCATAGAATAAAATGGGTTCTGGTGTGAGGGCAATTTGCTGCTGTTTCTGATTTAACCAAGGTTCGAGTGCATCATAATCTACAATTGGGACACGCTGCCAATCGTCTACAGAATGAATCCCCAAAGTTTTACCATACTCGCTTTTGATTAAGCGATCGCAAATTTCCCTTTTTACAGATGTCTGCATTAACTGTGGGTAATCCAAAGCTCGATAAAATCGCCTCGCAGTTAGCGCGAGGATTTGCCCAAAAAGCTGAATAATCGGACGCATTATTGCACCTTTTGATTAGGATAAAGCCTGGTGGCTGCTGGTAAATAAGAACCATCAGCAACGACTACACCGGGAGCAAGATTAGATCCGGCTCCCACAAAAACATTGCTGCCAATCTGGACTTTTTTGACATACAGCATTAAATTTTGCTTGCGGGGTTTAATGATGTGGCAATAGATACCGACACCATGCCCGACAACGACGCGATCGCCAATTTCTAACAAACTGCGATCGGCAATCTCTAATCTTGTTGTCCAGTATACATCTCGCCCCACTTTAGCACCCCACAATCGCAACCAACAAGAAAACACCCCCGGAATCAATCGCAGCACTGCTTCCAACACCGGAATTGCAATATAAATTACCTGGATTTGATGACTACCCCACCAAGGATTATATTCTTCACCTAGTAGATAACTAATACCCTCGCGCACAGGATAAACCCATTCATGCAAGCGGTAAGCTAGCACTGGTAGCCCATAAATAGAAAGAAACACCGCCAGAATACTGAAGATATTGGGTGAATAAGCGAGGTAGATTATTGCTGCACCAGTTAGCAATAAGATAAAGGCGGGAAAAAACGAAAGAATTTTACTGATAACTGTCATGAAAATGGGAATAAAAGTTTTTGGAACAAGTTCAATGAGATAGGAATTCCAATTATAGATGGCAACTTTTCACTTTCATAATATGTTCCATGTAACTTATCCCAAATTTTCAGATTAGCCCCATAGTTATAATTGTGGATTTCGCTGCAATGATGCCAAGCATGATCCTGCGGTAAGATTAACCAAGTAGATAAAAATTGATATAGCCTGGTATTTGCAGGAATCATCAAGCGGCTATGTCGCCATAAATCTAAGGCAGAAGTTAGACTGACTCCAAGTAAATAACCTGTGGGATCGGCTAACAAATATATAAATAAGGTGTGTATCCATAAATAAATAATTAACAAACTTGTCCAAAGGGTGTTTCGAGAAGTTCCTAATACATCCATTTGGGTAACAGTATGATGGACTTGATGAACTTTCCAGAATAATTTAGTATGTAATAAACGATGGTTCCAATAATATAAATAATCAACTACAACAAAACTGATAATAAAAGTCGGTATTAATGATAGTTTTAAACTTCCTTGGGGAACAGGTAATATATGTTGATATAGCGAATAAACTAAAGTAGCTTGTAGTAAGGGAATCAAAATTCCTTGAATTGTTAATCCTGTACCATCTAGCAACCAATCTTCAGTACTTTTTAGTTTCAATTGAGTTCGTCCAACCTGATTGCTAATAGTCCAACCAAGTAATCCGATAAAAGAGCCAAAAATTATTAGTTGTGAAAAGTTTTGTATTCCCACTTTTGATTGCTCACACTGATTTTAAACATGGGTTTTACCCCACCCTAACCCTCCCCTTATAAAGGGGAGGGAACTGGATTTTCCGATCTCCCCCCTTGTAAAGGGGGGATTAAGGGGGGTAATTAGGAATTATTCTTAAACCCAAAATGTAACTTCTACTGATTGATTTGGCAATAAACGCGGATCTTCGCCACGAGATATAGCCGCTATAATTGACTCTACAAATATATGAATTGTGTCCGCAGGCGTATTATAAAATTGTGTCCCGTATTTAGCGATCGCTTCTCCTTGAATACCCAAAATTTCCACGTCTTGGCGGATAATATGTTGAGCAGTCCACCGCACAAAGGGACGCGCTAATTTATTCCAGATACCGTAGTTATAGGTGACATCGGTGTAAACCAGAGTTGAATTATCGGTTTCTGGAATAGATTGACTAGTAATGAACAAATGGCGAGTGCGTGCCATTTTATACTCTACAGAGGTAATATTTGGCATATAAAAGCGATCGCTATGTTTAATCTCTGCATTCTGCAAATTCAGAAAACGGCTGTACCATCCCAAATTACTGTTTTCGTTGCGATACTCCACCAAAACCGAACCATTGCAGCGTTCTACAGTCATCTCTAACTTTTGTTGGCGGGAAGTACGGAAAACACCAGGATGAACAAAAGCCGTATGGGGAATATCAATAAAGTTCTCCGCACAATTAGTCACATTGTTAGCAAAACGGTTAATTACCCGCACCGTCTCCCATCCGGTTTGTCCGTAGTGAGGCATAGAAAAGGGTTCAAAATCAACGCTATCAGCTAACCGCACATAAACATAGCCATCTTGTTCTTTGGTAGCGTAACACTTGGCTTGACGCTGTGGGGAAGGTTTGAAATCATCTCCTTCGGCTGGAACTGCAATAACGTTTCCAACGCCGTCATATACCCAACCATGATAGGGACATTGTAAAGCACCATTACAGATTTTACCTGTAGATAGACGGCTATTGCGGTGTAAACAGCGATCGCGCAAAGCTACGGGTTGTCCATCTTCACCGCGAAATATCGCTAACCATTCTCCTAAAATGCTACGTGATAATACCTTGTTAGGTTGTAGTTGGTTGCTGAGTGCGACAATATACCAAAAGTCTGCAAATTGCATAGTGGGTGAGAGCGATCGTATTTAATTATGGCAACCTCAGAAGCCAATATTCCTGCGAATTTCAACATTATCTGTAACATCAACCTGACAAGCTAGCCGCGCATGAGGATGATTAGCTGCTAACGTCTCCAACATTTCCTGCTCATCAGGTTTAGGAGGAGGAATATCACCAACAACCTCAACCAAACAGGTGCCACAAATACCAGTCCGACAGCCAAACAAAACAGGTGAATTCTGAATCGTGAGATGTTCAGACAAATTTTGATATAGTTGCAGAGTCAGGGGAGGGTAATCAGTTCCTGGAAAAGATATCTTACAAAAGTTGGACATATATAAACATTAGCGCACTAACGACTTTTGTAAATAGTAATCTTGTAGCGGGCAGGGCTATTTCATTCTAAAAATTCGTTTGAGTATGTCTAAACCAAAAGAGCAGAGTCGTTGGGCTTGTGCCATATTTTCAAACATATTGTCCCT
>NZ_JBALBW010000140.1:0-3673 GCF_036919895.1 Nostoc sp.
TTAACAGCGAATCTTCTTAGTTGCTTTAGTTTGAATGTCAGTTGATAAAAGGTAATGCGCTAGACTTGTCTTTTTACCCAAGAAAGAGGCTCAAAGCCGAGTATGTCGTCTGTAACACACTAGCTTATACTGACTTTTAACCTTTGTAATGCCAACTTCAAGATTATTCGTTTTTTGCGTAAAGTACGAAACTTGAGGTGAAGAGTATTATATAACAGTATTTAGTATGGATAAACTGGGGACAACATTAATTGTCTCCTATATAATTTACTTCTATCAAAAGCTGCTCTAGCTTTCGTCTAGGGCAGTTTTATATTGCATGGTAGAAGCGTTCGTTATTACCTGGGTTCATGCGCCAATTTCAAGAAAAGATTTCGACACACCTGGAAAGAACAGGTACAGCTTATTACTTAAAAAGTATTTTCCGGCGTTGATGCAACAAGAAAATTCTGGCTACGATGATTGAAATTCTTGGATAAAACTTTGAGCCACTCTTAGAGGGGAGCTTATTTTTTCAACATATTGCGAGAGTCCCCACCTTCTCTGCGGTCAGTAAGTTGTTAGAAAAGCCTCTAATATGGGAAAACTTGAACTAAAAGGTTGTCTTAAACACTTCAGAGTGTTCGTCAACAAAACAAATTATCTCAGACAGAAAATAGTCATGAATCTTTTCTTAAAAATTGATAAAAATACACAATTCAAGGCTCTATTTTTGCTAGCATCTATTCCTTTTGTCTGGATTATATTGCCACTATTTTTATATAATTTATTCCCTTTAAATTTTAGTAATGAAAGTTGGGATACATCATCAGTAGGACTGGCTTCAATTGGCATGATGACTCGTGGTCAGCAGAGATACTTTTTAGAGCATAATGGCATATTTAGTAAGTCGATTCCTGAAATAGACATTGCTCTTAAAGAACAAATGTCAAACTCGTCAAAAAACTATAACTATTCTATAAAAATAACCCAAATCTCTGTATTCAATTATGCAAATCCCCGACGAGAGTATGTAAAAAAGGGATGGTTCGTAAAAATACCAGTAATAGGTTATGTTAGTGGTGTATTTATTGTACCTAATACTAAAAATTCTAAAAATAAACTAACAACCTTGGCAATTATATGTCAAAACAAATTACCAGGCACTATCCACTTAAGCGATCCGATTTATCAAAATGGTATTCTTACTTGTGGTTCGGGAACTATAAAATTGCAGAAACCCAAATAACTTGCCACTAGAATTTCTCAAAAATATCAGCAGAATCGGGCTAGCATTTAATAATGATAATCGGAGGACTGAAGTAGATAAAATCTCCAGTTCACTTATGGATTTTCAAGGACAAAATCCACGATTATATCAATTCGTATGCGAACACAAACGAGATTTTAGTTTGGCAGATAGAGTACTCTCACTTGCCCAAAGTTAGAAGTTTTAAAACCAGACGAATAGCTCAAGCGCAAGACTCTCATAACTTTCCAAACATTCTTTTACGGGTGGTTTGGTGCAGGAATTTTCCACTCTGTAATTCCGTCCTCTGTTGCACTAAACAAAGTCTTGCCATCCCTACTAAATACCATTGCCCCCGACCAGTTGCTTACATCGGGCAGAGTTGCTTCTATATTTCCTGTTACCAGATTCCAAACCCGATATGGTTTATATCCTCCACCAGTAATTAAAGATTGCCCATCAGGACTAAAGGCGATGGTGATCTGCGGAAAATAGAAGCCCCCAAAATCTTGCAACAATTTTTCTGTTGTCAGGTTCCACACTTTTACCTGCTTGGCACTACCACTAGCGAGCAACTGACCGTCACGACTAATGGCTAAAGCAGATACTGCACCATAATGTCCAGTCAAAGTGGTGCGCTTTCGTCCAGTTCCCAGATCCCATACAGTGATGTGATTGCTCGAATCGCCACTAACCAAAGTCTTGCCATCTGGAGTCAGCGCCAAAGTTATTACAGCATTCGGTGTTTGTGCCAATGTGCTTGTTAATTGTCCAGTCGCCAAATTCCATATCTTAATGGTATTGTCAGAACTCGCACTCACAATTGTTTGCTGATTGGGTGTGATCACCAGTGCATTTACAACTTCAGAATGCCCTTTGAGAGTAAATTTGAGTTTTCCCGTCGCTAAATTCCACACCTTAATGGTCTTGCCTAAACTCCCGCTCACCAAAGTCTGACCATCAGCAGAAAGCGCAAGGTCATAAATATCATTCGCGTCTCCTTTGAGGGTTAATTGTGGCTGCTGACTTGGCAGATGCCAGACGCTAAAGCTTTTGCTACCGCCGCCCACTAAGGTGTGACCATCAGAAGAAAGGGCGATCGCTTCTGCTACTCCACTTAACTTCCGTACTACTGTCAAATCGCAATACTGGGAATGAGGCTGCGACAACTTGCAGATATTCGTTGCTCGGTAAATGCTCCACAAATATGCTCCAACTTGTATCAAAAAAATTATAATCGCTACACCACGCAGCAACCATATCTGTTTTTTGCTCAACCAGTTGTCTAACATTAGCTCTGTTCTCTTTTCGGTAGGTAGTTGAATTGATCGCAAACAGCTTATGAGGTATAGGGTGTGGGATGTAGCGAAAGACTCTTCAAGTCACAAGCTGCATTAGTTGCTGCTGTATCTTCCCTACCGGAGCTGTGCGATTTTGTCAGATCCGCTAAACAACGTGCGATCGCTTCCAAAATTTTCTCGCACAGTCTGATCAGTATCAACGCTAATAATCTCATTTTCATAATGCTCTTTCTCTATCTGATATCACCTATTACCAGGGTTTTGATGCTTCTGAGTTTGAGTGTAGAAACAAGTAAACTTAATTTATGCAAAATATTTAATCTGATTTTGACTAGGGAGAGTTGACGTTTAAAAGGAAGTAACAGAGCATTCAGGCTGATTCAGGATTTTTCTAGAACCAATTACTGCTCAAGAGAAATATTGTCCGAGTAGATATGCCATCTACGTTGCTTTGGAGTTGAGCCAGGAACGTTATTGACTCGTCGCAGCTTATAGCTACCACGAAAACGCTGTGGAGTTCCATTGCTATTAACAGCCGTAACAGTAACGGGAATTTCAATATATAGCGAGCCTGCTGCCCCTTCTAAAGAACCCGGTTTTCCGACTTCTTCAACAATGGATACGATGTTAGCAAAACCCTGCTGAAATTCCTCAAATGATTGCTTACTGGCACTACCATCTCCATCCCAAGCCAAGTAAGCTTGTTTATAGTCAAGACGTGCGATCGCATCGTAATAATCATGAATGAGTTGGACTGCAAGTTGTTCTTGGGACTGGTTCTTGTCAGGATTTTGTGTACCAGAGGTGGGTGGAGAAGATGGATTAGAGGTGTCCGAAAGATTTGCCAGCGTTGGGCGATTGCCAGATGCTAGTTGTGATGTAGCAGAGTTATTGCAAGCTGTAATAGACATAGCAAGCAATAAAACTCCAATGACTGTATAACCTTGTTTTAACCAGATACAAAAAGAAAGGTTGATATTCAACAAAGCTATCTCCTGTATAATCTGCACTCTTCACTGATAAATTCAGCATACTTGAATTTATTGGTTGGGGTTTTTTGCATTAACCCCCGAAAAGGGGGATTCTAGAATTTGTTGTTGAATGGTACTTCACTCTTTTAATTAGTACGCGATCGGTGAAAGCT